>PPDH01000016.1 GCA_002899765.1 Sulfurimonas sp. | reverse complement strand
GGATATAAAGATGCTTCTACTCTTGATACATCACTTACCATGGCACGTTTAGTTTTGACAGACGGAATCTTAAAAGTTCAAGTCGGTTATTCGGCTGTTGCCGATGAAGCGGATATAGTCGCACCATGGAGGGGTTTTCCTACAGGCGGATATACGCGTGCTATGGCGCAGTACAACTGGAGAGCAGATACAAAAACGACTTCCGCAGAAGTTTACTATGATTTTGGCAAAGCAAAAATTTTAGACGGATTTAGCGCACTTGCTAGATATGCAATACAGGATTTTGATGAAGATAAGCAAGCAGGCGGCGTTCAGGCTGATAGCAATATCTTACATATAGACCTTCGTAAACAGTTTACCCCGACTTTTGACGCAAAGCTTCGTATGGCATTTGTCGATGCAGACGAGAGAGTAGCTGACGGTGTAGACAAAGACTCATATAACGAATACCGTTTTGAATTAAACTACCTTTTTTAAAAGAAAAAAGAGAGGGCTGTCTTGAGTTGCTTATTTTTACTCTCCTGTTTTTATAAGTAGCCAAAACAGCCCAATAATATTAAGCGAGTGTTTTTATGAAAAAGATTATTTTTTCCTTGATATTTTGTTTTGTTTCTCTTTTTGTAGTTGACTGGCAGGATTATGAAGAAGCAAAAAAAGTGCAGCAGAAAAGTTCAAAAATAATCATGATATATGTTGAGAGAACAAATTGCCGTTACTGTATAAACATGCAAAAAGATGTTTTTGATGATAAAGAGATGTCAGAGTGGATTGAGGAGCGTTTTGTCCCTGTAAAATTAAACTTGGATATGGATGAGTTGCCTTTAGATATAAGCGTATCAATGACTCCGTCCTTTTATTTTGTTAATAAATACCAAAAGATTATAAAAATGATACCGGGGTCTTGGGGTGGCGATGATTTTAAATCGTTGATAAAGAATATTAAGGAACCTTGATGGCAAAATTTTTTGTAATATTATTGTTTATAGTAAATATTTTGTACGCAGAAACTATTTTTGCCGAACCAAAACCAAATATTTTAGAGCCTAGAAAGATAGTTTTTTCTATTAAAAGTGCGGATGATGACGAGATAAATCATGTACTGAGTGCTGCAAATAATGTACTTAAATTTTATGGCCCCGAAAATGTAAAAATGCGCATAGTGGCGTATTATCATGGTATCAAATCGCTTCTAAAAAGTGAGGTAGAGACTTCAAAGCGTATCAGTGCGCTTATGCAGCTTGATGTAGAGTTTGTCGCATGCGGCAACACCATGAGAACAAAAAATATAAAAGAAGAAGAGTTGATTGAAGATGCAGAGATTGTAACGGCAGGAATCGTTGAAATGATTGAGCGTGTAAAAGAGGGCTGGGTTTATATAGCTCCATAAGTTAAGAAAATGAAGGATAAGAGATGAAGAAAATATATGTTTTTATAATGAGTGTTTTGATGGTAACGGTACTCAGTGCAAGCGGTGATTTGCACCTTTTTGAAGTTGAAAATAAAGATGGTGCAATAACACCGCAAAAAATTGAACAAGGGTTTGTACAAAACGGCTTTGGCATAGCAGTAAACAGTGACATGCTAAAGCCGTTTACTATTCAGTTTAAGGAGACAAAATTTAAGATATTTACGCTAATGACTATCTATCATGAGAAGATATCTTTTGATCTTGTGAAAAAGTATCCTGATGCGGGGATATTTACTCCACTTGGCGTAGGAATATATCAAGACAAAAAAGAGAATACTTTACATGTAAGTGTCTTAACCTCGGACTCGCTGAAAAAAATAATGGGATTTGATGATGAACTTATCAAAAAACTTGAGGGTGAAGTTCTCTCTGCGCTTAAAAAGATTTTACCAAATGCAAAACATAAGCTTAGTCCAAATGCACTGCAAGAAGAGAGAGAACTTATAACAAAGTATGAGTTAGAGACGGATGATGATGTGGCGACTGCTAAAGAGAATCTTTTCTTAACTCTTGATAACGGGCTTAGTCTTTACGGTTTTGTTGTAGCTGGCAAGCTGGATTTAAATTAACATATGGATGATTCGCCGTATGATTTTTATGAAGGTTACTCCATCTGCAAGTTGCCTGTCATATATACGGTTGCGTTAACAAATCCTGAAGCTGCGGCTTTTGCACCATGTACATTGGCAATATACAAGAAAAAAGATGAAGATAAAATTATTTTAGAGTTTCCCTCTGTATATAACTGGATAAGCAGCGCGATAATAAAAGATAGTGATGGAGTTGATGTACTGCTTAAAGCTCAAGAACAGTTTGAAAGTATATTGGCAGAGGTAGTAGAATAAACTTTGATTGTACCTCCATATATGATGCTTACACGGAGCCTCTAAAGTGATATCATTTGTGTGTAGATTTAAGCAAAAAAACAATAATATTACTATTAATTATTAAAAAGGTCAAAAAATGACGGTTGGAAAAAAAATCACTATTCTTATTATTGCTATATCTTTTGTTCTTCTTTTAGGCGGTTTTTTTGTTTTGAATTACTTTAAATCACAAATAGTAGATAGGACTTATATAACAATACAAAAGAGTCTTGCTTCAAAGATAGAAGATAGGATGAGAGCAAAGTTTGACGTAGGCGTAACAAATGCACTGGCTATTGCAAACGATTCAAATATTGCAGAAGCACTTGTGCAAAATGACAGAGAAATTGCGATTGCCTCTGTAAATGCCATTGCTCAGAAGTATAAAAGTGAGACAAATTTTAAAAATATCAAGATTCATATCCATGACAAGGATGTCAAGTCGTTTCTTCGAGCTTGGAAACCTGAAAAATATGGAGACGACCTAAAGAGTTTCCGTCACACTATTAACAAGGTAAAAGCAGAGAAAAAAGCACTCTACGCTATTGAGGTTGGGCAAGCCGGACTTACCATCAGAGGAGTTTCTCCTGTTGTAAAGGATGGCGAGTATGTCGGTTCACTTGAGTTTATGCAGGGATTTGAGTCGGTTGTGAAGCAGTTTCAAAAAGAGAGTGAAAATCTTTTGGTGCTGATGGATAAAAAGTTGGTACATCTTGCAAAATTAGCAGATACGAGCAAAAGCGTCTCAGAGTATATCTTAAGTCAAAAAACGGTAGATGCAAAATTTTTTGAAGGTGCAAAAAAGATAGAGATGCAAGCGCTTTTAGCACAGGGATATGCACTTGATGAGAACTATTTTTATACATTTAACAAAATAGAGGATTTTGAAGGCAATTCGATTGGACTCTATCTCTTAGGTGCAAACAGAAGCGACGTTGATGCGACCATCAACCAAGCAAGCAGTATGATTAATAGCGCTTTAATACTTATTCTTCTTTTGATAGTAGTTCTTACCGTTTCTATTTTAGCAGCTATTAAAAAAGTGATACTCTCTCCTCTTGAGCATTTTGAAACAGGGCTTTTGGAATTTTTCAGATATCTTAACAAAGAGAGCTCTCAGGCAAAACTAATTGATATCCAAAGTGATGATGAGATTGCAAAGATGGCAAAAGTGGTCGATGAGAATATTTTTAAAACTGAAAAAAATATCGAAAACGACAAGATGATAATCAATGAAGTAAAGCGAGTAGTCGTTGCGATAGATAAAGGACATTTGAACCAAAATGTAGAGTGCACCACAAATAATGAGGCGCTTGAAGAGTTAAAAGTAAATATCAATAAAATGCTTCTTTCGCTTCAGCAAAATATCTGCCGAGACCTCAATGAATTGGTTGCTACGATGAGTACTTATGAGAAGTCTGATTTTACGGCAAGACTATCAGGTGACAATGGTAAGGTGGCTCAAGCGTTAAACAGTGTCGGCGATACGATTACAAATATGCTGCGTGAGTCAAGCTCAAATGCAAACCAACTCTCTGAAAAGTCACTAGTACTCAAAGATAAAATGCAGTTTTTAAACAGTGAATCTATAAAACAGGCACAAAGACTTCAAGAACTAACTCATGTTATGGAGACGACAAACAGTGCAATTATTGAAGTGTCACAGAAAACAAAACAGGTTGCCGCACAATCTTCGGATATTAAACATGTCGTGAGTATCATTTCCGACATTGCAGACCAGACCAACCTTCTTGCTCTCAATGCTGCTATAGAAGCAGCTCGTGCGGGTGAGCATGGGCGCGGCTTTGCAGTTGTTGCAGATGAGGTGCGCAAACTTGCTGAAAATACCAAAAACAGTCTTCATGAGATAAATGTCAGCATAGAGACGTTATCTCAAGCAGTTCTTGAGATAGGAGAGGATATGCAGGCAAGAGTAAGCGATATTAATGAAGCAACGGATGCCATAGTTGAGATAGACAAGACTACTTCAAGTAATGCACGATACGTTAATGAGATAGAAGCGATTGCAGTGGAACTGGATGAGATGTCGCAAAAAACACTTAAAGAGGTTAACTCTAAAAAGTTTTAGTCAAAAAGCGTTTTTTCCAGCGCTTTTAGTTTGTAGCTTTTTCTGTGAATATCGCAATATCCGTATTTTTTAATCATCTCTACATGTAGAGCCGTGCCGTAGCCTTTATGCTTTTCAAATTGATACTCAGGATATATTTTCGCATCTTTTATTATATTTCTGTCATGTGTCACTTTTGCCAGTATTGAGGCGGCGCTCACTTCGGGAACTTTTCCGTCAGCCTTTACCATGGTTTGAAGTCCACTTACTCCAAATGCCGAGTTTCCGTCAAAGAGATATTCTTTACATGTAAGCGTTTGCATTATCTCCTGCAGAGCACTTTTCATACAGAATGATATGCCCTCTTTATCTATTTGAGCCGCAGAGAATTTCACTATATGATATGCGGAGTTTTTGATTATCTCCTCATAAAGAGCTTCTCTTCTTTTTTCACTCAATTTTTTTGAGTCATTTAACCCCTCTATCGGCGACTTTAGGACACATCCTGCAACAACCAAATCACCGGCAATCGGTCCTCGTCCTGCTTCATCGATTCCACAAAAACTATGCATCAAGTGGAACCTTTAGTTTTTTAGGTATATAGACTTCAAAAAGCGCTCCGGCTCCATGGTTGGATGCGGAAATCTTTCCTCCATGTTCTTCGATGATTCTTTTTGCAACATTAAGACCGATGCCTATGCCGCCCTCTGTTTTGGTGCTTTGAAACGGATCAAATATCTTAGGCAGTATATCCTCGCTAATTCCTCCGCCGTTATCTTGAAAGCTTGCTATTACATACTCGCTTTCATCTCTTAGTGTTATGCTAAATTCTCTCTCTTCAAAGCTTCTGTTTAGTTTGAGTGCATCAAGTGCATTGTTTATAATGATGATAAAAACCTGCTCGATTCTTTGTTTTTGAATGGGCGCTAAAAAAGTATGCGCATTTTTATCCATTCCTATCTTGAAAGGTTCATTCTGAACGCTAATGCGAGAACCTTTGTTGTAAGAGAGCACGAGAGCCGTGATAAGCGAAGCATAAATATTGCTATCATGAGGCATCTCTTTGGCTTGTGAAGCCATCTCCCGCATAGATTCGACGATAGAAGCTATTCTGTTTACGCCCTCAAGTATTGTACTGCTATCCTCTTGAAGATGACTTTTTTGTTTGATGGAGTCGTCTAGCCTGTTTATATCGTCAATCATAAGCTCAAGATTGCCTTTTATATATGTCAGGGGAGTATTTATTTCATGTGTAATGCCCGCTGCCATTTTTCCTATAACAAGAAACTTCTCTTCTAATAGCCTCTCTTTTTCTCTCTCTTTATGGAGTTTGAGATTTTTTTCAACCTCCTCTTTTACTCTTTTTTTAAGATGCTCTTTTTTATGAAAAAGATCTGTTACGTCTTGTTGAAGCGCAATATATTCGCTGATTTTATCTTCGGCATTGATGATAGGTACAATAACCGAGTATTTATAGTAAGTCTCGCCATCTTTTTTAAGATTTTTAATACGACCCTGCCAGATTTTTTTGCTTGTTATCGTCTCCCACATATCCTTGTGTATTTTTTTAGCGGTATCCGGATGTTTTACAATACTGTGTTTTGCACCCAGAAGCTCTTTCTTTGAATATCCGGACATTTTGCAAAAGGAGTTGTTGACATAGGTAATCACGCCGTTTGTATCGGTCTTTGAAACTGAAGCACTTGCATCGATTGCACCTTTGTACTGCTCAAGAAGTTTATGTTAATTTTCAGATTTTCTAGCAAAGAGTATACGTTCTATATATTTTTGAAGAATTTTCTCTACTCTTTGAAGCGAAAGCGGCTTAAAGAGATAGCCGTCTATCCCGATGTCTACCGCTGCTTCTGTTACCTCTTTTTCAAAATGGGAGGTAATGAGAAGAATGGGAATTTTTTCGTCTATCTCTTTTATCTTTTTTGACATCTCCAGACCGCTCATAAAAGGCATTGTCAAGTCTGTGAGAATAATATCGGGTTTATGCTCTTGATATTTTAAGAGACCCTCATGACCATTTTTTGCTACATGTACATTTTTGAAGATGCTTGATTGCAAAAAAGCAGATATCTCATCTCTTATATCCTTGTCATCCTCAACAAAAAGAATGGAAATATCTGCTGAGTTCATATCTATTTTTTGAGAATTTCTTTTATCTTTTTGCCAAGCACATCAAGAGAAGAGAAGGGTTTCATAATGTAGTCTGTTGCTCCATGTCGATGAGCATTCAGAACTTTGTCAAGTGTTGAATAAGCAGTCATCATAAGAACTTTTGAATTTGGACTTTTTTCTAAAAGTTTTGGAAGGGCGTCAATGCCGTTCATCTGCGGCATCATAATATCAAGCAGTATCAAATCCGTATCTTTTGGCAAAGATGATATCGCTGCTACAGGGTTATTGAAAGTTTTTACTTTATAGCCGCCATCACGAGAGAGATACTTCTCAAGCATCTGCAAAATATCATTTTCATCATCTATAATAACTATATTTTTTATCGCTTTACTCATTTTTTATCGCCTTTAAATAGTTCTTTTGCAGCTACATGCATAGCTTCGTTTGCCTTTTCTTCAACTAAGGCATCAAGATATTTAAACACATCATGACTTGCATTTTCTATGGCATGTATACGTTGTTCTATAATCTCTTTTGAACAGACGACTTTATCCGAACCGCACTCTGCAGCAAGTAAATTTGCCTGCTCATGTACAATAGCATGAGGTCTGTCAAGTTTTTGATATGAAGGCATTTTAGAAAAATTTTCTCTGCCTATGCCGCTGTTATACCATTTGCCTAAGCGGCATTCACTGTGTGAAGTGCTTTTAAAATTGTTCTCTTCTCCAAAGATAAGCGCATAAACATTATGTTTGTAAATAACATGATCTATTTTTGCCAAAGAGGAGAAGATTTTATCGCTGATATGCTC
Organism: Sulfurimonas sp.; assembly: GCA_002899765.1. GTDB lineage: Bacteria > Campylobacterota > Campylobacteria > Campylobacterales > Sulfurimonadaceae > Sulfurimonas. Next base: position 124,355 of record PPDH01000016.1, on the reverse strand, counting down.
CACTTCAAACTGACTGCTAGAAGCATTTTGTTCAAAAGACCTGACTTTTACACTCAAATCTTCTATTTTTTCTTTTGTATCTATAACTATATTGTTTACTTCATTCGTATTTGTTTCTGCTTCATTTGTCTCTTGCTGCATTGCTTTTACGACTAGAGAGATATCTTTGGTAGCTGTTTGTGTTTTTTCGGCAAGTTTTCTTACTTCATCGGCAACGACCGCAAACCCGCGTCCATGCTCGCCTGCACGGGCAGCTTCTATAGCCGCATTGAGTGCAAGAAGATTTGTCTGGTCTGCTATATCTTGAATAAGCGTAAGAACTGTAGAAATTTCATTGCTTCTTTGGTTTAGTGAATGCATGCCCGTAATGTTAAGCTCTGTATTTTGGCTAAGCTTATCCATAGCATCGGATGATTGCTCTATAAGCATAAGCCCCTCTTTCGACTCATCTGCAATTTCGATGGATTCACTCTTCATCACTTTTAACTCTTCAAGCATTTGTGAAAAGGTTTTTTGTGTATCCGTGAGAGCATCCGTAATAGCCTTTTGATGAAGACTTAAGATATCACTTTCGCGTGTATCGCGCATATCTGTTTTAGTGATTCTGTAAAATGCAGCATCTCTGTTTCTGGACTTTTTAGAAGCAACTTTTCCGCTGCAGTCGTTAAGCATAATGATGTTGGAGTTTTTTTGCAACTCTCTTGTGAGGTCATGCATGGATTTAATATTCATTGCAGCTTTCTCATTTTGAAAAACAACAGAACCGTCCTGCCCCAAAACAACGAGCATCTCCTCCTGAGAAAAAGAAGCTATCTCCTTGTAAAATTCTAGCTCTTGGCTTAGAGTGGCTATCTGATCTTCTAACGCTTTTATTTGACTTTTGTCATTATTTTTTGAAAAAAACATAAAATCACACCACTCTTTTTTTGGTCGCTAATTCTAACATAAATTTATACTAATCTGATTATAATATCGCTTAGCTTTTTGCATAATCCTCATTTGCTAATATCAAATGAGTGCAATTTTCACTTAAAATTATAACTATCTTGTGTCGCAAATTTGTCGCACGTATAAAGGTATTAAGTTTTAATCACCAAGCGCCCAGATATCAAAGGGAACCATCTCTACATGTGAAAAGGGATGGTTCACGCTTCCCTCTTTGCTCATGGTAACGGCTGTTATCTTTTTAATCTGGTACCTGATGATAAATGACTCGATTGCCTCTATCTTTTTAAACAAAGCTCTCTCATCGGCAAAAGGTGTAGCTAAAATAACTTCACTCTCTTTTGGAATGTAAAAATCTATACCGTCATCATAGAAGCAATTTTTGCCTGATTTTAGCAATTCTAAATATATCATGTTTTCAAAAAGTCTGCCGAAATGTTTCTCGATAGTGAGTGCAGATTTTAAAGAGACGTCACAGAGGTAGATTTTTCTAATTGCTTTTGGATGATCTGCTTTTTGCATTTGATGAACGTACCCTTTTTCGCATAATTCATCAAAAGATTTATAGAGTTTGTCTTTGGATATTTTTTGTGTCTGTTTAAGCCTCTCGTATATTGAGTAGGGAGAAACTTTCTGCGTCATCATCTTTGCACAAAAAATAAGTATTTCAAGCTCTTTTTCCTCTAGTGCGCTCTTTAGTGCTTTTTGCAAGTAGAAAACTCTCTCATCACTGTTCACTTTATGCATAAATGCAAAACCACCCAACTGAAAAAAGTGGTTGAGTGCGCTTGAGTCGTATTTGTGCTCGTAAGCGAGGAACTCTTCATAATCAAGCGGATATAGCTTCAGAGTTTGTAAAAAATCTATTTTATAATGCACTTCACAGCAGATTATGAGTTGCGGCACGTTAAAAATTTTAATCTCTTGCCTGTAGTCGTCAAGAACAATAGTAGTAATTTGGTTATGAGTACAAAAATCTTGAAGTGTACTGTTTAGGGCATCTATATCAATACGCAAATCTCTGCAGTTTATATAGAGATAACTATTTTTTTTAAGTCCCAAAAGGTAGTTTTTTACAATTTTTGTCTTTCCGCTTTGTGTGATTCCGTTTATCTGATAACTCAAATTGTCTAAAAACAGTTTTCTAAAATGAAATTTCTCAACATATATATCGGTTTTGTATAACTCTTCTAATAAAATTTCCATGTTGCAATTTTACTATTTCCTTCTTTAAAGGAAATAAATTTTCATCAATTTTGATTTTTGACCCGTATTTGCTTGAATTATAGAGATAGTTTGGATACAATTCCGCTCCCTTAAATAGTTAGGCAAGACCTGACGAGTTCTTTAGAAGGAAAAACATGGAAAAAATTCGTTTAAAATTGAAAGCTTACGATCATCGTGTACTTGATAGATCCGTAGCGTCAATCGTAGAGGCTGTTAAGCGTACAGGCGCGGTAATTCGTGGTCCGATACCTTTACCAACAAAGATTCGTAAATACACTGTATTGAAATCTCCGCATATCAATAAAAGCTCACGCGAACAGTTCGAAATTCGTACACACGCTAGAGTAATAGATATCGTCTCCGCAACGCCGGAAACTGTAGATTCATTAATGAAACTAGATCTTGCACCTGAAGTGGACGTTGAAGTTCGCTCTATGGATAAGTAGGAGGTCATCATGGAATATATTGTTGAAAAAATCGGTATGAGCCGTACTATCTCAGTTCCTAGTAAGCCTGTTACTCTTTTAAGAGTTTTAGACGCTAAGGTCTGTGAAGTTAACGAAAATGGCGCAATTGTAGCTTACAATAGCGGTAAAAAAATGAATAAGTCAATTGAAGGTCAGCAAAAAAAATACAGCCTTTCATCTGAGTTTAACCGTTTTGTTACTTTAGAAGTAGCAAATACTGAAGCAGGAGATTTAGATTTAACTCCTTTAGCAGAAGCTAAAGTTTTAAAATCTTCTTTTACTACTAAAGGCCGCGGTTTTTCGGGAGCAATGAAACGTTGGAATTTTTCTGGTGGTCCTGCATCTCACGGTCATAGATTTGGTCGTAGAACAGGTTCTATCGGTAATGCAGAGTGGCCAGGTCGTGTTATGAAGGGCAAGAAAATGCCTGGACAATACGGAAATACACAAAATAGTGTTAAGAATGAAATAGTTTCTTTTGATGCTGAAAACAAAATCATTGCGGTTTCTGGTTCAGTTTCTGGAGCTAACGGTTCTTTAGGTCGTGTAAAGGTAGCTAAATAATGAGCGCAATAGTTCTAAATGAAAAAATGGAAAAAGCTTCTGAGTTAGCTTTACCGGAAAGTTTTTCCGGGATTAATCCTCATAACTTATACCTGTACGTAAAGTCTGCACAAGCAGCTCAAAGAGCTAACAGTGCAACAGCGCTTACTCGTGCACAAGTTAGAGGCGGTGGTAAGAAGCCATGGGCTCAAAAAGGCGGCGGGCGTGCTCGTGCCGGTTCACGTCGTTCACCTATATTTGTGGGTGGTGGTAAAGCATTCGGTCCTAGTAACAACCGTAACTATGATCTTAAAGTAAACAAAAAGCAAAAAAAACTTGCTCTAAACTTTGCTTTAGCAGAACATGCACAAAATGGTAGTTTATTCATCGTCGACAGCATTGAAATCGCATCTGGAAAAACTAAAGATGCTGCAGCAATGTTTAAAGCGTTAAATCAAAGAGATACTCTTTTTGTAAAGACGATTTTAGATGAAAAAACTTATTTAGCATTTGAAAATATCTCAAGTACGTATGTAATTGAAGAGAATGAATTAAATGCTTATTTAGCTGCAAATTATCGTTCACTAGTGATCGAAAAAGCGGTATGGGAAAATCTTGTAGGTGAGGCTAAATAATGGCAGATATTACAGATATTAAATCTATACTCTATACAGAGAAAACTCTTGGCATGCAAGAAGATGGAATAATCGTTGTTCAAACATCTCCGCGTATGACTAAGAACGGTCTTAAAGAGGTTTTTCGTGAGTACTTTGGAATAATTCCTTCAAGAGTTAACTCACTAAATCAAAGCGGAAAAACAAAACGTTTCCGTGGCATGACAGGGAAACAAAATGACTTTAAAAAGTTCTATGTGAAGTTACCTGAGGGTGCACAAATAGAAAGTTTGGCGGTTTAACATGGCAATTAAAACTTATAGACCGGTAACCCCGTCTCGTCGTTTTTATACGAATGTTGAAAGCAGTGATATCACTGCGAAAGCTAGTGTACGTTCACTCCTTGTAAAACTTCCTGCACATGCGGGTCGTAATAATAATGGACGTATTACATCTCGTCATAAAGAAGCTGGAGCTAAAAAGCTTTACCGTATTATTGATTTTAAAAGAAATAAATACGGCATCGCAGGTACTGTTAGCACAGTTGAATATGACCCGTACCGTAACTGCCGTATAGCATTAGTTACTTACGCAGACGGTGAAAAGAGATATATTCTTTTACCAAAAGGTTTAAATGTAGGCGACACTGTAACAGCAGCTGAGTCTGGATTGGACGTAAAGCCTGGTAATGCAATGAAACTTATAAATATACCTGTAGGTACATTGGTTCACAATATTGAGTTAAAAGTCGGCAAAGGCGGACAGATGGTTCGTTCAGCTGGAACAAGCGCTCAAATTATGGGTCGTGACGGCAAGTATGTTTCACTTCGTATGCCTTCTTCTGAGATGCGTTTAGTTCTTGGTGAGTGTATGGCTACTGTAGGTGTTGTTGGAAATGAAGAGTATATCAACATTGTAATAGCAAAAGCAGGTCGTTCTCGCCATATGGGTATTCGTCCTCAAACTCGTGGTTCTGCGATGAACCCAATCGATCACCCGCATGGTGGTGGTGAAGGTAAAACGAACTCAGGTCGTCATCCAGTTACTCCATGGGGTAAACCAACGAAGGGTTCAAAAACTCGTCGTAAAAAAGCAAGTGATNGATAAACTTATTATTACTCGCCGTAAATCTAATCCGAAGAGGTAGTTAAATGGCAAGAAGTGTAAAAAAAGGTCCATTTGTTGATGATCATTTAATGAAGAAAGTAGTCGCAGCCAAAGCAGAGGGTAATAAAAAACCTATCAAAACTTGGTCTCGTAGAAGTATGGTTCTACCTGACATGGTCGGCTTGACTTTTAACGTTCATAATGGACGTCAATTTGTACCTGTATACGTATCAGAAAACCATATTGGTTATAAATTAGGTGAATTCGCACCGACTCGTACATTCAAGGGCCACAAGGGCTCTGTACAGAAGAAAGGTTAATCATGGCTAGAGCATTATTAAAATATATCCGTGTTTCACCTATTAAATCTCGTCTTATTGCAAGAGAGATTCAAGGTATGAACGCTGAAGAAGCATTAGCAGCTTTAGAGTTTACACCAAACAAAGCAGCAAAAATTATCTATAAAGTAGTTGCATCAGCAGTTGCAAACAGTGGTAATGAAGCTAGTGATTGTGTAGTAACGTCATGTCGTGTTGATAATGGCCCTGTACTTAAGAGATTTCGTCCGAGAGCTCGTGGTATGGCATCAGGCATCAGAAAACCGACAGCGCATATATTAGTAGAAGTAGAGGGTAAATAATATGGGTCAAAAAGTTAATCCTATTGGTTTACGTCTTGGTATCAACCGCAATTGGGAGAGCCGTTGGTTCCCTAATTTTAAGACTGCAGCAGCATCTTTGGGTGAAGATCACAAGATTCGTACATATTTGAAAAAAGAGCTTTACTATGCGGGTGTTTCTAACATTATCATAGAGAGAACTGTAAAGAGACTTCGTGTAACTATCGTTGCTGCTCGTCCCGGTATTATTATCGGTAAAAAGGGTTCAGATATCGAGAAACTTAAAGATACTCTTCAAACTCTTGTAGGCAAGCCTATCTCAGTAAATATCAAAGAAGAGAAGAAAGCTCAAATTTCTTCTCAGCTTGTTGCTGAAAATGTTGCTACTCAATTAGAGCGCCGTGTTGCATTTAGACGTGCTATGAAAAAAGTTATGCAAAATGCACAAAGAGGCGGAGCTAAAGGTATTAAGATATCTGTAAGCGGTCGTCTTGGCGGAGCTGAAATGGCTCGTACAGAGTGGTATTTAGAGGGACGTGTTCCACTTCATACTCTTCGTGCAAAAATAGATTACGGTTTTGCTGAAGCACACACTACATACGGTTGTATCGGTGTAAAAGTTTGGATATTCAAAGGTGAGGTTCTCACAAAAGGTATCCCGGCAGAAGTTAAAGAAGAGCAACAAAAAGAGGGTGCACGTCGTCCTAAGCGTGCTCCAAGACGCGAAAATAGCGGAAAGGCGGAATAATCATGTTGATGCCTAAGAGAACTAAATATCGTAAGGTAATGAAAGGTCGTAACCGTGGTTACGCTCGTTCTGGTTATACATTAGCATTTGGTGATATAGCTATAAAAGCTGTAGAAGCAGGTCGTATTAACTCTCGTCAGATTGAGTCAGCTCGTATTTCAGCTACTCGTCATATTAAAAGAAATGGTAAAATTTGGATTCGTGTGTTTCCAGCTAAACCACTGACTGCTAAACCTCTTGAAACTCGTATGGGTAAAGGTAAAGGTTCAGTTGATCAATGGGTTATGAATATTAAGCCAGGTCGTATAATTTTTGAAATGGCAGGTGTTCCTGAAGAGCTTGCTCGTGAAGCACTTACTCTTGCTATGCATAAATTGCCTTTCAAAACAAAAATAATTACTGCGGAGATGAGCAATGAAATATTCTGATTTAGCAGATAAAAGCACAGCAGAACTTCAAGCAATGCTTAAAGAGAGAAAAACTGAGCTTTTTACTTTAAAAATTAAAAAACAGATGATGCAACTACAAAATACAAGCGAACTTCGTATTGCTAAAAAAGATGTTGCTAGAATCAACACTGCACTTAGTGCAGCGAAATAGGGGCCGGCAATGACACATAAACGTGAAATTCAAGGTAATGTAGTTAAAATTGCAGGCGAAAAAACAGCGACAATAGTTGTAGAGCGCCGTGTAATGCACCCTCGTTACCATAAAGTTGTAAAGCGTTTCAAAAAGTACTTGGTACATGATGAGCGCAATGAGTTAAAAGTTGGTGATGAGATTATTGCAATCGAATGTCGCCCGCTTTCTAAGACTAAATCTTTTAGACTTAAAACAGTAGTGTCAGGAGCAGAGTAATGATTCAAGGTTTTACTCGTCTAAATGTAGCTTATAATACAGGTGCAAAAGAGATTATGTGTATTAAGGTACTTGGCGGTTCTAAGCGTCGTTATGCAAGAGTTGGTGATGTTATCATCGCTTCTGTAAAAAAAGCGACTCCTACTGCTAAAGTTAAAAAAGGTAAAGTTGTAAAGGCTGTTGTAGTTAGAACTGCAAAAGAGATTCACCGTGAAAACGGTTCTCTTATCCGTTTTGACGATAATGCAGCTGTTATACTTGATGACAAGAGAGAGCCAATCGGCACTCGTATTTTCGGACCAATCGCTCGTGAAGTACGTTATAGCGGTTTTATGAAAATCGTATCTCTTGCACCGGAGGTTGTTTAATGGCAAAGTTTAAATTCAAAAAAGGCGATACCGTAGAAATTATCGCCGGTGATGATCGCGGAACAAAAGCTACTGTACTTGAAGTATTACCAAAGAAAAACAAGGTAATAGTTGAGGGTTGCAAAATTGCTAAAAAAGCTATCAAACCAACAGAAGAGAATACTAAAGGCGGACATGTTAATAAAGAGATGCCTATAGATGTTTCAAATGTTCGTAAAGTGGAGGCATAATAGATGGCTCGTATGAAAGAAAAATATTTAGGTTTAAAATCTGAACTTCAAGCTGACCTTGGGATAAAAAATCCAATGCAGACTCCTGCATTAGAAAAAATTGTTATCTCTGTAGGTGCAGGTTTTGCAATGAAGGATAATAAACTTATTCAAAATATTGAAGATACAATCACAACTATTGCAGGACAAAAAGCAAGTACTGTAATAGCTAAAAAATCTGTTGCCGGATTTAAAGTTCGTGAAGGTATGCCTGTCGGTGTTCGTGTAACACTTCGTGGTGATAAGATGTATAACTTCTTTGATCGTCTTGTTTCTATCGCTCTTCCTCGTGTGAAAGACTTCCGTGGGGTTCCTAGAAACGGTTTTGACGGTCGTGGAAACTACAACTTTGGATTGCAAGAGCAGCTGATTTTCCCGGAAATCAGTTATGACTCTATTATGCAGATTCATGGTATGAATATCACAGTTGTTACAACAGCTGAGTCTGATAAGGCAGGATTTGCTCTTTTAGAGAAAATGGGTATGCCTTTTACTAAAGGGAGCAACTAATGGCTAAAAAGTCGATGATAAACAAAGCGAACAAAACTCCAAAGTTTAAAGTTCGCGGTTATACAAGATGTCAGATTTGTGGTCGTCCGCACTCTGTTATCCGTGACTTCGGTATCTGTCGTGTATGTTTTAGAAAAATGGCAAATGAGGGATTAATCCCAGGCGTTAGAAAGTCAAGCTGGTAGTCACTACTGCTTTGAAACTTCTAATGATTAGCAAAGGAAAATAAATGATAAATGATTTAGTATCGGATGCGTTAACACGTATTCGTAATGCTGGTATGAGAAGATTAGATGTTACTACGCTTGTTCACTCTAAGAGTGTTGAGGCAATGGCAAACATTTTAGTTGAAAAAGGTTATATTGACAGTTGTAACGTTGTTGAAGACGGCGTTAAAAAAACAATCAATGTTGTATTGAAATACAATGATGAGGGTAAAACTGTTATCAATGAAATGAAAAGAGTATCTAAGCCTGGACGTCGTGTCTATAAAGGCAAAGATGAGATAAAGCGTTTCAAAAATGGTTACGGAACTATTATTGTTAGTACATCACGCGGCATTCTACCAAACGATAAAGCTTATGAGCTTGGTATCGGTGGTGAAGTAATGTGTACGATTTGGTAGGGAGATAACATGTCAAGAATTGGTAAATTACCTGTAGAATTTGCATCTGATATCAAAGTTAGTGCAAATGGAAATGTTATAACTTTTGCTAAGGGCAAAAATAGTGTTGATTTAGATACAAAAGGAAACGTTGCTTTCACTTTAGATGGAAATGTTTTAACTTTTGCTACTCTTTCAGATTCTCGTGTTCATAGAGCATTCTGGGGAACGTATCGTGCGTTGGCTCAAAATATTGTTACAGGTTTAACAACCGGTTACACTAAGCAACTAGAGATTAACGGGGTTGGTTACCGTGCTGCCGTAAATGGTAAAGTACTTAACTTGCAACTTGGTTTTTCACATGATATTAACTATGAATTGCCTGAGAGCATTGAAGCAAGTGTTGAGAAGAATGTTATTACTCTTAAAAGCCATGATAAGCAAGCGCTTGGTCAAGTCGCTGCTGAAGTAAGAGGATTCCGTCCGCCAGAGCCTTATAAAGGTAAAGGTGTTAAATACGTTGAAGAGCATATCGTGCGTAAAGCCGGTAAAACTTCTAAGAAATAAGGGAGGTGTATAGATGAAAGCAAAAGTACTAAAAAGCAAAATTGCTAATCGCTTAAAAAGAAAGCGTCGTATTCGTGCAAAAATATCTGGTTGTGCTTCACTTCCTCGTGTTTCTGTATTTCGTTCAAATCGTTATTTGAGTGTTCAAGCTATCGATGATGCAACTGCAACAACTTTAGCATCGTTAAACTCAAAAGTTACAGGTCATAGAGCAAATAAAGAGGGTGCAGCTGCACTTGGCGCAGCATTTGCTGCTACGTTAAAAACAGCTAACATCACTTCAATTGTATTTGATCGTAATGGTTACCAATACCACGGTGTTATAGCTGCATTTGGTGACGCACTTCGTGCAAACGAAATTAAGTTCTAGGGGTTAAGATGGAAATCAATAGAGAAGATTTTGAAGAATCAATTGTAAATATAGGTCGTGTTACAAAAGTTGTAAAAGGCGGACGTCGTTTTCGTTTTACAGCGCTTGTAGTTGTTGGTGATAAAAAAGGTACTATCGGTTTTGGTGCAGGAAAAGCGAAAGAAGTTCCAGATGCTATTAAAAAAGCGGTAGACAATGCGTTTAAAAACCTAAGTAAAGTTAGTATCAAAGGTACTACAATTGCACATGATATTGAACATAAGTACAATGCAAGTCGTGTTCTTTTAAAACCAGCTTCAGAAGGTACAGGGGTAATTGCAGGTGGTGCAACTCGTCATGTTCTTGAATTAGCAGGTATTAAAGACATACTTACAAAGTCAATCGGTTCAAACAATCCAGGTACACTAGTGCGCGCTACGGTTGAAGCACTAGGTAGTTTAAAAGGATAAATGATGGGTATTGAAAATTTAACGCCGGCGGAAGGTTCTGTAAAGAATCGTAAAAGAATCGGTCGTGGACAAGCTTCTGGAACAGGAAAGACTGCAGGTCGTGGTAATAAAGGACAAAAAGCTCGTACAGGTTACAAGAGAAAAAGAAACTTTGAAGGTGGACAGCAGCCACTTGCAAGAAGACTTCCAAAAATTGGATTTACTTCTCGTGTAATCAAACCTTACGTAATCAACGTTGAGAAAATAAAAGCAGTTGCAGAGCTTTCTGAGATTACTATGGAGAGTATCCGTGGTGTTCATAAAATAGCTGCTTGCGTTACTAAGGTTAAGTTGGTTGGTGCTGCTGCTAAAGATTTAGCATCAAAAATTAAAGACGACAACGTTACTACAACAGGTAAATAGTCGTGAATAAAAATCTAGTAAATAAGATACTTATTACTATCGGGTTTTTATTTATTTATCGCCTACTGGCATACGTGCCGGTTCCGGGCGTAGACGCTTCTGTTATCGCTTCATTCTTCGACTCACATCAATCGGATGCACTAGGCTTGTTCAATATGTTTAGCGGCAATGCTGTTGAGAGAATGTCAATCATAGCTCTTGGAATTATGCCTTATATTACCGCTTCAATTATCATGGAGCTTTTAGCGGCTACATTTGCCCCTCTTGGACAGATGAAAAAAGAGCGTGACGGAATGGTTAAGTACATGCAAATTATCCGTTATGCGACAATTGTAATTACAATCATTCAAGCAATAGGTATCAGTGTCGGACTTCAGAGTCTTACAGGACCTAACGGTAACAGTGCAATACTAATCGATCATAATACATTAATCATGGTCTCTGCAATCTCTATGGTAGCGGGAACTATGCTTTTAATGTGGATTGGTGAACAGATTACACAAAGCGGCATCGGCAACGGTATATCATTGATTATCTTTGCAGGAATCGTCTCTGCAATTCCAAGTGCAATAGGTCAGACAATTACCATGGTAAATACGGGGGCTATGAGTTTTTTAACTGTAATAGCAATTCTTGCTTTAGTATTGGCTACGGTTGGTGTGATTATTTATGTTGAACTTGGCGAGCGCCGTGTACCGGTTACATACGCTAAAAAAGTTATGATGCAAAACCAAAATAAAAGAGTTATGAACTATATTCCTATTAAAGTGAATTTGGCGGGTGTTATTCCTGTTATCTTTGCTAGTGCGATATTGATGTTTCCTATGACTGTTTTATCTAGCAGTACGAATCCTACTGTTATGGCAATTGCTGATTATCTGAATCCGAATAGTTATTTCTTTAACTTTCTAACATTTATTTTTGTTGTTTTCTTTGCGTTTTTTTATGCGTCAATTACGTTTAATTCCAAAGATATTGCAGAAAACTTGAAAAAGCAGGGCGGATTTATTCCGGGTATCCGTACAGGAAATGCAACAAGCGAATTTTTAAATACGACGGCAAGTAATCTTACATTTACGGGCGCACTCTATTTAGGTTTGGTTGCAACTTTGCCTTTTATGATTATAAAAGGGATGGGTGTGCCTTTCTTTTTTGGTGGTACTGCGGTTTTAATCGTTGTTCAGGTTGCACTTGATACTATGAGAAAAATTGAAGCTCATGTTTACATGAGTAAGTATCAGACACTAAGTGCGGTTGGTTTATAAATAATGGCCATTGCGCTTAGAAAACCTCTAGAGATAGAGAAACTTCGTGCTGCTAACAAAATTGTCGGCGGTGCATTAGAATTACTAAGACAAAACACAAAAGCAGGCATTTCTTTAAAAGAGCTTGATGCTATGGCAGAGGATTATATCCGCTCCCATGGAGCAAGACCTTCTTTTAAAGGTCTCTACGGCTTTCCAAATGCAGTCTGCATCTCACTAAATCAAGTTATAATTCACGGAATACCAACTGACTATAAACTTCAAGAGGGCGATATTATCGGATATGATATCGGAGTGGAACTTGACGGATGGTTTGGAGATGCGGCAATAACGGTAGCTGTAGGTAAAGTAAGTGGTGAAGATGAAGCGCTTATTGCTTGTGCGAAAGAGTCTCTTTATGAAGCGATTGCCGCTATAAAAGTAGGTATGAGGTTTAAAGAACTCTCAGCTATTTTAGAGAACTCTATTCGTTCAAGAGGCTTTGTGCCGCTTCACAGTTTCTGCGGTCACGGTATCGGCAAGAAGCCTCATGAAGAGCCTGAAATACCTAATTATTTGGAGGCAAAAGATACAAAAGGCGGTCCTAAGATTAAAAACGGGATGGTCTTTTGTTTAGAGCCTATGGTTTGTCAAAAGGATTCAAAACCTCTTATTTTAGAAAATAAGTGGGATGTTGTTAGTGCCGATGGTTTACGCGGTTCACACTACGAGCATACTGTTGCAGTTGTCAATGGTAAAGCTGAAATTTTATCTCTGGCTTGAGAAAAAAAGGATTAAAATGGCTAAATCAGATGTTATCGAAGTTGATGGCAAGATTATAGAGGCTTTGCCAAATGCAACATTTCGTGTTGAGTTAGAAAACGGTCATATTATTTTATGTCATATTGCAGGAAAGATGCGTATGCACTATATCAAAATATTACCCGGTGATAAAGTGAAACTTGAGTTAACACCATACTCACTTGATAAAGGCCGTATCACTTATAGATACAAATAAAAAGAGGGTTTTAACCTCTTTTTATACACTTCTTTAAAACGTCCTCGTGTTTCTAAATTCTGATATCTCCGTCTCAACCATTTCGTTTATCATGATTTTAAAAAGGTCGGAAATCATATTTGGAGAGACATCTGCTTGAATCGCGGAGTGTCGAACTTTTTGCAGAATATAATCAACTCTATCCTCGGCTTTAACCTCTTCGATACTGTTTTTAAACAGAGCAGCTTGACGTACAAGATGACTTCTTTTAGAGATAAGATTTACAATCTCGTCATCTATCTTATCTATCTCTTGCCTTACCTCTTCAAGTGAATTGCATTTTTTTATATTTGACATGGTAGTTTCTCCGTTTTTAGTAGGGTATATTATCCAAAAAGAGATAATAGTGAAGTCATACTTTCTAGTTGGGTTTTATAATTTTTTTTATCTCTTTTGGCAGATGTGCAAAGGGAATATTTTTAACTCCCGCTTTAACTCCATCTTCATAAGCCATAACATCGACACTCATTTTTAGCGGGAAAAAACGTAAAACCGTGTAAGAATTTCTCTCATGAGTAAAAGATACATTTACCAATTCTATACTCTTTTTATGTTTTGCCATTTTAGTTCTTTATGTATATTCCTGTGTCTTTAACTTCAATGGTGCCATTTTCTTGAAGAGTTGTAAGCGAGCGTTTGAACTCTTTTTTGCTTAGTCCAAATACATCTTTTATAAGCTCTGCGTCACTTTTGTAGTTGTAAGGCATAGTTTTACCGCTTTTTTCCAAAAGAGACAAAACTTTTTCACATGAGATGTCCTTTTGTTTAGCTCCGCTGGGCTGAAGCTTCAAATCAATACAGCCGTCTTTTCTTACGGTTTTAACATAAGCTTTTCTTTTAGTTCCAATCTCTATAGTTTCAAAGATTTCATTATGGTAAATAAGTCCTTCGTAATTGTCCTCTACGATACACTTAAAACCAAGAGGAGTTTTTGCTATTATGAGTATGTCAACCTCTTTGTTTGGAGCGAGTCCTTTTGGTCTTTTATCAAAAAAATTGCCTAGCTTCTCAGTGCCTACAAGACGGTGTGTTTTTTCATCATATACAACTTTTAGAAATCTCTTATCGCCGATTTTAAACTTCTCTTTTTGAAACATATTAGGAACAAAAAGATCTTTTGCAAGTCCCCAAGCGACAAATGCCCCAAAAGGTGCTACGTCAACGACTTCAAAAAGAGCATACTCATCAAGCATAGCTTTTGGCTTAAGTGTCGTAGCAATAAGTCTATCCTCTGAGTCGGTATATAAAAATACCTCCAAAAGAGTATCTTCTTGCATTGCATCAGTTACGTAAGATTGCGGCAAGAGTACATCTTTTTCATCAAGAGATGTCAAAAATATACCGTGAGGCGTGTGTCTGTCAACTCTAAGGCAGTTTATGCGCCCGAGTTCTAAATGTTGATTTTGTTGCAAAAAATCTCCTTCTTTTTGGAATTATATCTGCTTTGTGATGAAGATTCTATACATTTGTATCCATATTCAAAAGAACATTATTCACCATAACAATTTATTTTATTGACAAATATTGATTCTTCTTCTTTTGCATCTTTACATTGTTTTTGTGTAAGTTGTACATTTTTAAAATATGTTTTCCATAAAATAGCCTCATGAAGCAGACTGTTTTTTAAATAGTTTTCGTTAAAAATAGCACCTCCTAGTTCACTAAAAGAAAAATCGCATTTGTCTATTTTGGCATTTGAAAAATTTGCCTTCCAAGATACGCTGTATCTGAAATCGCTATTAGAGAGAGTTGCATATTGAAAGTTTACACCCTTAAAGTTTGCTCTTTTTGCATGCACGCCGATGAGATGCGCAAAAGATAGGTTTGCTTTCCACAAGTTGGCATTCTCAAGATTTGCTCCGCTTAAATCTGCTTCAAAAAGATTGGTGTTGTATAAGTTTGCTCTTGCTAGATTGCTATTTTGCAACTCGGACATACTTAAATCTAAACTGCTTAAATTCGCATCGCTCAAATCACAGTTCTGGCATGAACCCTCTTTAATAAGCCGATTGTAATCCTGTTGCGAGTATCCAAAAAGAAGAATAGTTGTGAGCAGAAATAATCCTAAAAACTTTTTCATGCTTATTGTTCTTTTGAGTAATTTTTAATAATTTTTAAAAAATCTTTAGGGCGGGCGGAGCCTACAATCGTATCAACGGTATTGCCGTATTTATCGATGATAAACATCGTAGGTATCCCAAAATAGTTAAACCCTTGAGGAAGTTCGTCCGTAGAAGTATTTTTCTCCATAACTACAAAGTGTTTAGACATGTATTCGGATACCTCTTTTTCTTTAAAAACTTTTTCTTTCATATAAGCGCACTGAGGACAACTTTTTGCCGTATATATCATTAAAACTTTTTTGTTTTGATTATTTGGATTTTTATATATCTCCTGAAAAACTTTGTCCTCTGTTATAGTAAAAGCATCCAAGGAAGATGTGATAAGCAAAGTAATAAACAATTTATAATAATCTTTCAATTTTTCACCTTTTTTTATTTCGGAGACAAGTTTAACAGCGAAGTATAAAATTTTTGTAAAATTTAGTTTTATTGTTTCGTGCAAGTTCTACTAGATTTTGCAACTCATCAGTACTTCTCCTCCCTATTTTTTTGAAAGTTCTACAAGCTCAAGCATCTCTTCTTTGCTGAGTGCCCCTATGTGTCTATGCACCTCTTTGCCGCTTTTATCCAAGACGACTTGAGTAGGTATTATTTGTATTTTAAATCTCTTTATAGCATCTCTATTTTCTTTTATATCTACTATGTGAACAGGCAAAGTAGCATTTGTTTTTTTCAACTCCTCTATAAGCACTTTCATCTTTCTACATGCCATACATGTAGAAGCCCCAAGCTCTAAAACCATACTCTCTTTGCCTATTTTTTCTATAACGCTTTTGTAATCCAACTCGTTTGCATATAAACTTAAAAACATACTTAATAAAATCAATATTTTTTTCATAACCCTAACCATCCTTGATAAAATAGATATATCGCTATTGCGATTAAAACAAAAGCAAAAAATTTAGTAAGCAAAGAAGAAAAAAGCGCTATATGCTTATTGGCGACCACTTTTTGCGTAAATCCTACAGAAGCGCCTGCGACCAAAAGAAGCAGTGAATGTCCAAACGCAAAAACAAGCACTAGCAGATATGCCTCAACGCTCCCCAAACTTGAAGCCAGCGATATTATAGCAACAAGCGGAGCCGATGCACAAGGAGTGCTTACCAGCCCAAAGATTATGCCTACTAAAAACACGCCCAAGAACTTAAGATTTAGAAGTTTTGAGAACATAGCATTTTTGTTTATCTCTCCAAAAACTCCCAAAGAGTATAACCCAAAAGCAAGAGCCAAAACAGCCGCTAAAATGTATGCCCAAAACGGCGCTATCGAGAAGAAAAGCCCAAGTTTTGCTACAAGATATGCCAAAATAGAAAAACTTATCATAACTCCAAAAGCAAAGATTGATGAGAAAATAAGAGTAAATCTGGCTCTATTTTTCTCATCTATATCTTTAGAGAGTCCGACCGCACTTCCTACCAAAAGAGGTACACTTAAAAGTGAACAAGGAGCAAGACTTGTCAACGCTCCTGCTCCCAATGCTCCTAAAAAAAGCCAAAAGAAGTTAGTAGAATTTAGCAGCTCAATGAAATAGTTTTCCATGTAAATTTAGCACTTGCCGTTGCAATCACAACTACCGCTTGAGCCTTCAGCACTGCTACTTGCTCCATTCATAAACGAAACCACTTCATCCACGCTTAAAACTTTGCCGCTGCTCTTTACTACACCGTCAATCACGAGTGCAGGCGTGCTCATAACCCCATAACTCATTATCTTAAGCAAATCTTCCACTTTTTCCACTTGATGAAATCCACCTGCTTTTGCTACCGCCTCTTTTGCAACCGCTTCAAGTGTTTTACACTTCGCACAGCCTGTTCCCAATATCTCAATTTTCATGCTTCTTCCTTTTATAAAATTATGTTAAACAGATACCCGACTAGAAGTATCCCAAAACCTACTACACCAAAAAATATCGCTATAAGTTTGAGTGAGAGAACTCTTTTTAAAATCATCGCTTCGGGCAGGCTAAGTGCAACTACTGCCATCATGAAGCTTAGAGCCGTTCCAAGAAGCATCCCTTTTTGAGTCAGCACCTCTACAAGAGGCAAAATCCCAGCAGCGCTGCTGTACATGGGAATTCCCATGACAACTCCGATTATCGGTGCGTACCAAGCATCGCCGCCGGCATACTTGCTTATAAAATCAGCGGGAACATAGCCGTGTATAAATGCGCCGATTCCAACGCCTATGATAACATAGAGATATATCTTTAAAAAGATATCCGCAGTGTACTCCCATGACTCTTTCGCTCTGTTTGAGAAACTTATCTTCTCTTCGTTAAAAGAGATTGTATCTACAGGTTTTACTTCGATTAGAACCTCTTTTTCCAAGTTCATCGAGCCAATGATAAGTCCCGCAACAATCGCTATTAGAAGACCCACACCTACATACAGAAGTGCTATTTTGAAACCAAAAAGCGAGAGAAGCAGCGCTATAACTACCGCATCGCTTAAGGGTGCCGATATGAGGTAGCTAAATGTCACTCCAAGAGTGATTCTTGCCTGCAAAAAACCCAAAAACAGAGGAATGGCACTGCATGAACAAAAGGGAGTGATAACACCGAAGAGGGCTGCCAGTACATGTGCAGTAATCTTGTGTTTGCCGCTTATATACGCTCTTGCCTTTTCTATCGGAAAATAGCTTCTCAAAATTGTCACAAGATAGATAATGAGCAGAAGAAGTATAAATATCTTTATAGTATCGTAGATAAAAAAGTGAACCGCATCACCTAGATGACTCTGCGCAACTAAACCAAAAATATCAAAAACCACCCATCCGCTTAGATTGTGCAACCACTCAAACATGTTTAGTTACACAGCTCTTTTTTGACAACGCTAAGAAGCTCTTTTTCTATAAGAAGAAGTGTCTTTTCATACTCCTCTTTTGCTTTGCCGCTTGGGTCGTCAAATCCTACATGTATAGTTTTAACGGCTTTTGGAAACATAGGGCAGCTCTCTTTTGCATGGTCGCAGACCGTAACTATCAAATCAAACGCAGTATCTAAGACCGTTTCTATGACTTTTGAGTGATACTCGTCTCTCCAGTAGCCGTAAGACTCCAAAAGTGCTTTGGCATTTGGATTTACTGCGCCGCTTGCTTTTACGCCTGAACTCTGCGCTATTAGGCAATCACCCAGCTTTGCGTTTAAAAGCGCCTCTGCCATGATTGAGCGGCAGCTGTTTCCCGTACATAGAATCAATACATTTTTTTTACTCATAATTTACACTCTCCGATTTGTGATGATTTTTTTAACTTTGGAATCTCGATACCAAGATGTCTTATCTCTTGCAATGCTTCTGTTCTGAAACGGTCAAGCGGGCTTCTAATAGAGTAGTATGCCCAAGTACCCCGTCTTTCAACGCGCAGAAATCCTGCCTCTTTTAATATTTTGAGATGGCGCGAGAGACGTGATTGAATCATATTAAGATAATTTTGCAAATCGCAAACACAAGTACGGCCATGCTCATCCAAAAAGCGCAGTATCAGAACTCTTGTTTCGTCACTCAGTGCTGCGACACTTTTTAAAAAGATATCCATACCGAACTCCTCTGTTTAAATTGCAAAATTGTAGCAAAATAATATTATTAAATCAATATATGTTGATATTTAGATTTAATTCTGCTATAGTTTTGTTTTTTTAAAATAAAAGGAGCTGCACATGGCACTGGCGATGTTTGTTTTTTTGGTTACCCTGCTTTTCATCATCTGGCAGCAGCGCGGTTTGCAAATAGGCACGACTGCAGTTGCAGGAGCAGTAGTAGCTCTTGTTGTCGGGGTTGTAAGCTTTGGAGACGTCATAAGTGTAATAGACATTGTATGGGATGCGACTTTGGCTTTTATCGGGATAATCCTTCTCTCCATGATTTTGGATGAGATTGGTTTTTTCGAGTGGGCAGCTATTAAGATGGCAAAATTAAGTGGTGGAAACGGACACAAAATGTTTGTATATATACTGCTTCTAGGAGCAGTTGTCGCCGCGTTTTTTGCAAATGACGGTGCAGCGCTAATTTTAACGCCTATACTTCTAGCAAAGATGAAGTACTTAAAGATGAAGCCTTTGGCGATATTTGCTTTTTTGATGGCGGGCGGTTTCATAGGAGACAGCGCATCCAACACTCTTGTTATCTCAAACCTTACAAATATTGTAACGGTAGGCTATTTTGATATAGGTTTCATCGAGTATGCTAAAAATATGTTTTTGCCTAATCTGTTGAGCATTGCCGCTTCCATTGCGGTTTTGTGGATCTACTTTCGTAAAGACATTCCCTTTACAATCGACGTCTCAAAGCTTCCCGAAGCCTCATCGGTTATAAAAAACAGAACTATGTTTAAGTTTAGCTGGTTTTTTCTCGCATTTTTGATGGTCGGTTATTTTATAGGCGATTATTATCATTTGCCTATCTCTCTTTTTGCACTCGGCGGCGCTCTTGTTCTTTTGGTGATTGCAAACCATTACAAAGCGGTAAAACCCATTATGACCATAAAAGCTGCACCTTGGCAGGTTGTATGGTTTAGTATTGGTCTATATGTTGTGGTTTACGGCTTAAAAAATGAGGGCTTAACGGATATTATCGCTTCTTGGATTAGAGAGTTAAATACACATGGAGACTTTATCGCTATTATAGGAACAGGATTTCTTTCGGCAGTTGTAAGTTCTGTTATGAATAACATGCCGACAATCATGATTATGGATATCGCAATTGATCAGGTTGGCTACATCGGAAACGAAGCGCTTGTTTATGCAAATATTTTAGGTTCAAACCTTGGTCCGAAAATGACGCCTATAGGCTCGCTTGCAACTCTTTTATGGCTACATGTACTTGCAAAAAAAGGAGTGAGAATAGGGTGGGGCGAATATATGAAGGTCGGACTCGTTATAACTCCGCCTGTACTTTTTGTAGCACTTCTTGGCTTGGCATAAAAGCTATTCGTCGTAAATATAGAACTTGTTATATCGGATGATTTTAGTTAAATCATCTGTGTACTTTTCGCCAATTTCCGAGTAGTTTTGTAGTTTCTCTACTAGCAGGAAAGGGTCATCCGTCTGCATTTTAAGTTCTCTAAAGTCTTTGTATGCCTTGGAGCGGGCGAGTGTTTTGTAGTAATCTCTGATAGAGTCCTCTATGCTTGGATACTTCTTTAGCCAGATAACATTCTCGCCTCTTTGCTCGGATGCGGCTATTCTGGGTTTGTTCTTGTTTACCGACCAGATGCCGTATAGATTATTTGCCTCTTTAAAAAACCTGGATTTTGCCCATGCACTCTCTATAGCGGCTTGAGCGATAGCTATGCTTTTTGGATGAGGCTTTAGAGCCATAAGTAGCTCTTCGTCACTTTCTGCTTTGTATATTTTCTTTAGTATTAAAATTTTTTCTACATATTTGGGATTTGTCAAATTCTGCGCAATCTCATTGTATTGTGCCTCAAGTTCACTATGAACTCTGTCTATTGCATGTATTATTAAGTTGCTAAACTCTACTTTTTTTGCATTCGTTGAAATTACTTTATTATGAGGTTTTGTCCAAGCCTCAACTTTTTGCAGTTTGACAATGGCTGACTCAGGCTCTCTTTTTACTAAAAAAGTATCATATATGGCAAACATTACAAGAGCTGAGAGGTATATAAATAGCAGATAATTAGATAAAAACTTCATATCAAAAATTCCATCTGTAGTTTTTTTGTATATGCTGCAAGCATTGCTCTTTCAAAATCATTGTTTGTTGCATATTGGTAACCAAACGTCTTGCTCCACATCTCATGCTCTTCCATGCAGAGATAAAAAAAGACCTTTTTATGCCAAGGAGCAAAACTCTCATAAGCATGCTTGAACATCTCGACTTTTGTAACATGTGGATAGGAGCTTTTGCCGCTTGCATCTTCAAAAGGCATTTGGGTAATCTTGCTTCTAAAATCCCGTTCTCTTAACTGTTTGATAACGGGTTTTATAAATGTCAGCGTACCAAAACTGACAAGAGCAACTTCATCAGGTTGGAACTCTTTAAGTAATCTTGTGTAAACTTCGCCGTACTCGTCAAGATAGTTCTCATATTCGACTATCGGGTGAAAATGAAAGCCTATTTTTACTCCTTTGTCGGCTACTCTTCTTGCGGCGCTTATCCTCTTATCCAAAGAAGCCGTTAAATGCTCTTCGTTTTGTATAATAGTAGGCGTGTTAAGAGACCATGTACAAATGATATTTTTAGGTACGCAGTTTTGTAAAAAATATTTAATATTATCGGATTTAGTTTTAAACTCTAAAATGACATTTGGGTTTTGTCTCGCAAAATCAAAGAGTGCATCCAAGATGCCTTCCCTGTTTCCCCATAAAAGAGAGTCTAAAGATTGTCCCGTTCCGATGTGATAGGTTCTATTTTTCTCAAGATTTAGATTTTTAAGTTTTTCTGCAAAGCCGCTGTCAAAGGTTATGGTATTTTGGTTATAAAATGATTGGATTGAGCAGTAAGAACAGTCAAATCCGCAGCTCTCAACCGCATCGAGCGTCAGAAGATTGCAGCATCTTGTCTTCTCACTTGCAACAGGGCAGAGTCCTAGTCCAAACCCCTCTTTTGTTTCTGTTTTAAAAGTGAACTTCTGTTCATCTCTTTGATTTTTAAGCTCGAAACCATTGTAGGAGTTTGGCTTGCTGCGCAGCTCTTCGTACGCTTTTTTAAGTCTTGAGAAAACAACTTTTTTTTCTCGAAGAGTGTGAAGCGAGTGTTCCGGGAAAATCTCTTCTATTGTTTTCTCATTCCACATATCCAAATCTCTTGCCATATCGACAATCTGTCTTATTTGTGAAAATGAAAATTTAAACTCTATAGATTTTTCTTTTATAAACTTCTGCTCATTTTCGGGAAGTTTATAAAAAATCGTACCTGCCACAGAGTCGTTAAATTTGTCAAGTTGTAAATTCATGGTGGAATTTTACCTAATTTCTTGGGATTTTTATGTTTACTATTGTTCCTTTATTTTGAGTGCTTTTTATCTCTATGGCATAACCGTGAATATTTAAAATCATCTTAACGATAGAGAGACCTAAGCCTGTTCCGCCGTCTTTGCGCGAACGGACTTTATCGGCTCTGTAAAATCTCTCAAAAATAAGAGGTAAATCATTTTCGCTTATACCGCAACCGTTATCTTCTATAGTTAAAATATACTCTTTGTCGCTTTCACTTAAAGAGATATATACATGTGAATCTTTTTGGGAGTATATAACGGCATTTCTAAGCAGATTGCTTATGGCAATTTTTAGAAGTGTTTCATTTGCATATATCGTTGAGGGAACTACTTCTTTTATATCAACTTTTACATTTTTTGTTGCGGCAAATTTTTTTATCTGTATAACAGTGTCCGTTATAATTTCATCCAGATAAAGTTCACTAAAACTGCTATTTAATTCTGTTGTATCTTTTTTTGCCAAAAAGAAGAGTTGTTCAATCATCTTTTGTATGCTTATGCTTTCGTGAAGGATGTCTTTTAAAACTTCTTTGTACTCCTGAGGTTTTCTATCTTGTTTGAGTGCTACTTCAATTTCACCGCGAATTACAGTCAGAGGAGTTTTAAGTTCATGAGAAGCATTGTTGCTAAAATCGGTAATTTTATTAAAAGAGTTTTCAAGATTGTTTAGAAGTTGGTTGAAAGTTTCGACCAACTCCTCTATTTCGCTAGGGATGTTATCTGTATTGACTCTATTTGATAGGTTATTTACGGATATGGATTTTACGGAATCTATAACATCCTTGACTGGAGAGAGAGTTCTATTTATAAGCATATTTGCAATTATTAAAAAGATAATTAAAAGAATAGGTGTTGCTATAACCAAACCAAAAAGGAGTTGTGTTAGATACGGAGAGTCGATATCTTTTTGTATAGAGAGTTGAATAAAAACCTTTGTATCACTCTTTTCAAATATAAGCATAGAACTTGTACGGTAAGAGCCTTTGTCAAAATAGTATATACTTCCTACATGTCCAATTTCATTTAAAGGTATATCAAATAACCAGCCGTGAATTTTAGACGAGAGAGTTTGATGCTCTATTTTTTTATTTTTTTTATCATAGTAGATGATTTTAACAAAAAGAGGTTCTATGGAGAACTCCTCTATAAGCTCTTTTGCAATGCTAGACGCACTCTCATAACCCTCTTTTTTAAAATCAGGAATAACATCAATGGAGACCATTTTGAGCTGTGTGTCCGTTGTGTTTAAAACACCTTTTTTTGCCGTGTTGTATATAAAAGCACCGTAGACAAAAAGAACTATTATATTTATGATAAAAAAATAAAAGAGTAGTTTTAGTCTTAAGCTTTTAAACATCTTCATCACTTAACATGTAACCCAAACCGCGAATTGTATGGATAAGTTTTAAGTCGAAATCTTTATCTATCTTGTTTCGCAGTCTATAGATGTAAACATTTATTATGTTGCTCATGCTCTCTTGTGCCATATCGCTAATATTCTCTTTTATAATTGTTTCGCTAAGTAGTTTTTTGCTGTTTCTTGCTAAAAACTCAAGAAGTGCATACTCTTTTGCAGTTAGTTTTATCTTTTTTGCTCCACGGCTTACTTCGTGTCTAGCAGTATCTATAGTTAAATCCGCAATAGTTATAATATTTGAAGTATTTAACGGGTTTCTTAATTTAACTCGTATACGGGCTAAAAGCTCATCAAAAGAGAACGGTTTTGTAAGATAATCATCTGCCCCGCTGTCAAGTCCGTCTATTTTGTCTTCGATTCTGTCTCTGGCAGTCAGCATTATTATCGGCGTAGCTATATTTTTACCTCTTATATTTTTACAGACATCTATCCCGCTTAAGCCGTGAATCATCAAGTCAAGCAAGACGATATCGTAAGAGTTTGTCTCTATAAGATATATAGCCTCATAACCGTTATCCGTAATATCAACGCTGTAGGACTCTTCTTTAAGCCCCTTTTTTATAAAGGAGGCGATTTTTTCATCATCTTCAACTACTAAAATACGCATACTTTTTTACTTAAAAGTTTATAAGTCAAAGTAGTATCCAAAAAATTATATTTTAGTTGCTTTCTCAACTTTTTCCTCTATCTATAGAGTTTTTTATTGTACATATAATCAAGTGTTACTACAAAAGCTAAAGCATCTTTTTCCAACTCTTCATCACTTTTTATTGGAGTTAGATGATTTTTTTTATCCAGATATGTTTTTGGATTTTTATATAAAAATGTAAGCGGTTTTTGCCCCGGTCTTACAATCGCTACTCTGTCATCTGCCCTTAGGGCATAAGATGTATGGAACTGCATCAAAGAGATATTTTGTTTCTCATCGCTAAAAATTGAGTGTCCCATAATCGGGTACTTCAAATCCAAACCTATTAAATCAAGTGCAGTTGCCAGTACATCGGGCTGAGTCGTTATTTTATCATAAATCATAGGTTTAATATCCCCGCCTAGTATAATCGCGGGAATATGAAACATGTCAACGGGAACCATATCGTCTCCGTAAACTCTTACATTGTGATCAGCTACGATGACAAATACCGTATCTTTGTAATAAGGCTCTTTTTTTGCAAGCTCAATAAACCTGCCGATTGCATGATCCGCATATTTGATGGCATTTTTTACACTATTTGGAGGAACATCTTTTATAAGTTCAATCTTCTCACATGGAAACTCAAAGGGAGAGTGGTTTGATTGCGAAAACATAACGGTTGCAAACTTTTGCCCTTTTGCATGTAGCTTTTTAAACTCTTCATTTGCTTTTACCACTAAATCTTCGTCACAAACTCCCCATGGTGCGACGAAGGTCGGATTTTCAAATTTGGGCTGATCTATTATCTCATCAAATCCGTTACCGTTGTACCATCCTTGCATATTGTCAAATCTGCTCTCTCCGCCGTAAATAAACGAAGTGTGATATCCAAACGGTTTAAGGGCCGAAGCTATAGTAAAAAAATCTTTTTGAGATCTGTTTCTCTTTAACACTCCTACCCCCGGAACGGCAAGATTTCCTGCACTTACACCTGCAAGTCCCCTAACGCTTCTTGTTCCGTTTGAGTATAAATCTTTAAATAAAATTGCTTCTTTGCTTAGTCTGTTAAAATTTGGAGTTATTCCATCTTCACCGCCTACTGCATTTACAAATTGGTATCCCATACTCTCTTGAACAAAGATTACAAGATTTTTCGGCTTGTCGGTTTTAAAATGGCTTTTTTGAATCCTAGAGAGTGGAGAGCTGTCGTTATTTGAGTTGATATTGAGTCTTTTTTTTACACGTATAAGCGCTTCTTTTATTTCCATCTTACCGTATCTTTTAACTTCACCGCCCTCATGTACGGCATTGCTGTAGATGGCATAACCTATACTGTGAAGCGAGTTTTTTGTTATCTCGTTTACCATTCTGTTTGTCGAAAACATGGCATCTGATATATTAGCCCCTCTATGTCCAAATGATGAGCTAACACCCATGAAGAGAAGTGCCAAGATAGGTAAAAATATTGCAACTCTTTTTATATAAGGAGTCTCAAATAGTTTTAAAAAATCATCTTTTACATGTTTTAGATAAAAGTATATAAACATGCCTATCATCATAAAGGCTATAAGCAGTTCTGCTTTATAGTCTGCAAATATCATCGCAAAAACTTCTTTGGGGTATATCAGATACTCAACAAAGAGATAATTTGGTCTTACATCGTACTGTGCTATAAAAGGAAACGTTGCATTCTCTATGTATATTGCAAGTGAAAATATCACTAAAAAATAATACTTTAAAAAACTGTTTGCAATATGTCTAAGTTTTACGGGAGTAAAAGATAAAACTATAAGCGGGATAACCAAAAGTATGGAAGTTGTAATTGTATCCATTCTCAAACCGTATATGAATGTCAGCCAATAAGCTACATCGCTATTTTTAAAATTGTCGAAATATAGGATAAATAAAAATAACCTGCCTATAAAAAATATGGATATCAAAAGTAAGTAGTACTTAAATAGTTTTTTTAACATGTATATTTTGCCTTTGTCTGTTTTTAGAGTAAAAAAATATAGTTTTTTCATTACATTAATATGAACTTAAAATGAATTTTTGTTCATATTTAAGATTAAAAAAAACTTCATCTTGATTTCATTCCTGTTTCATCTCTCTTTTTTAATATCTCGTAATTTTTTAAAGGATGTCACTTATGAAAAAAAATATAACAAACAGGTATAGTTTTATAAATTTGGTTTTTTTGCTTTTTTTAATTATTTCTGCGATTACCAGAACGGTACTTTTAGTTAGATCTATTGATATAATAGAACTCTCTTTTGTGGAGATAGCAAAAATATATCTGATCGGTGCATTTTATGATTTTGTAAGTGCCGGCTATCTGGTTATCCCTTTTGTACTTTATCTTTTTTTTATGCCGCAAAAGTTTTTCGGACATACTGCTCATCGTTACGTTGCCTACGCGTTTACATATATCTTACTTTTCGGAGCCGTTTTTTTGGCATTTAGTGAATGGTTTTTTTGGGATGAGTTTAGTGTTAGATTTAATTTTATTGCAGTTGATTATCTAATTTATACAAAAGAGGTAATAGGAAATATACGAGAATCTTATCCTATGGGCTTATTACTTAGCGTAATAGCGGCTATCGCAGGAGTAATCTTTTATATTTTTTGCAAGCTCAATTATATTGAAAATATTTTAAATACTAAAAGCAGTATCAAGCAGCGCATAAAACCTGCATTTATCTACCTTTTAGTTCCAATTGTCTCTTTTGCTTCCGTGAGTGATGATTTTTCAAAAATCTCCAAAAACCAATACAGCAACGAACTTGCCAAATCCGGTCTATACTCTCTTTTTGCGGCATTTAGGAATAACACTCTTGATTATGATACTTTTTATATAACGGATAAGCAGGAGAGTGTTTTTTCAAATCTAAAAAAGAGTGTTGGTGAGGACGGCTCTACATTTTTAAATTCAAACGATATAACAAGAGATGTAATAAAGCAGGGAGAAGAGAAGGATTATAATGTGATGATGATAGTCGTAGAGAGTTTGAGCGGTAAATTTCTCAAAACTCTGGGCGCAGAAAAAGAGCTCACTCCTAATTTGGATATTCTGGCAAAGGAAAGTATTTTTTTTAACAACTTCTATGCAACGGGTACACGGACGATCAGAGGAATGGAAGCAATCACTCTCTCCGTACCGCCGACACCCGGCCGTTCAATCGTCAAACGGCCGGATAATCACAACATGTACTCAAGCGGTTTTATATTTCGAAACAAAGGATACGAGACAAAGTTTATATACGGCGGACACGGCTATTTTGACAATATGAACGAGTTTTTTTCAAATAACGGATTTAATATTGTAGACAGGGCAGATTTCAGTGATGAGGAGGATACTTTTCATACTGTTTGGGGAGTTTGTGATGAGGATTTATTTAATAAGAGTTTAAAAGAGGCTGACATGTCATATAGAGCACATAAACCGTTTATGAATTTTATTATGACGACATCAAATCACAGGCCGTATGATTATCCAGATGGACGAATCGATATCCCTTCTCATACGGGAAGAGACGGAGCTGTTAAATATACCGATTATGCTATAGGAGATTTTATCAAAAAGGCCAAAAATAAGCCTTGGTTTAAAAATACAGTTTTTGTAATTGTTGCAGACCACTGCTCTACAAGTGCAGGAAAAACAGAAATCCCTCTTGATAAATATCATATTCCGCTAATCATATATGCGCCTGAGATATTAAAACCTCAAGTTGTCGATAAAGTCTCTAGCCAAATTGATATTATGCCGACTCTTTTTAGTGTACTAAACTGGTCATATAAAAGTAAGTTTTACGGTAGTGACATTTTAAGACCATCTTTTAAAGAGCGTGCGTTAATAGGTACCTACCAAAAGCTCGGACTTTATAAAGAGAACAAACTTGTTGTTTTGTCTCCCACAAAAAAAATTAAAAGTTATGAAGTAGTTGAACAAGACCTATATGACACAAAGTACAAAGAGATTCAAATAGATAGAAGTCTAGAAGCAGAGATAGTGAGCTATTATCAAGGGGCAAGCACTCTTCATAAAAAGAGGTTAGATAGATATGAGTGTCAATAGGCAAATTATAGTTACAATTTTTTGCCTTTTTGTTCTGTTTTTTCTTTTTGAGTTTACAAATATAGATATATTTGTGCAAGAGTTTTTTTATGATGAGGTTGCACAAAAATGGCTTTTGTCACACCAAAAAGGAGGCTTGCTAGATACGTTTTTTTATACGGGCATTAAAAAAGTAATTATAGTTTTTGGAGTTTTTATTCTATTTTTGTATTTGTACTCCTTTAAAGATTCCGTAAATACTTTAAAAGAGTACAGAATAGGATTGTTGATAGTTTGGTTAAGCATGGTTATGATTCCTCTTATTATAGGTGGTTTAAAATCAGTTTCAAATGTGCCTTGTCCATGTGATTTTGAACATTTTGGGGGAGAGTACCCATATATAAGAGTCCTCGATGTTATGCCGAAAGAGATTGTAAAAAAATTCAAATGTTATCCTGCAGGTCATGCAAGCGGCGGTTTTGCTCTTATGTCGCTGTTTTTTCTCTTTAAGGAGCAAAAAAACAGGTTCATTGCCTTAGGTATAGCAGTGGCAATCGGCTGGAGTATGGGGGTATACAAAATGTTAATAGGAGATCACTATATGAGCCATACCGTAATAACAATGATGCTTTCATGGGTGTCTATATTGATTATACGAAAAACAATGCAGAGACACTTTTTTTACTAATTAATAATACTTTAGTATAATCATAATATTTGCGTGATAAAAGGAGTTAAAAATGATTCGATACATATTCCCCTTTTTACTGTTTTTTCTATTAAGCGGATGTTCTTTAAAAAAAGCAGACGTAGATTTTGACCCGAACTTTAAAACCCAGCAGTTGAAGATGTTTAGCATACTGTATAAAAACAAAGAGGGTTATTACGGTTTGAATGAGAGACGAATACATGATGCGCTTATACATGATATAGAGTCAAAAGGGTATCAAAAAGCATCAAAAGAAGAAGCGGATTTTTATATGACTTTTTTAGTGCAGACAAAAGAAAAAGTTCAACCTGATATAAGTTTTGGTTTCGGTGTATGTACTTTTTCAAGAAGAAACTTCATAGCTTTGGGAACGGAGCCTGATTTGATTTATGATGAGACTACTCTATTTATCAACAGCGTAGATTCAAAGACGCAAAAAGTATTTTGGAGCTCTTCTTTGGTTGTTGACTCACTTGAATCTAAAACACCCCAAGAGCGCATTGAGTATATAAATAAGGTAGTGGCTATTATGTTAAAAGAGTTTCCAAATTATTTGAATCAGGAGAAAAAATAGAAATTTTATTGCAATATGTCATATTATCTAACTTTGCTTTATAAAAAAAGTTAAGATTGTTAAAAAAGAAAAGCATAGGCTTTTCAAATATACAGGAAAACAGATGATATTGGGTAGATGTCCATACTGCAATAACGGTAATATCGAGGTAAGAGATAAAGAGGTCCGCGGAAAAAAGGTCAAGCTCTATGCATGTACAAATGCACATTGGAAAACGGAAGACGGGGAGATGTTCGAATTAAGAGAGGATGCCTCATGTGAGTTTAGGATTTGGCAGAATAGTCTTGCTAAATATGGAAAGTGGCTTACATATAAAGAAGTGCGCTCTCTTTTAGAGAACGAGACTCTTGAAGTGGAGTTATTAAGCAAAAAGTACGGTAAAAAAATCTACTATAGCAAGCAGATAGTTTTAAATCAAGAGTACGGAGTGAGTATTTTATGGGACTAGGCTGTAGTAAAAAAGAGTAAAAGTAGATAATCTTATATAAAACATAATACTTTAATAAATCTTTTACATTTATTTGTGTATAATCCTCATCCGCTTTGCTGTTTTGACATTAAGCTAGAGTATTTTTACCTATATAGTGATGTATAGATAAAAGTATTGGCATGCAAACAGAGATGCTTGCCTAAATGCAGCAAAGATNCCGCTTTGTTGTTTTGACATTAAGCTAGAGTATTTTTACCTATATAGTGATGTATAGATAAAAGTATTGGCATGCAAACAGAGATGCTTGCCTAAATGCGGCAAAGATTGGATACCAAAGACAAATAGTGAAGCTTATAAGAGGCTTGTCCCTCTCACCTTTAGGTGTGGCTTTAGTGACTAATACAAAAAGCTGAGAATAGTCTTAGATTTTTTGTGAGATAAAATAGTATAAGGACTTTCGATGAAAGTAAGAGCTTCAGTTAAGAAGATGTGTGATGACTGTAAAGTTATCAAAAGAAAAGGCATTGTTAGAGTAATCTGCAAAGTTAAAAAACATAAACAGAGACAAGGATAATCATGGCTCGTATTTCTGGTGTTGATTTACCTAAAAAGAAAAGAATTGAGTATGGTCTAACATACGTATACGGTATCGGTCTACATGCTTCTCGCAAGATTTTAGATGCAACCGGCATAGACTATAACAAAAGAGTTTACGAACTGAGCGAAGATGATGTTGCAGCGATTACAAAAGAGATTCGTGCAAATCATGTTGTTGAAGGTGATCTTCGTAAGCAAGTTGCAATGGACATTAAAGCACTTATGGATTTAGGTTCATACAGAGGTCTTCGTCACCGTCGTGGTCTTCCATGTCGTGGTCAAAAAACTAAGACAAATGCGCGTACTCGTAAGGGTAAACGTAAAACTGTCGGCGCAGCATAAGGATTAACAGATGGCAAAAAGAAAAGCTGTTAGAAAAAAAGTAATAAAGAAAAATATTGCACGCGGTATATGTCATATCTCTGCATCATTTAATAATACTCTCGTAACTATTACAGATGAGATGGGTAACATGATTGCTTGGAGTTCTGCAGGTAGCCTTGGTTTTAAAGGTAGCAAAAAATCTACTCCGTTTGCAGCTCAAGCAGCAGTAGAAGACGCAGTAGCAAAAGCTCAAGTGCATGGCATAAAAGAACTTGGTATTAAAGTTCAAGGTCCCGGTTCAGGAAGAGAAACTGCAACTAAAGCAGTAGGTTCTATTGAGGGTATTCGCGTAACATTTATGAAAGATGTTACTCCACTGCCACACAATGGTTGTCGCGCGCCTAAGCGCCGTAGAGTTTAAGGAGATTACTGATGGCAAGATATAGAGGTCCAGTAGAAAAAATCGAAAGAAGATTTGGAGTTAGCCTTAACCTAAAAGGGGAGCGTCGTTTAGCAGGTAAATCTGCATTAGAGAAACGTCCGTATGCTCCGGGTCAACATGGTCAGCGTCGTAAAAAAGTATCAGAATACGGTTTACAATTAAATGAAAAACAAAAAGCAAAATTCATGTACGGTGTGTCTGAGAAGCAGTTCCGTGCACTATTCGTTGAAGCTAAAAGAAGAGAAGGCAATACGGGTACAAACCTTATTACTTTAATTGAGCAAAGACTTGATAATGTTGTTTATCGTATGGGATTTGCAACTACTCGTCGTTTTGCTCGTCAGCTTGTTACACATGGTCACCTTCTCGTTGACGGTGCTAAATTGGATATTCCTTCTTACCGTGTTAAGCCTGGTCAAAAAATAGAGATTCGTGAAAGCAGCAAAAACAATGCTCAAATCAATCGCGCTATCGAACTTACAAACCAAACAGGTTTAGCTCCATGGGTTGATATTGATGCTGATAAAAAATTCGGTATCTTTACTCGTCTGCCTGAGCGTGAAGAAGTTGTTATCCCTGTAGAAGAGCGTTTAATCGTTGAGCTTTACTCGAAATAATAGTTTAAAATATAAAAGGCGTAAGAGACATGAAAAAGATTAAAACTACTCCACTTGCTCCTCAAGAATTTGAGGTAGAGCAGATTAGTGAGAATGAAGCTAATATAATGGCGTATCCTTTTGAAACCGGATATGCTATCTCTTTAGCTCATCCACTTCGCCGTTTTTTGTTAAGTAGCTCGGTCGGTTATGCACCAATAGCTATTAAAATTGAAGGTGCTAAGCATGAGTTTGATTCTGTGCGCGGTATGCTTGAAGACATTTCAGACTTTATTTTAAATTTAAAAGAGATTAGATTTAAGCTGCTTGGCGGTGCTACAGAGGCAGAGGTTAATTATAGCTTTGCCGGTCCTTGTACTATTAAAGGCGGCGACCTTACAAATAGCGAAGTGGAAGTAGTAACACCGGAGATGCATTTAGCAACTCTAAATGAGGACTCTGTACTTAACTTTAAAATCAGAATCGCGCAAGGTATCGGTTATGTTGCCAGCGAAGATACTCATGATGGACTAGAAGAGGGTTATATAGCATTAGATGCTTACTTTACTCCTGTTCGTAGTGCAACATACAAAATAGAGAATGTATTAGTAGAAGATAATCCTAACTTTGAGAGAGTGATTTTAAACATCAGAACTGATGGACAAATTTCTCCTTTAGATGCGTTTAGAAATTCGTTAGAAGTTATGTATGCTCAATTGGCTGTATTTAACAGTGAAATAAGCGTGAAATCTCCAACTACGATTGAGAGAACAGAAGAGAGTCCTGATCTTAAAAAACTAACTATGCATATTGATAACTTAGGTTTGAGTGCAAGAAGTTTTAACTGTCTTGACCGTTCAAGTATAAAACTGATAGGTGAAATAGCATTGATGAGTACAAACGATCTCAAAAATGTTAAAAATTTAGGTAAAAAATCGTATGACGAGATTGTAGAGAAACTTCAAGAGTTTGGATATGAAGTTGGCGGCGATCTTGCAGATGATATTGTTAGTGGACTAAAAAAGAAAATAGAAGCTTTATAAGCTTGCAAAAAGAGGAATTATAGATGAGACATCGTCATGGATACCGTAAACTAGGTCGTACAAGCTCACACCGTGCTGCTTTGCTTAAGAACCTTAGTATTTCGTTAATTGAACATGGTAAAATTGAAACTACTGTTATGAAAGCAAAAGAACTTCGTTCTTATGTTGAAAAACTTATCACTATTGCTGGTAAGGGTGATTCTAATGCTCACAAAGCAGTATTTGCGGCGCTTCAAAGTAAAGAAGCAACAAAAACTCTAGTAAATGAGATAGCTCCTAAGTACGTTGAGCGTCCGGGTGGTTATACTAGAATTACTAGAACTCGTATTCGCCGTGGTGACGCTACTACTATGGCATTTATAGAGTTAGTATAAATTTAGTAAGAAAAAGAGCAGAAGCCCTTTTTCTATACTAATACTAAAATATATTCTATGTTGTAATTATATAGATTAGATTTATTTAGTCTAATGCCTACGCATGGTTTTAACATGCCCCTTTAAAATTCCACATCCCAAACTACTTAAATTATAAAAGTGAGACATTATGAGTAATTTTGCATTTGGAACCTATAGAATAAGTGATATAAATCCGCAGCATATTGAAGCTTTAAAAGAGGCTATAGAATCCGGCGTGACCATGATAGATACATCTTCAAACTATATGGACGGCGGAGCTGAGCGTGCGATTGCAATTGCTTTTAGAGAGTTTGATGAATATAAAAAAGATGAAGTTGAGATAGTAAGTAAATTTGGATATCTTCAAGGAACAAATTTGTTTAACTATAAAGAGAACCCTTCAATAATCCAAAATGAAGAAGAAGTTGTAAAATACAGCGATGAGTGCTATCACTCAATATCAAAATCCTTTATACATGAGCAGTTAAGTGCTTCTTTAGAAAGGTTGGAGAGGCAGAGAATTGAGTGCTATCTTATACATAATCCTGAATATTATATTTTAGATGCAATCAACAGATGTATTTCAAAAGATGATAGACTCGATGAAATGTACAGAAGATTGCAAGAGGCTTTTGTAGGACTTGAGGAAGAAGTTAAAGAGTGCAGAATCGGTTCTTACGGGATAAGTTCAAACAGCTTTTCACTTGAGCATACTAGCGATGAGTTTCTGCCTTACGAGGATTTACTCACACTTGCCTACAATGCGGCGATGATAGTAGGAAATAGAACTCACAGCTTTACGACTATAGAACTTCCTATAAATATTTTGGAGAGAGACGGACTTAAATGTGCTTTATGGGCTAAAGAGAACGGGCTTAGGGTATTGGCAAACAGACCCTTAAATGCAAAATATAACAATATGATGTTTCGTTTGGCGGATTATGATGAGAGTAAAGATTATTATAACTACTTCAATGAGTTGATGGAAGTGTGTGATAACGAAAGCTTAAGACCTCTGTATAATCTTTTGGAACAGTTAGATGCGAGTAAGCATAAATTTGGATGGATCGGTGACTATGATGTTTTTCTTTTTGCACAAATAATACCCCATATTAAAAAAGTTTTGCAAAGAGTAGAGGAGGACAACACTCAAGCAATGCTAAATTTTATTGATCTTTTTCTTATTGAGTATAGAAAAATGGTGGCGCATGAGTGTGCAAAAAGAACGAAAGTAGAGCTAAAAGAGTTTTTTAAAGAGTGCAATGCTTCAATGCAGGAGTGTGCGTTAAAATTTTTAATGAATAGAGAAAGTGTCGATTATATACTTATTGGAATGAGAAAGCCTTCATATGTGCATGAAATCCTTTCTTTACAAATATAGGCTATGTTTTTTATCACTTGTTAAGCGATATTTGCATATCTTATGAAAACAATAAAATATATAATCGCAAAGGGTGGATATGATACCATTTACAGATGAAGAGTTGATGAATCCGGTAAAGAACGTTATAGACAAGGTTCGCCCATCTTTAGCGCTTGACGGTGGAGATATAGAGTTTTTGACAGTTAAGAATTCAAAAGTTTATATACAGTTAAGAGGCGCATGTGTCGGATGTTCCAGCAGCGGCACTACGTTGAAGTATGGCGTAGAGAGACAATTAAAGATGGATATACATCCTGATATTACAGTAATTAATGTACCCATAGGTATGGAAAACGATATAGATAATTTATAAAATAACAAAGGAGAGAAGATGGCAATAAGTAAACATAAAATATTATCCCAAGCTAAAGATAGTTTCTCCAAATCAGATTATAAAAATGCATTGGAGAAATTTGCTGCAGTGCTGCAAAATTTTCCTAACTCAAAAGAGGCTTACAATGGTGTTATACTGGCTGAGATGGCATTAAGCGGAGAGGGCGGTGCAGAAGCTCTTTTTGATTATTATGAGATACTAAAAGAAGAAGATAAAGAGCAAGCAGATATCATCATGAGTGATATTTTGCAAAATATGGATGGATCCATGGAGAGGCTTAGCGAAGTTTTTGCACAGCCTATTCGCGACAGAATAGAACTTGAAGATGGGATTTTATATAAAGATTTTAAAGCTTTAATAGACGAGGGGGAGAGTTTTAAAGAGACTTTTGAAAATATAATGTTCTCAACAAGAGTTATTATTACTCAAAAAGAGGATTTTGTCGACTTCTTAGAGAACCTTATAGAGCATGGTTTTGCAGAGATGGCACTCTCTTACCTAGAGAATGCTCTAAGTGTCTATCCAAGCGATGCACTTCTTAGAAAATTGCTTAAAAAATTGGCAAAGGGTAAAAAAATTGAAAATTGAGCTGCCGGGTGAATCGTTTAGATATATAACCGAAAATTCACAGGAGTGCGATAGTGAGACGGCATTTGTACTCACAGCCCAAAATGAGAAGTATCTTCAAAATGCAAAAGAGAGAGGCGCTCACTCAATCATAAGCATAAAAGATATAGCAGAACTTTTTGGAGTAGAGAAGATAAAAATTGTCGGCATAACCGGAACAAACGGCAAGACGACAACGGCAAGCGCTATTTACTCCTTTTTGCTAGATTTGGGTTATAAAGCGGCAATACAGGGAACACGCGGTTTTTTCATGAATGATGAGCTCATTGAGGGGAAAAGTTTAACGACCCCGTCCGTTTTAAATACATACAAGCATATATATCAGGCTGTAGCAGCAGGGTGTGAATTTTTTATTATGGAAGTCAGTTCACATGCAATCGCTCAAAAAAGGGTAGAGGGGCTAGATTTTGCACTTAAAATTTTAACAAACATTACTCAAGACCATTTGGACTATCACAAAACCATCGGAGAATATATAGCGGTTAAGAACAGTTTTTTTCAAGATGACGGAAAAAAACTTATAAACAAAGACGAGACAAAAGCGTCATTTAATTTTAAAAATACTTTTACATACGCCATAGAAAACTCTGCTACATACAGATTGATTGCTTATTCGCTCAACAATGCAACAAGCGGAATAATCCAAAATATAAAAGATGTAGCTCCTTTTACGGCCTCTTTGCATGGATTTTTTAATCTTTACAACCTTATGGCGGCTATTGCGGCAACCCATATTTTAACAGGAAAAAAGCTTGAAGAGGTCTGCGAGGTTGTAGATAATTTTGCGGGTGTGAGCGGTCGAATGGAGCAGGTGAGTGAAGTACCAAACATTATAGTTGATTTTGCGCATACGCCTGACGGTATACAGCAGGTTTTAAATGCGCTTAAAGAGAAAGAACTTTTAGTTGTTTTTGGTGCTGGCGGAGATAGAGACAGAAGCAAAAGACCGCTCATGGGAAAAGTAGCTGCCAGTTTAGCTAAAAAGCTCTACATTACAAGTGACAATCCAAGACATGAAGATCCTCAAAGTATTGTAAATGATATTTTAGAGGGGATTGAAGATAAAAGTATCGTTAGCGTTGAATTAAACAGAAAAAAAGCGATTCAGATGGCTATTGATGAACAACAAGAGGATGAGGTAGTTGTTATCCTTGGAAAAGGTGATGAATCTTATCAGATTATATATGATGAGAAATTTCCTTTTGATGACAGAGAAGTAGTAAGAGAGTTGCTAAAGATAAGTTGAAGTCTTAAAAACTTATTGAGTTGCATTAATATTTATGAGATTATTTTTGCTATAATTGAGAAAAATATTAAGGACAGAAGTTATGGGAATTCCTCAACCGGCATTTTATATATTTAAATGTGAGCAGTCAGCTCCTCCGGGTATGCCAAAGCCTTCATGCGTTACGCCTGAAACACAAGATCTTTTTCAGCATTTAGCGCAAAAATTGATGAAAGAGGGCGTAATGGGAACAATTCAACCCATACGCACATCATGTTTAAACCGCTGTTTGGCAGGTCCTGTTATGCTGGTTGAACCGGGGCATTTTATGTAC
The DNA here is from genome assembly GCA_002899765.1 of Sulfurimonas sp. Classification (GTDB taxonomy): domain Bacteria; phylum Campylobacterota; class Campylobacteria; order Campylobacterales; family Sulfurimonadaceae; genus Sulfurimonas. The sequence continues at coordinate 87,155 of PPDH01000016.1, read as the reverse complement.
GCGGCTCTTACAAAAGAGAAAATAGATAGAATTATAGAGGAGCATCTTATCGGCGGTAAAGTTGTGCAAGAGTACCTAATTGGTGCCGATATGTGGGGTGATCCAATCTCTCCTTGTGAAATGAAAAAACAGATGGGAATGTAAAAATGACTATAGAGATGTTGTACAGCAAGATACATCGTGCTACGGTAACTGATGCTAATCTTAATTATGTTGGCTCAATTACGGTAGATGAGGAGCTTTTAGAAGCTTCCAAGATGAGAGTTGGACAAAAAGTTGAAATTTTAAACATCAACAACGGTGAGAGATTTTCAACATATATTATTTTGGGTGAACGAGGCAAAAGAGACATCTGCTTAAACGGTGCGGCTGCTAGAAAAGTTCACAAAGGCGATAAAATCATTATAGTCGCATACGCTACTTACGATGAAGAAGATTTAAAGACATATAAACCCAGAGTTGTTTTAGTCGACGAGAACAATGACATTGAAGAAATTTTAGAAGAAATTTAGATGTTTGGAAATTTGGGCGACATGAGTAAAATGCTTGAAGGAATGCAAGAAAACGCTAAGAAACTTCAAGCTGAATTAGAGTCTAAAATCTTCAAAGTAAAAAGCGGCGGCGGGATGGTAGAGGTTACGATAAACGGCAAGGGAGAAGTTATAGATATAAACATCGATGATTCTCTTCTTGGCGATAAAGAATCCCTGCAAATATTACTCATCGGTGCAATAAACGATGACAATAAAATGGTAGAAGACAACAGACAAAACAGTGCCTTGGGTATGTTTGGTTCAATTAATCCATTTGGAGCAAAGTAAGTGTTTAGGCTATTTTTAGCACTAAACCTTATTTTTTTGAATCTTTATGCATGCAAGGGCGGTATTGAATCCTGCAGACTTAAAACCGTCGATTCAGGAGCAATTGTAAAAAATTCGCTTCATATTCCTCTGCAAAACAATCAAAAACTTATCTTTTCTACAACCAGACCAAATACAAAAATCATCAAACATGATCCATATCTTTCGCTCTATCTTGTAGAGGATAAAAAAAATTTCAAATACCCTTTTAAACTTAACATAAATCAATCTTTGGGGAGTTTCGGTGTTGACAACAACAGTGTAATAGAGGGGAAAATTATAAAAAAACAGGTTGGGCTTAATAGTTTTGCAACATTTAGCGAACCACTCTCTGCACCGAGTCTGCTACTCAACAGCTGTTGCGCGCTAGAAGGAATTGTAACGCCGCAGGGAATAATTGAAAAAGAGTATATAGCGCGTTTTTTAAATAGTAAAAAAGTGGCTTACGGAGATTTTGGCATAAGAGTCAAAGATAGCGGCTCCGCAGTAATCGTTAGTAGTTCCAACCCCTTTTTAAAAGAGAATTTGTTTAAAAAAGATGACATAGTTTTAGAGCTAGAGGGAAAAAAAGTTAAAGATAGTGCCTCGTTTATGAGGGATGTGCTTTTTAGCGAAATCGGCTCCGTGCACAGCGTAAAAATCAAACGTGCAAACGAGTTTATTACTATAAGCGCAAAAACTCAAAACAGAGCAGGCGGCGGATATTTGAGCGATACTTTTTTAGAGTTTTTAGGCATATCGTTTGACAAGAATTTGTTTATAACAAAAATAGAGAAAAAAGCTTAGCATTACGGTCTCAAACTAGGAGATAAACTATTGCAGGTTAATTTGAAAGACGTAGAGAATGAAGAGGAAATATTGGAGATAATAGACAATCCTAAAAAGAGTGCAAATCTTCTCTTTCAAAGAGAGCATTTTCAGTTTTTTGTGAAAGTAAATTAGGTAAAATTTTATATGCAGAACTTTGAGAATTTTTTATTAAATCACCTACCGACTTCAAAAAGCATACACCCGACTTATGAAGAGGCGCTTCAAAAAATGCTCCTTGCAGGCGGTAAGAGATTCCGTCCTGCACTTTTACTTGGAGTTGTAAATGCATACAATCCGCTTTTGATAGGCGGAGCATATCATGCAGCTTATGCGATTGAGCTTTTGCATACATATTCACTTATTCATGATGATTTGCCTGCAATGGACAACTCGCCGCTTCGCAGAGGAGAGCCGACTCTACATGTACTCTTTGATGAGGTAACTGCCATTTTAGCGGGCGATGCGCTCAACACTTACTCTTTTGAGGTTTTAAGTAATGCTCCTTTTTCGGACTCTACAAGAGTTTCTCTTATAAGAGAGTTGGCGGTAAACGGCGGCTTAAACGGGATGGTTTTGGGTCAGGCAATTGACTGTTATTTTGAAAATAGACCTCTTAACATAGAGGATGTAAGAGTTTTACACATAAACAAGACGGCAAAGCTTATTGCCGCTTCACTTAAAATGGGTGCAATTATTGTCGGTCATGATGAGTTGGCAGATACTCTTTATGATTTTGGTATAAAACTTGGACTTTTGTTTCAGATTCAAGATGATATTTTAGATGTAACACAAAGTTCACACGAGGCAGGAAAATTAACAAATAACGATGAGTCAAAAAATAGTTTTGTCACACTTCTTGGGTTAAATGAGGCACTGCAAGAAGCAAATGAGTTGTCAAAAACACTTGCACAAGAGATGGATGGTTTTGATGAGAAGTTAAAAAATGAGCTATTTCCGCTTCTTGTCCACTATATAAACAGACATAAATAAATTAAATGAAGGCAATAAAATAATGAGTAATAAAATGCGTCAAAAAATGGCATACAGTATAAGATTTTTAGCGGCAGATATGGTTCAAGCAGCTTCGTCGGGACATCCGGGCGCACCTATGGGTTTAGCTGATATTGCGGTAGTTTTGAGTGAGCATCTAAATCACAATCCTAAAAATCCCTCTTGGTTAAACCGTGACAGACTTGTTTTTTCAGGCGGTCATGCAACAGGACTTATCTACTCTCTTTATTATCTTTGGGGATACGGCTTAAGTATTGAAGATTTGAAAAATTTTCGTCAGTTAGACTCAAAAACCCCTGGTCATCCTGAGTTTGGGCATACTGATGGTATTGAGATAACAACAGGTCCGCTCGGACAGGGGGTTGCAAACGCTGTAGGTTTTGCAATGGCTTCAAAATTTATGGGCGCTCAGGTAAATTCAGACACTGCAAAAGTGATTGACCATAATGTTTACTGTCTCTGCGGTGACGGTGATTTGGAAGAGGGTGTTAGTTACGAAGCATGTTCTATTGCAGGACACAACAAGCTTGACAATCTGATTCTTATCTATGACTCAAACAGTATTACGATAGAGGGTTCGACAAGTTTAAGTATCAGTGAAAATATCCGTCTTCGTTTTGAGTCACAGGGATGGGATGTTTTGGAGTGTGACGGGCATAATTTTGATGAGATTGACGGTGCTATTACCACTGCAAAAACAAATAAAAAACCGACTATTATCATTGCAAATACGACTATTGCCAAAGGCGGCGGGAAACTTGAAGGTTCTCACCACTCTCATGGCGCTCCTCTTGGCAGCGATGTGATTGCTGAGGCAAAGAGTGCTTGTGGATTTGATGCGACAAAATGTTTTCATGTAGATGAAGATGTTATGGCTCGCTTTAGATGTGCGATTGAAAAAGGTGATTTAGCGGAGCGTGAGTGGATACACAGCCTTAAAACTCTTCCTTTAATGGAGCAAAATGAGACGTTAAATGCTCTTCAAAATCCTGATTTTTCAAGAATTCAGTGGCCTGTTTTTGAAAAAGCGGATGCTACAAGAAACACAAACGGAAAAATATTAAATGCTATTGCAAAGGCGCTTCCAAACTTTTTAGGCGGAAGCGCGGATCTTAGTCCGTCAAACAAAACAGAGCTTGTCGATATGGGTGTTTACCCAAAAGGGAGAAATATCTACTTTGGTATCCGTGAACATGCAATGGCGGCTATTACAAATGCTATCGCTCTCTACGGATCGTTAATGCCGTTTTCTGCAACATTCTTTGTCTTCTCGTACTACTTGAAGCCTGCAGCGCGTATCGCAGCTCTTGCGGGGATACAGCACTTTTTTGTTTGGACACATGACAGCATCGGTGTCGGCGAAGACGGTCCTACTCACCAGCCTATTGAGCATTTAAGTCAGTTCCGTGCACTTCCAAACTTTTATGTTTGGCGTCCTGCAGATGGGCACGAGAATGTTGAAGCATGGAAGATAGCTTTGGAGATGAAAAACTCTCCCTCAGCCTTTGTATGTTCACGTCAAAATCTCTCAGTTCTTCCCTCGCCTGCAAAAGGCAGCGCAGCTAAAGGCGGATATCTTCTTGCAAGCGATGCAAACGCAACGATTACATTGATGGCTTCAGGTTCAGAAGTAGAACTTGCTCTTAAAGTAAAAGAGGCGCTTAATGCAGATGGAGTAGAAGCAGATGTTGTTTCTGTTCCATGTTATGACTTATTTATTGAACAAGATAAAGCGTACATAGATTCGATTATTAAAAAAGATAGTAAAAAAGTAGCTATCGAAGCAGCTCGCGGTTTAGAGTGGTACAGCCTTGCAGATGAGGTTATTGGGATGGATACATTCGGTGCTTCTGCCCCTGCGGATAAACTTTTTGCCAAGTTTGGCTTCTCAGTAGAGAGTATTATCGCAAAAATTAAATAATTTACCTATAGGCCAATCAGCCTATAGATAAAACCTCTTTATTTTATTTCCCATACATCTTAAATCTCCAAAAAACCCTTTACGCTTTCCTATAAATGCATAAATAGAGAATTTTATTAGATTTTATTAATAATTAATGTTAATTTAATATTAATAAAGTAAAATTTAACATCTTGAGTTAAAAGGAGTTTAAAATGAAGTTGTTCTTATTATTGATTATTGGAGTTGCTCTTAGTTTTGGAGCTGTGGATATTAACAAAGCTGATAAAGATGAGCTTATGAGTATCAAAGGTGTCGGTGAGGCAAAAGCAAATGCTATTTTAGAGTATAGAAAAGCGAACAACTGTTTTAGCAGTGTAGATGAGCTAAAAGAAGTCAAGGGCTTTGGAGATAAAATGTTAGAGAAAAACAGAGGCAATATTACGGCTGAGGGTTGCAAAAAATAGTTGTTTTTAAAAAACAGCCGACACCGTAGGGTTTTTTGGAGTAGTATCTTTTGCCATGCTCTACTATTAGAGCATGGAACTCTTGGTAGGTTATAAGTAGCTCTTTTTCATCTTTTATGCACTCTTTTAGGGAGTTTTGCATAAGAGATTTTATATCACGGTATTTTGTTTTCTCATCTGCAAAACCTAACTCAACCAACAATCTTTTTGTATAAGCATCTACTTTAAACTCTCTCTGATTGTAGCCGTAAAGAAGCATAGAATCCGCCGTCTCTTCCCCGATACCCTTTACATGTAAAAGAGCCTCTCTTGTGGGAGTAGCACCTTTTAGACTTTTGTAAAATTTTATAAACTCTAAAATATACTCTGTTTTTTGGTTGAAATAGCCTGAAGGTCTGATAGCCTCTTTTAGTTCGTTTATATCCATACTCTCTATTGCGTCTACATGTAGAGCATTTTTTACATGGAGATTGTTTAATGATTTTACGACGGAAGCAAATGTTGTATTTTGAGTTAAAATCGAGCCTAAACAGACTTCAAATATTTCGTCTGTGTTTCGCGGAAAATTATATTTGCCCTTATGATATCCATAGCTTGTTATAGGCCACCAACCTTGAGCGCCGTATGTTTTGTACAATGTTTTGTACATGTCATATATTTTGTTCATAGATATGTTAAAACCTTTACGCCCGCAAAAATTACTCCTAGAAACAAAATAGAGGAGATAAATACAAGTGCGGTAACAATTTTTGGTTTGCAATCATATAGCGAAGCGAAGTTGACATTTGCTATAGCAAGGGGCATTAAGAGCTCTAAAAAGATTATCCCTTTTATCATGCTATCCATCTCAATACTATAAAGAATCAAAAAAGCAGCAGCGGGCAAAAATAGAAATTTTATACTTATAACCCACAATGTAAGTCTTTTGCTAATCTCTTTTACCTCAGTGCCGTAGAGATAAAGACCAAATAAAAAGAGCTGCATAACTATAGAAGCGTAAGCTCCCATCATAAGCACTTTCATTATCTCATCGTTTGGTTTGTAGCCCTGCATGCTAAGGATTATTGCCGTTGCTGCCGCCCATAAGATAGGGAGTTTTACTATATTTTTAAGCGATGTTTTTACATCAAAACTCCCTCTTGAGTAGTAATAGACTCCTATGGTATAGACAACAAACACGTTCATAAGATTTATGATAGTCGTGTATGGAATGGACTCTTCGCCAAAAATTGCTATATTTAAAGGTATACCCAAATTTCCCGTATTTCCTATAATAGCCGCAACTGTTGCAATAGAGTACTCTTTTTTATCTTCAAAGAGCCTCTTTGCAACCAGTGCGGAGATGACTAAAACTATAACAACAATTACTAGATATATAGATGGAGCATAAAGAAGCGTGATGTCAACGGGGCGGATAAGAAGTCCCCAAAATGTTAAAAAAATCTGTAAAAAATATACATTTATAAGGGTAATCGTTTTATCATCAATTGCCTCTTTAAAGCTCATTTTAGCGATAAAGCCGATAAGTATAAATATATAGATGCCGAGTATTGAAAATATTATGGAACTCATAAAGGGATTATAACAGATAGTGTATAATTTCGCACCAAAAGAAGAGGTGCTTCCTTATGCAAAATATAGATGAGATAAAAAAAACTCTAGAAGAAAATCCTGCAGTAATGCTCTACTTTTCAGCCCCGACATGTAACGTTTGTCATGCTCTGAAGCCCAAACTTTTAGAAGCTCTAAAGAGCAATTTTAAAGAGTTTCAAATTATAAGCATAGACACTTCAGTAGATCAAGAGATAGCCGCTTATTTTAGCGTTTTTGCCATTCCTACAGTTTTGGTTTTTTTAGGCGGCAAAGAGTTTATGAGAAAATCACGCCACATGAGTGTGGATGAAGTTCTCAGGGAGATAAAACGTCCTTATGAAATCATGATGAGGTAGCTACTGCATAAAAGCAATAAGTGAAGCGGTAACCGCAACGTTTAAAGACTCTACGCCGCGGTTCATCGGGATGCTGATAGAGTCGTTGCAGAGTTTTTCAATCTCCTTTGATACTCCTTCGCTCTCGTTTCCTAGAACAAATATGGATTTCTCACTTTTTTTCAAATCATAAATGCTGTTTTTGGCATGTGAAGAGAGTAGGTAGATTTTTGTCTCTTTTAGCTCTTTTAAAATCTCATCAAGCGTATTGCAGTAGTAGATTGGGAGTTTAAAAAGTGTTCCCGCACTCGCTTTAATGACGAGTGGAGAGATTTTTGCGCTGTTTTTTTTGGGAAGGATTACTCCATCGATATATCCGGCGGCACATGAACGGATAATCATACCTAGATTTTGAGGATTTTGAATGCTATCCAAAGCGATAAGTTTAAAACTTTTTAAATTTTTTATCTCATTCGCGCTTTGGTAAGAAGAAGCGATGATGTCAAGTGCGACACCTTGGTCTTGTTTGGAGTTCTTGCTAATTCTGCTGAGTGCATTTTTATCGTGATAGACTATCTCAACGCCTCTTTTTTTTGCAAGTTTTAAAACGGTTTGTACTGCACCGTCGGGTTTGTTAGAATCAGACATGTGGAGTTTATGTATCTCTATGTTCTCATCTTGAAGAACCTCTATAACGACATTTCTTCCATAGAGGGTAATTATCTTCTCAAAATATGCTTTTTTATTTTTGTACTCTTGTGAATCTTGCAAAACTTGCCTTTTATTTATGTTGGTGCAATTTTACACTATTTATCTGTTTTATTCTCTTCATCAGAATTGCCACTCTTCTTATGATAAAAATCTTTTGCGTTTTTCAAGAACTCCTCAAGACGAGCCATAACCATGCCGTTTATGCTTGAAGGCGGGTAGTTGCCTTTTTCATCGGCTTCTCCTGCTTCAACACCGGTTAAAATCTCTATCCCTTCATTAATAGTTTTTACTGCATATATGGCAAAGTTTTCTTTTTCTAGCGCTTCAAGAACTTCAGTTTTAAGCATTAGATGTTTGATGTTTGCTTCAGGAATAATAACGCCGTAAAATCCATTTTTGTCTCTGCGCATACAGATATCAAAAAAGCCCTCTATCTTTTCATTTACTCCTCCAATAGGCTGGATTTCACCAAATTGATTAACAGAACCCGTAACTGCGATGTTTTGTTTTATAGGCAGGTTTGCAAGCGATGAAAGAATAGCGTAGAGTTCTGTTGAAGATGCGCTGTCTCCATCAACTCTGCCGTAGGATTGCTCAAATACAAGTGAAGCAGATAGACTTAAGGGTATATTTTTAGCGTATGTTGAGCCAAGATACGAACCAAGAATCATAACTCCCTTTGAGTGAATAGGACCGCCCAGTTCAGCTTTGCGTTCAATATCTATAATCTCTCCTTTGCCGATGCGCGTTCTTGCGGTAATTTTAGAAGCTATACCGAAGTTGTATCCTCCCATGGAGATAAAACTAAGCGCATTTATCTGACCTACCGCACTGCCTGATACATCAATCATGATGGTGCGCTCATCGATTTGTTCATAGAGTCTCATCTGTATACGGTTTGCTCTATCGATGCGTGTCTGGAGCACTTTGTTTATATCATCCTTCTCTACTGCCGAGTGAGAGTTTTTCTTAGCCCAATAATCTGCCTCTTTTAGTAAATCCGAGAGAGTTCTTAGATGAGCAGAGAATTTTAAAGAGTGCGAAACTTCTCTTGAGCTCTCCTCTATAACTCTTGCCACCGCATCGGGAGTCAGAGGAAGCAAGTCATGGTGCGTCGCGATTGTTCCTATCATCTGTGCATAAAGATGTATATTCTCTTCACTGCGCACAATGCTGTCTTCAAAGTCGGCAATTACTTTAAAAAGCTCTCCAAAATCGGGGTCGTAGTGATAAAGAAGATAGTATAAGATTCTCTCTCCTATAAGAGCTACTTTTACATCTATGGGAATCGGTTCAGGTTCTAATGAGGTTGTGCTTATAAAGGAGTACTGTTGCGCCAAAGATTCTATGCGTATCTCTTTTGAGCGCAGAGCACGTTTTAGCTCCTCATATGCAAACGGCTGCATTAAAAGCTTTCTCGCATCAAGCACGAGATATCCTCCGTTTGCTTTATGTAGAGCTCCGGGTTTAATCATGCTAAAGTCGGTTACCAATGTACCAACCTGTGATAAATGTTCAATCTTTCCTATAAGATTTTGATGAATAGGATTGTCTTCGTAAACAACCGTAGAAGATGTATTTTCTTCATGGGTAATAAATATATTTACGCCATAACGAGAAAACGACGGAGTATAAAGTTCTTTCATAAAGGGCATCATCGGCATTTCGTCGGGTTTTACCAAAAAATCCTGTACATGTCGGATAACATCATCCTCTAAATCATCAAGGTAAGCAGTGATTTTATCTGAATATTTGTATTTGGAGCGTACTTCATCGATAAGAGACTCTACTGATTCTTTGGTCATTTTCTTCTCTAAATCTTTAAGCTCTTTTCTTTGCGCTTTGTTTAGTTAATTTACACCATGCAGACCATCTTTTACAATCTTCTCAAACTCATTAACTTTCTGCTCAATCTCTTCTTTTTCTTTGCCTTCTATGGCGTTAAATTCTGAAGCAGTAATGACTTTGCCGTTTATGACGGGTGCAAAAGTGACTCTGTTTTTTGAAGTGGCGTTCATTGAAATATCATGCCCTCTTGCCTCATCTTGGAGATACTTAAAAATCTGTGTCTCTTTTTCAATGTATTTTTGGCTGATAGCCTCATACTCATTGCGGTAAGCACTCCCTTCAAAAACAGTCGGAAGAATCTCTTTTAAGAGTTCGACAAGTTCATACATGTCATCTTTAAATCCTACGGCATGTCCTGAGGGGAGTTCTATAGCAATGGGTTTTCTAGCGTCTTTAAAGTTGTTGACATAGCACCAGTCGTTTGGGGTCTTTTGACTTTTTGCTTTTTTTTGTAAAAAGTTCATTACGGTAGAGTGTTTGCCGCTGCCCGAGGCTCCCATAGCAAAAAGATTGTAACCGTCTTGCTTAATATTTGCGGCAAAATCTATAGCATCGAGTGCATTTTTTTGTCCAAAAGGTTCCTCTAACGGTTCAAGCTCTTCAGTAGTGCTAAATGAAAAAAGTGAAGAGTCACACTTTTTGTATAATTGAGAAATTGTTAAAGCTGGGGGCATAATATTTCCTTCAAGTTGAAGAGTGATTGAGAAATTTTTTAAAATCAACCTATGTTAAATGAAAAAAGCTTATTCCATTATTAAAATGTTAAATTGATAAAATAGTGCTATACTTAAAAAAAGAGAAAACTAAAAAATCGGAGAGTTTATGGATAGTAGAATTGAGGAGATAGCCGCACAGATAAAAACTCTTTAAGATGAATTAATGGAGGAGCTTAGAAAAAAACAGGATGAATTTTTTTATACGCTTGAGAATAAAAAAGTAAAGTTTCAAGAGAATGTAATAAAAGAGGGAAGGTCTAGAATTGTAAGCTCCATTAAATATTTATCGTCCTTTCCTGTTTTGGCAATTTTCACAATACCGTTTATCTGGTCGATGATGATTCCCGCACTTCTTGTCGATATTTTTGTCAGTATCTATCAAATAGTCTGTTTTCCTATATACAAAATACCAAAAGTCAAAAGAAGTGATTATGTAGTCATAGACAGATACAATCTTTTTTATTTAGATAGAGTGGAGAAGATAAATTGTTTGTATTGTGAGTATTTTAACGGGGTAATAGGCTACACAAGAGAGATAGAGGCTAGAACTGAACAGTTTTGGTGCCCCATAAAACACTCAAAACCTCAAAAGGATATGCACTCACGATATGAGAAGTTCTTTGATTTTGGAGATTACAACACATATCGAAAAGAACTTGAAGATAGAAGAGCAGATTTTAAAGATTTACAAGAGGAAACAGAGGTGATTCAATCTTAATTAAATAAGGATGGCAATGATATGAATACTGATTTAAATAAAGAACCCAGTCGGCTAAAAGACCCAGTCTGCGGCATGAATGTCTCTAGTGATTCTAAATACTTTTATCATTATTTGCAAGATTATTACTACTTTTGCAGTGAAGGCTGCCTTGCTAAATTTAAAGAAAATCCTCAAAAATATATACATGTCGATAACGAACCAATCTGCACGGATGAGAAACTCTGCCATGTGGATGTTCAAGCTCCCCGTAAAGCAGATGAAAAAGTAACTTATACCTGTCCTATGCATCCCGAAATAGTTCAAGATCACCCTGGAAGCTGCCCTAAATGCGGTATGGCTCTTGAACCTGTTGTTACAAAAATCGAAGAAAAAAATGAAGAGCTTACAGATATGAGCCGCCGTTTTTGGGTTAGTGCCGTTCTTTCTGTTCCCGTGTTTATTTTAGCTATGAGTGTAGATATGATGCCATCACTGCTGCCTGATGGAATGAGTATGAAAATAGTTCAATGGATAGAGTTTTTGCTTGCCACTCCTGTTGTTTTTTGGGGCGGCTGGCCGTTTTTTGTACGAGGCTACAAATCTTTGCAGAGTATGAATCTGAACATGTTCACGCTGATTGCTATCGGTGTTTTGGTCGCTTGGGCTTACAGTGTTGTCGCAATGTTTATGCCGCATATCTTTCCGCCTATGATGCTGATGAGTGATGGTTTGGTACATGTATATTTTGAAGCGGCAGCAGTAATCACTACGCTTGTGCTTTTAGGTCAGGTGCTTGAACTTCGTGCCCGCTCACAAACTAACGCGGCAATAAAACTTCTGCTTGGACTTGCTCCAAACACGGCTCGTATAGTCAAAGATGACGGGAGTGAAGAGGATATCGCACTTGAGAGAGTAAATGTAGGAGATATTCTGCGTGTCCGCCCGGGAGAGAAAATTCCTGTTGACGGAGTTGTAATTGAAGGTGAAAGTAATGTTGATGAGTCGATGGTTACGGGAGAGCCTATTGCGGTTAAGAAATTTGCAGGCGAGAAACTTATCGGCGCTACCATTAATGCCAACGGAACTCTTCTTATGAGAACCCAGAAAATAGGCGCAGATACTCTGCTCTCACAAATCATAGATATGGTTTCAAAAGCACAACGCTCCCGTGCGCCCATACAAAAACTCGCAGATGTCGTCTCCTCTTATTTCGTTCCTGCCGTTATCGGTATCAGCCTGATAAGCTTTTTTGTCTGGTGGATATTCGGACCTGAACCTCGTTTGGCTTATGCCGTTGTAAGTGCCGTTTCAGTGCTTATTATCGCATGTCCGTGCGCACTCGGCCTTGCTACGCCTATCTCTATAATGGTAGGAACAGGACGCGGTGCGACAAGCGGAGTACTAATCAAAAATGCAGAAGCTTTGGAAATCATGGAAAAAGTTGATACTTTGGTAGTTGATAAAACAGGAACACTGACGGAAGGAAAACCTAAACTGGTAAATGTACATGTAGAAGATGGATTTAGCGAAGATGAACTCTTGCGTTTGGTTGCGAGTTTGGAGATAGCGAGTGAACACCCTCTGGCGGAGGCGATTGTAAAGGGTGCGAAAGAGAGAGATGTAGAGTTGGTTAAATCTGAGAACTTCAACTCTTTAAGCGGAATGGGAATTACGGGCGAAGTTGACGGACAGAGAGTTGCCGTGGGCAATATTAAACTGCTGGAGAGTTTAAACATAAACGCAGACGAGTTGTCAAAAAAAGCAGAGATAGAACGCTCCGAGGGAAAAATTGTAATGTTGGCTGCAGTCGGTTTAAAGGCAGCCGGTTTTATTGCCGTTGCCGACCCTATAAAAGAGAGTACAGCCGAAGCTATTCATGATTTACATGTACAAGGCATAAGAGTCGTGATGCTGACAGGCGATAATCGTACCACAGCGGAAATTGTGGCAAGACAACTCGGCATAGATGAGGTACATGCCGAGGTGTTGCCTGAGCAAAAAGCAGAGGTAATCAAAGAGCTTCAAACACAAGGGCATATCGTTGCAATGGCGGGTGACGGCATAAACGATGCTCCGGCTCTTGCTCTTGCACATGTCGGCATTGCCATGGGAACGGGAACCGATGTTGCGATGGAGAGTGCCGGTGTCACTTTGGTAAAAGGTGATTTGCGAGGCATAGTCAGAGCAAGAGTTCTAAGCAGAGCAACAATGCGAAATATCAGACAAAATCTCTTTTTCGCTTTCTTTTACAATTCGGCGGGGATTCCGATTGCCGCGGGATTGCTGTACCCGTTTTTCGGCATACTGCTCTCACCTATGATAGCAGCGGCGGCAATGAGTTTCAGTTCTGTTTCCGTAATTACCAATTCGCTTAGACTTAGGGGAATAAAACTCTAAGCACGTTACATGTCATTAGTTCACAATGTCGTAGATGATTTCTGTTTTGTTTTTTACAACTCTAATCTCTGCAACGCTTAAGCCCTCTATCTCCAAAGCCATAAACTCCTTCATAGAGTTTATGCCCTTTTGTGCAACTGCTCTTAAAACCAAACCTCTGTAAGCTTTTGCCCAATGACTTACTGTTTTCCCGCCTTTTAAAAACTTCAAAGTCGTGTATGGTTTTTTAAGCTCGTAAAACTTGTCATAATATCCTGCACGAAGATCTAAGATGTCAGAGTCGCCAAGATACAAATCAAGCTGGTACGAAAATCTGTCTCTGTAAAACTTGTCGGGAATAAACTCACCGATGTCATTGCCCTGTTTTACTTTGTAGTTTGCTATCGTGTCGCCGCCTAAAATCGGACCGTAGAGGTTTGAGAAAATTATTGTGTTTGCTTTTAGGTACTCTTTTGTTTTTGTTTCAAGCGAGCCAAAATCAAGATACTCATAAGCCACGCCGTTATAGCGCTCAATTGCACACATAAGAGGTGAGTTGAAAATATCACAGATATATGGTTTACAGTCGTCAAGTTTTTTAAAGCCGAAGAGCTCTTTTACACTATTTTCATTACTGCGATTGACAATATCGTTATATTTATTTAGTATGTCTTCTCTTGCACTATTAGAGCCAAAAAGTTCTTTTTTTGACTCTTTGCCTCCGATTTTTTTGCTCTCAGCAGGTGAAAATAAAATTTTTAGCATCTAAATATAACCTTTACAATATGAATAAAACTAGTAATATGTGGGCAAATAATAACCAATTTTGCCTAAAGATTAGGATATGATAAATTTTTAGTAAAAAACTCTTGACATTGAAAATATATTGCACTATAATTCTGGCTCAAATTCGATGCCGACATAGCTCAGTTGGCTAGAGCAGCTGATTTGTAATCAGCAGGCCCGGGGTTCAAATCCTCGTGTCGGCACCATTGAATTTTGAATATTAGAAACAGTGTTAGACCGGATATATTCTGGTGAGATAGTCAAGTGGCCAACGACGGCGGACTGTAAATCCGCTCCCTACGGGTTCAGAGGTTCGACTCCTCTTCTCACCACCATTTCAATGGCANCCATTTCAATGGCACATGCGGGCGTAGCTCAGTTGGCTAGAGCGTCAGCCTTCCAAGCTGAGGGTCGAGGGTTCGAGTCCCTTCACCCGCTCCATTGAAACATTCTGGAAGCTGAAGTACAAATTCAACCTACTTCATATTATGATTTATATTTTTATAGTATTATTCTATATAAATTACATAGCTATCTACACAAAATTTACTGATATTTAAAATATTTTAAAAAAATTATGCAATTATTGCTTATTTTATATTCACTATGCTCTCGTGGCTCAGGGGTAGAGCACTTCCTTGGTAAGGAAGAGGTCGGCGGTTCAAATCCGCTCGTGAGCTCCATAAGATAAAGTATAGATAANGCAATAATTGAATAATTTTTGGGTATAATTCCATTTCTATTCACAAATTAAGTCGGAGGACACTATGGCAAAAGAAAAGTTTGAGCGTAATAAACCGCACGTAAACATTGGAACTATTGGTCACGTAGACCATGGTAAAACAACATTGACAGCTGCAATTACTGCAGTATTAGCAGTAACTAACGGTGCAAAAATGATGGATTATGATGCAATCGATAATGCTCCTGAAGAGCGTGAACGTGGTATTACAATCGCAACTTCACACGTAGAGTATGAAACAGATAATCGTCATTATGCACACGTTGACTGTCCGGGTCACGCCGATTATGTTAAAAACATGATTACGGGTGCTGCACAAATGGATGGTGCTATTTTAGTTGTTTCTGCAGCTGATGGTCCTATGCCGCAAACACGTGAGCACATTCTTCTTTCTAAGCAAGTTGGTGTTCCTTATATCGTTGTTTTCATGAACAAAGAAGATATGGTTGATGATGAAGAGTTGTTAGAGTTAGTTGAGATGGAAATTCGTGAACTTCTTGATACTTATGATTTCCCTGGTGATGACACTCCAATCGTTGAAGGTTCAGCTAAAGAAGCTTTAGAAGAAGCAAAAAGCGGTAATCTTGGACCATGGTCTGCTAAAATTCAAAAGCTAATGGCTGAAGTGGATAGATATATCCCTGAGCCTACTCGTGAAACTGATAAAGATTTCTTAATGCCAGTTGAGGATGTTTTCTCAATCTCTGGACGTGGTACAGTTGTAACTGGTCGTATCGAACGTGGTATCGTTAAAATAGGTGATACTATTGAAATCGTTGGTATCCGTGATACTCAAAAAACTACTGTTACAGGTATTGAGATGTTCCGTAAAGAGATGGATCAAGGTGAAGCAGGTGATAACTGTGGTATTCTTGTTCGTGGTATTGGTAAAGATGATGTTGAGCGTGGTCAAGTACTTTGTAAGCCGGGTACAATCAATCCTCACACAAAATTTACAGCTGAGATTTACGTACTAAGCAAAGAAGAGGGTGGTCGTCATACTCCTTTCTTTACTAACTATCGTCCACAGTTCTATGTTCGTACAACAGACGTTACAGGTGCAATTTCTCTACCAGAAGGTACTGAGATGGTTATGCCAGGTGACAACGTAAGTATTACTGTTGAATTAATTCACCCAATCGCTATGGAAAAAGGTACTAAGTTCGCTATCCGTGAGGGTGGACGTACAGTTGGTGCCGGTGTTGTAGCTGAGATTCTTGCATAATTCGCCTTTGGCGATATGCAAAATCCTTTAAAAGGTTAATAACATGAGAGAAGCAATACATTTAGGATGTGAAAAGTGTACTCGTCGTAACTATCACACTACTAAAAATAAAAAAACTCATACTGAAAAATTTTCAGTAAAAAAATATTGTAAGTTTTGTCGTGAGCATACTGTTCACAAAGAGATGAAACTCTAATATAGTTGCAATTTAAGCTTAAGTCTTTTTGACTTAGCTTTTTTGTTTTAATATAGGCGTGTAGCTCCAACGGTTAGAGCACCGGATTCCAAATCCGGGTGTTGGGAGTTCGAATCTCTCTACGCCTGCCACATTAATTATTTGTAAAGCTATAGGGCTTTATCTATAATTAATGACTATTAGGAAAGTTAAATGAATTTAGGTACACATATCAGAAATGCTAAAATAGAGCTAAGCAAAGTTATTTTTCCTACAAAAGGTCAAGTAAAACAAGCTTATATTTCAGTTGTAATAGTTGTTACTGTTATAGCTGCTTTTTTAGCATTGATTGACTTAATAATGTCGTCGGTCATGTCAGCAATCTTAGGATAAGGAGTAGCAGTGGAGGAAAAAAAAAGTAATCATCAGTGGTACTCTATACAGACATATGGAAATGAGAGAACAGTTCGTTTAGCAATCTTAAATATGATTGAAGAGATGGGATTACAGGACAAAATAACAGATGTTATTGTTCCTACTGAAGATGTTATAGAAGTCAAAGACGGCAAGAAAAAAATATCTGAGAGGTCTCTCTACTCAGGTTATGTTTTTGCAAGAATAGATCTCAATACAGAGATACAACATCTTATCCAGACTATTCAAAAGGTCTCTGGATTTATCGGTGAAGCAAATACACCGACACCTTTAAGCGAGCATGATATTAATGTAATACTTGATCGTGTACAAAATAGAGCGGCACCTAAGCCAAAGGTGTTTTTTGACAGCGGTGAAACAGTTCGTATTACGGATGGTCCATTTGCGAATTTTACGGCAACTGTAGATGAGTATGATTTAGAGCACGGAACTCTAAAACTTAACGTTTCAATTTTTGGTAGAGCAACTCCGGTTGATATCTCTTATACTCAAGTTGAAAAGATAATTTAAATTTTAAAAAGGAAAAAAAATGGCAAAAAAAATATTAGGCTATATCAAGCTGCAAATTGAAGCCGGTAAAGCAACACCTGCTCCACCGGTTGGACCAGCTTTAGGGCAACGTGGTGTTAACATCATGGAATTTACTAAAGCATTTAATGAAAAAACAAAAGATAAAATGGGATTTAAAGTTCCTGTTATTATTACTGTTTATACTGACAAAAGTTTTACTTTTATCACAAAACAACCACCGGCATCAGCACTTTTAATGAATGCAGCAGGACTTAAAAAAGGTTCAGATAATGCACTTAAAAATAAAGTTGCAAAGATTACTCGTGCGCAGATTATGGAAGTTGTAAATAGAAAAATTGAAGACTTAAATACTGATGACAAAGAAATGGCAGCAAATATTATTGCCGGTTCTGCGCGTTCAATCGGTATAGAAGTAATAGACTAAATATAAATATCATCGACCACAATGATATAAATTTTTGTGGCAGAATTTCATAGGAGAATTTCATAATGAGCAAAAGATATAAACAATTAATAGAAAAAGTTGATACTACAAAAACATACAGTGTTGATGAGGCTTCAACAGTAGTAAAA
Source organism: Sulfurimonas sp. (assembly GCA_002899765.1). GTDB lineage: Bacteria > Campylobacterota > Campylobacteria > Campylobacterales > Sulfurimonadaceae > Sulfurimonas. Next base: position 69,361 of record PPDH01000016.1, on the reverse strand, counting down.
AACCTAGTAAGTGCAAAATTTGATGAGACTGTTGAAGTTGCACTAAACTTAAATGTAGACCCAAGACATGCGGATCAAATGATTCGTGGTGCAATTGTTCTTCCTCATGGAACAGGAAAAACTGTTCGTGTTGCAGTTTTTGCTAAAGGTGTTAAAGCAGATGAGGCAAAAGCAGCAGGTGCTGATATAGTCGGTACAGATGATTTAGTACAACAAATCAAAGATGGTATTTTTAACTTTGATATAGTTGTTGCTGCACCTGATTGTATGGGGCTAGTCGGTCAAATCGGTCGTATTTTAGGGCCAAAAGGTATGATGCCTAATCCTAAAACAGGTACTGTAACTCCAGATGTTGCAACTGCTGTTGCTAATGTAAAGGGTGGGCAAGTAAATTTCCGTGTTGATAAAAAAGGAAATATACATGCAGGTATAGGTAAAGCAAGTTTTGACGCTGATAAAATTGCAGAAAATCTATCATCTTTCGTAAGAGCTATCAATAAGCATAAACCTTCTTCAGCAAAAGGTCGCTATATCAAAAATGGCGCACTTAGTTTAACTATGAGTCCTGCTATTAAACTTGATGTTATGCAATTAGCTGATATTAAATAAGAGAGTAATTTTTAGTGCTTTATTCGTAAAGCACTATTAAGTTACTGCTTTGGTAACTGCATTTTATGGACTGAAGATATAGGAGTGAAAGCTTAATATGCCGATTAATAGTTGGTATGCCTGTTGAAGTATTGTCTGGAAAGGAGATATTCTATGACAAAAACACAAAAAGCTGAAATTATTGAAGTACTTTCAAATGAGTTCAAAGAAGCTCAAAGTGTAATCTTTTGTGATTATAAAGGTTTAGGCGTTTCTAAACTTGAGACTTTAAGAAAAGCTGCTCGTGCGAAAGATGCAAAAGTTCAAGTTGTTAAAAATACTTTAGCAACGATTGCACTGAGCAATGCTGAACTTACAGGTGTTGAATTAAAAGACACTAACATTTTAGTATGGGGTTCTGATTCGGTTGCTACTTCTAAAATAGCTGCCGATTTTGCTAAAGACAACGATAAGTTTGTAATCAAATCTGCATATGTAGACCGTGAGCCTGCTGATGCTGCTAAAGTTGAAGCGTTTGCAAAACTTCCTGGTCGTGAGGAGCTTCTTGCTATGCTTGCTGCTACTTGGATGGCACCGATTACATGCTTTACGATTGGACTTGATGCGTTAAGACAAAAAAAAGAAGAAGCATAATTACTTTTTAGAGATTGAGCTTTAGCGTAGATAGCGGATTTATTTCCGACATCGTTAGGAATAAATGAGGATTTTCTTCATTTTATAAATATAAAAATTAAGGAGCTATATTATGGCTATAACTAAAGAAGATGTATTAGAGTTTATCTCAGGACTTTCTGTATTAGAACTTTCTGAGTTGGTAAAAGAGTTTGAAGAAAAATTCGGCGTATCTGCACAACCTGTTGCTGTTGCCGGCGGTGCCGTAGCTGCAGTTGCTGCTGAAGAGCAAACAGAATTCAATGTAATCATTACTGATGCAGGCGATAAGAAAATCAACGTAATTAAAGTTGTTAGTGCTCTTACAGGTTTAGGTCTAAAAGAAGCTAAAGAAGCAACTGAAAATGTACCTTCAACAATTAAAGAAGGCGTAGATAAAGATACAGCTATGGATGCTAAAAAGCAACTTGAAGAAGCTGGTGCAAAAGTAGAAGTTAAATAATTTCTGCAAAGAGATGCTAAAGAGAGATTTTCTCTCTAAGCTCTCACTTTTTGGGCGCTTTTACGAATGGATTTTTATCTCTTCGTAAAAGTGCCCTTATGTCGTTAATAAGCACTATAAAAAAGCTCTGATTTTTGAGCTAAAAAATCATCTAGGGACGCCTAGATACGATATCTTAATCTTAACGATTAAGTCTTAAATACAACTCATCGAGGTAGCCAATGTTAAACACTTTATATTCCGGAAACCGTCTTCGTGTAGACTTCTCTAAAACTCCTCAACAGATAGAAGTACCAAATCTATTACAACTGCAGCAAAGTTCATACGGCAAATTTTTAATGCTTGATGAAAAAGACAGGTCGCAAAGCGGCGTAGAGACAGTATTTCAGTCAGTTTTTCCTATACATGACACTCAAAATAGATTAACAGTTGAGTATATTGGCAGCGAAGTAGGCAAGCCAAAGTATACAGTTAGAGAGTGTATGGAGCGCGGTCTTACTTATGCAGTAAGCTTAAGAATGAAAACGCGTCTTGTTCTTTGGGACAGAGATGAAAATACTAAAGAGAAGCTGGGCGTTAAAGATATTAAAGAACAAAGCATTTTTGTTCGTGATATTCCATTGATGACAGATAGAACATCGTTTATTATTAACGGTGTTGAGAGAGTTGTTGTAAATCAGCTTCATCGTTCACCGGGTGTAATTTTTAAAGAAGAAGAGTCGACAACTTCCGGTAATAAACTTATCTACACAGGTCAAATTATTCCGGATCGCGGTTCTTGGTTGTATTTTGAATATGACCCTAAAGATATTCTTTACATGAGAATAAATAAGCGTCGTAAAGTTCCTGTTACGATTATGTTTCGTGCACTCGGATACTCTAAACAATATATATTGAAACTTTTTTACCCGATTCAAAACATAAGCATAGTAGATAACAAATATTTAATGCCTTTTAATCCAAATGATTATTCGGCAAGATTAACGTATGATTTGATTGACAAAGATGGAAATGTTCTTTTAGCTTCAGGAAAAAGACTCTCGGCTAAAAAGTCGCAAAAATTTATAGAAGATGGACTAGATGAAGTAGAATATCCTCTTGAAGTGCTGCTTGACCGTTATTTGGCAAAGCCTATCGTTGATCCTGAAACAGGTGAAGTTCTTTTTGATGCTATGACTCACATTGATGAAAATAAGCTTAAAAAAATGATTGAAATCGGCGTAAAAGGTTTTAGTATCGCAAATGACTTGGCTGAAGGAGTTGATGGCTCGATTATTAATGCATTTAATGCAGATGCAGATTCACTAAAGCTCTTAAAGCAGACTGAAGATATAGAAGATGAGAATGATCTCTCTGCTATTCGTATCTATAAAGTTATGAGACCGGGTGAGCCTGTAACAAAAGAAGCTGCAAAGATATTTGTAAATCAGCTTTTCTTTGACCCTGAGAGATACGACTTGACAAAAGTCGGTCGTATGAAAATGAATCATAAACTAGGACTCAATATTCCTGAATACATAACAGTTCTTACACATGAAGACATTATAGAATCTGTAAAATATGTTATTAAAGTTAAAAACGGTCAAGGACATATTGACGATAGAGATCACTTAGGTAATCGCCGTATTCGTTCTATCGGTGAACTTTTAGGAAATGAGTTGCATAACGGTTTGATTAAGATGCAAAAAGCTATTCGTGACAAGCTCTCGACTATGAGCGGACCGATGAATGAGCTTATGCCGCATGATTTAATTAACTCAAAGATGATTACTTCAACAATTATGGAGTTTTTCTCAGGCGGGCAGTTGTCTCAATTTATGGATCAAACAAATCCTCTTTCCGAAGTTACGCATAAGCGTCGTTTATCAGCTCTCGGTGAAGGCGGTCTTGTTAAAGAACGTGCAGGGTTTGAAGTTCGTGACGTTCATCCGACCCACTACGGTAGAATCTGTCCCGTTGAAACTCCTGAGGGTCAAAATATCGGTCTTATCAATACTCTTGCTACTTACTCTAAAGTAAATGAGCACGGTTTTATTGAAGCACCGTATAAAGTTATGAAAGATGGAAAAGTTCTCAATGAAGTTGTTTATCTTACTGCAACGCAAGAAGAGGGCAAAAAGATAGCAGCTGCATCAAATAAATTGGACGAAAATGGTCAATTTATAGATAAGTTGGTAGTTACAAGAATGGATGGCGAAATTCTTCACCGTTCTGTAAATGAGTGTGAATATGCCGATCTCTCATCTCATATGGTTGTCTGTGTAGCTGCATCTCTTATTCCTTTCTTGGAACATGACGATGCTAACCGTGCTCTTATGGGTTCAAATATGCAGCGTCAGGCAGTACCGCTTATTAAATGTGATGCGCCAATGGTCGGAACGGGTGTTGAGAAGCTTGTCGCACGCGACTCATGGGAGTGTGTTAAAGCTAGACGTTCAGGTATCGTAGAAAAGGTAGATGCTAAGCATATTTATGTTATGGGTGATGATGATGGAGATATCTATATAGATTACTATCCATTGCAAAAAAATCTTCGTACAAACCAAAATACTGCGTTTGCACAAAAACCGATTGTAAATATCGGACAGAGAGTAGAAACAGGACAGATAATTGCCGACGGTCCAAACATGGATCAAGGAGAGCTTGCTCTTGGTGTAAATGCGATGGTTGCGTTTATGCCTTGGAACGGTTATAACTTTGAGGATGCTATCGTAATCTCGGAGAGACTTATTCGTAAAGACGCATTTACTTCGGTTCATATTTATGAGAAAGAGGTTGAAGCAAGAGAGTTAAAGCATGGTGTTGAAGAGATTACCCGCGATATTCCAAACGTAAGAGATGATGAACTCTCTCATTTAGATGACAGCGGTATCGTTAAAATCGGTACAAATGTTACGGGTGGCATGATTCTTGTCGGTAAAGTTTCTCCAAAAGGCGAAGTAAAACCTACTCCTGAAGAGAGACTTCTACGTGCAATTTTTGGTGAAAAAGCTGGACATGTTATAAATAAATCTCTTTATTGTCCTCCAAGTATGGAAGGTGTTGTAGTTGACGTTAAAATCTTTACAAAAAAAGGTTATGACAAAGACGCACGTGCGTTAGAGCTTGAGAAAGAAGAGCGTGATTATTTAGAGCGTGAGCACTATGACAGACTTCTTATGATAGATAAAGAGGAGATGCTTCGCGTTACTAAGCTTCTTACAAAAGAGCCTTTGATAGCTGATATTAAAATCGGTAACACAAATTACAAAGCAGGTGATTTGATAGATGCAAAAGATTTAGTTGAAGTAAACCGTTTTGCCATGAATGCGATTATAAAATCTTTTAGTGAAGATATACAGTCGGAATATAATAAAACGAAAAATTATTTTCAAAAAGAGAAAAGACTCTTCCGCGATGAGCATGAAGAGAAATTAAATATCTTAGAAAAAGATGACATTTTACCAAATGGCGTTGTGAAGTATGTAAAAGTATATATCGCTACAAAACGCCAGCTAAAAGTCGGTGATAAAATGGCTGGACGTCACGGAAATAAGGGTATAGTTTCAACTATTGTACCAGAGGTTGATATGCCGTACATGGAAGACGGAAGAAGCGTTGACGTTTGTCTCAATCCGCTAGGTGTTCCTTCGCGTATGAATATCGGACAGATATTAGAGATGCACTTAGGTATGGCAGGTCGTGAACTTGGACATCAAATTACAAAAGAGTTTGAGTCTAAACAAAAAGATTTTATTCAAAATATCCGTACTAAGATGATTGAGATTGCTGATGTGGCGAGCATGATGAATGCAAAAGAAGTTATTGCGAAAATGAGTGATGATGAACTGCTTCATTATGCACGAGACTGGTCAAAAGGCGTTAAATTTGCATCTCCAATTTTTGAAGGCGTAAATTCAGAAGAGTTTGAAAAGATTTTCAAACTTGCTAAGATGGAAACAGACGGGAAAACCGTACTTTATAACGGTTTGACAGGAGAGAAGATAAAAGAACGTGTAAATGTTGGTTACATGTATATTCTTAAACTTCATCACCTTGTTGATGAGAAAATTCACGCTCGTTCAACTGGACCATACTCTCTTGTTACACAACAACCGGTCGGCGGTAAAGCACTTTTTGGTGGACAAAGATTTGGAGAGATGGAAGTTTGGGCATTAGAAGCATATGGTGCTTCTGCAGTACTAAAAGAGATGTTAACTATCAAATCTGATGATGTTGATGGACGTGTGCGTGCATACAAAGCGATTACAAAAGGTGAGTTAGTGCCGGAATCGGGTATTCCTGAGACTCTATTTGTATTGACAAAAGAGTTACAATCATTAGCTCTTGATGTAGAAATATTTGACGAGGTAGAAGACAATGAGTAAATTAGTAGCTATTGAAGTGACTGAAGAGAAAAGACCAACTGATATAAAGCAGATACAGTTTCGTTTAGCTTCTCCTGAAAAGGTGTTATCTTGGAGTCATGGTGAAGTAAAAAAACCTGAAACTATCAATTATCGTACACTTAAACCTGAACGTGACGGTCTTTTTTGTGCTAAAATTTTTGGTCCTGTAAGGGATTATGAGTGTCTTTGCGGTAAATACAAAAAGATGCGCTACAAAGGTGTTGTGTGTGAAAAGTGTGGTGTTGAAGTAACAAGCACTAAAGTTCGCCGTGTTCGTATGGGGCATATAGAGCTTGTAACTCCAGTTGCGCATATCTGGTATGTTAGTTCACTTCCTTCACGTATCGGTACTCTTTTGGGCATCAAGATGAAAGATTTAGAACGCGTACTTTATTATGAAGCATATATCGTTGAATCAGGCGGAGAAGCATATTATGATGCTGAAGCTAAAACACCTGTTTTAAAATATGATGTTTTAAATGAAGAGCAGTACCGTACTCTAGTATCTAGATTTGGAGAATTAGGCTTTAGAGCTCGTATGGGCGGCGAAGTTGTTCGTGATTTGCTAGACTCAATTGATTTGGTTGATGCATTTACGCAGCTTAAAGAAGAGATTGAACTTACAAAAAGCGAAGCAAAAACAAAAACTATTGCTAATAGACTAAAAGTCATCGAGTCGTTTCTAAACTCAGGAAACAATCCTGCATGGATGATGCTTACGGTTCTTCCTGTACTTCCACCTGATTTAAGACCTCTTGTATCACTAGACGGCGGAAAATTTGCAGTCTCAGACGTGAATGATCTTTACCGTCGTGTTATCAATCGTAACCAACGTCTTAAGCGTCTCGTAGAGCTTGAAGCACCGGAGATTATTGTCAGAAACGAGAAGCGTATGCTTCAAGAGTCGGTTGATGCACTTTTTGACAACGGTCGCCGTGCAAATGCTGTAAAAGGTGCTAACAAGCGCCCACTCAAATCTTTAAGTGAAATTATTAAAGGTAAGCAGGGTCGTTTTAGACAAAACTTACTTGGTAAACGTGTTGACTTCTCAGGACGTTCCGTAATTGTTGTTGGCCCATCTTTATCGATGGATCAGTGTGGATTGCCTAAAAAAATGGCACTAGAGCTATTCAAACCGCATTTGATTGAAAAACTTGAAGACAAAGGGTATGCAACAACGGTAAAAGCCGCTAAAAAGATGATTGAAGACAAAACAAACGAAGTTTGGGAGTGTCTTGCTGAGATAGTTGATGGGTATCCGGTACTTCTTAACCGTGCACCGACACTTCACAAACTCTCTATTCAAGCGTTTCATCCTAAGCTGATTGACGGAAAGGCTATTCAACTTCATCCGTTAGTTTGTGCGGCATTTAACGCCGACTTTGACGGTGACCAGATGGCTGTGCATGTTCCGCTTAGTTCAGCTGCTATTGCAGAAGCTAAAGTCTTGATGATGGCATCTATGAATATCCTTTTACCTGCATCAGGTAAAGCGATAGCTACACCTTCGCAAGATATGGTTCTTGGTATCTACTATATTACTTTAGAGAAAAATAGCGTAAAAGGTTCAAATAAACTTTTTGCAAATGTTGATGAAGTGCGTATAGCAATTGAGCATGATGCACTAGATATTCATGCAAAAGTAAGAACAAGAGATGAGGGCAGAATCATTCATACTACTGCAGGGCGTATGCTTCTTAAAGCTATCCTTCCTGATTTTGTTCCATCGGAACTTTGGAACAGAGTTATGAAGAAAAAAGCTATCAATGAACTCGTTGATTACGTTCAAAAACATGGCGGTATAGGTGTTACGGCTGGTTTCTTAGACAGGCTTAAAAACTTAGGTTTTAAACATGCTACTGAAGCAGGTGTCTCTATTTCTATTGATGATATTAAAATTCCCGAAGGAAAAGCAGCTAAAATTGCTGACTCAAAAAATAGAGTATTTGATATTCAAAAGCAGTATGAAGCTGGTCTTTTAACTGAACAAGAGAGATATAATAAAATTATTGACGTTTGGACAGATACAAATAATACTCTTGCAACACAGATGATGGATTTGGTTCAAACAGATAAGAGCGGATTTAACTCTATTCACATGATGGCAGACTCAGGTGCAAGGGGTTCAGCTGCTCAAATCCGTCAGCTTGCCGGTATGCGTGGTCTTATGGCTAAGCCAAGCGGTGAAATTATCGAAACTCCGATTATCTCTAACTTTAAAGAGGGTCTTAACGTAATTGAGTACTTTATTTCTACGCACGGTGCTAGAAAAGGTCTTGCCGATACTGCTCTTAAAACTGCAAATGCGGGTTATTTGACTCGTAAACTTGTAGATGTTGCACAAAATGTTAAAGTTGTTGAGCATGATTGTCATACTCATGAGGGAATTGAGATTTCAGACATAAGTGACCAAAATACGCTTATCGAGTCTCTTGAAGATAGACTTAACGGCAGAGTTTTAGCAGATGATGTTATTGACCCTATAAGCAACGAGATACTTTTTGCAGAGGGAACGCTAATTGATGAAGTAAGTGCAAAAGTGATTGCAGAAGCAGGTATTAAAACGGCATATATTAGAACACCGACTACATGTAAGAGTGAAAACGGGATATGTGCACTCTGTTACGGTGTAAACCTTGCAACAGGACATATAGTTCGTAGAGGTGAAGCTGTCGGTATTATTGCTGCACAGTCAATCGGTGAGCCTGGTACACAACTTACACTTAGAACATTCCACGTAGGTGGAACAGCAAGTTCGACTGCTCAAGAGAGACAGTTTGTTGCTGAAAAAGAAGGTTTTATCCGTTACTACAATCTTAAAACCTATGCTTCAAAAGAGGGTAAAAACATAGTGGCAAACCGCAGAAATGCAGCAGTACTATTGGTTGAACCAAAAATCAAAGCTCCTTTTGCAGGTAAAGTTGAGATTCAAACCGTTCATGATGAAGTAATTATTAGCGTATCTTCAAAAACTGATACTGTTCGTTATGTACTACGTAAAAACGAGATTGCTAAACCTAACGAATTAGCCGGAGTCGGCGGTCAAATAGAGGGCAAATACTACTTTCCGTACGAGAGCGGCTCAGAAGTAAAAGAGTTAGAGTCTATTGTCGAGACGATTAAAGACGGCTGGAATGTTCCAAGCCGTATACCGTATGCATCTGAAGTTTTAGTTGCAAACGGAGCACCTGTAACACAAAAGATTTTTGCAAAAGAGGAAGGAGTCGTTAAATACTTCTTGCTTAAAGGTGATTATTTAGAGAGATTTGAAGGGCTAAAAGCAGGTTATGAAGTAGTAGAAAAAGGTCTGTTTGCGACTGTTGTAGATACTAATAATCGTGAAGCAGTGCGCCACTATATAGCGCGTGGTTCCGTAATTGTTGCAGAAGATGATGTAGTAGTAGATTCTAAGTCGGTTATAGCTAAGCCAAAGAGCGACGAGTCAACCGTAATTGCAGAGTGGGATCCATACTCTAATCCGATTATATCTGAGACAAACGGTGTAGTTCATTTTGAAGATATTATCAGCGGTACAACGGTAACAGAACAGTATGACGAGCTAACCGGTAAAACTCGTTTAATGATAAGCGACCATATCTCTACTGAATATAAACCGACAATTGTTCTTGCAAGTGAAGACGGTGAACTTTTAAGATATCAGCTTCAACCAAAAACATCTATATATGTGCAAGACGGAGCAAAAGTTAAGGTAGCAGACATCATTGCGAAAACACCAAAAGCTCTTCAAAAGTCAAGCGATATCACGGGTGGTCTTCCTCGTGTAAGTGAATTATTTGAGGGTCGTAGACCAAAAGCAACGGCATTGATATCCGAGATAGACGGAAATGTTAGTTTTGGAAAACCTCTTCGTGGAAAAATTAGAATTATTGTTTCATCTGATAGCGGCATAATTAAAGAGTATTTTGTAGACAAATCACATACTGCGGTTGTCAATACAGGGGACTTTGTACATGCCGGCGAGAGATTGACATCTGGTATTATCTCTTCACACGAGCTTCTTCGTATTATGGGTGTAAAAGCACTTTATAATTACCTAGTTAGTGAAGTGCAGCAAGTATACCGTTCACAGGGTGTTAATATTTCTGATAAGCATATTGAGGTAATTTTTACGCAAATGTTAAGACAGATAAAAATTGTAAAATCAGGCGATACGAAGTTTATAGAAGGAGATTTAATCTCTAAAACAAAATTTGCTCAAGAGAATGAGAAAATTATTAAGCTTGGCGGTCGTCCTGCAATTGCGGAGCCATTCCTTGTGGGTATTACAAGAGCAGCTGTATCAGCTGATAGTATAATTTCAGCTGCATCATTCCAAGATACGACTAAAGTATTGACAGAAGCTGCAGTAAGTGCAAAAGTAGATGACTTAAATGACCTTAAAGAGAACGTTATTATTGGACGTACTATTCCTGTTGGAACGGGTATCTATAAAGATCAGCATATTGTTTTTGGATATAACGAAAATTAATTTTTCTTCTTTTTAAATCTTAATAATACCCCTTACATTTATGCAAGGGGTATTGCATATTAAATAATAGTACTACTATAATTAATGACAATTACTTCTCACATAAAATTCTATATATTAATTAATACTTAAAATAAGCTAACTTTTATTATATTCCTATTATAATCACGCGTCTATAACTCCCTAAAAATAGTGAGTTAAATTCTACTGGAAAAAAATTAAGTAAAGGAATTGTATGCCTACAATCAATCAATTGATTCGCAATGAGCGTAAACGTGTGGTTAAAAAGTCAAAATCACCTGCTCTTGTATCATGTCCACAGCGTCGCGGTGTTTGTACTCGTGTTTACACTACAACACCAAAAAAACCTAACTCGGCTTTGAGAAAAGTTGCAAAAGTTCGTTTAACTTCAGGTTTTGAAGTTATTTCTTATATCGGTGGTGAGGGTCATAACCTTCAAGAACACTCAATCGTACTGGTTCGTGGCGGTCGTATAAAAGATTTACCTGGTGTTAAGTATCACATCGTTCGTGGTGCACTCGATACTGCAGGTGTTGCAAATCGTACTGTTGCTCGTTCTAAATACGGAACTAAGAGACCAAAAGATAAAAAGTAGTTTCTAAAAAAAGAAGCTGACTAAATTATAGAAAATAGCACAGGATATATCTTAGGTGATATATTTTGAGTAAATTTAAAAAAAAATTGAAGTAAGGAAAATTACAAATGAGAAGAAGAAAAGCTCCCGTTCGTGAAATTATGCCCGACCCTGTTTATGGAAGCAAAGTTTTAACGAAATTTATAAACAAAATTATGTATGACGGTAAAAAAAGTACAGCTGAGAAGATTATTTACAGCGCTTTAGATATCGTAAGTTCTCGCGGTGAAAAAACAGGTATCGACACATTTAACGATGCTATTGAAAATATTAAGCCGATTATTGAAGTTAAAAGTCGCCGTGTTGGTGGTGCTACTTATCAAGTTCCAGTAGAAGTACGCCCAGTACGTCAATTGTCTCTAGCTATCAGATGGTTAGTTGATGCTTCTCGCAAAAGAAATGAGAGAACAATGGCTGAGAGATTGGCTAATGAGTTTATGGATGCTGCATCTGACAAAGGTAACGCATTTAAGAAAAAAGAAGATACATATCGTATGGCTGAAGCAAATAAAGCATTTGCTCACTATCGTTGGTAATAGGATAAATTATGGCAAGATCACATAAACTAGAAGACGTAAGAAACATCGGTATCGCTGCTCACATTGATGCAGGTAAAACGACAACAACTGAAAGAATTTTATTCTATACGGGTCGTGAGCATAAAATCGGCGAGGTTCATGACGGCGCTGCTACAATGGACTGGATGGAGCAAGAGCAAGAGCGTGGTATTACAATTACTTCAGCTGCAACAACTTGTGAATGGGCCGGCAAACAAATTAACATTATAGACACTCCGGGTCACGTTGACTTTACTATTGAAGTTGAACGTTCTATGCGTGTACTTGACGGTGCTGTTTCAGTTTTCTGTGCTGTTTGTGGTGTTCAGCCGCAATCTGAAACTGTATGGAGACAAAGAAATCGTTATGGCGTACCATCGATTGTATTTGTTAACAAAATGGATAGAACGGGCGCTGATTTTTATCAAGTTGAAGCTCAAATTCGTGATCGCTTAAAAGGCAATCCGGTTCCAATCCAACTGCCAATCGGTGCAGAGGATAGTTTCGCAGGAATTGTAGATCTTGTTAAGATGAAAGCTATTGTTTGGGATGTAGATGCTGCAATGGGTTCAAATTACCATGTAGAAGAGATTCCGGCAAATATGCTGGATAAAGCTGCAGAGTATCGTGAAAAAATGATTGAATCAATCTCTGAAGTTGACGGAAATGAAGAACTTGCCGAAAAATATCTTGAAGGTGAAGAGCTTACTGAAGATGAAATTATTGCAGGAATTAAAGCTGCAACAATAGCTATGCATATAGTTCCTATGACTGCAGGAACGGCATTTAAAAATAAAGGTGTTCAGACTCTTCTTGACGCAGTTGTTGCGTATCTTCCTTCTCCTGTCGAATGTGCTCCGATTAAGGGTACTATGATGGATGATGAAGAACAAGAAGTTGTAGTTCCATCTACTGATAACGGTAAGTTTGCATCTTTGGCGTTTAAAATTATGACAGACCCATTCGTTGGAACATTGACTTTTATCCGTGTTTATCGTGGTTCATTAGAAGCGGGTTCATTCGTTCATAACTCTACAAAAGATAAAAAAGAGCGTATTGGCCGTATCGTGAAGATGCATGCTATTAAGCGTGAAGAAGTTAAAGAGATTTATGCAGGCGAAATCGGTGCAGTAGTCGGTCTTAAATATACTACTACAGGTGATACTCTTTGTGATTCAGAAGAGACTGTTGTGCTAGAGCGTATGGTATTCCCTGAGCCGGTTATTTCTGTTGCGGTTTAACCAAAAACAAAAGCCGATCAAGAGAAAATGGGACTAGCACTTGGTAAACTTGCTGCAGAAGATCCATCATTTAGAGTTCATACTGACGAAGAGACAGTACAAACGATTATCTCAGGAATGGGTGAATTGCATCTTGAAATTCTTGTTGACCGTATGAAAAGAGAGTTTAAAGTAGAAGCTGAAGTCGGTGCTCCGCAAGTTTCTTACCGTGAAACTATCAAAAAAGAAGTTGAACAAGAGTATAAATACGCGAAACAGTCTGGTGGACGCGGTGCTTTTGGTCACGTTTACCTTAGAATTAAGCCGGGCGAGGCTGGTACAGGCTTTGTTTTCCATAATGAAATTAAGGGTGGTGTAATTCCAAAAGAGTATATCACGGCAGTAGAGAAGGGTTGTTCTGAAACTATGGCTAACGGTGTTCTTGCAGGTTACCCGATGGAAGACGTTGAAATTACACTTTATGACGGTTCATACCATGAAGTTGACTCAAATGAGATGGCATTTAAACTTGCTGCTTCAATGGGCTTTAAAGAGGGTTGTAGAAAAGCAAACCCTTCAATTTTAGAGCCAATGATGAAAGTAGAAGTAGAAGTTCCTGAAGATTACATGGGCGATGTTATCGGTGACCTTAACCGTCGTCGTGGACAAATCAACGCGATGAGCGATAGAAGCGGAAACAAAATTGTTGATGCATTCGTTCCTCTTGCTGAGATGTTTGGTTACTCAACAGACCTTCGTTCTGCTACTCAAGGTAGAGCAACGTACTCTATGGAATTTGATCACTATGAAGAAGTTCCGAAAAATGTATCTGAAGAGATCATTAAAAAGAGAAACGGTTAGACTATCTTAAATATTATCTCCATGACGGAGATAATATTTTCTTCTATATAAAAAACTTCAACCCCCAATAAACTTCAGCGCTTTGCAAAAATTATATTGTTACATTTACAAGTTTTAAGATAAATACGGCGTGCGTCTCTTTAGATTAATCTGCTCTGTTTTTTAAGCGAAGTAGATAATTAACCAGTAACCTGAATAAGCCAACTATGGCATAAATAGGAAATGTCCAAAGAAACGGATGAAAATAATTTCCCTTCTCTGACATTAAACTAACTCTGCCAAGCGGAGAGTGGAGTAGGTCTGAATGTTGTATTATCGCTAAAATAAGCAATATAGCTATAAAGTAAATAAGTTCTATTTTTATTTTTTTAATCATGGCGTAATTATATCAATTATAATTTTAAAATTTACTCTATATACATGAATAATTCAAAAAAAAGAAGAGATAAATTCTATAACCATATTGGATCTTCATATCCGTTTGGTTTTCCTTCAAGTGTTACATATGGCTTGTAATGAGCTTTGTAGGATAAAGAAGGGCAATCTTTTACATAGTAGCCAAGATAAATCCACTTTTTTTGGCTTCTTTTTGCAAAGAGTATTTGGTTGTACAAATAAAGTTTTCCAAGAGAAAAACGTGCATAATCTGGATCGTAGTAAAAGTAGATAGACGATACGCCGTCTTGCAGTATGTCGATTAAATCTACTCCGATAAGTTTATCCTCCAAAAAATATAATACCTCGTATCCGAAATCATTGTGTGCATCTACAAAAGAGCTGTAGTAGCTTTGTACTGATGTTGGTGTATAATCCCACCCTTTTTTTTCCTTCATAAAAAGATGGTATCTCTCAAAGAGTTCTAAATGAGCTTTGCTGATTGTGGGTTTTTGGATATAACTTTTAATCTCAGAGGCTTTTTTTATAACTCTCTTTTGCGATGAAGAAAATTTAAAATTTGCCACATCTATTTTTATACTTTTACACTCATCACATGTAAGACAGATTGGTCTAAAATACATTTTACCGAATCTTCTGTATCCGCGTTCGATGAGATCTTGACAATGATAGATGGAACACTCTTCGATTATCTTATAATGCGTTGTTTGATTTTTATCTGATAAATAGGAGCATTTGTTGCTTAGTTTAAACTCTTTAAGTATATTCATACGCGAAGTTTGACATAATTATTATTAGAAAAAGGTATAGAAATGAAAGAGATATTTAAAAAATATAAAATTATTATTTTCAGAGTCGGAGGTGCAGTAATGCTGGTTTCTGGCTTTGCGGCATACTTTTGGATGACTCCAAAAGAGGTGGTTAGCGAAAATGAGATTGCAGCAGCAAATGTTGCAAGAATGGAGGCGAGTGTTCGCGGCGGTACTTCTACATCTTCAAAAAAAAGTTCTAAACCGGAGACTTCCAAGTTTATAGAAGAGCTTAAAAATGCACAAAAAGCACAAATCCAGTATCTAACTATTCTTAGTATGGCTTTTGGGGTACTTTTTTTAGGCTATAGTTTTATCTCTAAGCCTAAGAGCGATTCTGAGAAATAAGCACATCTTCAATCATTTTGTCGATGTCTCCGTCAAGTATGGCATTTACGTTTGAGTATGCCATGTTGCTTCTTGTATCTTTAATCTGCTGATAGGGCTGCATGACGTAAGAACGGATTTGATGTCCCCACCCTATTTCACTTTTGGCTATGCCGTCGGCTTCTGCTTTTTGATGCTCAAGTTCGAGTTCATAAAGGCGCGATTTTAACATCTTCATAGCCGTTGCCCTGTTTTTATGCTGGCTTCTATCGTTTTGGCACTGAACAACTACACCTGTTGCTATATGCGTGATACGTATTGCCGACTCTGTTTTGTTGACATGTTGCCCTCCAGCACCGCTTGAACGATACGTATCAACACGAATATCTTTATCTTCTATCTCTATATTTATATCATCATCAACCTCTGGAGAGACCATGACGGAACTAAAGGATGTATGTCTTTTGGCATTAGAGTCAAAAGGAGATATGCGTACAAGTCTATGGATTCCATTTTCAACTTTTAAATATCCGTAGGCATTTTCACCCTTGATAAGTAAGGAGACATCTTTTATACCGGCCTCTTCACCTGCTTGATAATCAAGCAGTTCAACGCTCCATCCGCGTCTCTCGGCAAATCTTTTATACATTCTAAGAAGCATAGAAGCCCAATCTTGAGACTCCGTGCCTCCTGCACCAGGATGAATGGAGAGGATGGCATTGTTCGCATCCGTTTCTTCGCTCAAAAGTACTTCAATCTCCATGTCACGGATAAAATCCTCAAGTTTTATAGCACTTTCAAAACACTCTTTGATAGCCTCTTCATCATTCTCGTCTTTAGCCATTTCGTAAAGTTCTTTGGCATCTTCTATAGCATTTTTTGCAACGGCATATTTGTTAAGTTTTCTCTCACACTGTATTTTTTCTTTTTGAATTACTGCAGCATGCGAAGCATCAGTCCAAAAGTCTTGAGAGTTTTCAAGTTCGGTAATTTCATCTAGACGCGCTTGAAGTTTATGCGGCTCAACTACACCCGTAATATTGTTCATCTTCTTTGAAAGGTTCTTTAAAAGTTCAGTGTATTCGTAATTATCCATAAAATCAATCCAATAGTGTATAATTGCGATTATATTAAATTGAGGCTTAAAATGAAGATTATTTCTAGTCCCTTAGAGTTAAAAGAGCACCTTAAAAACATAAAACTATCCGTTGGTTTCGTGCCGACAATGGGCGCTTTACATGAAGGTCATATATCGCTTATAAAAAAAGCAAAAGAACAAAATGAGATGGTAGTCGTTTCAATATTTTTAAATCCTACACAATTTTTAAAAGGTGAGGATTTAGAAAAATATCCCAAAAAAGATGAAGCTGACAAGAAGATATGCTCCCTTAGCGGTGTCGATGTTATTTTCTTTCCTCAAACAAGTGACATGTACGGAGTGGATGAAGTCTCAATCCTTGCACCTAAAGTAAGAGGCTATGTTTTGGAAGGGCAGAGCAGACCGGGACATTTTAACGGTGTTTTAACGGTTGTCATGAAGCTTTTAAATATAGTAAATCCGACAAGAGCATATTTTGGCAAAAAAGATGCGCAGCAGCTAAATCTTATCTCTTTGATGGTAAAACAGCTTTTTATGAATGTGGAAATAGTTCCCGTGGATACGGTTCGCGAAAAAGACGGCTTAGCACTTAGCAGCAGAAATATTTATTTAAACAAGGATGAGAGAGTAGAAGCACTTAAGGTAGCATCGTCTTTGCGTGCCGCTAGTGCCATGGTAAGTAAAGGAGTTTTGAACTCACATGAGATAATGGATTCCATGAGAGAAGTTTTAGCGCCATTAGAGATTTTTTATGTAGAAATTTTAGACCGTGAGTTTAACCCGCTTTTACATGTAGAGATTGGAAATACGGTTATTTTGGTAGAGGTAAATGTAGGAACAACAAGACTACTTGATAATATCTGGCTTTAAATAGCTCTCTTCAACTAAAATATCAATTATATTTTTAAATACAGGTACGGCAGTTTGAGCGGCAAACTGGCTCTTTTTTGGTCGAACTACAATAACACCGATGGTGTATCTGTTTTGCTTATCGTTTGAAAAGCCCAAAAAGGCGGTGTTATATTCGTTGACATACTCTTTGCTCTCAACAATATGCGCCGTTCCTGTTTTACCTCCAACCTCTAAACCGTCTGTTTGGGCTTTTACGCCCGTTCCTTCATCTACGGTTTTTATCAAAATCTTTTTTATTCTATGTGCGGTTGAGCTTTTTATGACTTGCTTCTGTTCTTCTTGTGGAATCATAATCTCTTTAGCATAATTATCAACAAAACACTCTACTATTTTTGGAGTAACCATTCTTCCGTTGTTGTTAAAGACGCTGTATGCCTTGATAAGCTGCATAAGGTTTGCCCGCATGCCGTATCCGTAAGAGCAGGTTGCTTTATAAATCTCATTTTCTAACTTCATTATATGAGGGACGGAGCCGACTTTTTCATAGATGAGATCCGGAGTAGATTTTGATGAAAAACCAAAATCAAGCAGACCTTGATTGAACTGAACTCCAGAGAGTTTTTGTGCAAGCTGCGCAATTCCTATGTTTGATGAGTGTACTATCACATTTTCGGCACTAAGCCAGTCAAATTTATGCTCATCGGTTATAACTTTTCTTCCGATTTTAAATCGTCCGTTATGTCCGTTGATTAAATCGTACGGATTTACGAGTCCTTTGTCTAATAGAAGTGCAAAAGTGATAGTTTTAATGACGCTTCCAGGCTCAAAACTATACTCAATCATACTGCTGTTTAGAGAAGGATAGTCACTTTTTTGTATAGATTTGGGCAGATATCTGTTTGAGCTTGCCATTGCAATAATATGACCGTTTTTTGTATCCATAACTGCTGTCATAATCTCTTTTGCTTCTAGTTCAATTTTCATTTTATCAAGCATCTTCTCGACTCGCAGTTGAAGTGCAATAGGAATATTTAGTTTTACGTCAAGACCTTCAATCTCAGGCTTGGTAAAACTATTTTTATTTAAAATAATATATCCGTTGACATCTCTTTGACCTTGTCTTAATTCGTCCTGTTTTGCTTGAAGTTCGTTTTCAAATTTTCTCTCTATTCCTTTAACGCCTTTTACGTAGGTATATCCGTCATCTTCGATTTTATGCGGATAACCGATTATCGGGGTTAAGAGTTTGTCGTAGGGATATTCTCTGCTCTCTCCGCTCTCAATAATATTTAATCCATGAAGCGATGTTTTTCCGCTTATGGGGTTTTTTCTCTCTACAAAAACATCGAGACGTCTGAGTTCATAAGCGAGTTGTTTAAGGTATTGAGCCTGTTTTTGGGGTATGTTGTAGCTAAGTACTACAACGCCTTTTTTTTTCTGTATCTTCTCTTTTATCTCTTTGGCATCAATACCCGAGTAGATACTAAAAAGCTCTATAAAAAGTTCTCTTTTTTTAGGGTCGATATAGTGAGTGTTGACAACGGCTTTGTAGAGTTTTATGGTAGATGCGATGTGAAAACCGTCTGCACTTATAATGGAGCCGCGAATCGCTTTTGAACTCTCTTTTGTATAGAGCGAAGGTAAATCACGCGGTTTAAGCGTAGTGATAAGCATAGCTCCCAAAAAGAGTAAAAAACCAAGCACGATAAGAGAGTAGAGAATAAATATTTTTTTGCTTTTGTTTTCTCTGTTTTTGTTTTTGTTATTCATATTTTAGCTGTCTTGGTTTTTAAATGGATTGTAGCATTAGAGTTCTTTTATAACCCTTTCTCAAGAGACAAAATAAGGAGAAGGAGATTGCCGCAGCTTATGCCTCGCAACGACAAGTGCGGCAATTTACCAACCCCGTCATTGCGAGCGAAGCGCGGCAATCTCAATGATGTACAATTGTCGTCCAACAAGGAGCGCAGCGACGCAGCAGTATAAGAGTATTTAAGATTAATCAACCTAACGCAAAGTCTCGGCACTATTATTTATAGCTGCGTTCTTCCTATCTCTTTGTATGCACTAAGTGCTTTATTGCGAATTTCCAGCATAAGTTTCATGCTTGTTTCCGCTTTTCCGATGGCAAGTGCGGCTTGATGAAGGTCTTTTACCTGCCCGCTTGCCATATCTCCGACGGCTTTATCGCCCTTTTCTTGAAGCTCATTTACTTCATTTATGGCAGATTTTAGGGCTTTGGCAAAATCTTCTGTGCCGGAACCTTCTATCTTGCTCTTTTGTTTTAATAAGTCGGCGGAAGAAACGCCTGAAATACTCTCAATACCACTCATAATCTACCTCAAATTATTATTGTAACAGCGAAATTGCGCTGTTTGCCATGTTTTTAGAACTCTCAAAAGCGGCGATATTCGCCTGATAACTTCTTGTTGCTTCTACTAAATCGGCCATTTCGATGACAGGATTAATATTTGGATATGCTACATAACCATTTGCATCCGCATCGGGATGCGCAGGGTCAAATTTTAGCTTAGGCTCTCTGTCATCGCGTGAGATTTTATCAACTATAACGCTCATTATAGCGGGATTTACCTTTTTACCGAATTCACCCTCATTTAGCGGGTCTTGATATTTTGCACTATCCGTCATTCCCTCTAGTGCTTTGTTGAATTGCTCATTAAAGTCAATCGCTTTAAAGATGACCTCTTTTCTTCTATAAGGTCCACCTTCATCGGTTCTAGTCGTTTGAGCATTTGCTATATTTTGCGAGATGGTATTTACACGGACACGCTGAGCAGATAACCCATAACCGCTGATATCAAAACTGTTTAAAAAATTTGACATAATTTATCCTTAACTAATTTTTGAAGATGCATCTATAACACTCTTGTATATGCCTGAATTTTTTTTCATTGCACCGACTAGAGCGTTAAACATGATAGAGTTTTTGCTCATCTCTGTTGTCTCAACATCAAGGTCTACACTGTTGCCGTCATTTCTAGCCATGTGCCCGTCTCTAAAAAATGTTTTGGCTCTTGAGGAGCTTTTTTCATCTGTTAGGGGCAGATGAGCTTCGTTTGTTTGAGCCATCTGCAGCTTTGGAGTGCCTTGGTTTAAGATTTTAGCACTCTCTGCCGCAAGCGCATCTTCAAACCGTATATCTCTTGGTCTATAGTAAGGGGTGTCTGCATTTGCAATGTTTGAGGATATCATGTCTTGACGAACAGCTCTATAATCAAGTGCTTTTGCGGCAAGTGCCTGCGAAGCGGAAACCTCTATGCTCATACAAACTCCTTCTGTTTATTTGTAGTTGTACAAGCAATTAAAGTTCCAATATGAGCTATAAAGCTCTTAAGCAACTATTAATCATATATGCTTCATAATAATCGACAAGGTTACAAGAGTAATACAAAAATTTGTTTTTACTAAGGAGTTCTTATGAAAAGAGCTGGTTTTACAATGATAGAGTTGATATTTGTTATCGTTATTTTAGGTATTTTGGCAGCGGTCGCGGTGCCGAGACTTGCAGCTACGCGTACAGATGCGCAGGCTACTTCTGCATTATCCGACTTTAAGACAGCAGTGAAAGATATTCAAACTAATGCTATGGCGCAGGGTGTTATAGCCTCTCCTTTGAGTGGAGCGACTACTATTAATGCGGGTAGTATTGAAGCAGATGGGAACAACCTTGACATAATGTCTGGTACGTTGGAATGTGCGAATATTGATATAAATGGTACGACTGGTATCTCACTTACTGATGGTGCTAATGTTGCAGATCCTGCGTGTGCTTTAGTTGGTCAAGAATTTGTAAGTGGCACTGTTATTACTGTTTTAGGTCAAGCAGTGAATCGTTAGTTTTTCTCGTTCCCACGCTCCTGCGTGGGAATGCATATACAAGGTAATTATTTTCAAGTTATTTTAGAATAATTTTAAAATTATTATGTAAGGTTTTTATGAAATTTTCCCATGCTTTTACCATGCTTGAGATGGTCTTTGTTATTGTCGTTCTTGGTATTTTAGCAAGTATTGCAGTGCCTAGGCTTGCGGCTACGAGAACCGATGCAGAGATATCAAAAGGGCGTGCAGATGTCGCATCCGTGCGTTCAGCTATTATAACAGAGAGACAAAGCAGACTTATAACAGGTGTCTCCAGCTGGATAACAGCAGCAAATCTAGATACCGCCAGTGGTCTCTTTGGCGGCGTTCTTATGTATCCTGTTGCAAATGAATCAGGTAAAAATGGAAAATGGAGTGCTACGGCAGGGAGTGGCACGTATGTCTTTAGAGTAGATAATATTCCTGTTCCTTTTACTTATAACCAAAACAACGGTACTTTTACATGTGATACGACAAACGTCACTTACGGTGAAATGTGTAAACTGCTTATCAATTGATTAAGTTTTTTATAACAGATGAAAAAAATATACTTAGTGCAAAAATAAAAAAATTTTGAATTACTATAATATCTCACTTATAAACTCTCCGTTAGAACCGTTTACATATCAGAGTAAAAACATAATAGATATCGGTACAAAAGTCAAAGTCAAGGTAAAAAACAGAGAAATTGACGGGGTTGTGCTGGCTACATGTAAAGAGCCTGATTTTAAAACAAATGAAATATTAGAAATCTACAACTCGGTTTATTCTTCAAAACAACTCTCCCTTGCAAGGTTTATCTCCGTATACTATTTTTGCTCACTCGGCGAAGCGCTTGGGCTTATGATGAGTTACGAGTGTGAGCTTCAAAATCTTGTTCAGAGTGACATCCCGCAAGTCATTGCGAGCGAAGCGTGGCAATCTCAAAAATCCGAAGACTGCCGCGTAACTTCGTTCCTCGCAGTGACAGAAGAGATTCAAAATAGTAAACATTCAGTCATTGCGAGCGAAGCGCGGCAATATTATGTGAGTTCTAACATAATCCTCTCAGCAAAACAAAACGAAGCATTGGAGTTTTTAAAAAAGCATAAAACCTCACTTCTTTTTGGCGATACGGGAAGTGGAAAAACAGAGATATATATGAAGTATTTTGAAGCGATTATAGAGCAAAAAAAACGCTCTATTTTCCTTATGCCCGAAATATCTCTTACTCCGCAGATGAACCAGAGACTCCATAAGCACTTTGGTGATGCGGTTGTCATGTGGCACTCAAAACTAACGCCTAAACAGAAAAAAAGTGCACTTGCCTCTATCCATGACGGAAGTGCAAAAATAGTAGCGGGACCACGTTCGGCTCTATTTTTACCCATAAAAGATTTGGATTTGATTGTAGTAGATGAAGAGCATGATGACAGTTACAAATCATCCGCACGCCCTCGCTACAACGCAAGAGACTTAGCTATATATATGGGAAAACTTTATGACATTCCAGTTGTTTTAGGGAGTGCGACGCCGAGTTTGACAACTTACGTAAAATTTCCACATGTAAGACTTAGAGGCGGACATTTTAGTTCAAACAAAGAGTTTGTCTATGAGCGCAGTGACGAAAAATTATCGCCGATGATACTTGGCAGCTTAAAAAATACGTTAGAAGCAAAGGAACAAGCGATACTTTTTCTCCCTACTCGTGCAAATTTTAAGTATCTCATCTGCGGGGATTGCGGACATAACTACAAGTGTGTATTTTGCAGCGTCGGTATGAGCATCAATCAAAAAACACGCTCTCTTAAGTGCCACTACTGCAATTTCGCTCAAGCTATACCGCAAGAGTGTTCAGAGTGCGGCAGCTCAAATCTTATAAGTACAAGACTCGGAACAGCTGAGGTTGTAAAAGATATAAAGAGTGAGTTTGAAGAAGCAGCTATCGAGCAGTTTGACAGAGATGTTATCACTACATCAAACAAGCTAAAAAAAACGCTTAAGAGATTTAACGACAAAGAGATAGATATACTTGTCGGTACACAGATGATTAGTAAAGGTCATGACTATCATGGAGTCTCTTTGGCGGTAGTTTTGGGGCTTGATAATATGCTTAGCATGAGCGACTACAGAGCTAGAGAAAAGGCTCTCTCCATGCTTATTCAAGTAGCGGGAAGGAGCGGGCGAAAAGAGAATGCCAAAGTTTTAGTACAAAGTTTCAATGAGGATTTTTTCAGTACTTATGTAAATAAATATGAGAATTTTTTAGAGGATGAAAATGAGTATAGAAAAGAGCTCTATCCGCCATATAAAAAACTATGCCGTATCCTTTTTTCTCATAAAAACGGTATAAAAGCTGCAGATGCTATGAACGAGATGCTCTCAAATTTGCGTAATTTTTCAAATATCGAGATAGTGGGATTTGGAAAGTGCGGTATTGAGAGAGTTGCGGACAAGTATAGATTTGAGATACTTTTGCGCTCAGATAAAAGTACAAATCTCATAAAAGCAATAGCTGCATGCAAGGTCGGACTTGCCGAAATAGATATGGATCCTATAGATTTTTCATAGAGTTTGAACAAATCTCTTTGTTGAAAAAATAACAAACAGGTTCAGAATCGTTAAGTTTCGCATATCTTGTCTCGTTTGCAATATGCAAGTTTATACTCTCGTCATAGTTTGATTTTAGTTGCAAAAATGCTGTTTTGTCTTTGCCTGATAGTTTTTTTGTAGCTACTTGAACGACTCTAAGCGGGTCGATAGCTTGATTGTTTTTGTAGAGCCCAAAATGAAGATGCGGTCCTGTTGAGAGACCCGTGCTGCCGACGTAACCTATAATCTGTCCTTTTTTTACGTAAGAGCCGTTTTTTATCCCTTTTCTAAAAGAGTTTTGATGCGCATAGAGAGTTAAATAGCCGTCGCTATGCTGCACTTTAATCAGCTTGCCGTAACCTCTTGTTTGTCCTATATAAACAACTCTTCCGCTTCCTGCTGCTGCTATAGGAGTTCCGCGCGAGGCAGCATAATCAACTCCCAAATGTGCGCGGTATTTTTTTAAAATAGGGTGGTATCTTCTTTTTGTAAAGTGTGAAGATATTCTTGCCCCTCTGACCGGATTACCGAGTAAAAAACCCTCTACTTCTTTTGCGTCTTCATTGTAAAATCTGCCGTCGTCATTGAGGTAGATATAGTGTTTTTTACCTCTCATCTCTATCATGGCAGCTTTAAGCGTAGGCATAGAAAACGGTTTGCCAAGACGATATTTTTGCTCATATATCATGGCGAGCGTATCGCCTTTTCTTAAATCTCTTTTAAAGTTAAGAGAGTGTTTGAAGCTTGAGACAAAAATAGTTGCAAGTTTTGTAGAGCCTGTCTCTCTTATGATGTCAAGATATGGAGAATGCTCTATTTTGAGTGTGAAAGCCTCTACTCTCGTTTCACTTATGATGGGCAGAGTATCAAAAAAGTACTCTTCTTTGTTTTTATAGATATGTATTTGCAACTCATCGTTTAATGGTATAAAAACTTGAGAAATTTGACCGTTGTTTTCTCTTGAAATATGATAATTAACTCCCGAATAGATCTCTTCACTAAGTTGTTGCTCATCTTCATCAAGATTGTAGTAAAGCGGTTTTAGCGGAAGATTGTTTTTTTCTAAAAACATCAGATATGTTTCGCCCTCACCCCAGCGAAACGTTTCAACTTGTGCAGCAAAAAGGTAGGTTGTGAATAAAAAAAGAAGTAAAAATCGTATCATATAGTTAACCGTAAACATAAAATTTTGAAAATAATTTTAAAACTCTAACAAAATTTGCCTTAGTGTGAGGTTTGTTTGCTATAATCGCACTATATTATTTACAAAGTAGTTTGAATGAAGTATCTGTTTTTGTTGTTTATTATAGCTTTAGAGCTTTTTGGAGTTGTCGTAAAATCTCCCGTTGTGTCGATAAATGAAGCCGCAGCGGAAGTTACGATTGAGATAGAAAAAATTGATGTCGGAGTGAGCGGTTTTATAGTGCATAGGATTAATGATATGCACTCGGTTATTTTGAAAAATGCCATTGTAAAGAGTTTTGATGCAAAGAGTAAAACCGCAAAAGTAGCTCTTAGCGAGTTTAATGCGCTAAGTAACAGTGCTCTTCCGACAAGCAAATGGAGTGTTAAAATAGGCGATATGGCTGTTTTGGCTTTTGGATATACAAGAGGTCTTTTGATTGCTCCAAATGAAGAGATATATCATAGAATTACTAAGAGTTCCAACCTTCAGTGGATACATCCGGATATTTTTGCAACCATACTTTCGTTTAACGGACATCCTACCCCGCTTAGAAGTGATTTTACGGAGATGAGCTCTAGTGCATCTGTGGGTTTGGTCTTTATCTATTTGGATGGAAGAGTTTATACGCTTGATGCAAAAAGCTTTAAAATTTTAACGATTACAGATGCAAAACTTGAACAAAAAGAGTTGAATCTTCCTTTTTATACAAGAGTGCCTGAAATCGACGCTGCTTGGTGGGGAGAGGGAAGTGACGAACTTGACGAGTATGAACCTCACTACTATAAACTGATGATAAAAGCAAATTTAAAAAACAAAGAGCTTTATGAGATAGTAAAAAACGGCGGCGAAAAACTAAAGTATCTGCTTGAAGAATTTGATTTTGAAGGAAAAAAAGATGATAGAAAAAAAACATTTGGACTATTTTAGTCAAGTTGTCGGCGATGAAAATATCTATAGCGATAAAGCACATCTGATAGCATACTCTTATGATGCGACGCGAGAGCATTTCGAGCCTGATGCCGTTATATTTCCAAGAAATGAAGATGATATAAGCAAAGTTTTAAAATATTGCAATGAACACAAAATTATTATAGTTCCTCGCGGGGCAGGAAGCGGTTTTACTGGTGGAGCACTCCCTAGTAACGGCGGAATAGTTTTAGCGTTTGAGAAGCATATGAATAAAATCTTAGAGATAGATATGAAAAATATGGTCGCAGTCGTTCAACCTGGTGTTATCAATATGGATTTACAACGTGCGGTCGAAGAGGTCGGACTCTTTTATCCGCCCGATCCTGCTTCTCAAGAGTACTCAAGCATCGGCGGAAATGTAAGTGAAAACGCAGGCGGCATGAGAGCTGCAAAATACGGAATCACAAAAGATTATGTCATGGCAACTCGCGCTGTACTTCCAAACGGAGATATCATAAAAGCGGGAAAGAGAACCATAAAAGATGTAGCAGGCTATAACATTAGCGGTATTTTAATAGCTTCTGAGGGAACTTTGGCGGTGCTTAGTGAAATAACTCTAAGACTTATTCCAAAACCTAAAATTACAAAAACTGCAATGGGAGTTTTTAACAGTGTCAGCGATGCTATGAATGCAGTATATAAAACTATGGCGAGCGGTATAACGCCTGTTGCTATGGAATTTTTGGACAACTTGACTATTCGTGCGGTTGAGAAGACTTTTAACAAAGGGCTTCCCGTTGATGCAGGCGCGCTTTTAGTAACCGATGTGGACGGAAATTTAGAAGAGGATCTTGATTTTCAACTTGCCGAAATAGAGAAGGTTTTTAAAGCCAACGGTTGTTATGAGTTTAAGATTGCAAAAGATAAAAAAGAGGCAAGCGACCTTTGGTTTGCAAGACGCAATGCTTCGCCTGCACTAAGTGTTTATGGGAGCAAGAAGCTAAACGAGGATGTAACGGTTCCGCGTTCCGCTCTGCCTGAACTTTTAGAGAAATTTTACGCGATAGCCGAGAAATACAACGTTAAGATTCCATGTTTTGGGCATACAGGAGACGGTAACGTACACACAAACGTTATGGTTGACGGCAAAGACCCGCAGCAGGTAAAAATTGCTTATCAAGCCATAGAAGAGGTATTTCAAGCGACTATTGATTTGGGCGGAACTCTGAGCGGTGAACATGGCATAGGGCTTGCAAAAGCGCCTTACATGTCAATGGCATTTACTCCCGAGGAGATGGCGCTTTTTAAGTCGATTAAGATGGCGTTTGATCCAAACAATATTTTAAATCCCTCAAAAATGGGACTAAGTTAAAAAATAATGCAAGAGATAAAAAGTAATGTTTTTAAACTCTATAAACATTTGAAGTTTTTCATAACTACGTTTATAGATAAAGACCTTACTTTTTATGCAGCGAGTCTTAGTTTTTATACGATTTTTACACTTATACCGCTTCTTGTAATCACTCTTACGCTCTTTACCTCCATGCCAAATTTCTCGGAACATTATGAGAAGATTCAAGAGTTTATTTTCTCAAACATTATGCCTGTTAATTCAGAGGCTCTAATGGGACAGATAAACTCATTTTTGCAAAACTCGGTTGAGATGAGTATAATCAGTTTTGCCGTTATAATCGTCTCTTCACTTCTGTTTTTTCAAAATTTTGAGTATATTGCAAATAAGATTTTTCATGCAAAAAAGAGAGGTCTTTGGGAATCCGTCACTACATTTTGGACGCTTTTAACGCTCACGCCCATAGGACTTGGAGTCTCTTTTTATATTACGGGATATGTCGCATCACTTATGGCAAGAAGCGAGTATACGGCAGGCATAAACATTCTTCCTTATGTTCCCTATCTCATAATTTGGGCACTCTTTTTTCTGATATTTCAGATTGTTGCAAATACAAAAATCCATGCAAAAGCTTCGTTAATAAGCTCCTTTGTAACATCGATAGTTTTTAGTATTGCCAAAAACGGATTTATCTTCTATGTTTTTTACAATAAAGCGTACGCTACCATGTACGGCTCTTTTTCCATCGTCATGTTTTTATTTTTGTGGATTTATGCATCATGGATAATCTTTGTGTATGGACTCAAGTTATGCTACATGATAAACCGCGTATATGAAAATAGAGCAAGCCGTCAAAAGCAGAGCCCACATGAGGAGTCTGCTAAAAACAGCTCCGAGGCTAAGCAAGATATAGAAGAAAAAAAGATACTGATTTAAGCTAACCAAAACTCCATCTTTACCCAGTTCTAAAAGCCATAACAAAACAGAGTCAAAAAGATTTCCAATCCCTATGACATGTAGAAATATACTTAACGGATAAAAGATGCTAAAGAGCGATGTCCAGAGAATTGAGAGCGGATGGTAAATGCTAAAGTTTTCAAAAATTGCCAAAGAGAAGGGAAGCATCAAGAGATAGACCCAGGTTGGCAGAAGCAAAAATTGCCACAATTTTTTTAAGGTTTTAAAGTAAATCAAAAAGAGAAATATGTAAAAAACTCCGCTTGAGGAGAGCCAAAATCCTAGGGAGAAAAAAAGCCGCGGGAAGAGAGATAAAAGAAGCAAAATAGTTAAAAACAGGGTCTGCATGGAGATTATTTTAATGCCTCTGTCATAAAGTATAAAACCTATAACGAGCATCCCAAACGCGCGGATAAGCGAAGGCGGCGAATCTAAAAAGAGCACGTAGATAAAAAGAGTAGCTCCGACGAGTAAGAAGATGTCACGGTTTGCATTTGCGTATGGAAAAAATCTGTTTTGCATCAAGACATAAATCGGACGAAACAAAAAGAACAAAAGCGCACTGAGAACGCCTAGATGAAAACCGCTGATGGCAAGAAGATGTGAAATTCCCAAAGTCGAAAAGTCACTTTGTAGTTTGTAATCTAAGGGAGTTGCGGTGTATAGAGCTTGATAAATATTTGTTACCTCTTCTTTTTTATGCGAGGATGAGATAAGTGCGTTCAGGTTCTGTTTGTTACTTTTTGTACTCTTTATGTCGATGATTTTACTCGGTCCGTAAAATGTTGTAAGGTATTTATAAAAGGTTAAATCTTTGGGCCAAATCTCAAGTTCAATCTCTTGGTTTTTGATATCATGAAGCGATTTTTTGGCAGTTGTGTAAAAAACAAGACCTTCTTTGTTCTTTAGTTTTAGCACCTGATATGTTCTGTTGTTCTTAGTTTTGGTGTACTGTTTTAAAACCGTTGCATCTACAAGAGCCGAGTCAAAAACTATAAACTCTTGGTAATTTTTGTACTCTATATAGAGTGAAACAGTGAGGATAAAAAAGGAAGTTAAGAGTAGAAGAAGAGAGTCTCGCTTTGAGGTAAAAAGCTGGGCTCTTTGTATCATTTAGAGCGGCGGCATGGATATTGTATCGTTGCCTACATGTATGTTTGCCGAACGGGTGTCCACATTTTCGTAAATCGTCTCAACTGCTCTAGGTGTTGAGTCCACAAAGCGGGTAAGTTTCTTTTGAAAAACAAGTTTTACATGTCCCGTCGGACCGTTTCTCTGTTTCCCTATGATAATTTCAGCGTCCTCTTCCTCTTTTTCGATGTAAGTAGGATTAAACTCTTTGCCCTCTGCTTTTGCCGCTTTTTCGCGCTCTTTTTCTTCTTTATAGAGATAAACGTCGTCGCGGTAGACAAATAGGATAATATCCGCATCCTGCTCAATCGAACCAGATTCACGGATATCGCTAAGCATAGGGCGTTTGTCGTTTCTGCTCTCTAAACCACGGTTTAGTTGTGAGAGCGCGACAATAGGCATGTTTAGTTCACGAGCAAGCATCTTAAGCCCGCGCGAGATTTCCGAGACCTGCAGGTGTCTGTCTTGACTCCCGACCCCCTGCATGATTTGAAGATAGTCGATTACCGCTATCTCTATCTCTGGGTGCTGGTTTTTTAGTTTTCGCAGTTTTGAGCGGAGTTGGTTAATATTTATGCTGCCTTGGTCATCAACGAAAAGTTTTGCAAAGTTCATCTTGTCAATCGCGCCGTTTAACGAGCTCCACTGATCATCATTCATGTCTCCCACACGCAGTTTTTGAAGAGGAATGGAAGTTTGAATGGAGAGAAGTCTTAGCATAAGCTGTTCTGCAGGCATCTCAAGCGAGAAAAACGCAACACCTTTTCCTTGTGTGATAAGGCTGTTTACGGTGTTGAGTATAAAAGATGTTTTTCCCATGGCAGGGCGTGCCGCAACGATAACTAGGTCGCCTTTGCCAAAGCCTGTCGTCATTTTGTTTAGCTCATGAAAACCTGTATCGACTCCGACAAGCACACTGTTGCCGCGGGCTTTCATCTCTTTGATGTACTCCATCGTGTCAAAAGTCATTTTTGGAGAGTCTTTAAAGTCGCTTGTCTGGTTGTCTTGAGTTATCTAATAGAGTTTTTTCTCTACTATGTCGATAACTTCCGCACTTGAGAATTCCTCTTCTACCGTTACTCTTTTTATCTCCGTAGTTAGTGTTAAAAGATGGCGTTTTAGAGATTTGTCTTTTATCTCATTAACATAAGCTTTGGTGTTTGAGATAGGGTTTGCCGAGAGAATCTCAAGCATAACCGTCTCATCAAACTTTTTCATCTTTATGAGCTCTTTTTTGATAAACTCCTCATCGATGGGCTGATCTTTTTGCAGAAGAAGAGTCATGGCTTTAAAGATGTCTTGATGAGCAGGAAGGTAAAAATCATCCTGTCTAAGGGCAACGCTAAGCTCGTCAAATTGGCTTGGTTCAAAGACTATTGAACTTAAGATGCTTCGCTCAAAAGCGAGATTGTATAAGTTTTCCTGCATCAGTTTGTCTCTCTCGCCATTTTTTAAACTTCGGCTACAAATCTGTCCACAAGTTCGCTCTCATCGAGGTTTGCTACAACCTCTCCCTTAACCATCACAAGTCCTTTGCCTTTGCCATAAGCGATTGCTACATCTGCATGAGCCGCTTCCCCGATTGCATTTACCACGCATCCCATAACAGAGACATTTAGAGGCGCTTTTATATGAGCCGTTCTCTCCTCTATCTCTCCTACGGCTGTTACTAAGTCCGCTTCAATACGTCCACATGTAGGACATGAGATGATATTTAGCCCGTCTTTTACTGCACCGCTATCTTTTAAAATTGCACGCGCAACTTTTATCTCTTGTTCCAGTTCTCCCGTGATAGAGACTCTCATGGTATCGCCTATACCGTCAAGCAAAAGTGAACCAAGACCTATAGCACTCTTTACGGTAGCATGAAATAGCGTTCCCGCTTCAGTTACGCCTAGATGAAACGGATAGCTGTTTTTAGGGCGAAGCATGCGGTAAGCATCGACGGTTCTTTGAACATCGCTTGCTTTTAGAGAGATTTTAATATCGCTAAAACCTAAATCTTCAAGATACTTTATGTTGTACTCGGCTGATGCCACCATACCTTCGGAAGTTTGCCCGTACTTGTTTAAAAACTCTTTTTCCAAACTCCCCGCATTTACGCCGATTCGTATCGGGATATTGCGTGCTTGACAAGCTTTTACAACCTCTTTTACACGCTCTTTTGAGCCGATGTTTCCCGGATTTATGCGTATACAGTCAACCACTTCGGCTGCAACAAGTGCGAGACGATGGTTGAAATGGATATCCGCTACAAGAGGGAGTGAAATCTGCTCTTTTATAGATTTTAATGCTAGTGCATCCTCCATGTCGGGAACTGCCACACGGACTATATCGCATCCTGCAAAATGAAGTCTTTTTATCTGTTCAACTGTTGAATCAATATCCGAAGTTTTTGAAAATGTCATAGACTGCACACTGATAGGCGCATCACCGCCTACCGCAACATTACCGACAAATATTTGTTTGGTTTGGACTCTTTTTATCATAAAGAGATTTTAGCAAGATTGGTCTAAAAAAGTGCTTTCTTTAATAATTTGATATAAAGTATGGCAATTTGCAAAGAAATTAAGAAGAGTCAAAAATAATAAAACAGTTTTAACCGACACATGTAATATATTGAAACAGAGTTAAAGGGGTGAATTTATTGACATATTTCTATGTCACCGTAATTGTAAAAAATTATAGTATAATCAGTGTAAATTTTATATGAGTTATTTCAGAGACATTTGGAAAATTTTCAATAAATTTAGATATAAAATATAGTACATTTACATACTTAAAGACGATGAAACATAAAAGAGTTATAAAAAAAGTTTGTTCTAAAAATCCGCCGACAACGGTAAAAATAAGGTAATCATGTCTGCCATAATCACAAATATTATAAAAATTTTAAATTCTAATGACAAGCTGATAACTCATTGCTATAAAAACAAAGACGATTTAACCTGTATTTCTAAAAGATTGGTAGATAAAATAAACTCCTATTTAAAAACACAATCGGATGAAGAGGCAAATCAAAAAGAGATTATCAGACAGGCTGTTAGAAAAGCGCATGAATTGCATGAGAGCGATATTGTATTTTTTAAAAATGATTGTATCTTTATAAAATTTTTCGACACTTCTAAAGTAAAGATTATCTGTGAAGAGGAAAAAGGAACTATTGCATGTATATATAACGGACTCGACGAAGATGAGCTGAAATTATTTTATGATAATTTTTGTACTGCAAAAGAGAGTGATGATTTTTATCGTGAAGCTGCAAGAGAGTTTGTGGATGTTTATCTGATTGAGAAAAAGATAGACAATGAAACCTATGAAAAAAATGTTTTTCAATATATTCAATCAATCATAAATGAGAAACTAACTTCAAAATATGACAAAAATGATGTCTTTTTTAAGGGATTTTCCGGATATGTTTTTAGAATACACTTTGAAGAGATGTTTGAATATATCGCTCACTTTATACTCTTTGAAGTAAGCATGTTGAACAAACAGGTTATAGGGTTTTTAAATTACTACTCCTTAGATGTCATAGTCGTTAACGGCAAAAAATATAAAGTTCCCCAAATCAAAGCAGAGAGCGGCTTGAAATGGAATGTTGTTTCAATGATGTCTATTGTAAAAATCTACAATAAAGTTGCTTTGTCTATAGAGCAGATTACTGAGCTTTCGCACCTAATTTTATAGTGTTACATTCGGTAGTAGCGGTATTCTCTCAGCATTTGTCATATCTATTGACATGTATTTTTCAGTTTTNATAACTAGTGTCAAGTACCATGGAGTATTTTATTACTATGCCCTACTTACAGTTGTTTTAGAAAGCATATCGATTAAAATTAGGTGCGAAAGCTCAGCAGATTAATTTAAAAAGAGAACTTTTAGCAAAAAAACTTAATGAATTCTGTATAGGAGAGCTTTCTCCAACCGAGTATAACAATATGATAAATAAAAGTATTGATGAAGCTGTATTGGAAATTAACGCTACTGCAAGAAAAGAAAGCGCACTTAAAGATGCGCTGGATATGTCAAAAAACGACGATGAAAGAAAAAAACTAAAAGATGATATAAAAAATATCAAAGGTGAATTACAATCTTTAGCAGAGAACAAAAAGAAGCTGGGTGAAAAACTTATAAAACAGCATGCTCTGATGCAGTATAACAACGTTAAAAAAGAGATAGACTCTATTAATAGACAACAAAAAAGAGATGAAAAAATTTTACAACAGAATGAAGAAGCATATTTATCGATAAAAACTTCGCTTATAAAAGCGTTAATATCAAAAAAACAATATTCCCAAAAGCCTTGATTTCTATTTTAAAAGCTTATTTTCACATGTATGTAACATGTGAAAATAGGAGTAGTTAAAATTTAAAAGTAAGATTTGTGTATACGTATCTTCCCGGTTCATTGAGAAGCATTGTGTCTGCTCCTGCAGTTAAGAGAATTAAATCTGCATAAGTGTTTGATGCTGCGTATGTTTTATCAAAAAGATTGTTAATACCTACGCTAAGATCAAACTTTTTATTTACAGCATGTTTTACTTTAATGTTTACAACTGCCCATGAGCCTAGTTCTTGTTCGCCGTTGTCTGCGTCATAATCACTCCATTTATCTGAAGCTTGTACTTCTAATGTAGCAACTGAATTACTCATGTACTCATAATTAAGAGCTATATTTCCTCTTAAAGGTGCAATGTCTGCCAAATCTTTATCGACTCCGGCTGCAACATTGTCCTTTTCGCCTACTTTGTACGATACTCCCATGTCAACTACGATAGTGTCTGTTGCATAGATGGACGCACTTAACTCCGCTCCGTAAACTGTTGCGTCAATGTTGTTAAAAGTATTTCCTGTTTTGGTGTAGTAGATGTAATCGTCTAGCATAGAGTAAAAAGTTTTTACTGAGCTTTCGCACCTAATTTTAATCGATATGCTTTCTAAAACAACTGTAAGTAGGGCATAGTAATAAAATACTCCATGGTACTTGACACTAGNAAAAACTGAAAAATACATGTCAATAGATATGACAAATGCTGAGAGAATACCGCTACTACCGAATGTAACACTATAAAATTAGGTGCGAAAGCTCAGGTTTTTACTTTAAAGTGTAAAAGATTATTGTTTAGCTCATATCCTAAATCAATCTCTTTGTTTGTAGTCTGCTCTAAGTTAGCGTTTCCTGCAGCAGGAGAGTTGAGATACAGCTCTCTTGGATCAGGTACACGGCTTGCTTGACCGAAACCTAAGAAAATTTTATTTTCTTCATTTAGATTGTATGTCATTAAGATATTCGCGCTAAATGCATCAAAATCTCTTGTTCTTTTTGTAACATTATCAGGTGTAATTTCTGTGTTGTCATATCTAGCGCCGACTTCAACATCAAAATCTCCGGCAGTTTTTTGAACTTTTGCAAAGACTGCTCTGTTTTCTGTCTCCGTATGCGTAAGACTTATAGAGTGTGCGCCCTCAACTCCCGTTGTTGCATTTGTGCCGTAGCTTTGACCTTCCCATGTTCTTCTGCTTCCATCAAGACCGACTAAAAGTTTGTACGAATCTAAGTCAAAACTATTTTTTAGCTTGATACCCTGCATAGAAGTTTTTAGATGATTTGTTTGATAAGTTGTTGCACCTGAGAGTCTAAATTTTGTATCCATCGGGTGATCAACATCAGAGTAGTAGTCTTGTATATTTATGTTTTTGTAGTTATTTGCTATATTGTCTATGTTGTACTCAATGCTGTAGATATTTGAGTCATCATAAGCAGCGTCCATTTTAGAGTTTGCGTAGAGAACATTATCACTTCTATTTCCTGTATAGCTTAGGCGAAGTTCTTGATCCTCAAGAGTTTTTACAAATACCTTTGTCATGATGCTTTTTTTAGTATAAGCTTCTATGTCATGATACTTTGCCTGATATGCCGTTGCTGCAGGAGCAGTGCCTTCGAGGATAGCTTTATCAATCTGTCCGGCTAATGTATTTCCATCTCCGTCTTTATACTGGTCACTTGTCTCATGAGAGAAGCTAAGAAGTGCACGAACCGTGTCGTTTCCACCGCTGAAGCTAGCGCCTATTTTTTTGTATCCCCAGCTTCCAAGACCGAAGTTTACCTCTCCTTTGAACTCTTCTGTCGGTTTTTTGGTCGTTATTTTTAAGCCGCCGCTAAGTGTTCCAAAGTTTTCAACGTCATAAGGTCCTTCGATAACCTCTACTTCTTCAATCTGGTTTGTAACGATGTGTGAAATCGGCGGATCCATTCTGTTAATACATGCACCGCAAACTTTTGTACCGTCAACATCAACGGAGATGTTATCTCTTTTTTGACCGCGAATGTAGATATCATTTGCGATACCGCTGCGGCGGCTCATGTCGATGCTTGGTACGCTAGAACTTAGAGCCTGCGCCAAATCGGCAGAGAGTTGAGCATTTTGGCTAACTTCCGTAACAACAGTAGACTCAACACTTATTTTAGGAAGCTCAACTTCACCTGCAGTTAAAACTGCTGCAGTGACTAAAGACAATGGAATGATTTTTTTGTATAACATATAACCAACCTTAATTTTTAAAATTAGTTGATTGTATAAAAGAAGTGTTACAAAAGTGTTAAATTTGTTTTCAAAGAATATGATAAAATTGCGATATGAGTAAAATTGAAAAGATAAAACGAATAGTTTTGATTATTTTAGGTTTAAGCCTCTCGGCTTATTTGATGTATAGCGGCTTTGCTATTTTAAACCAAGAGGAATCTTCATCAAAAAGAGATGTTGACTCCGGCGGCAAAGTTCATAGTGACACAGTGAAGTGAGCCATGTTGCTTTATAAGTGAGAAGCAGTTGATACCTACAATCTCTTTTGTCGGGAATGTTTTTCTAAAAATTTCCAGTGCCTCTTCATCCTGCTTCACTCCGTATATCGGAACTAAAACTGCGCCGTTAACAAACAAAAAGTTGGCGTATGTAGCGGGAAGCCTCTCGCCCTCGAAGTAACATGCATCGCTCATCGGGAGTGGTATAAGCTTAAAATCGTATGTTTGTGAAAATGCCTGAAGTTCCTCTTGCATAAGTTTTAACTCTTTGTAATGCTCATCGCTCTCATCGTTGCACTGAACATACATTATGGTATTTTCATCTATAAATCTAGCCAAAGTATCTACATGTGAGTCTGTATCATCACCTGCCAAATATCCATGATTTAGGTATAAAATCCTACTCATTCCAAACTCTTCTTGAAGCTTTTTTGTCATTTGGTCTTTTTTAAGAGATGCGTTTCTGTTTTTGTTTAACATGCACTCCGAAGTCGTAAGGATAGTGTCTACACCGTTTGTCTCAACAGCGCCGCCTTCTAAAATAAGGTCTACTTTTTTGAGCTCTTTGTCATAACATCTTTTGATGGCGCTGCTCATGGCATTATCTTTTGAGGCTTCAAACTTTTCGCCCCATCCCGTAAATGTAAAATCTAACATTTTTGTAGTATTGTCCTCCTCAATACAAAGAGCAGAGCAGTCCCTCGCCCATGTATCGTTTGTCTCATACTCGACAAAATATAGATTTTGAGTATCACTAAATCTGCTCTTTACACTTTGTAAATCATCACAAACAACAAGACACTCTTGATATTTTGTAATTGCATTTATAATATTTATAAATGTTTCCTGCGCCTCTTGCAGATACTCAGCCCAGTCACTCTTTGCATGTGGAAATATAATTTGTGTAAAACTTTGTTCTTCAAACTCTGCAATCAATCTTTTCATTTGATATAATTCCCTTATGGCTTACATAATTTTAAATAAAAATCATTTTTTTAACAATCTTGACATTATCTCTAAAAGTACCAAAACAAGAGATAAAATTGCACTTGTTTTAAAAGATAATGCATATGGGCATGGACTGTTTGAAATGGCGTCTATGGCTAAAGAGTACTGTATAAATAAAGCGGTTGTGCGTACATGTAAAGAAGCAGAGGTGATAGAGGATTTTTTTGAGTATATTTTGGTTTTGGGCGAGATACCGACTTCCAAAAGCCAAAAGATTCGTTATACGATAAACGATATGAAAAGTATCCAAAAATACCCAAAAGGTACTAAAGTAGAGCTAAAGATAGATACTGGAATGCACCGAAACGGTATAGTTGAAAGTGAGCTTGAAGAGGCTTTTGCAAAAATAAAAGATGCAGAATTACTTCTTGAGTGTGTTTTTACCCATCACAGAAGTGCAGATGAACTTACAAGCGAATGGTTTTGGCAAAAAGAGAATTTTAAAAAAGCAAAAGATAAATCACGCAAACTCGCACATGAGTTTGGCTTCGGTGCTCTTAGATTTCACTCCTCTAACTCTGCTTCACTTCTTAGGCATACGGATTTTGATGAAGACATGGCAAGGGTTGGCATAGCAGCTTACGGCTGTTTAGAACTCCCTGACGCACTTCATGTTAAGGGTTTAAAACCAGTTTTGTCTCTTTGGGCAAATAAAATATCTCAAAGAGAGGTAAAAGCAGGCGATAGAATCGGTTATGGAGGTGATTACAAGGCTCCTAGAGATTGTATAGCAAGTAATTATGATTTTGGTTACGGGGATGGTTTTTTTAGAGCCTGTGCAAATGGCTACGTCTCTGCAAGCGGAGCAGAACTGCTCGGTAGAATCTCTATGGATAACTCTACGTTTGCAACTTCTGAGGAGAAACTTTTGGTATTTGATAATGCAACTGTTGTCGCAAAGTATGCAAAAACAATCAGCTATGATGTATTGACTGCTCTAAAACCGAATATCAAAAGAGAGATAATAGAACACTCCGATTAAATATAGATTGCTTCGTCGTAAACTCCTTGGCACATGACGGTCATTGCGAGCTTCTTTAGAAGCGCGGCAATCTAAAAATTTAAGTTATTTTTTCTTTGTAGGATCAAGCTCTTCTACGATTCTATCAAGAACACTAAAGAGTTTTGAACTCTCCTCCTCCATCATTTCAAAATTACTTATAATTACCTTCTCATTTTTAGGGTCCATTGCTGTTCCCTCTTCAACAAACTTTACGTTTTTTATAGCATTTTCATGCACTTTTGCATGCGGTTCGTCTATAAATTTATAATTGTTGGTATGTCCATAGATCTCTTTTCCTTCGCCTAGATACCATTTTCCTAAGCGGCAGTTTTTATGATCTGAAAAAGTTGAGCTGTTTTTTTCTCCCAAAACGGAAGAGTAAGCGTTTGATTTAAATAAAATATGGTAAATTTTTACTAACACCATAAAGAGAGAATCCCTTATATAACCCGCATAATCTGCCGAATCTTTCGCATTAGTATGAAAATCTTCTAGCGTATTTGCAAATACGTTGATTGTCTGCGTTGCATTTTGGGCAATATTTGACATCTCTTGCGAGCTGCTTTCTATGTCTTGCGATTCTTGTTGCAGAGTTGATATGGTTATAGATATCTCTTGAGTTGCTTTTTGAGTTCTCTCTGCAAGTTTGCGAACCTCGTCGGCAACAACTGCAAATCCTCTTCCATGTTCACCTGCACGTGCCGCCTCGATAGCAGCGTTTAATGCCAAAAGATTTGTCTGTTCTGCTATATCTTTGATAAGATCTGCCATAGCAGATATCTCTGTTGAGCGCTCTGATAATCCGCCAATGTTATGATGAGTGGCATCGATTTTTTCTATGAGTTCATGAAATTGATTCATAACATCATTCATGGAGTTAATACTTTTGCTTGCTTGAGTTGCCGTATTTTGAGAGAGATTTGATATAGTATCAATCTCTTTGGAGTTGCTTAGCAGGTTGTCTTGGATAACTTTTAGGCTGTGAGCTATTCCTCCGCCTAAATCATGAAGCTTTTGCGTAAAATTACCTCTGATTTGAAGTTTATAACCCCTCTCTATGTCTTTAACAGACCCGTTAATAGTCTCAGCTGCTTCGGCTAGTGTTTGGTTTAAATCTGTTGTTTTAGCATAGTAAGAACTGTTTATGTCTGATGCGATATCAATGGCTTTCATTGTCTCTTGCATATAGGCTCTTATTTGAAAAAGCAGGGAGTTAAACTCTTCGCCTAGTTTTTTAATTTCACCGACTCCTATGACCGGAGCAACGATATCAAAATTCCCTGCTTATGCTTTTGTTATCGTAACAGTTACTTCTTCAATTGATTTTTTTACAACAAGAAGTTGTGAGCGCAGATAAAATGCCAGACCGATATGTACGATTATCATTCCGATAACAATAATTGAAGAGCCGAAAAGAAAAATTTCTACAAAAAAACCTATAACAAAGAGTATAAGCTGGAGCAAATTCGAGAGAGCGACATTTTGCAAAGTTGAAGTATTCATAAATATCCTAAGTATTATATTTTGTAATGTGATAATACTCTAATGATAAATGAAAGTCAATAAATTTTTATTAAATATCTTTTATAAGATTTTTATCAGGTTTGCCGATATAATAGCCTTGAATAAAATCAACGTCCATTTTCTTCAGTAAATCTAAAGATTCTTTGTCTTCGACAAACTCGGCAATTGTTTTGAGATTTAAATCTTTGGCAAAATTTATTATGGTTTTTACGACAGTTCTTGAGCTTGTGTCAGTCGTGATAAACTTGACCAAAGAGGAGTCAATCTTAATATAATCTACATTTAGCTCCAGTATGTGTGAAAAGTTTGAATAACCGCTTCCAAAATCATCTATCGCTACTTTACAGCCATGTTTTTTAACCTCTTTGATAAAAGCTTTTATCTCTTCATAGTTTTCAATTTTATCTGTTTCTAAAATTTCAAAAACAACCCTTTGAGTTTCCGCAAATTCATCTAGTTTGTTAAAAATAAACTTTAAAATCTCTTTGCTTTGAATATCAACTATAGATAAGTTTATGGAAAATTCAAAATCTTTATCTTTAAAAAATTCAAATGATTTTGTAATCATTGCTTTTGTAATTTCAGGGTAGAGTTTTGATTTTATGGCGATATCTAAGAAAACGAAAGGTGTAATAACTTCTCCGCTGCCGGTAATAATTCTAGCCAATGATTCATACTTCTCTATTTTTTGGGTTTTAGTATTGTAAATAGGTTGATAACTGAGCTTTCGCACCTAATTTTAATCGATATGCTTTCTAAAACAACTGTAAGTAGGGCATAGTAATAAAATACTCCATGGTACTTGACACTAGNNNNAAAAAACTGAAAAATACATGTCAATAGATATGACAAATGCTGAGAGAATACCGCTACTACCGAATGTAACACTATAAAATTAGGTGCGAAAGCTCAGTTGATAAAATGGAGTTATCTGGTCATGTTTTATAGCATTTTTTAGAATTAAAAGAGCATCCATATTTTTGAGAATCTGTTTTTTTGCATCAAGTGAATCATTGTAGATTACGATATTTCTTGAGTTTCTTTTTGCAATCTGCAGAGCCGTATTTGTTTTTATAAGAAGTGACTCTTTGTTTGATGCGATACCGCAGCTAAAAGTTATAAATATTGACTGGTCTGATATGTTAAATTTGGTCTCGCCTATTTTATTGAGCATCTCTTTTATGGTCTTTAGAAATTCCTCTTGAGAGATTTGTGAAGTGGTAAATATTGCAAATTCATCATTTGGCAGCTTATAGACAAAGTTTGAATCCTCACAAAACTCTTTAATCCTTTTTGAAACTTGAACCAAAATCTCATCCCCGATTACATAACCGTAGAGGTCGTTGATATCTTTAAAAGCGTCTATATTTATGAGTGCAAGATGAGACGAGCCTGAATCTTTGCTGTTTTTAATATCTTCTATGAGCTTTAATCTGTTTGGCATGCCTGTAAGCCTGTCGTATAAAAATGACTCTTTAAGCTCTTTTGTTTTTTCTTTTACCTTTTTTTCAAGAGCTATACTTATGCTTCTTGATTTTTTTGTCAAGTAGATAACGCCTAAAAACAGGAGCAAGAAAAGAATGGCGTCATAAAAAACGGATTTTAGAAAATTTTTGAAAAAATAAGTGTTTAGATTTTTTGAAGGAATCTGTATGCTCAAAATTCCTCTGACTTCTCCGAGTTTATAATTATATGCATTTTGATAGTTTCTTTGGATAAAAAAAGGAGCTTCCTCTTTTTTGCCATTGCAGTTTAAACAAACCTTCTCAACTTTTAAAACCGTTGCATATTGGTAAAACTCAGGATTTGCATTGCTAAAATACTCTTTTTCATCTAAATTGTTTTTGAAAAACTCTATCACTTTTAGCTCATCAAGATCTGCTTGATTTTTACTGTTTCTGGCACGGTCGGAGACTGTTGCAACCGTTATGCTGAGCGGGTTATTTTTTGAAAAATTTTCCGATATGATGTGTGAGCTGAATGCGGGAAGAGCAGGGAGTGTTTTTTCATTTATGGTTAGTGTGCCGTTTAAGAAAAGATTTTGGTAGTACATCCTATTTTCAATAGCATAACTGTTTAAAACCTCTGCCTCTTTTTTTGCAAAATCGTATTCTCTCTCTTTTATCTCAAAATAAGAGTACGTAATTTTTATTAAAACAATAATTAAAAATATAACAGGGATGGTTTTTAAAACTTTATCATTTAAGAAATTTTTCATAAACCGCCCCCTTTCTAGCTAGTAATAACTAACCGAAACATTAACATTTTATATTATTTTTTCTTAAGATACAATTTTTATAATTGCGTTTGAAAAAATTACTCCATCGACTCCCAGAAGAGCAAGCTCCTCAATTTCATCTTCATCTTCTATCAGAGCTAATATTTTTGCGTCAAAAAGGTAGTTTTCCGCTATGTTTTGGGCAGTTTTTGCAAGTTCTTTTTCTATGATAATGTATGAAGCGCCAAGAGAAGATGCGTAAAGGATTTCTGTGATACTCTTTACATGTAGAGCGATTTTAACTGAGTTTAGTGCAGCATGAGTGATAATATCAAGGTTTTTTTCTTCAAACTCCATATAAATGGTAGATGAGGGCGGAGTATGGAGAATGGAGTCTATATCAAAGATATGGTAGAAGTTTTCGTTTTTTAAAAATCTATGTCCAAAAAATATCAACTTGCCTTCTCCGCGCACTCTTTTGAGCAGTAGTATTTGCCGTTGCTTAAAATCGCATCATCAAGCTCACAATAAATCTTACATGAGCTGCACTCCACCATATCACTGCTTTTTATTTCTTCTTTTTTCTTCTCTTTTTTTGAACTCTCAAGAGTCGGTTTTTTCTTTATAAATATAAAATAGACAAGCGCTATAACACTTGCAACCAGTAAAACTTTTAGTATCATATATTTTCTCCGATGAGCAGGTAGTGTCTGTTTTTCGCTTTTATCACTTTATGTTTTATATCTTGCGATACTTCATCATACACTCTCTCTCCTTTATAAAAAAGAAGTTTTGAGTTTTTATCGCGGAAATTCTCGCTCAACTTTAAAAGCATCTCAGTATCTGTGACGGCTCTGGAGGTTACAAGGTCAAAGATTTCACTCTGCATCTCTTCAACCCGCTTTTTAACTACGCAAACATTTTTAAGACCCAAATCCGCCTTTATAAACTGTAAAAAACTTGCTCTTTTTGCGAGAGGTTCCACAAGCGTAACTTCAGTATCAGGAAGTCCCATGGCAAGAATCAGACCCGGGAATCCTGCTCCGGTGCCGATATCGAGAAGCTTTTTACATTTTGGCAAAAAGCTTATAGTAAATATGGCATCGTAGATAAACTCATCCACGGTTTTTTCATCTTTTGCACCCGTTAGGTTGTGTACTTTATTCCATTTAAAAAGGTGTTCTTTATATTTTTGAATATTGTGAAAAAAATCATCCGGCAGGGAAAACTTCTCTTCAAGCAGTGCAGTTTTTAGGTTCAAAAATATATCCTTTAAAGCAAATGACCCATTTTTTCTTTTTTTACATTTAAGTAATCTTCGTTGTGCGGGTTTGATTTCATAATGATAGGGATACGCTCAACAATCTCAATACCGCTTAGCGAGTCTATTTTTTTAGGGTTGTTTGTAAGAAGTTTTATTTTGCTTATGTTGAAGTGATTTAAAACGCGCACAACAATCTCGTAAGTTCTCTCATCAGCTGCAAATCCAAGCTGATGGTTTGCTTCGATTGTGTTAAGTCCTATGTCTTGAAGGGCATACGCGTTTATTTTGTTGAGCAAACCGATATTGCGTCCTTCTTGTCTCAGATAAATTACCATTCCGTTTGTTTTGGATGCAAGTTTTAGTGCATGTTCCAGTTGATCCCTGCAGTCACACTTTAAACTGCCTATGGCATCGCCTGTTAAACACTCTGAATGCACTCTTACAATGGGAATTTCATCTAAATTCTCTTTAAAAATTACAAGATGCTCTTTGCAACCCTCTTTAAAAACTATGACTTTAAAATCGCCAAATCTTGAAGGTAAATTTGCTATCTCAGAAATCTCTATATTCAATAAATTGTCCTAACTTTAACTTTAAAAAGGTAAAATATTTTTCAAGATTATAGCTAAAAAGGTTTAACAATGTTTCAAAGATTTCGTAGAACTCGCCTAAACTCCCATCTTCGCTCGCTCGTTCGTGAAACAAGCGTCGGCGTAAATGATTTTATCTATCCGCTTTTTGTCCGTTCGGGCGAGGGGATTAAAACTGAGGTTGCATCTATGCCTGGAGTTTTTCAGATGAGTATCGATGAGGTTTTAAAAGAGTGCGGCGAGATAAAGAAATTGGGGCTTTACTCCATCATTCTCTTTGGTATTCCGGATGTAAAAGACTCTATCGGTTCAGACTCTCTGTGCGAACATGGAATCATCGCTAAAGCAATCCGAGCCGTAAAAGAGGCGCATCCAGATATGTTTGTCGTAACTGATTTGTGTTTTTGTGAATACACGGAGCATGGACACTGCGGGATTATTGATGAAAAACATCAAACCGTAAATAATGATGCAACACTTAAAATTTCCGCACAACAGGCTATCGTTCACGCAAAAGCAGGT
This sequence comes from Sulfurimonas sp., assembly GCA_002899765.1. GTDB lineage: Bacteria > Campylobacterota > Campylobacteria > Campylobacterales > Sulfurimonadaceae > Sulfurimonas. The sequence goes on along the minus strand of PPDH01000016.1, from coordinate 25,067 downwards.
GCAGATATGATAGCACCATCAGGCATGATGGATGGAATCATAACCACACTAAGAGATGCTCTTGATGGTGCAGGATATGAAAATCTGCCGATTATGAGCTACTCTACAAAATTTGCATCAGGATACTATGGACCTTTTCGCGATGTAGCTGAGTCAACACCGAGTTTCGGTGACCGCGCATCGTACCAGATGGATCCTGCAAACAGGAGAGAAGCTATTGCCGAGAGTATCTCAGATGAACTTCAGGGTGCTGATATTTTGATGGTAAAACCTGCTCTTGCATACCTTGATATCGTCAGAGAGATAAAAGATAACACTTCTCTTCCAATGGCAGTTTATAATGTAAGCGGTGAATATGCAATGCTTAAGATGGCAGGAAAGAACGGGCTTATTGACTATGAGAGAGTTGTTATGGAGACTATGATTGCTTTCAAGAGAGCGGGTGCGGACATCATAATTTCATACCATGCAAAAGAGGTAGCAAAGATGTTACAAAAGTAACCTTTTGTATTCTCTTGAAATCTTGATATACATGTTTAGAAGCAACATTAAAGAAAATTATTATAAACTTAGCGCTTATTTGAAATTTTGGGGAAACTATTGAGACATTTTTTAACACTTAAAGATTTTACAAAAGAAGAGATTCTAGAGATAATTGAGACTGGTCTCTCTATCAAAAAAAATTTAAAATCAAAAATCTATAATCAAGAGCTTAAAAATCAAACGCTTGCTATGGTATTTGAAAAAAGTTCTACAAGAACGCGTGTGAGCTTTGAAACAGGGATTTTTCAACTCGGCGGACATGCGCTTTTCTTATCAAACCGTGACATACATTTAGGACGCGGTGAGCCGGTAAAAGATACGGCGCGCGTAATTTCTAGCATGTGTGACATGGTTATGATACGAACTTTTGAGCACTCCAAGATAGAAGAGTTTGCCGCATACTCAAAAGTTCCTGTTATAAACGGATTGACTGATTCTTATCATCCTGTTCAGCTTTTAGCGGATTATATGACTTTGGTTGAATACAATGCCCATGAAAATCTTGTTGCAGCATATGTAGGCGATGGAAACAACATGACACACTCATGGATGATGCTCGCTGCAAAACTCGGCTTTGAGCTGCGAGTTGCGACGCCAAAAGGGTATGAAGTAGATACCAAAATATTGCAAGAGGCTCTTGATTTTGCTAAAGAGAGCGGTGCAATCATAAAGATTATGAATGACCCAAAAGAGGCGGTAAAAGGTGCAACTGTCGTAACAACGGACACTTGGGTTTCGATGGGGAAAGAGGATGAGAAAGAGAAGCGAGTCAAAATTTTTGAAGGTTTTATGGTAGATGATGAGATGATGTCTCTAGCCCAAAGGGATGCAAAATTTCTGCACTGTCTACCGGCATATAGAGGACTAGAAGTAAGTGAAGAGCTTTTTGAAAAACACTCTAAAATAGTTTTTGATGAAGCAGAAAATAGACTTCATGCGCAAAAAGGACTTATGGTCTGGCTCGATAAACACAGATAATAAGGCGGGGAGATTGCCGCGCTGCGCTCGCAATGACAAGAAAGAAGTTCGCAATGATGACATAGTCACTGCGAGGAACGAAGTGACGCGGCAGTCTGAAGAACAAGGAGATTGCACGCGCTGCGCTCGCAATGACAAGAAAGAAGTTCACAATGACAAGGATGAAGAACTCTAGATATCAAAGAAGTTTAATATCTAATTCCCGTAACTTCTCTTATTTTTTCAATTGTAGGAAGAGCAATCTCTCTTGCTTTGGCAGCACCCGTGTTTAAAATCTCTCTGACTTCATCTTGATGTGCTTCAAAGTACTCTCTTTTTTCTCTATACTCTCTAAAGTACTCCCACATAACTTCTGCTAAATATACTTTAAAATGCCCATGCCCTTCGCCGCCTTTTTTGTATCGCTCTTGAAGTGCTATAAGGTTTTCACCTTCTAAGAAGAGTTTTGCCATATTGTAAACATTGCATGTTTCATACTCTTTTGGCTCTTGCATCGCTACATTCTCTGTAACTATTTTCTTGATTGTTTTTAGTTGAGATTTCTCTTCTCCGAAGATATTTACTACATTTTTATAGCTTTTTGACATCTTTTGTCCGTCAATTCCGGGAACGGTTTGTACCTCTTCTTGAACTCTAAACTCGGGAATAGTTAAGATATCTCCATATTGGTTGTTAAATTTGATAGCGATATCTCTGGCAATCTCTACATGTTGAATTTGGTCTTTTCCCACAGGAATAACCTCTGAGCCAAAGAGTAAAATATCCGCTGCCATTAAAACAGGGTATGAAAAAAGAGAGTGGTTTGCCGCGATTCCCTTTGCCGTTTTATCTTTGTAGCTGTGCGCTCGCTCAAGTAAGCCCATCGGCGTAAAAGAGGATAAAACCCAGTAGAGTTCAAGCACCTCTTTTACATCTGATTGAACCCAGAAAACCGACTTTTGAGGGTCAATGCCAAGAGCTAAAAAGTCGGTTGCACACTGCATTGTAAGCTCGCTGAGACGTCTGCCTTCACTCACACTTGTCATGGCATGATAGTTTGCTATAAAAGCAAACGTCTGACTCTCATTTTGAGCCTCTACCATCTGTTTTATCGAGCCGAAATAATTCCAGATATGTAAATCTCCCGATGGCTGAATTCCCGTAAAAACTCTCATGTATTTACTCCAAAAATTTCTAAATTTTATTTGTGACATTATACATTTTTTAGCTTTATTTCGCTACTATTTGGCTAAAATAGGCACTCTGCCAAACAAAAGGATTTATTATGAATGTACAAATTCATGCAAAAGACGTGACGCTTCAAGCAAATACAAGAGCGCACATAGAAGCGGCTATTGAAGCTTTTAAGAAGTATTCACTTGATATTACGACAGTAAACGTAAATATAGGAAGCGAAAAAAAAGGAGTGAGCGTAGAGTTTGATGTTCATATAGCGCATGCGCAGCCTGTGGTTATAAATCAGAGTGATGAAGATTTGGACGCGGCTATTGATTTGGCAATTGAGAGAGCTACAAAGGCACTTCGCCGTCTTCATGACAAGGTAGTTTCGCACAAGGCGGCTTCTATTAAAGAGATGGAAGTAGTAGAAGAGTAGTCATGTATAGCTGGATAGTCTGGTTTCACATCCTATCTTTTATCTCGTGGTATGCCGTACTTTTTTACATGCCGCGTCTTTTTGTTTATCATGCCGAAAATGCCGATAATGAAGGGTTTGTAAAAGTAGTAAAGATAATGGAGATGAAAATCTACAAATATATCGGTATTCCCGCTATGTGGGCAACTGTTTTAAGCGGTTTTTATCTTGCATTTGAATTTGGTTTTAAGGGTAACGGCTGGCTGCATGCAAAGATATTTTTTGTTCTTATTTTGATTGCATATTTCTTTTCGCTTGGATATTTTAGAGTGAAGTTTTTAAATGATGAGTGTACAAAGAGCGGTAAATTTTTCCGTGCCTATAATGAAGTTCCGACAATTTTGCTTATGATTATTGTAGCAATGGTTATAATAAAACCGTTTTAGAAAGATTGAGTGTTCAGATTGCTTCGTCGCAGGCTCCTCGCAATGACAATTTGTAGCAAGTTTCTCACAATGAGTGTTGTAGCAAGCTATTCGCATTGCGGTCATTGCGAGCGAAGCGCGGCAATCTCTAGTGCTTGTGGATTGCTTCGTTCCTCGCAATGACAGTTGTCACAAACTCCTTTTACTTCTCCCCGCGTTTTTTAGCTTTGAAGAGAACAGGTGTTCCGCTAAAGTTAAAAGCTTCTCTTAGTTTATTTGTCAAATATCTTCTGTATGTAAAGTGAAGTCCTCGCGGTTTGTTCATGACAATGGCAATTTTTGGCGGTCTTGTCTCATACTGCGTTGCGTAGTATATTTTTATAATCTGTCCATGCATAGACGGAAGGTGATGTTTCCTCATCGCTTTTTCTAAAACTTCATTAAGTTCTGATGTTTTTATGCGTTGAGAGTAGTTGTCATTTATCTCTAAAATCATATCATGAAGCTTATCGACTCTTTTGTGTGACTTTGCAGAGAGGGTTATAATGGGCGCATAAGCTAGAAACTTAAATCGGTCTCTTACCTCTTGAATAATTTTGTCATAATCGTCTCTTGAAGCGATATCCCACTTGTTTAAAACAATGATACATGCAAGACGGTTGCTATCAACCAAACCTGCAATTTTTTCATCTAAATCTAAAAACGGCTCGCTTGCGTCAAGAACAACAAGAGCCATATTTGAGTTCTCAAGCATCTCTTTTGTACGCATAAGAGCAAATTTTTCAATCCCTAGAATCTTTCCGCGTCTTCTTAATCCCGCAGTATCGACAAAAGTAAGCTGTTTGCCTTTGTATTCGATACTCTCGTCAATCGGGTCGATTGTTGTTCCTGCAACAGAGCTTACAACTGAGCGCTCTTCGCCGAGCAGCGCATTTAAAAGAGAGCTTTTTCCGACATTCGTACGCCCGATAATAGAGATTTTTATATGATTTACATCATTTTCGTCAAACTCTTTGATTCTATCATTTTGCGCAAAGATGGAGTCATCTTCAAAATCTTCCTCTTCCTCTTCATCGGTATAGAAAAAGCCGTCATCTTCTTCCTCTTCGTTATGCTCTTCAAACTCAAACGCACTCTCATCTTCATCGACTAGATTTACATCATCCTCTTCTTCGCCTTCTTCTTTTACGATGTCGGAATCGGGAATCTTGTCATATACCCACTCAAGCAGGGGAACTACGCTTCTGTTGTGTGCAACCGATATACCGAAAATCGCATCACATCCAAACTCATAAAAATCCCAAAGATTATCTTTAAGTTTGTCATTATCAATTTTGTTGACAACTAAAGCCACATCTTTGCCTAATGTTTGAAGTTCGTAAAATAATTTTTTATCTTTCTCTTCAGGAATACTTTTACCGTCTACCATGTAGAGGATAATGTCGGCTTTTTTTGCAGCTTCGAGTGATTTCTCTTTGATTTTGTCAAAAAGTTCGCACCCTTGGTCAAGCCCGCCTGTATCTAAAAGCAGAGCCTCTTTATTCATAATCATGACGCTTCGTCTTTTGACATCCCTTGTTGTTCCGGCTATATCCGACGTGATAGCGTCTCTTTTTTTTACCAGTCTGTTAAAAAGAGAACTTTTGCCGACATTTGGGCGACCGATAATGGCGATTTTTTTCATATTTTTACCTAAGTGAAGAAGATTAAATTTGTAGTTTATTTGGAATTATAGCAAAATATAAGAGTAATTTTAGGTTTATAAAAAAACCTTGCTCTCTTGCATATTTGTTGTATGGAGATGCAGAGACTTAATCGTCTCTGCGTAAAGAAGATACTCTTTAGTTTGTAGGAAACTCTTTTTCTAAATCTTCGAGTGCATTTTTAGCTTTAAACTGCTGCCAAAGAGCTTGGTCATTTTTAAAACTTGTATTTAAATTGTTTTTTATCTGTTTGTTTGCAGAATCTTTGGAAACGGTCACCAGCATAAATATAGCGCCCGAAGGTGCAGTCCACATGTCAACTGCTTTTGAACCGACCAAATCAACTTTTGCTACTTGTTTTGTTACGGTTTCTATTGATTTGTCAACAGTCTCGGATGTACTTACTCCCGTTGTTCCCGTATATATTGTAATTTTATCTTTAACTTGAGACTCTATCTGCTGTGCTAAGTCCGAGCGTCCGTTAGCCATAGCCACTCTTCTCATGTGATCCATCCCTGCAGTACTTTTCTCAGCTATGCCGACACCTGCGTAAGCGCCTTGTATCTCAGGAATACATGTCCACTTTGGAGCAAGTACATTTTCTTGTTTGCAGGCAAAATCTACACTTCTCTTTTGTGGTTGGGCATCTTTGCTACATCCAGCAAATAGGGATAATAACAAGCCTGCTCCTAAAATATATGAAACAGTTTTGATCATTTTTGATCTCCTTTTTTTTCTAAAATCATTGTATCAGTTTTAATCTTAAAGAGCATTTACTAATTAAAGCAGTAATTATTGTTAAATTTGTATAATATCGTCATGAAATATTATAGCTATGAAGATTTTAAAATCGATACACGTTCTTTGATAGACAGGGTTAAAGGCTCAAATTTTGAGGCTTTAGTGGCAGTTGCAAGGGGAGGACTTACCCTCTCCCATGCTATAGCAGAAGGTTTGGATATTCGTCAGGTTCAAAGCGTAAGAACAGAACTTTATGACAAAACTCTTAAGCGCGACATGTTAAATATATTTGATACATGTCAGCTTGATGGCGTAAAAAAAGTGCTGGTTGTTGATGATATAGCAGACAGCGGAGATACGCTAAGGGCAGTTATGGAGTATTTGGAGGAAAAATATAAAGATATAGAGTTTGCCTCATGCACTCTTTTTTATAAAAAAACATCTGTTTATGAGCCTCATTTTTGGATAAATGAGGCAGATGACTGGATTGATTTTTTTTGGGAGAGAGATTTCCTTTAGTACTCGGTTTTGTGTTTTGTAAAGTTATTTTCGTAAATATATTCACCGATAACTCTTAGCGTATCTTCGTCATAAGCAAGCTCTGGCATAAGCCCATGTTTTTCGACGGCATCATGCATCAAGGAGCCTTCAAGTGTAGGTTTTTTTACCCATGTTGCCATGTAGGAGACAAATTCCTCTTTGTTTTGAAATGCTTCTTTGTATCTTCTTTGAACCTCGGCTGCAGATGGGGCGGAGATTGTTTTTGTCGGATGATGACATGTGATGCAATTGCCGCTAAAAAAAAGTGAGCCAAGATTTTGCGCACCGCACATGTTAAAGATAGAAAATATCAAGAGTAAAAAAACGGTTCTAATCATCTCTTAGTGCTTCTTATGCGCTTTTATCATCTCATAAGCCTGATTTATCTCTTGCGTTTTTGCGGTCGCTTCTTGCATGTAGGCATCGTCTTTGCCTTGAGATTTTATAATGTCGGGATGATACTCTCTGACTAGTTTCCTATACGCTTTTTTGATGACATCCATGCTGTCGTTTTCATTTACGCCTAGAAGTTTATAAGCGTCGTTTATATTTGCTTTTGGTTTGATGTTATGCATCATTTTTTCAAACTGATCAAACATGGCATGATAAACATTAGGGTCAAACTCCAACGCTTGCGCAATAGAAGCTAAAATCTCCTCTTCGCTTTTGCTCACTTCTCCATCTACAAAAGCAAGCTGGATTAAAAATCCCATAAACTGATGCTGTTTTGCTCTATCTCTTTTAATCGCTTTGGCTAAGACATGAGCAATTTCTTGTGCATTTTGTACATTGTTTTTATGCTCGTTAAAAATCTCTTTGAGTATATCTTTTGTTTTTTGCGGCTGTGGAAAAAGAGCCGAGATATCATCAAACATAATCCCGATTAGTTCAGCCTCAAGAGCATCAACTTTGCCGTCAGCCTTTGCAACCTTCGCAACAAGTGCTACAAAAAGACCTAGTTCACTTCTCTGTAGAGACTCTTTTGAGATAGAAAAGTTTTTAAATGCTTCTTGTGAATAGGCGGTATATCTTGAATAACTTTTAAATATCCAGTAAAAAAATGAGGCTAAAATAGCCAGTAAAATTATATTTCCAATAACTTCCCTTTATTATTTGCATAATTATATAAAATAGAAGTTAATAGATGATTGAATTTTGTCTAATTGCGGCTAATCTTGTGGTAGACTCTTTTTGCAGTGACTTTGCCTATCCAAAATACTTCGCCTAAAAAGGCTTCTTTTAGCAGTCCGTCATTATCAAATGCTATAAGCACGTCAACGATATCATCATCTTTGTCAAACGGCTCTACATGTAGATTGTATATATCTTGAGTCTCCTCGGAAAGATTGAGTATTGCCGACTCTCTTTGTGAACCTTCCAAGCAAGATACGGTAATGTCGTTTTTTTAATCATGTGCGCCAAATGCTATTAGCTTGTAAAACTTTTCTACGGAGCTGCATGTGGTTTTAGTATTTAGATAAGAAGTCAAAACATCGCTATCTTTGTAAACATCCAAGATAGTCTCTTCAACAGAAGTTTTTTTAACTTCCTCCGATACGATTTCAAAATTTTTATGGTCAAATTTTGTCACATTTACCAGTTTCGCATTTTCTTCTATGAACTTTACCTCTTTTTTTTCGTGGTTAAAGTAGTAAGTTCGAACTCTTGATTTTTTTCTTGTTTCTTTAATTGCTATGAAAATATCAGGAATATATCTGCCTTTTACTATTTTTCCTCTGCTGGTAAAAGTCTCAACCCTCTCTTTTAAAAGCGTTGCAGCGACACCTATCGTATTGGCAATAAGTTTTATTTCATAGTTGTCATCATGTTCTTTGAGCGTGACATCTGCGTATCCTACATCGCCAAGCAGAGTGACGTAAACATTGTAACGTGTTGAAATGTCTTTTGAAAAAACAGAGCTTATAAGCAAAAAAAACACTAAAACAAGTTTCATCCAAAACTCCTAAAATTTTATATTTATATCAAAAAATATATTTAATTATAATGTGAAATTATACTGCAACTTCTATTTAAATATTCCCAAAATAAAAATCTACATTAAACTCAACTATATAATTTGGCTCATACTCGTATTGTCTATGAAAATCTACACCGGATTTTATCTCAAATGAAATCCATTTACGAAAAATATTTTGGCGCCACGAGGCAAAAGTAGAGTAACTGCTGATTCCACTATATCTTTGGGGTTCGGCTTCACATGTGTACTTTGAGTTGCCCCAAAATTGTTGTGTTAGGCTAAAACCCTTTTTTTGTGAGAGAGTCAAATAGTAAGCAAAAGCAACAGCATAATCAAATCCATCTATATGAGAGCGTGTTTTACGGTGCAGCGTTGTTCTAAAAATAGAATTTTCATCCAGAGTTTTGTTTAGATATATATTTGTCTCTTCGCTAAAATCATACTTTGTCGAGTATACAAACTGCTGTGTCGGCTGCAGGAGCCAATCTTGAGTTTTAAAATATTTGGAGTATCTTGCTTTTACATAGGTCGAGAAGCTTTTTATTCCTATGGAGTATTTTGATTTAATCCCTTTGTAAAGAGGTGCAAAATAATTAACACCGACTTCAGTGCTTGAATCGCTGCTCGTTTCTGAAACGGCACTGCTAAAGTAGTTTTTTTCAGCATCGTCAATAAAGAGTTGAAAGCTTTTCTTAGTTCTGCTTAAGGGTATTTGCGCACTTATTTTTTGATTAAACTTAGTTGAATTTTTTGATTGAAATTCAGAACCGAGGCGGATACGAAAAAAACTTTTTTCTGTCTCTTCAATAAATTTCTCACTTTTAAAAAATTCATCAATCGCACTTATGGTTTCATCTTCGTTTGTTTCATTGTCATCAGACTCTTTAACCCAGCGGCTGATACTTTTGTCTATGTTATCAAAAACTTTAACAACATATGTTGAAAAATTTTTGTGTTTTTCGTCTACGTACTCGTTAAATGTCTGCCCTGTTGTATCTTCTTGCGCAGCAATATTGGAAGCTAAAAACAGGTATATAAAAAGAGCCACGACACGTAGTACCATAAAATCCCCTTTGCTTATGTAGATGATTATAGCGCATTTCAATTGAAAAAGATTGGTATACTTTCATTTATGAAACTTATAAAAGAATTAGATAACGGTGTCAAATATATGCTCTTTGCATCCTTTTTGTTCGCAATTATGGGAGCATTTGCAAAGCTTGCTTCAGAGCACATGAGTTCACTTGAGGTTGTGTTTTTTAGAAATATATTCGGCGTTATCTTTATAGGTTACGCACTCTATAAAACTCCCAAGACAAGCAAAGGCGGAAAACCTCTTTTGCTTTTTTTTAGAGGAGTTATGGGGTTTTTGGCACTTTTAGCATATTTTTACAATATTGCCCATATTCCGCTCGGAGACGCCGTAACATACTCAAAAACAGCACCCATTTTTACAGCAATATTTGCATGGCTTTTTTTAAACGAAAAGCTCTCTGCAAGCTCCTGGGTTGCAGTATTTATAGGTTTTGGAGGTATTATTCTTATAGCACAGCCAAGCGGAATCGGTTTTAGCAAATATGACTTGCTTGGGATTTTTAGCGGAGTGGGAGCCGCTCTTGCTTACACATCGGTAAGAGAACTCAGAAACTACTACGACACAAGGATGATAGTTCTCTCCTTTACGCTTGTTGGAACAATCGTTCCGTTGTTGCTTTTTATTCTCTCAAAATATTTTTACATGCAAGAGTTAGATTTTATGATGGGTAAATTTGTTATGCCAAAAGGAGTTGTTTGGTTTTATGTCATCGGACTCGGAGCGCTTGGAACAATGTCACAATATTACATGACAAAAGCATACGGCGAGACAAAAGCGGGAATTGTAGGAGCGGTTAGCTATACAAATATAATTTTTGCAATTTTAGTCGGAGTTATGCTCGGCGACTCTCTTCCAAGCTTTGTAACTGCATGTGGAATTGTTCTTGTCGTAGCGGCAGGAATCATGGTAGCAAAGGCAAAATGATTTTACATTAAACTCATTATGATATAATCACTTCCTATTTTTCAAAAGGCAAACAGATGAAATTACTCGCCGGACCTTGCGTCATAGAGAGCGAAGAGAATATTTTTAAAATCGCTAAGGCTTTAGAGGTTTATCAAAGTGACAGTTCTATTGATTTCTATTTTAAATCCTCTTTTGATAAAGCAAATCGCACATCGTTTGAGAGTTTTCGCGGTTTGGGGATAGAAGAAGGGCTTAGGATTTTAGAAAAAGTCAAAAATGATTTTGGTTATAAAGTTGTAACAGACGTGCATGAGTCGCATCAAGTGGCTCAAGTTGCCGAAGTTGTCGATATGCTTCAAATCCCCGCATTTTTGTGCCGCCAAACAGATCTGTTGGTCGCATGTGCAAAAACTACAAAAGAGGTAAATATCAAAAAAGGGCAGTTTATAAACCCGCCCGATATGAAATACTCTGTAGCAAAAGTGCTTAAAACCCGCGGCTGTGATGAGGTGAGCTATGAGGCTTCTAAAAAACACGGAGTTTATCTGTGTGAGAGAGGAAGCTCTTTTGGCTACGGAAACATTGTCGTAGATATGCGCTCGCTTGTGATTATGAGAGAGTTCGCACCGACTATTTTTGATGCGACTCACTCCGTTCAAGCTCCGGGTGCACTCGGCGGAAAAACAGGCGGATACAGAACGATGGTGCCATACTTGGCAAGTGCGGCAGCAGCAGTCGGCGTGGACGGTTTCTTTTTTGAGCCGCACTTTGACCCAAGCATCGCACTTAGTGACGGACCAAATATGATAAAACTAGAAGAGTTGGAAGCTCTAATAAATAAAATTAAAAAAATACGGGAGATATAGAATGAACTTAATCGAAGGCAAATTAAAAGTAGTAAACGGCAAGAAAATTGCTATAGTAAGTACGAGATGGAATCACTTCATTGTTGACAGACTTGTAGAAGGTGCTAAAGATGCATTTGCACGTCACGGCGGAGACGATGTTTATTTGACACATGTTTTGGTTCCCGGAGCATTTGAGCTTCCAATGATAGTTGACCAGCTTTTAGCTAGCAAAAAATATGACGCAATCTGTGCTTTGGGCGCTGTTATCCGCGGAGCAACTCCTCACTTTGACTATGTTTCTGCGGAAGCTACAAAAGGTATAGCTACTATGAGCTTAAAGTATCAAAAACCTGTATCATTCGGGCTTTTGACAACTGACACAATCGAGCAGGCTATCGAGAGAGCAGGAACAAAAGCAGGAAATAAAGGTTTTGAAGCGATGACGGTAGTTATCGAGATGCTTGATTTATATGAAGCGATAGGCGCGTAAATTATGGCAACTAGACATCAAGCCAGAATGGCAGTCGTAAGCTTATTGTACGCATTTGATTTAGGTAACGGAAACATTGCAGAGCATACGGATGAGATTTTAGAAGAGAAGAAGATTCGCAACAAGCAAAAAGATTTCGCACTTACTCTTTATGAGGGTGTTATGAAAAACATAGAGCCGGTTGACGCGGCGATAGTTAAACATCTTAAAGATTGGGACTTTGAGAGATTAGGAGCCATCGAGAGAGCGACTCTTAGACTTGCAACTTATGAGATACTTTACGGAGAACTTGACTCTGCGGTGGTCATAAACGAAGCGGTTGAAATCACAAAAGCATTTGGAACGGAGCAGTCGCCAAAATTTATAAACGGTGTGTTAGACGCAATTTCTAAAGATAAGTAAAAATGCAATAGCATACTTAAAATCAAGTATGCTACCGTTTTTTTATAATGAAAAATTCCAGTCTTCTTTACTTTGATAAATCCCACTAAGCTCAATAGAATCTACAAATCCTTGTGCAACTTGTTCAAATGTAGCACCGGAAGCAATGAAGTCTAGCCAATGTTGCTTTCCTTCTGCATCAGAAGAGCGACCTAAAATAGCTTCGTAAAATTGTTCCACTTTTCCTGATACATCCAATGTTTCCCAGTTAACTCCGTTGTTTGTCTTATACTCTTGGGATGTTATAAAACCTAATGCTATATTTCCTAAACTGGCTGTATCTTTTACCCAGTATTGGAAACCGTCTATCTCTGCTTGGCGATCTAGCATCTGCATATATAAAGTAGCTATTTTTTCATGAATTGTTGTAGTCTCAACTGCATAAGTATTGTCAGCAAATTCTATGTTTTCTGCATTGATTAGCGTATCTACTTCACTTGGATTAGATGCAAGAGCTACATAAGTTTTACCTTCGTCTCTCGTGATAATATAATCAGCCATATTGCCGCTGTATGTCGCAACATCCATACCGCTACCGCCGTGAAGCAAGTCATTGCCTTCTCCGCCGAATACAGTATCATTTCCTGCTTCGCCAAAAATCAAATCATCTCCGCCTTCAGAGCCTACCGTATCGTCTCCTCCTCCTGCATGCAGTTCATCATCATCCGCACCTAGCATAATGTTTTGATGTCCGTCTCCGGTAAAGATGGTATTTTTACCTTCACCGCCACGAAGAATAATGTTTTCTCCAATAATAGTAGCAAACTCGATGTTATTAAGGTTAATTAGCGTATTTGATGGTAGTTCTTGTGCATCGATAACTAATGCTTCTACAGGAGGCAAGTCTCCTGATGTCGTGTTAACAGTATTTGTTGTTCCATTAAATGTAATTGGCTCACTAGGGGTGCTTGTACCAGAGTGATTTAATGTAATTTTGTTAATAACTAAATTATCTGTTACATTATTCAATTTATTTAAAAATGTTGAACCTCCACCAAGCATATTACTTTTACTTGAATCGGATGTTGGAGTCGTTTCGTTAATTAAAGTAATTAAATCATTGATTGAATCAGCTATAGTATGATTTGCAATAGGCGCTCGTGAACCTGGTGCCGTCAATCCTACTCCTACAGGAAGGCTTACTGTTGTTGCCTCCGCTGTACGAGAGCTTTCTCCCCATAATAGTGGAATTTCTGCTGTTGTAATAGGACCGGTCTCATTAACTCTAGTATTGCTAACTGGCTCAATAATAACCTGTTCTACAATATTTACACTTGTATTGGTCGTAGTAGTACTTTGAACGGTTACACCGTCAACCGTAGTTGTAGTAGTTGTTCCACCACTACATGTACTGCTTCCACCGCCTGAACTGCCACCACCGCCTGAACTTGCTGGTGCAGTCATTAGGTTTGTTACTGCCGTTGCAACTAGTGTTGCCGAATCATTACCGCTTTCATCCTGTAGCGCAGCGGTATCATCCCCCGCAGTTGGGTCCATATAGGCAAGGGTTACAGTTTGTACATAAGTAATGGCGTTTGCAAGGGTAAGTGTTACTGTTTTGGCTGTTGCATTTACAACAGTGTTTGTAATACTATTTGCACTACCATTAACTAAAACGGTGTATGCACTATTTGCAGGTACATTTGTTGCATCAAGATTGCTTACATCTGTATATTGAACCGTCATGGTTGTTCCAGTAACAGTTGCAAATCCAAATACAGGTCCCGCGGTGTCACTTGAACTCCCACTGCCTGAGCCACCGCCGGAACTTTCATTCTCAACATCAACAATATTAACCGCCATAGTTAGTTCACTGTAGGCACTTTGCGCATTTGTTGCTCGTACGGTAACATCATAAATATTATCTGTCCCTGTATCGGTCGGATTTTCATAATCAGGTGCCGTTATAAATGTCAATGCTCCACTGACACCGTCGATTGCAAATTTTGAACTATCGGCTCCGCCATTGATACTATATGTGATAGGGCTTGGCGGTGTATTTGGATCACTTGCATGTACCGTTGTAACATTTGTAGTATTTTCAACGATATAAAATCCGGTTGTACTTAAAAAACTCGGTGCATTATTTGCTTGAATACTCACATTAACAACAGAAGATTGAGACAGTCCGCCATCGCCGTCAGTGAGAGTAAAAGTAATATTGCGTGAAGCATTTGTCGGATTTGTTTGATCATTAGTAAACTCTATTGCTTTGACTAAAGCACTAACCGCCATCTCTGTTGCACTACTGTTAAGTGTAACGGCAAGATTATTAGCTCCGCTTCCGCCTGTATAAGTTCCGATGAGTGTTCCGCCATAGCTTACATTCGCACTGCTTATGCTGATTTCTCCTGCACCAGTTCCAATATTTTTAATGCTTAGCGTATCATGTGCTGCGTCGTTGTTAAGAGAAATACTGACCGTTAAAACACCACCATTAAAATCACTAGAATCTGGGTCTGTAACAGCTGCATTATTGTCTACATCAATAACTACTGCTACAGATGCTGCAGGATAAGAAAGAGCATCTGCGTTTAGATTAGAAATCGTAGGTGCATCATTTACAGGTGTTCGTGTTACTGCTACACTTTGTGTAGCTGATAACTTTGCACCGCTATCTTTTGCTTCTATGCTAAAAGTATCATTTAGCTCACTTCCGTCATGTTGGTAACGCACTTTACCACTTGTAAGCTGTACTTGAGTAAATACTCCATTGTCTGCCAACTCCTCGCCGCTATCAACTTGTGCATTACCGTTTGCATCGATATATAGAGTGCCCTGTGTAGGAGCAGTAGAGAGAACATAGCTTAGTGTTGCCGTTGTATTATCCACATCGCTTCCTGTAACCTGCGTTGTTGTCAGGGTATATGAGCCACCTTCAGCAACACTAAATCCCGCCGTTGAAAGTGTCGGTGCATCGTTTTGTGCAACTACAATTATCGTTGAACTAAGAGAAAGTACAGTTGCGTCATGACCTTCATTTACACTTCCACCATCATCTTTTATTTGTGTCAGTGTGGCTATTCTGTTAGTTGTGCGTGGTGTATCGCTTGTGTTGCTATACTCTATAGAATCTATATATGTCAGCCAATTAGCTGTAGTATCTGTTTTAGTTAATGTTACAGTTGCTGTTGAGCCAGAAATAGTTACAGAGTATGCAACTGTATTAGTCACACTATTTCCACTTGTAGTATTTGTAAGAAAAAATGTTGTTCCATCGACTGTTAACTTCTCATTAGAGCCATCTAATAATCCTGAGATAGTTAAAGTGATACTTGCAATATTATCTGCCTCAATTGTATCTATAGCAGTTGCATCAAAAAGTGTTACAGAGGCACCATTTTCTGTATATGTAGGACTTAGTGCAGTTGCACTTAGAGTTGGTGCATCATTATTTGGAGTAACTGTTATAGTTGTTGTAGATTCAGCTGAGAAATCTATGCTATCACTTACAGTAAAAGTAAAGCTATCAGCTGCACCTGTTTCATTTCCATCATGAAGATATTTAATTTTTCCATTTGTGATATCAAGTTGTGTAAATGTATCTGCTTCTACTAGCTCTTCACCTGTATCTACAATGTTGTTGTTATTAGTATCTTTAAAAAGTGTACCTTGTGTCGGAACTGTAGCTCCAACTGTAAAGGTTATACTAGAGTTTGCTTGTTGTGTATCTGTTGCTGCTAATTCACCTGTAAGAACTGTATGAACACTTCCCTCATTTGCACTAAAAGCGTTTTGAGTTACTGTTGGAACAGTATTAGAGACGCTTGAGCCAACATCAACACTTGAACTTATAGCTGTAGTTGTTGTGTGATTTGTAGCACCACTATCTTTGATACTTGTAATAGTGATAGCTCTTACTCCATTACTTGGTACAGAGGCTGTATCTTTATATGATATTGACTCTATAAGTGTTTTTGTTTGTAGCTCAGTAAGACCAAAGTGAGAAAGCGTTACAGTTGCTGTTGTACCTGTAACGGCAACGCTATAAAAAACTGAGCCAGATGCTACTCCACTTGTAGTATTTGTTAAAATAATATCTGAACCATTAACTGTTAATTTTTCACCTGCACCATCTTTTAATCCAGATACTGTTAAAACCAGCTCTTTAATAGTATCTCCAACCTCAATAGCATCAACTGATGCGGCACTAAAAAGCGGAGTTGAACCATCTACAATTGTAAGTGCAGTTCCTGTTGCACTAAGAAGAGGTGCATCATTTATCGGCGTGATTGTTATATCTGTTGTTGTCTCAACAGTTGCATCCAAACCATCACTTACAGTAAATGTAAAACTATCAGCTATAGTTTCACCACCATCATGTGCATATTTTATTTTTCCTGCTGTAATATCTGCTTGAGTAAAAATTGAACCTGTAGTGAGTGCTTCACCACTATTTGCAACTCCATTGCCATTAACATCTTTAAAAAGAGTTCCATTTTGTGGAACTGTAGCACCTATTGTGTAAGTTAAACTTTCATCATCATGTTCAGTATCTGTTGCTGCTAGTTCACCAACTGCTATAGTATGAACAGTTCCCTCATCTAATGTAACTCCTGTGTTAGTTGCTACAGTTGGTGCTGTATTGACAGTTCCAGCCCCGTTTCCTGTAGTGATATTTACATTTGAACTAATTGAAGTAGTACTTACGTTGTTATCTGCTCCATCATCTGTAATTCCACTTAGTGTAACTACACGCAGTCCATTTGTAGGAGTACCAGCATCATTGATATAAGATATAGAATCAATAAGAGTATTTGTATCTACTTCACTCAATCCTGCATTTGTAAGTGTTACAGTTGCTGTTCCTGCATTTACAGATATGCTATATCCTATAGAATTTGTTGCAGTAGTACCACTAGTAGCATCTGTTAAAACTATATCTTCACCATCAATTTTTAGTTTTTCATTACCCGCATCAGCTATACCACTAATTTTCACAACAAGCTGTGTAACAAGTTGCCCTGCATCAACTGTACTTGCACTACTTGCACTAAAAAGTGAAGCTGTGCCATCAAGTGCAGTTGGATTTTGTGCTGTTGCGCTTAATGTTGGAGCATCATTTACAGGAGTGATAGTTATTGCTGTTGTAGTCTCAGCACTTGAGAGTGTCCCATCGCTTACAGTAAATGTAAAATTATCAGTTGTAGTCTCACTACCATCATGAGCAAATTTTATTTTTCCAGCTGTAATCTCTGCTTGAGTAAATGTTGCACCATTTGTAAGAGCTTCACCGCTATTTACAACACCATTGCCATCAACATCTTTAAAAAGTGTTCCATTGCTTGGTGCATTACCGATTGTAAATGTTAAACTCTCATTAGCTTGTTGTGTGTCCGTTACTGCTAACTCTGAGGCTAAGATAGTATGAACACTCCCCTCATCTTGAGTAAATCCTGTATTTGTAGCTACCGTTGGAGCTGTGTTTGCAGCAGCACTGATTGCAACGGTAGATGAGATTGAGAGTGTTGAAGTCGCTGGGTCAGAGCCATCAGTATCAGTTACACCTGTGAGTGTCACTACACGAGAACCGGTTGATGGTGCATCTGCACTATTTACATAAGAAAGAGCATCAACTAAATCTTGTGTCTCTACCGAAGTAAGTCCTGCATGTGTAAGTGTAACAGTTGCGGTTGAACCAGTGATAGAGATACTATATGTAACAGAGTTAGTTGCTGTAATAGCTGTTGCTCCATCTGTTAGTGCTATATCTTCTCCATCAATTTTTAACTTCTCATTCGCTCCATCAGCTAAACCAGAGATAGTAAGTGTTAAGCCTGTAATAGTTTGACCTGCTTCAATGGTATCAACTGCTGTAGTTGAAAATAAAGCAGCCGCTCCATCAAGTGCAGTTGGATTTGTTCCGGTTGCTGTAAGTGTTGGTGCATCGTTTGTGTCACCAACAGTTTGCCCGGTTAAATGAGTTCCATCAGTTCCCGCATTGTCACTTGTAAGTGTTTCTAAAGTTCCTCCACCATCTGTATAGCTTACAACCACACGAACATATTTACCTATCTCAGAGCTACTTAGAGTATATGTACTTTGTGTTGCACTTGTTATATCATCCCAAGTTGTATTATCTGAGCTACTTTGCCACACATAAGAAAATACTCCTAAACCATCAGCATCAGCTATAGCTCCTGTGTTTGCAGTAAGAACTTGACCTTGAGCTATAGTTCCCGTGATAGTTGGAAGTCCAGTTGGTGTATCATTTACAGCGGCGAGAGTTATAGTTGAAGAGATATCAAGAGCAGTTGTGTCATTTCCCCCATTAAGAGAGCCGCCATTATCTTTAATCTCTGTAAGTGTTACAACTCTATTATCTGTAATCGTTGGGCTATCATCACTGTTGCTGTATGTGATAGTATCTACTAGAGTTTGTGCATCAGCTGTTGCAATTCCACCTACTTTTGTTAAGGTTACAGTTGCTGTTGAGCCTGACATGCTTACTAAATAAATCATACTATTATCTGTAGTTGTACCTGTTGCATTGTCAGCCAATACAAATGTAGTCCCATCTATCGTTAAGCTTTCATCTGTATCTTGTACATTTGTTACAGTAAATGTTAAAGATGAAATTGTATCTGTTGCTCTAGTATCTACACCGCTAATTGCAGTACCACTAAATAGTGTTACAGCCGCACCATCTTCTGTAAATGTTGGGTCACTTACAGTCGCACTTAGTGTTGGAGCGTCGTTGATAGCATCGATTGTAAAAGTAAATGTACCTGTTGGCATAACTGCTGCATCTTCTTGTCCATCTCTTAGAGTAAAGTTAAATGTATCACTAGCACTCTCGCCACCATTATGACGGTATTTTATAAGTCCTGCATCAATCTGCGCTTTAGTAAATGTTGCATTGAGTCCCAATGCCTCAGCACTATCGACCTCTCCATTTCCATTTGTATCTCGAAAGAGAGTTCCATTTGCGGTAGCAGTAGTTACCAAATACTCTAATGTTGCATCAGAATCATCAACATCACTTCCTGATAAATCAGCTGTTGTTAGAGTATATAGTGCTCCCTCATAAAGTGTAGAGGCATAATCGCCTAAAAGTACGGGTGCATCATTGACGGGGATAACATTTATTGTGGTGTTTGCACTTACACTTGGATTGTCATTTTGGTCAATTGCCGAAACCGTGACAATTCTCGGAGTAATGCTTGGGTTTTCTGAGGTGTTAATATATTGAACATTACGGAGAGCAAGGTTAAAATAGGTAGTATCTGTATTTCCGGTAAAAGTAATGGCGTGCGAATCATTATTGGTCGTTGTAATGCCGAGACCGCTTAGTGTTGTTATAAAAGAGGCATCTATATGTAATTTTTCAAGATTTCCTGCACTATCATCCGTCGGATTTGTGAGTGTTAATGTCAATGACTTGATATTTCCATCTTGGTCGGTAACAGTTGCATTATCATACGCCACATCCGTTCCCGCTCCACCTTCGGTAAAACTTGTTGCATAAGCTCGTCCTGAACTCATCGTACCATCAAGATCAATAACCGGTGCCCACGGCATGTGGATTGTCGTTGTCGCAATGTTTGAGTCGAGTTTATCGTCTGTTGCAGTTGTATCTCCGCCATCTTTGACTACCACTGTTATGGTACGGTCATGTACAATCGGGTCTGGATTGGCATTGATATAAAAAACATGTTTGAGTGCTGCTTCATAATCTGCCCAAGTTCCAACACCGTTTAATGTAACTGTAGTACTGCCGTTACCACTAAAAGTGATGGCTCCTAAACTTCCTACATAAGTAGAGATAATAGCACCGCCCTGAGAGGCTTTTGCACTCAGGGTTTCGTAAATAGTACCCGAGAGATTATCAAGTGCACCACCTGTGATACTCACTGTTGCTTGTGTAATGGTATCTGCAGTAGTTGCATCGTGGTCAACATCGGTTATAGTCATATCTGTATCTACAACCATAACTTCATTACCTCTTGGTAAGAAAGTAGTGGTAAAACTTGTACTTACACTACTCGCATCACTTCCATCTAAGTCTAATACTGGATTATCGTTTACATCGAGAATAACGATGCTTGCAATATCGCCGGCAGTTGAGTAGTTTGTTATGCCTCCTCTTGAACTTACATCGACATAGGTACCGTGCTGCCCTGTGCTGTTTCCGACAAGTCCATCCCATAAGTAGTAACTAACCGTTGCTGTTGCACCATTGTCTGTATCTGGTACAAAACGGATTTTATCGGTTGAAGCAAGGAGCAATGCGGTATCGCCGCAATTAACTGAAGTCGTATTAATATTTGTCCATGTAGTTCCGCTATTTGTAGAAAACTGCCATGTTCCACCGTCTGCTGGACCATCATTACTTAAGTTATAAATCGCCACACCATGGTCTTGTGCTTCATTTGGATTTCCGTTGGTAGTTCCGCCTGTAAAATAGTCCACATCCGAAGCAAAACTTTTATCTGTGACACCTGTTGCATCTGTTGTACCATCAACTCCACGGATAAGGTCACTTATGAGGTTACCGTTGTTGTTTGCATTTGCTGTTGCATCATCGTCTCCGTCGTTGATGGATGCGGCATTACCATCGTTGTCATCAGAGCCATTATCATTCCCTACATTTTCATCAATGGTTGTAAGAATCGGTGCACTTGTACCTGCGTTTTCAAGTACGGGTGCATCATTTACTGGGTTTACCGTGATATTTACACTGCTTGTTGCTGTAAGTGCTGCATTCCCTGCATCTCCAATTCCCTCAACATTTTCTAAATCTGAAATAGAGATATTTAAAACATCATTTGCATCAGTATCGCCGATATAACGGTTATAGTTAAGGTCAGGTGTATAAATAAGACCGTTTACGGCTGCGTTGACATCGGTAAGTGTTCCTTGAAATGTTAGGGTTGCAGAACTGCCGTTTGTACCCGAAGAGATAGTGATATTATTAGTAACAGGATCGTTTAGCGTTAATACTCCGTGCGCTACCGATAAAGTAACTTCAACAACATCGTTTGTTGTCAGGCTGTCATCTCTATTTAAATGGTTGATATCCACATCATCAAATGAGAGAGTCGTTATCGTAAGTGCATTATCTTCATAAACATTTTGCGCTACAGGTGTAGCAATTGTCGGAGCATCATTGACATCATCCACAACGATAGAGGTCGTGTCACTTGCCGTAGAATACGGTGTCGTATCTCCTCGTGTGGCTACATTGACTTTAGTTCCCGCCGTTGTTCCTGCTGACTGATCCCAAGCGTAGTAGTCGAAACTAGCCGTTTGACCATTTTTAGCATCGGGAACAAAACGAATATAGTCATCGCTTTTAAGAAGTAAAGCCGTTGTGTCACTAACCGTTCCTATAGCAGTCCAACTTCCTGCACCAACTTTATACTCCCAGTGACCGCCATCTGATGCAGGACCGTTAACAGTTGTGCCGTAAATGGCGATACCTTGAAGCAAGCCGTTGTTTGTGCCATGTGTATCACTGCCTATTGGATCATCAGGATCTGTTTGAGTCGCTAAAATCGTTGAGACTAATTGACCTACATTTGCTGTCTCATTTTCAGTTATCATTGACATGTCAGCACCGATACCTGCTAGAACCGGAGCATCATTTATAGGATTTACAGTAATTGACATAGTTTGTGTTGAAGAGTAAGCCAGTCCATCACTTACGGCAAATGTAAAACTATCTCCTCCGTTGTAGTCTGCAGTCGGCTCAAATGTAAGATTTCCTAAATCAGCAGTTGCGATTGTATCATCTACATGTACATCTACATCACTTAATTTTAATGTCCCATTAGAAGTAAGGCTTACTATTTTTACATGCTCTAGCGTATTGTAAAGAGTTCCGCTATCAGCATCGCTAAAGCTAAAATCTCCACTTGCAAAGGTAAGTGTCACATATTCAGAAACAGATTTTGAATTATTTGCGCTTGTCGGTGCATCATTTAGTGCATCTCCACCTGAGACAACTATGTCAAATGAATCGTTAACTGTAGTACTACCGCTTGCATGAGTATTGATAGTGTATGTGTTTCCGCTATCTGATACACCAGGATTTCCTGTTATGGTAGTTGTACCGCTCATCCAAGTAGCTTTTCCGCTGTCATAATAATAGTTCACACCATCATCAGGATCGCTTGCACCACTTGCCCAGTTAGCACTTTGTCCTCCGCTAGCGTTCCAAGTAACATCAGTCGGTCTTGAATTCCAAACAGTCGGGTCATCTGCATAAGTAACATAAACAGATACGCTTCCACTGGCTGTTAATCCTTCCGGATCTTGTACTGTATAACCTTGAGATGTGACATTAACTTGACCTTTTAACGAAGCATTTGTGCTTGCGGTATATGACATGTTACTGCCCGATACCCCAGTTCCTGAATAAGTCAATCCGCTATCAGCAGTTTCAGCATCATTGACCAAATCATAAAGACTAATACTATTCGTCTGTCCCTCATTAACGTAAAGTGCTCCGTTTGAAGCTGTTGGAGCTGTATTAGGGGGAACAGCGGCATTAACGGTAAGATTGATGGTATCGTTCCACTCTACACTTCCGTCATTATCGTAATCAATATCGAACGCTAATGAATAACTACCTGCAGAAGTTCCTGAAAGCCCACGGATTTCATAATCAATATGGCTTGAACCATCGTATCCAGTGACCGTATAACTCCCGCTGACCTGATTGCCGTTGACATATAGACTCCCGCCTGTATTATTGGAAGTTACGGTAAATTTTGCACTCGTTTCCATTCCCGAACCTTGGGTTGAACTTCCTTCTGGATTTGATATATCCGTACCCTCATCAATTGTATCGTTCATGACATACGGGTCTGCCAATATGCCTGTATAAGCAAGTAGATTCATCACAGGAGCTTCTATTGTCCCGCTGGCAGATTCCAACACCCAGTCCCCACCAAGCGCACTTGAGCCTGTTAAATCATCCGATGCGGCGATATCCGCAGCTGTCGCTTGCGCGAGTTTGTTGATAAACTCGACACCTGTTTGTCCCTGCGCAACATTACATCCATAGAGTAACATGTCGCCATCTTCGCTAAGTGACGCACCTATGCTTGAAAGTACGCTTGCATTCTCCGCCAGAGTGTAACTGTTTAGGCTCGTGGAACCGAGGTCTAAAGAACCATCAGAACCGTGTGAAAAAAGATGGATTGCATCAAGATTGCTATAATCTTTTAAAATGTCTGCCATTTGTGAGAGAACATCTTTGCTGGCATCTAACACATAAGTTTGAGAGCCTTCATTGGATGAAGTCAGCTTTTCATAATCAGAAAGATTATTTAGGACAAATATTACATTTTTTACATCACTCATTGTTTTTCCTTATTGTTTACAATTTTTATAATTACATAACTGTAACAAAAAGCTAGTCCCTAAAAAGTTTTGTTTTATGGCATATTACGGGACTGTTAAGGGACTTTTGCTATGCTATACTTTCAGTCTTTCAAACATAAATAAATATGGAATATAATTTGTCTTATAATTTGCAACTCTTTAAAACACTTTCTATCCTTTTGGTAGAAGATGAAACAATACTCAGAGAACAGACATCCGATCTTTTAAAAATATTTTTTTTCACCGTTTTTACTACTTCAAATGGCTTAGAGGCATTGGGCATTTTGAGTGAGGAGAAGATAGATATCGTACTTTGCGATATTAAAATGCCGGTTATGGACGGACTTGTATTAACCCAGAAAATCAGAGCAAAAGGCAACACGCTGCCAATAGTTCTAATCTCCTCTTTTTCTGATCAAAAAATAGTTTTAGAGGCGGCAAATTGCGGGATAGACGGGTATATCGTAAAACCTGTAGAGCTTAAAACTTTACTCGAAACATTTACAAGAGTTTTTAAAGCAAAAATACCTTTTAAAAGCTTCTATCAATTTTCTAAAAATATTGTTTATAATGTTTTAACTGAAGAACTTTATAAAGACTCTGCAAAGATAGATTTGGGAAAAAGGGAGCGCTCAATGTTAAAACTTTTTATGCAAAATCCTGATAAAACCCTCACAAAACAGGAAATAGTTGCAACCATTTGGGAAATGGAAGATGTAACAGAGTCGGCTTTAAAAAATTTGCTCAGTCGTCTGAGAAAAAAAATCGGTATAGATGTCATTGTTTCTGTAAAGGGAAGTGGCTGGAGACTCAAAACCGTTGAGTAGTTTTGTTGCTTCGTCGTTTCTCCTCGCAATGACGGCTATAGCAAGAGAGAAAAACTCACTGCGAGATAGAATAATAATGTCATTGCGAGAGATAATAAAGTCATTGCGAGCGAAGCGAAGCAATCTAAAAATGGAGAAGAGATGAAGATAATTTTTACTTTTTTACTTTTTATGCAATCTCTTTTTGCGTATGAGAGCGTAGAAGTTTTAGACAAAAGCATCGTTTTATATGGTGCCTCACACTTTAGGGAATCTAGTGACATGTATGCCCAAGATGTTTTTAAAATATATGAAGAGGGAAAGTTTAAGCCGCTTCCAAAAGCTGCGACAAGCTTTGGATTCCAATCTTCTACACACTGGTTTGCTTTTGATATCTCTTATCTTAAAGATACTGAAAACTCACAACTATATCTTTATATCAGACATAATCTTACAGAAAATGCGACGCTTTATACTTTTAAAGATTCTATACTTATTAGTGAAGAAAAAAACGGTTATCTAACGCCTATTAATGAAAGAAGGCAAAAACGATTACCTATTGAATTTAAGTTAACTGAGCTTTCGCACCTAATTTTAATCGATATGCTTTCTAAAACAACTGTAAGTAGGGCATAGTAATAAAATACTCCATGGTACTTGACACTAGT
>PPDH01000037.1 GCA_002899765.1 Sulfurimonas sp. | reverse complement strand
TTACTATTTGTCAAGCTTGATAAGAAACACTCTCACTAGTTCCTACAAAACAGTATTATTTATTGGTTTTTTGCTTGGAATTAGGTGCGAAAGTTCAGTAGACTTTTTTTATATCATGTATAAAGATAGAATTACTACTTTCTATGCTAGTCTTTTCTTCAGCTAAATTATTTTCAATTTTAGTTTGTATTCTATTAGTTTTTAGAACCCACTTTTTTGCTGCATCTAAATGCATAAAATATATTTTTTCTTTATCATATTTTTTATTATCTTTTCTAGGTAAAGAAGTATAGCTATTTGTTAGTCCATACATCAAAGTAAGCTTTTTTATTGAGTGTTATTTTAAAATACAATAATTCATGGGAACATTTTTTTATAAAAAAATCTTGTATTTTTTTAGTTTTTGCACATTCCTTATCTTCACATAATAAACAAATTGGATTCTCTTCTACGAAAAACCCTTTATGTGATTTTTTTTGCAAATCAATAATAGGATATGGAGACAATTCAAGTATTTCATTTTGTAATTCAATCATTATTGTACTTTTCATAAATTGTAATTAAACTTGTTACAATCGCTAATACACCTGAAGTATCTGTTATACCAGATGCAACTAGTTTTCCTAAATTTAAGGTATTCTGCTTTTTAACAGTTTTTACAATATAGTCTTCTATCTTTTTATAATCAGATTGATTTTCAATTTGTAATTTCATTAAACTTTGTAATTCATTTATGAGCCTTTCATTTGAAAAATTGTCTTTTATAATTTGTTCTAATTTTTCTTTTGTGTTTAAGAGTTCAATAGGTTTTTTCATAAACCCATCTGCTAATTTCCAAAACTCTGCCTTGCTTATATCATAAGTACTTCCAGAAAAGGCAATTATAATTTGATTAGGATTTGTATTTTTTAGAGTTTTTAAAATATCAATACCATTAATTTGACCCAGTTCATTTGTATTAGCAATACCAATAATATCCAATATTATAATGTCAAATTCTTTGTTCTCTAATCTTTTTAATTTATTGGCATCTAATTGATTCCAATATTAGACTGTAAAGCCAAAATTTTGAATTGATGTAACGGGGAAACTATCTTCTTCATCGTCTATTACTACTATTTTAGTTCTTTTTTTTAATTGGTCTAAATCAATATTTGGAATGTCTTTGAATGTTTGTTTTTTAAATAAATTGAACACTATTAAAATCCTTTGCATTTTTATATACTAACTATTCATTCAAATGCATTATATACCTATCAACCTAAAAAAACGAAAATAACTAAGATTTTAAATGTGTGTTAATTATTAAAAAATACGACAAATTACACTATTTCTTCATTTTACTAGAAAAAAAATATACTATTCTTAAGTATATAGTGTGTGTTAAATGTTATATAGAGAAATAACATACAAAAGCGTTAGTTAATTGTTGAAAAAACTGCATAACAAATATAATGCAGCTTAAAGAAAGAAGATAACATGTAAGTAAAAAAGAAACTTTTACGTAAAATTCTCAAAGTGCTTAATCACATCATTTTCTCAGCTATTTCTTGATACTCTATCGTAATAAAAACTTTAAAGGTATGACATTGTCCGATAAGAAAGATACAACATTTGAAGATGCGGTAAAGACTATGATGTTTCATGTAGGAGAAAATCCTGAGAGGGAAGGGCTTTTAAAGACTCCTCAAAGGGTCAAAAAGGCTTATGAGTTTATTTTCGGCGGCTATAAAGAAGACCCAAGAGAGATATTAAAATCAGCGTTGTTTACAAGCTCAAACGATGAGATGGTTCTCTTAAAAGATATAGAGTTTTACTCTACATGTGAACATCATCTTCTGCCGATTATCGGGCGCGTACATGTAGCGTATATCCCCGATGGAAAAGTTGTTGGGTTGTCGAAAATTCCCCGTGTTGTCAACGTTTTCGCGCGCCGTATGCAGATACAAGAACAGCTTACTGAACAGATAGCAGACGCTATTATGGATAAGATTCAGCCAAAAGGTGTAGCAGTTGTTATTCAGGCACGTCATATGTGCATGGAGATGCGGGGAGTTGAGAAAATAAACTCTACCACGACATCTTCGGCTCTGCGCGGTCTGTTTAAAAAAGATGAAAAAACAAGAAGCGAGTTTTTCTCTTTGATAAACTCTCCTACAGGCACGCGTTATTAGGTTCGTTTTGAAACAAGGAGATTTTTAATGCCCTTTTCTTCACTAAAAGATAAAATCTCAAATAAAAAGTACTCGGTATCCTTTGGCGAAGTGGTTAAGATAAATGCAACCGTTATTACTGCCCGCGGACTAAAAGTGAGTATCAGCGATATAGTAAAAATCATCTCAAACGACACCGCTCAAGAGACCATAGGAATGGTTACAGAGATTGACGGTTCAACCTTTTTTATCACTCCGTTTAGTTTTGTGGAGGGGTTTTGTTCAGGGGATAGAGTTTTTTTAGACCAGACGGGTTTAAATATCCCTGTCGGTTCATCTTTACTCGGGCGTGTTGTAGACCCGTTTATGAGACCTATTGACGGCAAAGGAGCTGTAAACGGCTCTAAGCTTATGCCCATAATTAAAGCGCCGATAGCTGCCATGAAGCGTGGCATGATAGATGAGATTTTTAGTGTAGGCGTAAAGAGTATCGATGGACTCCTAACTTGCGGAAAAGGTCAAAAGCTCGGTATCTTTGCAGGAAGCGGTGTAGGAAAATCAACACTTATGGGGATGATAGTAAGAGGTTCTGATGCACCCATAAAAGTAGTGGCGCTTATAGGTGAGAGGGGCAGGGAAGTACCTGAATTTATTGAAAAAAATCTCGGCGGAAACTTAGAAAACACGGTAATAATAGTAGCTACTTCGGATGACTCTCCTTTGATGAGGAAGTATGGTGCATTTGCTGCTATGAGCGTTGCAGAGTTTTTTAAAGATCAAGGACTTGATGTTTTGTTTATCATGGATTCCGTGACGAGATTTGCAATGGCTCAAAGAGAGATAGGGCTTGCTCTTGGCGAACCGCCGACTTCAAAAGGTTATCCTCCTTCATCTTTGACGCTTCTTCCTCAGTTGATGGAGCGTGCAGGAAAAGAGGATGGTAAAGGCTCTATTACCGCTTTTTTTACGGTTCTTATCGAGGGTGATGATATGAGCGACCCGATTGCCGATCAATCCCGCTCTATCTTAGACGGACATATAGTTCTCTCTCGTGAACTTACCGACTTTGGAATCTATCCGCCCGTTCATATATTAAATTCAGCTTCTAGGGTAATTAACGATATTATTTCAGAGGAACATCTTAAGGCAGTTTTGAAATTTAGAAGACTTTACACCATCCTCAAAGAGAATTAGATGTTAATCCGCATAGGTGCGTATACAAAGGGCGGAGACCCTGATTTGGATGAAGCAATAAGTAAAAAAAGTGAGATGGAGAAGTTCTTAATCCAAAACTCTGCGCATAAAAATGAGTTTAAAGACACGGTGGAAACTCTTTTAAAAATTATGAATCCTTCATAATAATATCACTTTGCCTCCAGCTATCTCTTGTCGGTCTATTATATATTTGTGTAATGGCGAGTTTTTTTAACGCTATTTTCTCAAACTTTTTCATAATATGGTTTATCTCACTATCTATACCGAATATATCTATATAGGTGTAGATGATAGCCTCTGCACCTTTAAAATTATTTTTACTCATTAAAATATCGATTCTTACATGAAAACTGACTCGTAGAAGATCTCCTATTTTATTGCTTCTGCTTGATAAAGTGAGAAACTGAGAGAGTGTTTTTCTGATATCTTTTATATTTCCCTCAAGCGCGTACTCTTCGCATTTTTGCATAAGACTGAACCAATGTTTTTCAAGAAGCGCTACAAGCTCTGTCTCTCTCAAATCTTTGTAGATATCCAAAAGTTCATAACAACTCTTAAAATCATTATCTTCATAAACCTTTAGAAGTAAAAGCATGTGTTTATTTTTTTGATAGAGTTCTTCAACTTTTTTTGCTATATGCGGAATTTCTCTAAGAGTAAGCAAAAGTTCTTTTGCTTTATCGGTTTTAGCGGTTTTTATATCTGTTTCTATCTCCAAAAGAGTCTCTTCTATCTGTTTATTTAGAGCTATATAATTTGGTATCTGTTTAAAGAGTTCATTTTTCTCTACAAGATTATTGATGCTTTTATAGTCTTTTTTTTGTACTGCTTTTAAAAGCTCCACAAACTCTTTGTTTTGAGTAAGTAAAAGTTTTATAAGAGGTTTTTTTGCCATTACGGTGTTGTATTCTCCAAGAAGAGCTCTAGCACCTGCAATATTGTTCTGCAGTATATGTCTTTGAGCGTTAGAGAAGGCTAATCTGAAGACCTGTTCCATTTTTTTATACTGCAGTGTACTTTTTAACGGTTCATATTTGGAGCACATGGCATATGCCAAGGCATATCTTTTTTCTAAAAAGAGTGCTTGAAATCTAAGATAATTCTCAAAAGAGCTGAAGAGTTCTTTTATTCTGTTTTCTTTTGATTTTATATCTTTGTATGGATTTAAAATCTCGATAGCACGAGCTTTGTTTTGGTTTATCAACGCTTTGAGTGCATCTTCATAGTTTTTTTCAAACTTCTCTTCTACTGTTTTGTGCTCATGTGAACCTTGAAGCATCGGTTCTTTCCTGATGAGTTCAAAAGCTTCCTTAAGTGAGTTATGAGCAATAAGCGACTTTAGTTTTGTAATGCCCGGAAGTTCTACATGTAGAATCTCACTGTTTTCAAGGGCGATAACAAGTGAATCACTATTTACGATATCCACATATTTTATTCTCATATCAAGAGCGATATATTTGCTATGCGTAATCTTGTAATTTTTTACGTCAATTATGGTTATGATTTTTGAATTACCGCTTACCATGATATAGTTTGGATTAGGCATCACGATGATGGTGTCAATTGATGCTATGGGTGTGTCGATGCTTTTGTGACTCTTTTCATCAAGAAGTGAAATAATGTCGACTTTGCCGTTGTCCTTAGCGCATATGAGCGTTTGTTCATTTAAAAAACATAGAGCATTTATACGGGTTTTATTGTAAGTGATAATGCTTTTATTTGTCTGTGTATAGAGGTCAATAATATAGATAGCCCCGCCATAACCGCTGCATGCAAAGCTGTTGCCATAAAAGGCAAAAGAGCTTACGTAGTTTTCACTCTCTTTAGTGATACTTTTTCTGTCGTAGGGAAAAGAGCAGAGTCTAGAGAGCAGCGAAGACTGATTTGTTTTGTATTGGAGTACTCTTCCGCGTTTGCTTCCTGCTATTATGTAGTTTGAAGATGGGTCAAAACTGAGTATCTCAATATCTTCATCATTTACTTCGATGGTGTGAATTATCTCTTTGGATTGTATTTCGATGATGTAAATTATTCGATTGTTTACAAAGGCAAAAAGTTCAGAGTTTGGACTAAATGCAGAAGCGTTCACATCCGCATTAAGATACATATTTGCAATACTCTTTTTTATTTCGCACTCATCAAAGTCAAATAATTTGATTCCATGATATTTAGTACTGTATGCAACAAGAGAATTGTTCAATACTTTTAGTTGGGTAATATCTGATTTTGCTCTCTGGCATGGATATATTTTAGGCATAAAATATTATATAGTATTTGAACTGAAATTTGTAAGAAAAAGTGCTTAAGAGCCACGGATATGTGGCTCTGTTGTTTTAGAAGTTGAGCATCTCTATTTCTGAGTAAGCTTTCATCAAATGTTTGCCCATTTGACCCTCATAAGCATCCCATGAGTGATACGCTTTTAACTGTTCATGTACTTCAGGTTTAATCTCATAGCTTGCCATATCATTTTCATATGCTTTTTTTGCACCTGCTAAAACAATTTTTAGATAGTTCAAGAAAGGGTCTATAATTTTGCTTATCTCACTATTTGAAGGTCCGTGCCCCGGAACATAGAGTGCATATTTCTTAAAACCGTCTTCTTGATTTTTAATCTTTTCAAGTACTTTTATGTTTTCAATAATACTTGATGACTCATCAAACGCTCCAAAACGGTTTGTTATAAGATTATCCCCGATAAAAAGTGTATTAGAGTTTGTGTGTTCGATGAGTATATCAGTGTCGGTATGCCCTTTTGCATAATGGCGCATGATAAATGTTTGCCCGTCAACCACAACCGTCTGTTTATTTTCAATACCTTGACTCGGAAATGTAAACGGCTTCGTTCCCTCTAGATTTCCCGTGAGTCTATCTAAGATGCCGTACCAAGTCTCAGCTGCATTGTCTTTAACTTGCTCAATCATGTAGGTTAATGCATAGATTGGTACTTCAGGGTATTTTTCTTTGATGTTTTTATTTGCGAACCAGTGGTCACCATGCTTGTGTGTATTAAAGACGGCAATAATAGGTTTTTTGCTTATTTTTTCAATCTCTAAGAGAATTTTTTTGCCTACTTTATAATTTCCGCCCGGATCTATTACGATAAGTCCGTTTTGGCTCTCTATAACTGCGGGGTTATTCATAAAACCTTCATTCTCTTTGCTTGGTTCTTTTTCAGGACCATGCATGACGTAGACATTTTGATTTACTTTTTCAAATTTGAAATCACCGAGTTTACCCAATGTGAAGGCATTTAGCGATAGTGAAAACAACATAACTGCAGAAGCTAGAAATATAGCTTTTTTCATTGTAACTCCTTGTTTGATTAGACTTTTTTATAATTAAAGTCTCTTTATTGAGGGGGCATTATACTTGATGTAGAGTTAATAATATAAGAAAAAGTTAAAAATGTAAATAAAAAATGAGGGTAAAATAATAAAGTGAGTATAAAAAACTCACTCCTTGCATTTGCAAAGAGTGAAGCTAAAATTAATTAGCAAGCAGGAACATTCCCGCTGTCACTTCCAAATTTGTGAAAGAAATCAAAATAGTGTTCAAGATATTTATCTGCTACATCGTCATCTTTAACTGATGGGCAAATAGTTTTAATTTCTTGAGCAAGCTTGCCATTTTTATGTAAATCTTCCCACTCGCCTTGAGTATGTTTTCCAGCCATTGCAGCACCAGTCATACCACATGCATCTTTTAATTTCTTAGCAAAAAGTTTTTGACCTTTATTAGCGTCTGCACTTGCAGTTGATGCACCGACACTTAATATTAAAGCTGCACCTAATGCAATTTTTACAATTTTGTTCATTGTATCTCCTTTTAATTTGTAGCATTTTAACTTATAAAAAATAAAAATAATATTTATTATAAAATTAATATATAATGTTTATGGAAAAGTGTAACGTTTTGTATGTTTATATAAAGCATATTTTGAAGAGCCGCAAAGAAAAATCCTTTGCGGCAGAGGTTAAGTGCGAGTTAAAATTACGCTTTACCTGATAACATACCGTAGATAGTCATAGGTTTAAGAGCGTAAACTTTTAATAACCACCAAATCCATCTCTCTTGAGTTGGGTCAAGTGGGAATGAAGGAGTCGGTTTTTTACTCCAGTCAAATTCAGCTAGCATAACAGTTCCAAGACCTGTTATAAGTGGACAAACAGTATATCCGCCATATTTAGATGCCAATGGTTTGCCTTCCATTGAAGCTACCATATTTTCTACTAGTACTCTATATTGTTTACGAGCAGAACCACCTGTTTTACCCATAGGTACAGCAGCAACATCTCCTAAAGACCATACATTTTTGTATTTAACATGTTGTAGAGTCTCTTTTTCAACAGGTACCCAGCCTTGTCCTGAACCTACCGCAGATTTTGCAACTTCATCAGGAGCTTTCATTGGAGGAGTAACATGGATAAAGTCGTATTTATACTCTTTGTACTCATGTTTAGTAACCATTGTGTACTCATCTAAATCTTCATCATATGCACCTTTTTCTTTCCAGTGCTTATCGAAAATTGCAACTTTAGCTTCTGTGTCTATCTCAACTAAGTTATGAGCAAAGTTCCATACGAAACCTCTTTTTTCAAATTGTTTTACGATAACCGCATTGTACTCTTTGATACCAAAAAGTGCTCCACCGTTTGTATTAAAAGTAAGCTCTACTTTGTCTGCAACGCCCGCTTTTTCTAGGTGAGCATGCGTTAAGTACATGATTTTCATCGGAGCACCACCACATTTAATAGCAGTGTTTGGCATGCTGTAAAGAGCTTGAAGTTTTTCTGGACCTTTATGAGCTTTTGCTTTTGCAATTAATTCTTGGATACCTTTCCAAGTATCTACTGCTCCATCACGGAAGTAAATTGAGTGAGTACCGTTTTTACCGATTTTTTGTCTTACGACTGCATTGTCTGCACCAGATGATGTGATAACGCCATCTAGACCTTTGATTCCCCCGTAGTTAAGCATAAGACCTGTTGCTACAACCATTTGATCGTATGAAACTTCTTGAGCTCCATCTACAATAACTTTGTTGTTCTCAGGATCAAAACCGGTTACTGCCCCTTTTATAAGCTTTACGCCGCTTGGAACAAAATCATCTCTTTTGTAGATAATGTCTTCTTTATCCCAAACACCTGCAGCAACAAGAGTTTGACCCGGTTGGTAAGAAACAGATGTAGGATCCGGCTCAATAACAGTGATATCAAGATCAGATGCGGTATTTTTTAAAAGAGCTGCCGTACTCATACCTGCAAGACCGCCACCAACGATAACTACTCTCCCCTTAGCACTGCTTGATGCACTTGCAGTTGTAGCTCCAACAGTTGCACCTGCAAGTACAGAAGCTGCCAATGGAGACATTGTTAAATATTTTAAAGCTTCACGACGAGACATAATCTCAGGATGCTTATCAACTTCGTTTAAAATCTCTTCTAGGATTTTATTCTTTTTCATCTATTTTCCTTTTTTTGTGATAAAGTCATCAATTCTACAGCCTTGAGCCTTAAGGGAATTTTAAATATTGTTATTTTCATCACTTTTACCCCTAAATTTGTGTTAATGTATCAATTTTTTTAACTCTTTCTTTTTATGAATAAATATATGTTTTATTTATAATAAGTTGAAGTGATGATAAAAATTTAAACATATCGGTTCTATTTGTTGCTATTAGTTAACTTTTTGTTGTTAGGAGTATAAAAGTATCTAATAAAGGGGTCTGTTCTTTAATAATCTTTGTTTTCAATAGAGTTTTTAAAAAATTATATAAATTGTTTTATAATGCAGATAAATTTTGTAAGAACTGAAATTATGGCGGTTAGAAAAAGAGCCAAAAGGCTCTTTCTTAGTATCTGTAACTAATAAAAAATCTTAAATCTTGTGCAGTGATGTCAACAGGATTAGGTACAGTCCAGCCGCTGCAATTTGCATTTGGCGTATAGTCATGTTGTGCGTATGTATATCTTACTTGAGACGGTAGATACTTTATACCAAAAAGATTAAAATTCCAATATGCTTCATAAGCACTTCCGCGAACAGCTATTTTGGAGCCTATTGCCGTATCTTCTGCCCATGTCATAGGTGTCCAGTTTTTAGAACCGTAGTTGTATTCAAAACCGAATTTTCCAGAATCTGTAATCATATCGGGGATAAGTGCGCCAATCCAAAACGAGTGACCTTTTGAAGTTCCTCCATCTGCTGAACTTAAAAGGGTATGCCCGTCTTTAGCATCATAGTATGTAGAAGCAATAGAAGCAAAAGCTACAGTATCATCCAAGAAGTCGCTAATCTCCTCACCGATACCGTTTACTTTAAGTGAAAGTGCAAATAGATCGGCAGTTCCCGCTGCTCCTTTTGTTATACCCGTCGCTGTATTTTTCCCCTTTGTGTCAAAGATATGCGCCCATTGATACATAAGCTGGTACTGTCCGTCATTGTACGCGTCACCCGGTACTACAAAAAAGTCCACATTTTCATCTTCAGCCGCTGTATCTATATCTGCATAAGGAATGACATTCGCATGACCTGTTCCGTAAACATTTTCCATCTCGCCTGTATGTGCTCTTCCGTAAACCAGTTTTACATATGCACCTGGAATATAACGGCTGAAATCAAGTTTTACCATGGCTCCGTTTACTTCCATGTTTGTTATATGTGCAAGAGGAGAACCTTCATCTGATTCATTTTCTCTCATACTTGCTAAGAAGCCTGTACTTGAAGGTCTTCTACCTATACTTAGAGCGATTGGCTGTTCGCCTATTTTGTTGGAGTAGACAAAGTAGCCCTCTTTAAGACGCACAACTGTATCTGCAGGTTTTGAGCTTGCAGACCAATCTTTTAACGGGTCGTCATTTACATAAAGATGTGCTCCCCATGTAGAATAAACGGCGAGTTTTCCTCTAAAGGACAATCCTTTCATTGGAGAAGCTACCATATTCAAGTATAGTCTGCTTGATAGAAGCGAGTGATTTCTTGCAGTCTCTCCCGTTTCATTGTTTTTATACTCTAAAACATCGATTGCATTTCTAAAATCTATCCCAAATTTTATATTGTCGTTATTGGTACTGATTTTTACATCCGTAAGAGTTTTTGTGGTGGAGTCATGCTGCTTTTTAAGCTCTTGAACCTCTTTTTTAAGTAAATTTATCTCATTTTGCATATCAGTATTTGCAAAAGCCATAGTGCTTAAAAAAGCGATACTTGAGAGTGCTACTAATTTTTTCATTTTAAACCTCTTAGTGTTTTTTAGAGGCAAATTCTAACACAAATTTTTTAATTATTATAAAAACAATTTTTTATTATAAGTACACATCATAAATAAATATTTTTTAATTAAATTTTTCTAATAAAGCAGCCATTGGAATCTATTTATCAAAAATCTCTAATTGGACTATAAACAGAGGACTTAAGAAGGTGAAGAGCTTTTTATTTCAACAATAAAAATCAAAGCTATAAAATAGAGATTATTTTTTTAATAAAAAGAAAAATTTATTTGGAAAAAAATAAAAAAGAGGAAAATTTAGAGGAAAAGTTTATTAAAGAGCTAAAAAAGCTCTTTAATTTTTAGTATCTGTATCTGAAGTATACGCGTATATCTTGTGCAGTCTCAACTGGATCCATCCCTAGTGCAACCGCTTCTGACATGCTAAAAGGTGCTCCGCCGTCTCCAAAGAAACCGTTTGAACCGGTATAGTCATACTATATATATGTGTATCTTACTTGCATAGAAAATACATCATCAATAATAGGCTGTGTCCAATATGCTTCATAAGCATCCCCGCGAGCCGCTAGTTTAGAACCTATCATAGTGTCTTCACCGTAAGTAAACGGTCTCCAATATTTTGAACCGTGGTTATACTCTAAACCAAATTTACCGCCTGTTAAGTTTGGCATTTGTGCGCCAATCCAGATAGACGTACCTGATTTATCTTCGTCACTTCCCATCATGCTGTCTGCATCCATCCCCATCATGCTAAGTGCCATTTGAGCATTTGCAGTTCTGCTTATAGATACATCCGATGTTCTAGATTTTGACCAAGCTAGTGAAGCAAAAAGTATAGTTTCATCTAAGAAATCGTTAATCTCGTCACCCACTCCGTCCATTTTGAAAGAGATTGCCGCACCGTCCATGTCTCCTGCACTTTGCATAGTGTATGTTCTTGCCCCTGTACCGAAATCCATATCGCTTAAATACATACCCGGAACATTGTAGCCCCTATAAAACTTAGTCATTACGGCATATTGCCCATCATCGTAAGGCTGGAAGATTAAACCTGCCATATCCACATTGTCTAAATTGCTGTCATCTTCAACATAATTTGGAAGACTTGAACCACCGACAGGAGCTCCAACAGCTTGTGTCGCTTCACTTGCCCAACCTGTTGCATTTGTCAATCCACGACCAAGACATAATTTAAAGTACATACCTGGCACATAATGGTCTAGTTTCATCGCAACGGAAGCGCCGTCAAATTCCATGTTGATAATGTGGCCCATTGGAGATTTCGCTTTGTCGTCATCTCTTAAGTTTACAAGATATCCATTTGTTGCAGGGCGGCGACCTACACTTGCTGTCCAAGCAACTGTACCGGTTCTAAGATTCCATAACCAGTATGCTTCTCTTAGCTTTATAGTATCGTCTGTCAGGTTCTCATTTAAAACCCAGTCAAAAGTATCAAAACCAAAGCCTGTTGCTCTTTGTCCGTAGCTTGCGCCAAAAGCTTTATTGAAAGAGAGTTGACCTCTAAAAAGCATATCTTTAGTCGGCGCATAACCCATACCTAACCATAAACGGTTTGTGTAAAGCGCATCGTTTTCATATGTTTCTCCGCTTACAGTTTTATAGCGAAGATTGTCGTACGCTGTTCTGAAATCAACATCAAACTTAAGATTGTCTTGTGCTGCCAAGGCATTGACGCTTGAAATTCTATCGTCTTGTTTGTCGTTGATTTGTTGCAAACGCTCTATTTTTTGTTTAAGTTCGTCTATCTGCTTTTGAACATCCGTCTCTGCAAAAGCCGCTGTACTCAAAAAAGCGATGGCTGAGAGTGTAACTATTTTCTTCATGGAAACCCCTTAGTGTGATAATTTTATCAATGTTACAATTTTAAAGCTTAGTAGATTTTTAAATATTGGTTTTATAAAGAAAAATTTCCAAAATATAAAGAAAAGTAATAGCTTGCATAATAAGGCATATTCGTATTACAAATACAAATCAAGTTCTATAGTATTAATAAATTTTATTTAATAGAAATTGTATTGAGACTTTAGAATTAAACTCATTTTTTGAGATTGTATATTTGCATGTAATTTTTTTATCACTAGGCATTTCAACAATATTTCTAAATGCTATGAGTTCTATAGTTTTTCTTTCATGTAGATGTTGCTTAATGGTTATCTTAGAGTGAGATTTGTTACTGCCTATATACTTTATCTCCATGATGTGTGCATCTTTGAGTAAAAATTTGGGGCGCAGATTTGCCTCTCCGTAAGGCTCGAAACTCTCAAGCATTTCAAGAAGTTCAAAATCAATATCATGTGTATCTAAAATACCCAGAATATCCTCTGATGGTATAAAATCCTTACATGTTAATCCTGAAGCCGACTCGTTTATAGCTCTGCTAAAGGCTTCAATATTACCCTCATCAAGCCCTAAGCCCGCTGCCATTTTATGTCCGCCGAATCTTTGCAGATAGTGAGCATTTTCTTTTATGAGTTTGTATATATCAATATTTCCCAGACTTCTAGCACTCCCTTTTGCTGTGCCCTCTTTTATGCTTAGCACAATAGCGGGTCTCTCAAAATGATTTACCAATCTTGATGCGACTATCCCGACTACTCCCTCATGCCAATCTTCACCGCAAACGACTATGATATTTGGGAGTTCTTCTAGGTTTTGTACGGTATCTATGGCTATTTTTGTTGTTTGTGCTTCTAAATCTTTTCTTTGTTCATTAAGAGAGTTGAGCTTTTCAAACTGCGTGTAGGCTTTATTTGTAGTTGTGGCGGTTAAAAACTCTAACGCAATACTTGCATCTTCAAGTCTTCCTGCAGAGTTTATGCGGGGTGCGATTTGAAATCCTATATCTTCTGAAGTAAGAGAATTTTTGTTTAAAAAATCTCTTATTATGATGGATGAGGGTCTTTGCGAGTGCATCAAAACCTTTAACCCTTCTTTGACAAGCGCTCTATTTATATCTGTTAAGGGCATTATGTCGGCGATTATGGCAATACATAAAATATCTAAAAACTTTTTCATATCGATTGAGAGATTTAACTCTTTTTTCACAAGTCCAAGCAGCAGCCATGCAACCTGTGCTCCGCAAATATCTTTGAATGGATAGTCGCATTTTGAGAGCTTCGGATTTACTATGGCGTACGCTTGGGGAAGCATCTCTAGCGGAGTGTGGTGGTCTGTAATGATGAGTTCTATGCCCCGCTCTTTACAAATCTCGGCAGCTTCTGTAGCGGTTATGCCGTTGTCTGCCGTTATAACAATGTCCGCATCTACTCTTTTTAAAATATTTGGGCTCACTCCGTAACCGTCGCTAAAACGGTTTGGAATGATTGTTTGAAGCGGGTATGGAATCTGTCTGAAAAAATCGACCATTATTGCGGTTGAGCTAATGCCGTCGACGTCATAGTCGCCTACAAGGGTTATCTTTTTCTTCTCTTTTATGGCATCTGCTATCTTTTTGGCTGCTTTTGGAGCATCATGGAGAAGATTTGGATTTGGAATTTGTGAAAGCGTTTTTTCTTGATTGTCAAATCGTTGAGAGAGCAGCTCAAAAAGAGCTGTTTTGTTTAGTATAGGTACATCATCAAAACGAAGTTTCTTTAGAAATACATGCATAATGCAGTGTAGTTATTTTTGTTGTGAAATATTTAGAGTTGCCTCTACAAATGCAAGAATTGAAGGGTTCGGAGTTTGAAGTCTTGAGGTAAACTCAGGGTGAAACTGAACTCCTAAAAACCATGGATGATCTTTTATCTCAACCGCTTCTATAAGCCCGTTTGACTCTCCTGTAACAATCATACCCGCATCTTCAAGCTGCGCTCTGTAAACAGGGTTTGCCTCATATCTGTGGCGGTGTCTCTCAAAAATTGTTTTTGCGCCGCCGTAAGCTTTACGGATGATAGAACCCTCTTTGGTGTCACATGGATACTCTCCAAGGCGGAGTGTTCCTCCCATTGGAGATTTATGTGTTCTAAGTTGCGTATTTCCGCTTTGATCCATAAAATTGTCTATAAGATAAATCATAGGGTAAGGTGTATTTTCATCAAACTCTACGGAGTTTGCACCCTCTAAACCGAGTACGTTTCTCGCATACTCTACAAGTGTGAGCTGCATGCCAAGACAGATACCAAGATATGGAATTTTGTTTACGCGCGCGTACTCTATAGCTTTTATTTTGCCTTCAACTCCACGATTTCCAAATCCGCCTGCAACCAAGATGGAGTCGCAATCGCCCAGAAGCGCTTCCGTGCCCCTTGTCTCAACCTCTTCGCTGTCAACCCAGTGAATATCCACGCGTGTGTCAAGATGCGCACCTGCATGAATAAGAGATTCCGTTAAAGATTTGTAAGACTCTTTAAGCTCAAGATATTTTCCGACAAATCCTAAGACTATGCGGTTTTTTGGTTGAACTATCTTTTTTACAAGAGAGTCCCATCTTTCCATGTCAGGATTTAGCTCGCCTAGGTCCAGCTCTTTTGATATCGGTTTTAAGATATTTTGTCTTAGAAATGAGATTGGAACATCATAGATAGAAGCTGCGTCAAGTGCTTCTACAACGCTGTCTGCGGAAACATCACAGCTCATGGCAAGCTTTTTCTTAAATGTTTTTGGGAGTGCATTTTCACTTCTGGCAATTATCATCTGCGGAGTTATGCCGATACGGCGAAGCTCTTGAACAGAGTGTTGTGTGGGTTTTGATTTTAGTTCGCCTGCAGCTTTTATGAACGGGATGAGAGTAACGTGGACAAAAAATGTTCCTTCAACCTCTTCGTCATGCTTCATTTGACGGATTGCCTCCATAAACGGAAGACCCTCAATGTCTCCTACCGTTCCGCCAAGTTCAACTATGAGAATTTCATGACCTTCCCCTGCCTCTTTTATGCGTTTTACAATCTCACCGACGATGTGTGGAATGACCTGAATAGTCTGCCCAAGATAGCCGCCCGCAC
Source organism: Sulfurimonas sp. (assembly GCA_002899765.1). Lineage (GTDB taxonomy): Bacteria > Campylobacterota > Campylobacteria > Campylobacterales > Sulfurimonadaceae > Sulfurimonas. Next base: position 20,800 of record PPDH01000037.1, on the reverse strand, counting down.
GCTCTCTCTCAATAACGGCAGAGTATACCTGACCTGTAGTAAAGTTGCTTGATTTGAGATATGAGGTATCCAAAAACCTTTCATAGTTTCCGATATCCAAATCGGTCTCTGCTCCGTCTTTGGTAACAAAAACTTCGCCATGTTCAAGTGGGCTCATGGTTCCGGGGTCAACATTGATGTATGGATCTATCTTTAGCATTCCGACTTGTATGCCGGCATGTTTTAAGAGTGTGCCTATGCTGGCTGCGGTTATCCCTTTTCCAAGAGAACTTAAAACTCCACCGGTAACAAAAATATATTTAGTCATAAAATAGCTCCAAAATATTAAACATAGTCGCGATTATAGTACAGAGTCTCTTAAAATTAAGTATATGATTTTTTTAAAAACATCAAGCACAAAGTTTCTTTTGCTATAATAGCGTCACTTTAAGGGCTATCTTAAAAACCCTTAAAATTAAGATTTGAAAGACTTTTATTGATTCAGCACTCTTGTATATTGTTATGGCACTAGGTGTTTCAACGGTATTAAATCTAATTTTAAAACGATTTGGTATTTCACAGATAATAGGCTATATACTTACCGGTACTATAATGGTTTATGCGCTTGATTTAAGATACATGAACGACTCGGCAACTCTTGAACACATAGGCGAATTCGGTATAGTGTTTTTGATGTTTACAATAGGTCTTGAGATATCCTTGGCTAAGATGAACAGCATGAGAAAAGAGATATTTTTTAACGGCTTTTTACAGGTTGGATTTACCGCTTTGGTGGTTTATGGTATAAGCCACTATCTCTTTTCGCTGGAGTAGACTTCTGCTCTTATTCTCTCGCTTGCTTTTGCGCTCTCATCCACTGCCGTGGTTCTTAGCTACTTAAAGAGTTCAAAAGAGATACACAACCCTTACGGACAGCGTGCGACGGGGATACTGATATTTCAAGATATCGCCGTCATCCCGATACTTATACTTTTGGGATTTTTAACAAGCAACGGCGACCAGTCTGTTCCCGAGATACTTAGAGATACTTTTATAAGTGCCGTTTTTGTTATCGGTTTTATGTTTATCGTGGGAAAAAGAGTTATGACATGGCTTCTGCACTTCTCGGCATCCAGCGAGGTTGATGAGCTTTTTATGGGCTCAGTTCTTTTTATCGTTGTCTCTGCCGCACTTTTAGCTTCTTACATGGGCTTTACATACTCTCTAGGAGCTTTTGTAGCGGGTATGATTATAGCCGAGACAAAGTACCATCATAAAGTAGAATCGGACATTGCGCCGTTTAAAGATATACTTCTTGGGACATTTTTTATTGTTGTGGGTATGAAGATAGACGTTGTCTTTTTTATCGACAATATCGGACTCATCGTCAGTATCTTCTTGCTTGTTTTGATTTTAAAAACAATCATTACTTATCTTGTCGTTCGCATCACATCTTCACATGTACTCTCTTTAAAAACTGCACTTGCAATCTCGCAAGTTGGAGAGTTCTCTTTTGTTATCTTCGCAGTTGCGAGCATGGGCGGTCTTTTGGAAAAGGAGCTTGAGTCTCTTTTTGTTCTCGTAGTTATATTTTCCATGATAGTTACTCCGTTTTTTATCTAAAAAATCAACAGGTTTGTAAGTTATGTGAGTCATCATCAATATCTGGGACTTGACACCTCTGCATTTATATCCAGAGAGAACCATGTAATCGTTTGCGGATATAGTATTATCGGTAAGTTTGTTGCTAAAAATCTTGATAATCTAGGTGCTCCGTATGTCATAATCGATAACAATCCTAAGCATGTTCATGAAGCGTTGTCAGCCGGAAAAGAGGCATATTTAGGAGACATGTCAAAGCTTTCACTTTTAGAAGCACTTCATGCGGAGAGTTCGGCGGCAATCATAGTGACGCTTGACAATATTGAGAAAAAAAGAGCGATTTGCGAGGCAGTTCTGAAGCACACAAAAGATATTAATCTTATAGTAAAAGTTGCTACGCTTGAAGATAAAGAGAATCTTCAAGATCTCGATATTACTTCCATAGTCGATACAAAAGTTGAAGTAGGGCGCCTGCTTGTAGAAAAAATGAGCTCATGCCATATGAGATACTAAAACAAGATGAAAAATGCTTATATTACGGATTTAGATCACACTTTTTTGCGAACTGATTTGTCTGTAAGCCCTTTTACAAAAGAGATATGGAACGGTTTTTCAAGCGACTCCGTTCTTAGCATCGCAACTGCAAGAACATATAAAAAGACGGCGCAGTTTTTAAAAGATGTATATGTCAACGCTCCGATGATACTGCTTGACGGTGCATTGATAGCTACCATGGAGAAAAAAATAATCGACACAAAATTTATAGACAAAGAGGTCGGCGATGCGGTTGTAGACGAGGGCGCAAAGTTTGGCATTTATCCTTTTATCCTCTCGCTAGCGGACAAAAACCTGAGCGAAGCTTTCTCATACTCTACGGTTTTAAACGCATATCAAACAAAGATTCTTAAAAACTACAAAAAAGATGAGCATCATCATCAAGAGAAAAATCTCCGCGCAATGAGTGACAATTTTAAGATAGTCTATTTTGGCGAGGAGGAGCTTCTTAGAAGAGTAGCATCGCATCTTAAGGGAGTTTTTAGAGACAGGCTAAAGTATATTTTGGCTCCCGAAGCTTACGTGGGCTGCTACTTTTTGACGCTGCTTCACAAAGATGCGGATAAATCCCACGGCATAAGAAGTGTAAGCGAAGCAATAGATTTTGATCTAAAGAGATTGAGTGTTTTTGGAGACAACTTTAACGATATCGGTATGTTTGAGTTAGCAGGAACATCCATTGCGGTGGCAAATGCGCAAGAGGGCGTAAAAAAAGCGGCAAAAATAGTTCTGCCGCACACAAACGATGAAGACGCAGTTGCGAACTATCTTAAGGGTCTCAAAAATGTTTAAGAGTTTTAAAACATTGAACACTCCTGTACTTATCCCTATGACAATCATAGGAGTTCTCTTTTTTATTTTCGGCTTTGTAACATGGCTCAACGGTTCGCTTATCCCGTTTTTAAAAGCCATCTGCGACCTTAACGAGTTTGAAGCGCTTTTTGTAACTTTTGTGTTTTACATAGCCTATACCGTAATGGCTCTGCCTATGTCTTACGTGATCGAGAAAATAGGATATAAAAACTCAATGGCACTCGGCTTGGCGATAATGGCAGTGGGAAGCCTGCTTTTTATACCCGCGGCTCAGAGGGAAAGTTTTATACTTTTTTTGCTAGCTCTTTTCGCACTTGGCTCCGGTCTTACCATCTTGCAGACCGCTTCCAATCCCTACATAGTCTGCATAGGATCCATTGAGAGTGCGGCTATGCGTATAAGCATCATGGGGCTTATAAACAAGGGAGCTGGAGTTATTGCGCCTCTTCTTTTTACTGCTTTTATACTCTCAGGCTTCGGCTCTTTGTAGAATCTCTCAGCAGAGTCAAAAGAGGAGCTGGCTTCAAAACTTATAGTTCCTTACATCGTTATGGCACTATTGCTTAGTTCTCTTATCGCTCTTGTAAAGTTTTCTAAACTTCCAGAACTTGAGTTTGAAAAAGATGAAGCAGGGGAGCAAAAGAAGAGTATCTTTGCATTTCCGCGCGTAGTTTTGGGTGCAGCCGCGCTCTTTTTCTATGTCGGCATAGAGGTAATAGCAGGAGACACTATCGGACTTTACGGGCAGCATTTAGGTTTAGTAAATGTTACCTCTTTAACCTCTTATGTAATGTTTTTTATGGTGCTTGGTTATGCGCTTGGTATTGCACTCATACCGAAATATCTCTCGCAAGAACGTGCGCTCGTAGGTTCCGCACTTTTTGGAATACTCTTTTTGTTCGGAGTAGTGGCTTCATCACAAAGTCATGGGATTTCAGAGATTTTATGGGGATGGAGCGGCATAAGAACTCTTCCAAATACGGTAACGTTTGTAGCGTTTTTAGGATTTGCAAATGCACTTGTGTGGCCGACAATCTGGCCGCTTGCATTGGAAGGCTTGGGGAAACACACTGCACAGGGAAGTGCTCTTTTAATCATGGCGATAGCGGGTGGAGCCATAATTCCGCTTATATTTGGAAAGATATCACATGTAAGCGGAGATATGCAGTCAACTTATCTCATGGGGATAATCTGCTATCTATTTATACTCCTCTACGCTCTAAGATGGCACAAGATAAAGTCTTGGGATGAGTTATGATAACTCATAAAAAACTGCCGAACGGCTTTGAGTATATTGAGGTAAAAAACAGAGCCGCAGAGGTAAAAATTGCCATGCAGGGCGCTCATCTGTTTCATTACGCAAGAACAGATGAAGAGCCTTTGCTTTGGTTAAGTGAAGTGAGTGATTTTAAACTCGGCAAAGCTATCCGCGGCGGCGTTCCTATCTGCTGGCCGTGGTTTGGGTTTCATGAAGAGAGATCTCTGCCGCAGCACGGTTTTGCAAGAATTTCCATGTGGGAGTTTGTCTGCGGCAAAGAGATAGATGAAAAAACTTCATCCGTAACTTTTAGACTTACATGTAACGATGAGACGCTAAAAATGTGGTCGTACAGGTTTGAGTTAAAGCTACATGTAGTTATTTCAGATAATCTTACTTTAGAGCTAAAAACTACAAATATAGATGATAGAGAGTTTGAGATAACACAAGCACTTCATACCTATTTTAAAGTTTCGCATATCTCACATGTAAGCATTAAAGGGCTGGATAAAAAGCCATATCTTGATGCGCTGACATACAAAAATGAACTGCAAAAAGGCGATATAATCTTCAATGAAGAGGTTGACAGAGTTTACCAAGAAGTTGATGGCGAAATCGTTTTAAGAGACAAAAATAGAGAGATTCATATAAAAAATCAAGGCTCATTTTCCGTTGTAGTCTGGAACCCATGGATAGAAAAAACGAAGAGAATGAGCGCCATGAGAGAAGATGCTTATATTTACTTTCTTTGTATCGAGTCCGCAAACGCTTTTGATGATGTGAGAGTTTTAGAATCCGGCGATTCACATACTCTAGTTGCTACCGTTCTTTAGTCCGACATGTGCATCATACGCCAGCCGCATTACGCCGATGGCATAGTTTGAAGAGTTGTTGTAGCGCATGATTTTTTTTGTGTATTCTCTAAGATATGCAAGCTCTTGTTTCTCACATGTAAAGCAGTCGTAAGTTTTTCCCGATTTTGAATTTTGCTCATAAACCAATGAAGCGTTCTCATTTTCAAACTCATAATCGTACCATTTTGATTCGATAGTTACGATATCTGGTATTTTATTCCAATCTATAAGCTCAGAAAAGTCGTCTTTTTTATGTAAAAATTTGCTGGCAGAGATAATGGCATCTTCCATTTTTGTTAAATCTGCAATCTCTGTTTTGTATCCCTCGGCATAGACAAAGCTATTTGGCATAAACTGGGGTATGCCGACTGCTCCCGCGTAGGAGCTTGGAAGATTGCACTCTTCGGGCTTTACTCCCTTTTTATAACAGTGCGTGATGATGGAAGCCATATTTGTTTTTCCCATATTTAGAAGCCACTTCTCTCTAGGGCTGTTTGGCTCTGTTCTAACCACTAAAGTGTTAAAGACTATAAATGCGTCATGGGTCGGTTTTATCTTTCCGAGTCTTGTCTCTTTGATTAAAATAGCAGCAATTATCTCGCGGTTAACACCGTATTTTTGCTCTGTAAAGTCATAGACTTCAGCATACTCTTTAAGATGCGTAATCATATCGGGAACATATTTTACAAGTACGTTATTTGCTTTTTTCTCATTTTTTTTATGAGTTTTAATATATTTTGGCTGAAGATATTTATAGCTAATCTCATCAAATTTTTTTGTCTTAAAGTAAGAGAGTAAAAACTTGTTTGCATATTCGTACGAGACACCGTTTTTGACGGCACTATTACAAACATCCGTATAATCTTTGTTTTTAAATACGCAGTTGTCGTATTTTGCAAACAGCAGCGTGCCAAGCGAAAGTATAAAAAATATTTTAAACATCATAACCCTTTTTTCTATTGGTTTTAGTATAGCATGTTAAATCAAATCCCATTTTAAGTAATAAAAATATTTGTTATAATTTCAAAAAATATTACAAAATAGGAATAGAAATGGAAGTAGATAAGGCTTGTGACAATAAAATATGCCTCAAAAGCGATGAGTGCGCAAGATATCAATCATATTTAGACGGCAATAAGGACTATAAGACCTTTAAGGGTACAGAGACAAAAGGGTGTGGGCAGTTTATACAGAAGTAGCGTTTATCTCTTTTAGTCTCTGCGGTGTGCCTATGTCGTACCATTTTCCCTCATAGAGAGCACCGCTTACTTTGCCCTCTTTTACCGCCTCTCTAAGCAGAGGCGCAAGAGCTGTTTTCTTGCACTCTAAACCTTCAAATAGTTTAGCAGAGTAGTACCCGATACCTGAAAATGTAAATCTTCTTTTTGTATCGTTGCTTACTCTGTTTTTATGTATTGCAAAATCTCCATCAGGGTTATGCTCCGGGTTTGCAACTAAGATAAGATGCGCCAGGTCGCCCTTTAAATCAAAGTTTGTTTCAAACTCATAGTCGCACCAGATATCGCCGTTTATTACTAAAAATGTATCACTTTCAATAAGAGGAAGCGCTTTTATGATACCGCCCGCGCTCTCTAACGCCCCGCTTTGCCTCTCATACGAGTAGAGCAGGTTGACTCCCCACTCTGAACCGTCGTCCAAACTCTTCTCTATCATGCCGCCTAGATGGTCTATATTGATGATTATTTCGCTAAACCCAAGAGAAGCAAGTCTCTCTATATGCCAAACAATAAGACTTTTGCCGTGAACTTTTAAAAGTGGTTTTGGAGTTTTATCGCTAAGCGGGCGCATTCTCTCTCCGCGACCTGCCGCTAAAATCATGGCTTTCATTTAAGACTGCTTAGAAGTTTTGCAAACTCTTGCGTTTCGTTATATCTGTTTGCCGTATCTATAACATACTTAAGAGTCAGGGGTATATCTTTTAAATAGCCCTCTTTTTTATCGCGGATATGTAGACGAGAGAAAATTCCAAGCACTTTTATATGTCTTTGAAGCCCCATAAAATCAAACCATTTTATAAATGTTTCATTGTCCACTTTGAGCCCTTTTTTGTCGCGGAATTCTAAAGCCAGCTCTTTTATGCTTCTTCTGTCATAAGCGACGTAGCAATCTTTTAGCAGCGATACCAAGTCATAGGTAATAGCACCGTTCATGGCATCTTGATAGTCGATGATGCCGAGTTTATTGTTCTCTTTTAACATGATGTTTCTTGAATGAAAATCACGGTGTACAAATGTATCTTGCGGTTGCTCAAGAACAATGTTTGAGATAGTATCAAGGGTGTTTGCTATAAGCTCTTTTTGCAGCTCAGTCGGCTTTACATGAAGATATTTTTCTATATACCACTCCTGCATCAAATCCATCTCTACATGTAAGAACTCTTTGTCATAGAGCCGAAGCCCTGCAACATCGGCTTTTTGCATCTTCAAGATGGTGTTCATGGCTTTTGTGTAGTATGCTTTAAAGTTGTTTTGATTTAAGATATCCAGATAGTGTTTAGTACCGAAATCTTCGAGTATCAAGAAGCCTTCTTCCGTGTTTTGCTCAAATATTTTAGGCACGCCCACATCCACATTTTGAAGTATTGATGTGATACCCAGAAAGGATTTTAGGGACTCTTTTTCAAGCGAAGAGTCCATCAGTAGAGCTGTTTTGCTGCCGTCTCGCAATCTGTAATATTTTCTAAAACTCGCATCTGCTATAGCAGACTCAATTATGTAGTTTTTAAAAGAAGTTGTTTTTAGCCAAGTTTGGGTTTTACTCATAAATAGCACCTAGTATAGAATCTTTTGACGCTCCTGTGACGGAGGATAATTTAACACAATTTTTGTGCACTCTCTCATGTGCGAGCCATGCAAAAGCCATGGCTTCCATAAACTCGCTGCTTACCCCGCACTCATCGCTTGAGACTACTTCTACGTCAGCTAGATGACTCCTAAGCTTCTGCATAAGATATCCGTTTTTAACACCACCGCCGCATATTATAAGCAGATTTACTTCATTTTTTTTGACCTCATTTGCAATGTTTGAGACCGTTAGCTCCAAAAGTGTTGCCTGTACATCCCTGTTTTTTATATGAAGTGTGCCGCCCTTTTTATGCAGAAAAACCTCAAGCTCTCTCTCAAGCCATGCTCCATTGAAGAGCTCACGTCCCGTGCTCTTTGGGGCTTTTTTTGAAAAATAGGGTTCGCTTAGCATCTGCTCTAATAGCTCAAAGTTTGGAGTTCCTGATTTTGCCCATCTTCCATCCTCATCAAACGTTGCACTGTTGTGAAGCGAAACCCAGTAATCCATAAGAACATTTCCACATCCGGTATCGTACCCTGTGAGATTTTCTCCAAGAAGAGATAAATTTGCCATCCCGCCGATGTTTACAACGGCAATTTTGGCTTTTAGTCTTGAGAATATATATTGATGAAAAGCGGGTGCAAAGGGAGCGCCCTGACCGCCTAACGCCATATCTTTTCGTCTGAAATCACTAACGACACGAACGCCTGTTAGCGCCGTTATAACGTTAGGATTGCCCAGCTGCATGGAGAAAGGATGCTCGCCCTCCGGTTCATGCCAAAGTGTCTGTCCATGCAGACCGATAGCGGCTATCTGTTTTTTGTCTATTTTCTTTTGGGATATAAAACGAGCTATTGCATCTGCGTACATCTCTCCCAGACGCGTATCAAGTTCGCCGATTTGCTTGAGTATTACAGGAGTCTTTAGTACTCTTAAAATCTTCTCTTTTATCTCTTTGTTAAACGGGTAAGTCGCAGAGTGCAGGAGTTCAAAACTCTCTTGCTTGATTTCGCAGTAGGCAATATCAATGCCGTCAAGACTTGTTCCCGACATTACGCCGATATAAAATTCACTCATTTTTCGCTCCTCCTAATTGAACGATTAAAAATGCTGCGGTTGTGCCGATAACCATCTGCCATGAAAAACCAAATTCCAAGCCAAAAATGTATGGCTGAAGTGCTAGAACTGTTATAAATCCGCCAAAAAGACCCCATAAAACACTCTTTTCATTTCCTCGTGATGTAAATATTGCCGAGAAGTATACACCCAAAAGCCCTGTATATGCAAATGCCATAACACTAAGTGCAAAGTTGATAAGCGAGAGGTCGCCATTACGCTGCCAGAAGTAGCTTAACATCGCCATAAGAGAGAGAACTACAGCAAAGAAGAGCACTGCAAATCGTGAAGCTTTTATAAAGTGCTGTTCGTCTGCTTTGCCTTGTTTTAATTTCCATGGCTTGTAGAGGTCTTCAACTGCAACCGATGCCATAGCGCCAAGAACGGAGTTTGTACTTGAGAGTGCTGCTGCGATGGCTCCGACTGTAACCAATCCTCTTAATCCCTCAGGCATTTCATTTAGTATGTAGTACATAAAAATCGTAATTTTTTCGCCCTCAAAACTCTGCTCTGTAACGCCTTGCATGTAGAAGAGGTACAGAAGTGAGCCGATTGCCAGAAAAAGAAGTACGACTGGGATAGTGAGCAAAATAGAGACAATAAGTGATTTCGCCGCCTCTTTTTTATCCTTACATGCCAATACTCTTTGCGTCATATCTTGATCAAGTCCGAAAGCAGCAATGTTTAGAAGAAGCCAGCCGCTAAGTAGCGTGAAAATGTTAAAGTTGCCATCAAGTGATGTGTCTAAAAAGTTTAGTTTATTGTGTTCGCTAAGCGTCTTTATAATCTCTATGTGCTCAAGTGAGGCGTAGAGATAGATAAGAACAGCAACTCCCGCTCCGATGTATGTCACGGCCTGAATAACATCGCTTAAAATTATAGAACGCACGCCGCCAAAGTAGGTGTATGCAAGCGCCCCGAACATTAAAATCAAGATAGAGAGCGCGACATGTAAAAAGAGTATATCGCTAAATAAAATCATCGATATTGCGAGCGCTCCGATATAGAGTCTTGCTCCGCTGGCAAGTAAGCGCCCGATAAGAAACATAACGCCTGCTTGCTTTTTTGCACTCACGCCATATCTGGCCTCTAGGAGTTCATATACCGTAACCGCCTTCATCTCGTAATATTTCGGAACTAAAACGTAAGCTACAAAAATAACCGCTAAAAGTGCAGAGAAGTAAAATCCTATAAATGTAAAATCATTCACATAAGAGTACTCGGGAGCACCCAAAAAAGTGGCGGCTGATTGCGAGGTAGCCAGAACAGATATGGCGACGGCAAACATCGGCATTGTATTTGGAGATAAAAAGTAGTCTCGTGAAGAGTTGATTTTGGTACGGCTTAAAATAGCCGACGTTATGGCAAGCATAATAAAATAGGAGGCAAATACAATCCAGTCAAGAGTTGAAAAAGCACTTTGCATTATTTAGTTTTTATTTTAGTGAACAACTGTTCTACTCTTTTGTTTGACTCTAAAATTCTATTTAAAGGGATTGCGCCGTTTTTTACTTGAGCTAAAATCGTCTCTACTAGTTCATCACTGTCTTGTTTGGCTAACTGATTGCCAAAGAGCAGCATATCCACTCCCGAGTTTATACTTAAAGTCACAATCTGCTCAAGAGTGTAATGTTTTGCAATCGCTCCCATTTGTAAATCATCACTGACAATTACCCCCTCATAGCCAAGTTTATCTCGCAGCAGCTCCGTATTTGCTTTGTATGAGAGCGTTGAGGGATAAAGCTCATCAAGATTTGAGTTGAAGACATGAGCCGTCATTATCATGTCGGCATCTCCTGAATGTATAAGCTCTATGTAGGGTTCTAACTCAATCTCATCCCATGTCTCGCTAATATCTACAAATCCGTTATGTGAATCTTCAAGTGATGAACCATGACCGGGAAAATGTTTTAAAACAGAGATAATATGTTTCTCTTGAAGTGCGTCCATAAAGATTTTTGCATACTTTGCGACCTCTTTGGGCTCGCTTGAGTAGGAGCGTTTTAGCCCGACTATAACTTTGTTTTGAGGATTTATCGCCAAATCTACTACCGGCGCGAAGTTACAGTTTATACCTGCATCTTTGAGTGTTTTTGCAAGATTATCATATACATGTTTTGCCATGTAGGCATCCATCTCGGAGACAACTTTAGCAGAGGGTGTGGCTTCAAAACCGTAAGCGGGTTTAAGTCTTGCAACTTTTCCTCCCTCTTGATCGACTGAGATAAGAAGCGGTTTTAGAGCTAATAATTTAAGTGATGAGGTAAGAGTTTTTAGCTGCGAAGGAGAACTTATATTTTTTGTTTTGGTTCTTTCGTTAAAATGGCGGTCAAAAAGAATGACACCGCCGAGGTGATATTTTTGTATCTGCTTTACGATTTTGCTATCTTTTGTAACGCTTTGTCCGTCAAAACCGACGATAAGCATTCTGCCAATCATCTTTTTGAGTTTCTCATCTTGAGGTATCTCGGAAGAATGTGCGCTTTGAAAAAAGAGCATCAATGTAAAAAAAAGAGTGACTAGTTTCAAAAACAACACCTTCTAAGTAAACTCTTTTTGGATTTCAATTTCCTCTTTAGCCGGGCTTTATAGCTTCACTTCCCTCTTTGCAAAGTGGACATTCATCAGGGGCATACATCTCAAATGTAAAATCTTCTAACGCAAAAAACGGAATATCTTGCGGAAGCTTACAGTTTGGTTTTGTGATTATGTTACTATTTTCACGTTTACAAAAACCGCGATTAGCAAGTGCGGCAACACCTACTATTTCGCCGCCGAGACTCTTTACAACCTCTGCAGCTTCCATAGCAGAACCGCCTGTTGTAATGATATCTTCACACATTAAGACTCTCTCGCCCTTTTTTATCTCAAAGCCGCGGCGAATGCTCATTTTACCATCTACCCTTTCGGCAAAGATAGAGCGGACATCAAGTGCAGTTGCAAGTGCAAAACCGGCAATAAGACCGCCAAGAGCGGGAGCACAGACGGTATCTACTTCTAAGCCGCTTTTTTTAATCTCAAGAGCCAGTGCATCTGCGAGAAGTTTTGCTGTTTTTGGATTCTCTAAAACTTTTGCCGATTGGAGGTAAAACTGTGAGTGATTTCCGCTGCTTAGTTTAAAATGTCCCTCTAAAAGAGCATTTGAATCCATATATATTTTTTTAATATCCATCTAGGTTATACCTTTAGTATTTCTGCTTCTTTTGTTTTAAGAATATTATCAACTTCCGTGATAAATTTATCTGTAAGTTTTTGTACATTATCTTGAGCAGATTTTGACTCATCAACAGTTATCTCTTTATCTTTTTCAAGTTTTTTGATTTTATCGTTGGCATGTTTTCTGTCGTTTCTGATAGCAATTTTTGCAGTTTCACCCATGCCTTTCATCTGTTTTACTGACTCTTGTCTTTGCTCAACCGTCATGGCAGGAAAAAATAGTTTGATTTGCTCACCGTCGTTATTTGGGTTTGCTCCTACATTTGCTTTTGATATAGCGCTCTCTATCGTAGAGAGAAGGTTTTTTTCCCATGGGTTAATAACGATTGTAGTTGCATCTGCTACCAAAATAGAGCCGACTTGATCAAGCGCAGTCATAGTACCGTAGTAATCAATTCTGACATTGTCCAAAACAGACGTAGTTACTTTGCCTGTTCTTAGCGTCTTAAAATCTTTTAGCATATGGTTTACGCTTGCTCGCATCTCTGATTCGCATGTATCGAATATTTCATTTAGCATTTAGTTTCCTTATGTATGAAAAATAGTGGCGCCATTGTAGCAAGAAATGTCTAAAAAAAAGATTTTAAAAGGGGGTAGTTGCAAAATAATGCAACTATTTTGAAGGTGTTGTTTCGCTTTGTAGAGGTGATGTAGCAGCTGCAGAAGGTGCTTTGACATCGGTTGATTCAATTAGGTTGTCCACAACAGATTCGCTTGAAGCCGATGAGTACATGTAGCCTAAAGCAATTGTATTTACAACAAATAAAAAGCCTATCGTAAAGGTTGTTTTTGCCAAAAAGCTTGCCGGACCTTTTGCTCCAAAAACAGAATCATTTGAACCGCTGTACGCTCCAAGGCCGATACTTGAGCTTTTTTGCAGAAGCACTGCTATCACAAGCATTACGACTAAAATTATTTGAACAATAAAGAGAAAACTAGCTGTCATTATATCTATCCTGAGTTTTAAAAGTTGCGAATTATACCCAAAAAAACCAATTGTTGCAAAATAAGCTATAATTTAAAAAAAGTTGAGGGGTATTAAAAAACCTTAAAGATGAAAGTAAGTTCCGAATTTTCAAGATATGCATCTTCTTATAATAGTTACAATGTTATACAAAACAAGGTTATTGAAAAACTTCTAAGCCATGTGAAGCAAAAACCGAAAAATATCTTAGACCTAGGATGTGGAAGCGGAAATCTTTGCAGGGCAATTGACTGGGAGTATGAACACTTCAGCGGAGTCGATTTTGCAAAGGGCATGCTAGATTTGCATCCAAAATCACCGAAGATAGAGCTTATCTATGCAGACTTTAATGATGACAAACTTTTTGAAAATATGCTTACATATAAATACGATTTTATTTTTTCAGCATCGGCACTGCAGTGGGCGGATGATTTAGAGAAAATCTTTTATAGGATTAAAAAGCTAAATGCTCCTGTTGCTCTTGCTATATTTACGTCAAACACTTTTAAAACCATAAATAAAACGGCATCAATCAGTTCTATACTCAGAAGTGCCGATGAGGTCAATATACTTCAGAAAAAATATTTTGATGCAGAGTTTGAGATTATAAACTATAAACTTGAGTTTGAATCCACAAGAGATATGTTTAAGTATATAAAAAGAAGCGGAGTCAGCGGGTCAAGAAAAATATTAAACTATAAAGAGAGCAAAAAACTTCTGCGTGAGTACCCTCTGACTTATTTGGAGTTTGAGGTAACTTTTATATACTCTTCTACTATATAAACAAAATCTTCTTTGCTTATCTCTCCGCCTTTGATTACTTTTGCAAAAATCCCTCTGTCATTTTTTATAAGCTTAGGTACTCTTTTGTCTATTGCCGAGAGGTGTGTGCAGATTGTGCAGTTTTGACTGATTTCAAGAAGAGTACTGCCGATTTTGAGTTGTGTACCGATAGGTAAATTGTATGGGTTATAGTCGATAAAGATATTTTCGCCTAAAGACCCAAGGGGCATATCAATGTCATAACTTTTAATCAGTTCATAGCTATTAGTTGATGTAATTAAAACAGAACGATTAATCTGTTTATTATAAAATTTATCTCCAATGACTCCAAAATCATCTAAATTAATAACTGATTTGTTAATTCTTTTTGAACTCTCTTTAGTTGAGATAAAAAGTTCTAAAACTTTCCCGACATTTTTATCTGTCATTGCACCGTACCTTTTTGCAAATTTTATAGTTATGTTTTGTATTGGTGAAATTCTAGCATAGTTTTTGAGTAGAAATATTGAGTATAAATATTAAAATGTGAGAAAATTATTACATTAATGCTTTAATTCCTTGACAATTTAATTTAATTTCATATATAATCTTTCCGTCTTGCATTTTGTACTATGCGTAAAACTTGTACGAGGCATACTATAAAAGCTACAAGATTAAAGAGAAGGAGGTAGGAGATTAATGAGTAAAATTTCTGAAAATAATTTAGAAACTACTACAAATAAAGCAGAACAATCAAGCAGAAGAGATTTCTTTAAAAGAACTGCTGCTTATTCTGTAAGTGCAATAGCAGCTACAAGTATCTTGGCTCCGGCTAGGTTATTGGCTGATGATGAAAATATTATTCATCATGTTGAGTGGGGGACTACATTAGGTGACGAGCTGAATAAGCATCCGTACGGTATTCCGTCGGCTTATGAGCATAATGTTGTAAGAAGAACTTCAGCGCTTCTTTCATCTGCGGGAGATATGCATGCCGCGGTTTCGATGACACCTATCCATGAATTGGAGGGTATTATTACACCAAACGGTTTGCATTTTACAAGAACACATAATGGTGTTGCTAATGTAGATCCAAATAAGTTTAGGCTTATGATTCACGGTTTGGTTGAAAAGCCGATTGTTTTAACTCTTGATCAGTTGAAAAAGTATCCTGCTGAGAGCAGACTTCTTTTCTTAGAGTGCCCTGCAAACGGTGCTGCTGAGTGGAAAGGTCCTCAGTTTAACTCATTACAATTTGTAAAAGGTATGATGAGTAATGCAGAGTGGACAGGTGTTCGTCTAAAAACTATTCTTGATGAAATCGGTCTAAAACCGACTGCGAAATGGATGTTGGCTGAAGGTTCTGACGGCTCAGAGATGAGTAGAACTATTCCTGTAGAGAAAGTTTTAGATGACGCAATGATTGTTTGGGCGCAAAACGGTGAAGCTCTTCGTCCGGAACAAGGATACCCTGTTCGTCTTATGTTGCCGGGCTGGGAAGCTAACCTTTGTATTAAATGGTTAAAACGCTTAGAGTTTGGAACAGAACCTTGGTACTGTAAAGAAGAAACTTCTAAATATACGGTATTGATGCCTAGCGGTAAAGCGATTCAGCATTTCTACCCGTTAGAAGTGAACTCGATTATCACCAATCCATGTCCTGAAAAACCATGGACAGATCTTAAAAAAGGTGATTTGGTTGAAGTTGAAGGTCTTGCATGGAGTGGACACGGAACCATTGCCGGTGTAGATATATCGTTTGACGGCGGAGACAACTATGTTAAAGCAAGTTTAAAAGGACTTGTCCTTCCTAAATCTTGGACAAGATTCTCTTACATGTACAGATATGAAGGTAAGCCGTTGCTTATACAATCTCGTGCAATGGATGATGCAGGTTATGTTCAACCTTCAATCACTCAAGAGAAGGCTGTTATGGGACTAGATGGTGTTTATCACAGAAACTCAATTTGTACTTGGGAAGTAAGACAAGACGGTTCGGTTCACAATGTTCAAGTTAGAACAGACAACTGTCCGAAGTAGGGAGGAGCAGATGATGATTAAATTAAATAATAAATTAATTGTTTTAGGAGCTTCTTTAATTGCAAGCACGCTCTTAACAACAACTGCATTTGCGGCAACTCCGAGTAAAAGCGAAGATGCTCCTGCCGGTATCTATAAAGCAAAAAAAGATGCTTTAGACGGCGGTGTGACATATAAGAGAGAAAAAGGTGCATATACTGCATATAAATTAAATGAGCAGTCAACAAAAGGTGTAAATTTTGGTAGAGCTCCGACTCCAAACGAGTTAAAAGCTTGGGATGCCGATATCATGCCCGACGGTACAGGTTTGCCTGATGGGCAGGGTAGTGTTGCAGAGGGTGAAGAGCTTTATGACAGAGACTGTGTTGCTTGTCATGGTGAGTTTGGAGCAGGCGGTAAAGGGTATCCTACTTTATCGGGCGGTAGTTTAGAGTCTCTTAAAAACCAAAGAACATGTCCTGGCAAGGATGCACCAAGCAGAACAATCGGCTCATATTGGCCGCAGGTAAGTACACTTATTTGGTATATCCGTGATGCAATGCAGTATGCACATCCAAAGAGTTATTCACCGGATGAAATGTATGCTGTGACAGCTTATTTACTCGCGCAAAACAATATTACTATTGACGGCGAAGAGCTTGATGATGACTATGTATTGGATAAAGAAAAAATCATGAAGGTTGTTATGCCTAATCGTGATGGTTTCTATCCGGATATTGATGGGCCAAAGGGCGTAGAAAATGTAAAAGCTTTTTACAAAAACCCTAAAAACTTTGGTGCACAAACGGGCAAGCGTTGTATGACCAATTGTGGCAAAGAGTCTGTCATGAGAATTGGAAATGAGATTACCGCTGTTGTACCTCCATATTCAACCGTAAGGGATTTACCAAAAGAGGACGCATCAAAAGGTGCTGCTTCATCTCCTGCTGCTAAAGCGTATGAGAAATCATGTGCAGTTTGTCACAAAACAGATACAATGGGAGCTCCTGCGCTTGGAGATAAAAATGCTTGGAATAGTGTAATGACAAAAGGCATGGACAAGGTAAACCATAACGCTATCAATGGCGTTGGCGGCATGCCTCCAAAGGGTGGTGCTATGAATTTGAGTGACGATGAAGTCAAAGATATTGTTAAATACATGGTAGAATCTAGTAAGTAAATCTTGCTGGTTCACCAAACATACTAAAAAGGAAAGAAAATGCAAAGAAGAAAATTTTTAAGTTTAGGCGCGGCTGCAGCTGCTGTATCAGTATTACCGGTTGGTTTAAGTGCTACGGATTTTAGAGCTACTGCTCCAAAGGCTTGGGAAGCACCAAGCAGTAGAGAAGCTATTGAGGCATTATTCGGCTCATCTAAAATGATTGAGGGTCAAATTCAAATTAAAGCTCCAAAGTTGGCTGAGAATGGTGGAGCGGTACCAATTTCGGTTAAATCAAAAATGGCGTTCACTACTATCGCAATTTTTCAAGATGCAAATCCTAGAAGTGCTGTAGCAGTTGTAGAAAGTGAAGGCGGTATCTCTGATATGACTACTAAAATCAAAATGAGAAAAAGTGCTAATGTAACAGTCGTTGCAAAAGGTGCTGACGGCAAGTTGTACTCTGCTGTACAAAAAGTAGAAGTTTCTATTGGTGGATGTGGAGGTTGATATAATCTCATACTCTGCTCAATTGTTAAATTAAAAAAAAGAAATTAAAAAAAAGGATTGTTATGAAAATTAAAGCAAAAATAAAAGATGATGTTACAGAAGTAAAGTTACTGCTTGATAGCCCGATGGCTGGTAAAGAAGAGGCTGCATTAAAGAAAATCGAAGAAGATTATTTAACGCATGTGACTGCTAAAGTAGGTGGAAAAGTTGTATGGGAAGCATCAACAGGACCATTTTTATCAAAAAACCCTTATTTCAAATTTGAATTCAAAGGTGCAAAAAAAGGTGACAAACTTGTTATTGAGACTATCAATAACAAAGGTAAAACTGATAAAGACGAAGCTGCAATTAAGTAGTCTATACTCTATTTCTCCCACTCGGAGAAATAGTTTTAAATTTAAAGTGTAGAGTTGGCTTGTTATTCTACAAACTAACTGTATTCTTCCAAGAATAAACTAAACAAAGGAATGTCATATGTTAAAAAAGATGATTAACCCGTTTGTAGTATCGGCAATTGCCCTACTGCCAATAATGACTGCTTGTTCTTCAGATAACTCTAGTAAATCAGAGGCTGCTGTTGAAACAAAAGCTGAAAAGCCAGCTCCTGTAGTTGCTGCGAAAACTCCTGATTTTGATTATAAATTAGAGCCAAAACAAGTAAGCGAAAATGTATGGTGCTTTTTTGGTGCATTAGAGATGCCGACAAAAGAGAACGCAGGATATATGTCAAACAGTTGTTATATCAAGACAAATGACAGTTTTGTACTATGGGATACAGGAGCTTCTTATATATTTGCTAAACAGGCATATGAAGCTATGACAAAAGTTGCAGGAAAACTTCCTGTTAAAACTGTAATGTTAAGTCATGAGCATGATGACCATTGGCTAGGAAATAACTACTATAAAGAAGTACATGGTGCAGAAATAGTCGGTCCTGAGTCAATCAACAAAAATTATCATGCCGGTGATATAACTAGAATGTTTAGAATATTACCTGAAAATGCTATAAGAGGTACAAAAATTATACCTGTCGATAAATGGCATAAAGAGACAATTAAATTTGCTATCTCAGGTGTTAATTTTGAATATGTACCGGCTGGCAACGGACACTCAATTGAGGATTATTTTTTATATATGCCTGATAACAAACTTATCTTAGCGGGTGACTTAGTTATGAATGGAAGAGTAACTTCAAATAGAGACGGTTCAGTTGAGGGTCAAATCGCAGCATTAGAGATGATTAACTCAAAAGATTGGACAGTTTTAATTCCTGGACACGGGCTTATTATTGACAAAACTGCTACCGATGAGTCTGTACAATATTTTACTTTAACAAGAGATAGAGTTCAAGAAGCTATGGATAATGATATAGATAGTGTAGGAATTGTTGAAGCTGTTCCCTTAGAAGAGTTCAAAGATAAAAAGATGTATGACATTCTAAATTCTTTAAACGTATCAAGAGCATATTTAGAATATGATATGGGTTTACCGGAACATAAAGTAGAACACTAAAGATTTGGCTTTATGCCAAATCTTCTATCTCAGAATAAAAAAATCTTCTTCTTATAATAAAACTTCTTTTTCTAAAGCGTATAACTCATATCTTATATATTTGAAGTTTTCACTATACTCTACACTATGAAGTTTATATAATTCCTCTAATACTCTTGCAGATTCTTGAGCCCTTTTAAAATTGGCAAGAATAATTGCAGATATATCACTACGATTTAATTCACTCTTAATTGAAGTGCGAAGCACATCATTGACACTATCTCGTTCTTTGAGCAGCTCTAATATATCTTTGATTTTTGCTTTGTGTCTTAATTGCTTTAGTTTATAGGAGAGTTCTTTGTTGTTGTCTTTGTATCTTACAATATCTTCAACAACTCTAATGCCTTCTTTGAGGCGGTTTAAGTTAGCATCAATCACCCGATAAAGTTCGGGTGAGAGTTGGTTATTCATCACTTCCAAATATACCAAGTAGATGTAGAAGAGAAGTAAATATGTTCAAAAAGTCTAGATAAATAGCAATCGCACCGTCAATAGGTGTTTCATATGCACCTTTAATGATATTTTGAGTGTCATATACAACTAGTATACTAAATAGTAAAACAACAGCCCCTGAGATAGCTATAGCCATCAATGGGTTACCTAAAAAGATATTTATAATAGAAAATGCAATAATAACAACAAGTGCTATCATTAACGGCTTTCCGTAGCCAGAAAAATCCTTAGTCGTCTTAATGGCATAAAAGCTCATAGCACCAAATACAAGAGATGTCATTGCAAAAGCATTCCCGACAATTGTTCCGCCACTATTCAACCCAAGTGTATGTGAAAGCAAAGGTGCTAACATTAAACCTGTCATAAATACAAAGCCAAACATTACGGCTAAGTTAATACCCGGTTTATGTTTTACAAAGTGCAGTCCAATTAAAAGTCCAATTTCTAAAATTAGCAGAGGGAAAAAATTAGCTGCTATTGTCCCGGCCATCGGTACACCAACGTAAGCACCGACGGCACCTGCCATCAGTGAAGCAGCAAAAAGTTTGTATGTCTCTTTTACAAAAGATACAATTTGTGTTTCACTTCTAGCTTGAGTGCTGTATGCAGATGCATTTCCCCTAGCATAATCACGATTGTAAAGTCCCATTTTTTTCCTTTATATATGTTATATTTAAGAATTTTATACATAAAGAGTTAATAAATAGCAACATAGCTATATATAATAGAGATTGCTTATTGGTAAAATTTATTAAAAAAGTATAGAAAACTTAACACTTATAAAAAAATTTCAAAATTCATTAAAAAAACTATTGACATCAAAGCCTAACTTGTCTATAATTCCCATCCACAAACAAAGAGACCTAAAGTTTAGGTTTAAAAATTTAAGTTTGAGATCATTGAAAACTAAGCAAGTAAATAGACTTTAATAACTAGAAATAGTTAGATTGGTCATTAATAAGTTTACTTAGAAATAACTAAAATAACAACAACCGTCTATTCTATTTGGTCTCTATGTAAATTAGAGATACCCAATAGTATAGATACTATACAATAAAGTCCATCAAGTATTAAATTACATGATGGCAACAAAGCCAATGATTTAATAATCTTGGGCAAAGATTAAACAACTTCAATTATGGAGAGTTTGATCCTGGCTCAGAGTGAACGCTGGCGGCGTGCTT
>PPDH01000022.1:65687-127604 GCA_002899765.1 Sulfurimonas sp. | reverse complement strand
TGTAATACAAAATTTCTATGAAACCAAATCAGAATCAATTAAAAATATCTAACTTTTAAAACAGAGCCATATAAATGGCTTTGTTCAGAGGGTTCAATTGAAAAATATGAAGAAGAAAATTGGGCTATATCTGAACCCGATCCTATTGAAGCCATAAAGATAAAAATGAAACATTAATTCAACCGCCAAAAAGAGCTTAGTTTTTATTTTTTATCTCAAGCATCTTTCTTTCAATTTCTTTGATTCTGGCGGCGGCTTGACTTATTTTTATAAAATCATGTAAATTATTATAAATACTATCTGAAAACTCTTTATGTGTAGACACTAACAAATGAATTTCAAGATTACTCAAAGCGGCGATTTTAAGCAACCCTGCTGTTTTATCAAGTTTTGTCTCAACAATAAACCCGGTTAAACCCCTTTTATTAAATTCAGAATAAAAACTATCTAAGTGGCTCTGCAACTCTTCTTTTTTATCCAATTTTTTGTCTGTTTTTGAGCTCATCTCTTCATAGAATTTTTTACGATTTTCAACATATTTGTTTACATCTGTGTGAGCTCGCTTCTTTAATCTCATCTATCTCTTTTTGGAACTTAACTAACTGTTTTTTTGCCTCTTCGATTATTTCATCTTTTTTCATGACATTTTACCTTCTTATTAAGCTGTCTTAATTATATAGCAAGTCTCTTAAAAAAAGATATTAATGTTACTGCTATTTATTTTAAGTTTTTTTATACAAAATGCTACAATTGCATCATGATTACAACTAAGCTTATAAACATCGTTATGGAATGTCGTGAACTTTTTCTAAAAGGCTATCACGCAGATAAAAATGTGCAGTACAAATGTACGGTTGATCTTGTGACCGAGTATGATGTGGCTATAGAGAAGCGTTTAAATAAAAGTTTGCAGGAAACATTTCCTGACTTTGAGATAATCGGTGAAGAGAGCACGAAAAAGATTACGTATCCTAAAAAAGCAATTTATATCGACCCGATTGACGGTACTACAAATTTTATACATGGACTGCCGTTTTGCGCTATATCTGTGGGGATGTGGGAAGATGGCAAGCCTATTGCAGGAGTAGTTTACAATCCTGTTTTAGATGAGTGTTTCAGCGCAGAGCAGGGCAAGGGTGCATTTTTAAACGGCAAGCAGATTTTTGTTTCCAAAGAGCATGATTTACAACAGTCGTTAATCGCAACGGGATTTCCTTATACAAAAGTTACTAAAGGAGAAGATTATGAGTGGGTGCTTCTTACGATAGCAAATCTTCTTCCTGCAACTAGAGATATCCGCCGAACAGGTTCTGCATCAATTGATCTATGCTACGTTGCATGCGGCAAGTTTGAAGCGTACTATGAGTGCAATCTTAAACCTTGGGATGTGGCGGCAGGAGTATTGATTATTAAAGAGGCTCATGGGAAGATATCAAACGAAGAGGGTAAAGAGTATAGACTTGATAATCATATCATTTTAAGCAGTAACGGCAGCGTTCATGATGCGTTGTTAAAACACATTGAAGTAAAATAGAAATTTTTATGATTTAGTATAGATTGGGCACAATTCTATAGCCAACTCCGTAAATACTTTCAATAGAGTTCTCGGGTAGTTTTTTTCTGAGTTTTGAGACGAGTTTTCTTATGTTTGCTATATCTAAATTTTCATTAAGTGCACTGAAGTGATTTGTGATATCTTCGTTTGAATATATTATGCCTATTTTGTTGCTAAGAAATTGTAAAAATATAATCTCATATTTTGTTAATGTAACTATTTTTGAATCTACTTGTAATATATTTGTTTCTTTATTAAATGTAGAGGAGCAATTTATATTTATTATTGACGAATTTTTATTATGACTCTCTTTTTTTGATGAAATTAATTTTTTAGATGCATTTAAGAGAACTTTTAAAAGATCTTGATAGTCAATAGGTTTTTTAATAAATTGTTCTATGCCTAAGTTGATTAGGGGCAAGAGGTATTTGGTATCGTCGTAAGCCGATACTATTATTACGATTTGGTGAGGATTTATAGCGTAGATATTACTTACCAGTTCAACACCGTTGATACGCGGCATTTGTATATCTGATAGAACAATGTCATAATATTTGGAATCTTTTTGGTAAAACTCTTTGTACTTTCTTATAGCTTCTTCACCGTTTGAGGCACTATGAACTTCACTAAAAAAAGTTTTAAGTATTTCTGTGGTGTTCTCTCTTAATTCATCATGATCTTCTGCAAAAAGGATAGAGAATTTTTTTGTATGTGTCAATAACTCTTTAGAATTTATCATATTAGTCACTTTTCTTTTTTTGATAAAATAATTATATCTTTAATTTCATCTTATATTCAAAAAAGTAGGATATTATTTTAAAAAAAGAGAGTATATGCAACTTATAATTAACGGTGATATAAAACAATTTAAAGAAAATATAACTTTAAAGATGGTTATCGAGGCGTTGAATTTGAACGGTAAGGTTATGGCAGCTGCTGTAAATATGGAAATAGTAAAGCAAAATAGCTGGGATAGCTATTTTTTAAAAGATATGGATAAGCTGGAACTACTTGATTTTGTAGGCGGAGGCTGATTCGATTGCAACAACGGCTATTGCATAATCACCGTCGTGTGTAATGGAGAGGCTGATATCTAAAATAGCAAATTTTTTTAAAAGTTTATCTGATACTTTTAATTTTGGCGCTCCGTTTTCTGTTTTATATATCTGCATGTCGTAAAAACCGCACTCTGAACTTATTCCTACCCCAAGAGCTTTTGCGCACGCTTCTTTGGCAGCCCAAAAACCTGAAGCGGTTTTATGGTTTTTTATAAGTTCTACTTCAGATGGCAACAAAAATCGACTGAGAGCCTTTTCTCCGAAGCGCTCCATGAAACCCTTCATGCGAGATATTTTAATAAGGTCTATGCCAATCATTTATTGAATGACAAACTCTGTAAAGTAAATGCCTTTTACACTTCCGTCTGTTATCATCGAATTTAGTGTATCAACAATTTGTTCAGAGACTTTTTGTTTCCCTTTTTTTGAAGAGATTTCTTCTAAAGTTTTGGATGTCAAAATCCTGATAATTCTATCCCTTATAACAGGAGATTTATTGTCAAGTTCAATGCTAAGTTCTTTTCCGTTTAGCTCTAGTGAGATAGTAGCTTTTAGGTAACGACGACCTGCATCACTTTTTAAGTTGACGGTAAATGTATCAAGCGGATATAAAATCCCTATTTCGCTTAATTTTCTCGAAACCATTTCTTCAGAGTCTCTAGTGGCTCTGTATGATGTGTTTTGCTGAGTTTGTTGAACTTGCTGAGGAGCATTTTGCTGTATGTTTTCACTATTATCATCATCGCTCAATAAAAGAAAAGTAACTACGGCACCACCGATGACAATGAGCACCAATACAACAATGATAATAATCACTAACATTTTGCTTGATTTTTTCTTCTCTTCTTTGGTCTCTTCTTTACTCATATCATCAGCCATGGTTCTTCCTTGATTTTAATTTTGCTAGTATATCAAAAATTGTATTATTATATAAATAAGTGCAATTAATCGCAAATTGGGATATCTAAAGTTTTTATAATCTCTTCAAAAATATCGCCTACAACTCTATCTGCGTCATCTTGATATTCTATGACCATGACATTTTTCGTATCAGATATATTACATGTGTATGTTAGAGGTTGTATGTCATACTTTGCAATAATTTTATCCACAGTAGAACAGACTAACTCACTCTCTTTTTTTCCTTCGTATGCAATCGATAGCTTGGCATATTTCTCTTCACTTTTTACTTGTGCGTCCATATTTGGTAATTCCTTCAAAATTTTTAAGATTATACAATGAATACATTAAAACAGATTTTAATGTGTCAAAAATCAGTACCACTCAAGAAGTTTTGTAACTTCATCGACAATAAATGTTTTAATGCTTGATTTCTCAAGAGGCTTTTTGGAAATTAATGCTTTTGAGATATTTTGCATGCTAGCTTCTTTTAGTCTGGCATCCATTGCATATACCTCTCTAACATCGCCAACTAGAGAAACTTCTCCTATAAAAACAGTCTGCTTAGAGATAGCACGATTTCTAAAACTGCTTATAATTGCGGCTAGGATGGCTAAATCTGCGGAAGTTTCACTTATCTTTATACCGCCGGTAATATTTATAAAGACATCATAGCCTGAGAGCGGAATCTCAAGTTTTCTCTCTAAGAGTGCTAGGAGCATATTGAGCCTGTTTGTGTCAAAGCCTGTTGCTTGTCTTTTTGAGTTCGCTGTGTGAGACTCTGATACAAGCGCTTGAACTTCTAATATTATGGGGCGAGAACCTTCCATGATGACAGTCAAAGCAGAACCGGCCTGTTCTGAGTTGCGGTTAAAAAATCGTGATGCAACATCTGTGGCAGAGACGAGCCCATCGCCTCGCATCTCAAAAACGCCTATTTCACTTGTCGGTCCGAAACGGTTCTTAAATCCTCTGAGTATTCTAAGCTCCTGCGAAGAATCACCTTCAAAATACAAAACCGTATCTACCATGTGCTCTAAAACTCTAGGTCCCGCTATTGAACCCTCTTTTGTAATATGCCCTATGATGAAGATGGCGATATTTTTATCTTTTGCAATACGCATAAGTTCAAAAGTAATCTGTCTTACTTGAGTAACCGAACCGGGAGCTGATGATATATTTTCGGAGTAGAGTGTTTGAATGGAATCTATAATTATAAAATCATAATCGCGATGTTCGAGTTCTACCAAAACCTGCTCCAGCCTTATTTCACTTAGCAGATACAAAGAGTTGTGATTTGCACTTAAGCGGTTTGCGCGAAGTTTTATCTGCCCTGCTGACTCTTCACCTGTTACATAAAGAACATTTTGTCCATTTGAGGCAATATCGCCGCCGACTTTTAAAAGCAGAGTTGATTTTCCTACGCCGGGACTTCCGCCTATGAGCGTAAGAGAACCGGGAACAACGCCTCCTCCAAGCACCATGTCTAGCTCTATGTTTCCGGAACTAAATCTAAATACTTCTTCTTCTTTTATATCATTTATGCTTTGAGCTTTAGAAGATGAAGAAGAAGCTGATTTGGTCTGTTTTGCAACTTCTTGTTGATGTTCATTAAGCTCTACAAATGAGTCCCATGCTCCGCAGTTTGTACATTTTTCCATCCATCTTGGAGTTGTTAAACCACAGTGCTGACACTCAAAAAGAATCTTTTTTTTGGACATTTTTTAGCCTTTGAGAGGTATTTGAAGAATTATACACTTATGATTTCAAAGATGGTAAAAATATGGCAATTTGCCATATTTGTGATGATTGTTTATATGCTGAATCTGCTTTCTCAGAGTGTAATTTTAGTCTTCTTCTGTAAAAATAGCATCAAGCAAGCAGTCAACGAATTCATACTTGTCAAAAGGGGTTAAGTTTTCCGGTTGCTCGCCTGTTCCTACGTATAATATAGGCAGCTCCAGCGCATAGGCGATGCTGAAGAGGCTTCCGCCTTTTGCAGTTCCGTCGAGCTTTGTGATGATAATTCCGTCAATCCCTATCATTTCATTAAAGGCTTTTGCTTGTGCGATTGCGGAGTTGCCTTGTGTACCGTCTATGATTAAAATAGTTCTGTGAGGTGCGCCGCTATGCGCTTTATCACAAATTCTTGCTATTTTTTTCAGCTCGTTTGATAGGTTTGTTTGTGTATGAAGTCGTCCTGCAGTATCTATGATAACATTGTCAAATCCCTTTGACTTTGCAGAGTCTATGGTGTCGTACGCAACTGCAGAGCTGTCATGTCCTTGTTTTGAAGCGATAATTGGAATATCAAGTTTCTTTGCCCAAAGTGTGAGTTGTTCTATGGCAGCTGCTCTAAAAGTATCTCCCGCTCCAAGAATCACTTTTTTGCCTTCATTTTTGTAGCGAGCCGCCAGTTTAGATATTGTAGTTGTTTTTCCAGCACCGTTTACACCGACTATCAGTTCAACAAACGGAGGAGTAAACGATGGCTCTTCGTATGATGTGCGGGCAAGAGTAGCTAAAAGTTTTGAGCGGAGAATATCACGCGTAATTTTACTTTGGTATATTTCACGAAGTATTATCTCTACAAGCTCGTACTCGACATCGGCTTCGAGTAAAATATCTTCAATCTCATTTTTTGAAAATGATATTTTTTTATTTGGAACTACTGATTTTAATGCTTCGGCAGTCTTAGAGAGAGATTTTTTTATAAATCCAAACATGTTAGTTGCCTAAAGCATTTCTAATGTCACTATCTATAAATTCTTCTTGTGTAGCACCTACGTAATGGTTGATTAAAGTTCCGTTTTTATACATGGCCATTGTTGGGATAGGATATCTTTCTCCAAGTTCTAACTCTTTTACGATTTCATCGCTTAAACGGCGATTTTGATCAGAATTGACTAAGATATAGTTCGCATTATATGTTTTTGCAAACTCCTGTAGTTTTGAGTTTTGAATCTTATCTTCAATTGTTATACCTATGATAATCAAATCATCTTTGTATTTTTCTTGAAGTGAACTAAGATGCGTTGCAGCTGCGCGGCACGGAGGACACCAAGTTGCAAATATATCAAAAATAACTACTTTGTCTTTCGCTCCTTCAAGCACAAAGCCTTTGCCTTCTTTTTTAACAACATACTGTTTTTGGTCAATCCCCGTTAGAACATACTCTTTCGCAGATACCATACTGTTTACACTATTTTTCTTCTCTTCATTGTTGCTTGAACAACCTTGAAACAAAACTGCCGAAACTATTGATAACGATAAAATATATTTTTTGAACATTTGCCTACCTTATTTTCTTTTTTTTGAGTAAAATTAGCGAAATTATAGCCATAAAGATTTTACATGCCTCTTACAAAAGCAATTTTTAGACGAAGTTGTCTAGAAAAAATTAAAAATGCTCCTTTACACAATAGGTTTTCTAAAAATGCAAAAATAGATGCTAAATTGCTTAAAGAGTTTAAAAAATTTAAAAAATTTAAAAATTTAAAAATACTTTTTTATACGTCCCTCCCTTTTGAAGCAAATACCGCAAAATCGATTCAAAAATTAAGAAAAAAATATCATATTTTTGTTCCGTTTATGCAAGGCGAAAGTTTTAAGATGGTACCATTTAGATTACCGCTGAAGAAAAAAAAGTTTGGTATTTATGAAGCGGGAAAAAGTTTAAGAGATATTAAAATAGTAGATATAGCCATAGTGCCGGTAGTTGGTGTTGATGGAAATTTACAAAGAATTGGTTTTGGAAAAGGGATGTATGATCGTTTCTTTGCAAAGTTAAAAAAGAGACCGTACACAATTTTTATACAATCAGAGTTTTGTCACACAAAAAAGTTAATTTGTGATGAGTACGACATCACATGCGATTTAATAATTACACCAAATATAAATGTGCAAAATAAAAATATGGCTATAAAGAGGAAGTAAAATGTTAAACGAGATACTAATTGGAGGCTCTATTGCTTCCATTAGTGGGCTTGTTGGATTTTTAATCTCTAAAAAAATTACGAATGCTAACTTTGATATATATGTCGAAAAAGCTAAAGCTCAAGCAAGTGCGATAGAAAATGAAGCGCAGTTGCTTTTATATAAAGCCAATATTAAATATCAAGAGATTGAGCTAGAGGCAACAAAGCTTTACGAGAGTGCTAAAGATAAAGCTAAAGCAGACCTCTTTCAAAGAGAAGACGATATTGCAAAAAAAGAGCAAAATTTTAAACGTTACAAACAGAATGAAGAGAGAAGGCTTCAAGATGAAGTGGCTGTTTTAAAATCTAGACAAGTTGATTTAAAAAGAAATGAAAAATCTCTAAACTCACTAAAAAAAAGATATGAACAAAAAATTGACGAAGCGCTCAATGCAATAGAGCATTGTGCAGGTATGACAAAAGAGGAAGCTAAAGCCGTTTTGCTTGAAAAAGTAGAAGAGAAATCACGCGGGGATATAGCACATGTAGTCAGACGTTATGAAAATGAGGCAAAAACAGAGGCTAAAAAAAGAGCTAATTATATTTTGGCTCAGGCTACAAGCAGATATGCAGGAGAATTTGCCGCAGAGAGATTAACAAACCTTATCCACCTAAATGACGATGAGCTCAAAGGGCGCATCATAGGTAAAGAGGGAAGAAATATTAAAACTCTTGAGACTCTTTTGGGTGTTGATATTATTATTGATGATACGCCAAATGCGATTCTCATCAGCAGTTTTAATCTTTACAGACGCGCAATTGCAAAAAAAACAATAGAATTACTTATAGAAGACGGGCGTATTCAGCCGGCTCGTATTGAAGAGATTTACACTAAAGTTTGTGATGAGTTTGAGTCTGAAATACTAAGTGAAGGCGAAGAGATATTGGCTGATTTGGATATAGGAATCATGCATCCTGAGTTGGTCAAGCTTATTGGAAAACTTCGTTATCGTGCAAGCTATGGACAAAACGCGCTTGCGCATACTCTTGAAGTTGCGCATTTGGCCGGAATTATGACAGCGGAGATGGGTGGAAATGTAAAGCTCGCAAAAAGAGCAGGACTTTTACATGATATAGGTAAAGCGCTTACCCACGACCATGACGGAAATCATGTTGATTTGGGCGCAGCTATTTGTACCCGATATGATGAAGATAGTGTAGTTATAAATGCAATTTACGCACACCATTGACATGAAGATATCAACTCAATAGAGTGTGGTGCAGTTTGTGCTGCGGATGTGCTCTCAGCTGCAAGACCTGGTGCCAGACGAGAAGTACTTGAGAGTTTCTTAAAAAGAGTGACCGAGATAGAAGAGATAGCATCTGCGCATATCGGCGTAAAGCAGGCGTACGCAATCAATGCAGGACGTGAAGTAAGGGTAATCGTAAACGCTTCTTTGGTAAATGACGATGAGTCTGTTTTAATGGCAAAAGAGATAGCAAAAGAGATAGAGCAAAAGGTTCAGTATCCAGGTGATATAAAAGTAAATGTTATTCGAGAGAGCAGGGCTGTAGAGTTTGCAAAGTAAGTTTTTTTACGGTTTTGGAAGTTTTATCTCTGTTTTTTTACTTGTAGTATTCAGCGGATGTAGTCCAAGAGAGCAAAATACAAAACCTCTGGTAAAACATATGATACAAAGCCAAAAGCTTCGTCTTTTGATGCGTGAACTTGATTTAGTGGTTTATGAACCTCAAAAAAGTGAGCTAGAGAGAGATGAAATTCGAAAGAGATATGCTCTAACTCTTGCTGATACGCTTAAAAGACTCTCTGTAGAAGTTGAAAATATGTCAAAAAGTGATTTGGGCAGCAATCTTGCAGCAAATGATTTTGATGCGTACAAAAAACATGCAAAGCTTCTTAATAAAAATGCAAACGAGTTGTATGAGTTAGCTCAAAATTATAAATTTGAACTTATAGATAAGAAGATGCAAGATGTAAAAATTTCGTGCGACTCCTGTCATAATCATTTTAGGCAAAACCTCTAACTCGTTATGGCTGTTTTGCGATTATTTTATCTTCTTTTTTTTGTAGGAGTTCTTTACGCAGGAGAGAGTCATAAAATTTCCGAGACTATTTTAAGCGTAGGCGGAAGAGTACATGTAAGCGCTTTTTATACTTCTGACCAATCATCTTTTTTTGCTGGAAAGATAGCTCTTGATAGCAAAGAGAAAAGTAAAGACATTTATGTAAATGCGCGTGATAGCAGACTCTGGGCAAAAACAAGAACAGATACTCAATATGGTACGCTGCGCACTACGGTAGAGATAGATTTTTTAGGTACAAAAGAGGGGAAGGCAGACAAAAATGACTATTATCCCCGCCTAAGGCATGCGTTTGTCGAATTTGGCAGTTTTGGATTTGGACAAACAAACTCTACTTTTAACTCCGTTGTCGCTATTGATACTATCTCTTACCCCATGGATGACACTTTCCTGCGACACTCTTTAATCCGTTATACGTTTGATGAGAAACTATTTGCATTTGATATTTCCCTAGAAGACCCTAAAACTATACTTTTAGATGCAGGCGGTTCAAAAATCATTACAAAAGATGATTTGCTATTTGATTTAGTCCTGCGCTCAAGATACTATCCTTTGTGGGGAGATATAGGTATTGCATTTTTATCACGTATCATTACGCATAATGACGCAACATTAGAGAAAAAGGATTCCAAATATGGTTATGGAGTCAATCTCTCCGGACGCATTAAGACATTTAGTCTTGATGATATTCGCTTTAATCTGCATTACGGAGAGGGAAGCGGACGATATATTGCCTATGGTGCTTTTAGCGAAGGGGTTATAGACTCAAGAGGAAAAATTACTTTAACTCCTGTTTATGGAGGTCATCTTGGATATCGCCACTGGTGGAGTGAAAAGTTTCGTTCCACAGTAGCTTTTTCTTATGTAGGTGCCGATAATAGTTTGGATGTTTTGCAAACGGGGCTTGATAAAGTTACAAAAGATAGTTATGGTGTTCAGATGAACTTGTTTTGGGCACCTGTTAAAAATATCTTAACCGGAGTAGAGTATGCTTGGGCTAAGAGAGAGGTTGAGAGTAAAGAAAATGGTAAGACTAATTTTATAAACCTTATCTTACGCTATAACTTTTAGTAAACATCCTCGATGAGATTTATGTCTGAATCGTCATACGGATCCATGTGAATAAGTACATGTACATGTTTGCCATCAAAAAGCGAACGAATTTTTGCTTCTAGTTTATCCGAAATCAGATGTGCATCATAGAGTGAAATGCTTACATTGAAAACAATATGAACAGAGATGAAGATGTGCGAACCTGACTCTCTTGTTTTGAGGTCATGATAACCGTTAATCTCATTTTGAACTTGTAAAACTGCTTCTATCCTTGTTACGTCTTCATGAGACAAAGCCGCATCAAGGAGCATTAAAAGTCCTTCTTTAACGATGGGAATAGCCGAATAAATCATATATAAAGCAATTCCCATCCCTAAGATAGGGTCAATTAAGTGCTCTCCCGTAATGGAGATAAGTGCCAGTGCCAACAAAATGGCACCGTTTGAGAAAAGGTCTGTTTTGTAGTGAAGTGCATCCGCTTTGATAACCATATTTTTTGTTTTTTTAGCGACATGGTTTAAAAAAGCAACTAAAAATGCGGTGATTACAAAAGAGGCAATCATAACGGCAATGCTTGTTCCCATGTACTCCATAGGTTTGTAATTTACAATTTTTGCAATTGCTTCATAAAATATAAAAAGTGCTGAAAAAGAGATAACAAATCCTTCTATAACGGCCGCCAGAGGTTCTATTTTGCTGCGTCCGAAATTAAATTTGTCATCTGAATCTTTCTCTGCATTATGTAGAGCAAAATAGTTAAAAAGAGAAACCGTCAAGTCAAGAAGTGAATCAATAGCCGAAGCTAAAACAGCAATGGAACCGCTAAAAACTCCCACAGTCATTTTCATCAGGACAAGCATAGCTGCTACGCTAGTAGAAACAACTGTTGCTTTTTTTTCTAATCTCATCAAATTCCTTATAGCTATCTTTTGATACAATTATAATTAAAATTTTTTAAGATAAAGTATAAGATGAATATAGATTTAATAACAAAAGAGCGACAATCTTGGATGAAGTGGAAAAATATTGCTCCCTTGCGCAAGGCACTTGAAGATTTAGAAGACGGTTCTTGGAATGTGACACTTGGGGATGTTGTAAAAATCAGTGGTAACTGCACACGTCCATCCGAAATACATAATGTAGCACGAATGATGATGCCTTGGAGAAAGGGTCCCTTTGAGCTTTTTGGCACATATATAGACTCTGAGTGGAGAAGTAATGTAAAGTATAACTTATTGCGAAAGCACTTTAATTTAAAAGATAAGAAAGTTGCCGATATAGGGTGTAATAATGGATATTATCTTTTTAGGATGCAAGAGGATACACCGAAGCTTCTTGTAGGTTTTGACCCTTCGCCGCTATATAAAACACAATTTGATTTTATAAATCATTTTGTTAAAAGCGACATTGTATATGAACTTTTGGGTGTAGAGCATTTAGAGTTTTACGAAGAGAAGTTTGATACCATTTTTTGTTTGGGAGTTCTTTATCACAGGAGCGATCCCGTAGCCATGTTGAAATCTCTTTATAGAGGTCTTGATAAAAAAGGCGAAGTGATTTTAGATACTTTTTATATTGAGGGAGATGATGAGATGTGCCTGTGTCCTGAGTCGTCATACTCCAAGATACCAAATATCTATTTTGTTCCTACGATTAAAGCTTTGCAAAATTGGTGTAAAAGAGCAGGTTTTAGTGGTTTTGAGGTCCTAGAGACTTCTAAAACAGACAGCAGTGAACAGCGCAAGACCTCTTGGATGGAAGGGCAGTCGTTAGAAGATTTTTTGGATGAAAACGATGCAAGCAAAACGGTTGAGGGCTATCCTGCACCTGCTAGGGTATATGTAAAAATAATAAAGGACGGTAAATGAGCCAAAGAGACGATATGGATTTTGAAGAAAATGAAGAGAATGAAGATATAGAAGATTATAGAGCTAAAGATGAGTTAGTCTTAAAAACCCATGAAGATATAAACCGTGATTTATGTGGAGAGATAGAAAAACTAGATATCGGTTATGTAAAACTAAAACTTGTAACTACTCACGATATGATTGCCGATTCTAAAGGCTTGATTAATGGCGGGTTTATTTTTGGCGCGGCAGATTATGCTGCTATGGCTGCGGTAAATGAAAAAAATGTTGTTTTAGTGGCAAGCAATTGTCAATTTCTATCTCCCGTAAAATTTGGAGATATAGTAAACTTTACGGCTAAAGTCCGTCATAAAGAGGGTAGAAAAAGAAATGTACATGTCATAGGGAATGTCCTTGATATAAAAGTTTTTGACGGAGAATTTAAAACCGTAGTAACCGATAGACATGTTTTGAAGTTAAGATTAACAGAAGAGGATGACGAGCATGAATACAAATCTTCTTAAAGATTTGCTATCCAGTAGTCGCTATACTGCTGTTCTTGTCTAATAGTAGTAGTTCCTCCGTGTCCCGGATATATAGTTTTGTCGTAGGTAATTTTCTTAAATTCTTTAAGAGATTCTCTCATCTGCTGAGGTGAAGAGTATGGGAAATCCGTTCGCCCGATAGAGCGTTCAAATATAAAATCACCGCTAAACATAGCGTCTTCTATCTCTATCGTAGAGCATCCTGGTGTATGCCCCGGAAAATGACGAAACTTTATTTTTACTCCATTAAAATCAAATTCCTGATTTGGCTCTACCTCCACATCGGGTTTTGATGGCGGTAAATCCGGACTCCAAGAACTCCCAGAGAGAAGCATTACATCTTCTTTTGGAGTATAAAGAGGAATTTTTAGTTTTTTTTGCAGCTCTGCATTGCTCCATACATGGTCAAAATGTCCATGTGTATTTAAAATAGCAACGGGATTTGTGACATTTTGCACAACACAATCTGTAGCACCGATACCGGGGTCGATAATAAAATCCTTACCTTGAGCTGTTACTATATAGCAATTAGTTTGATAGTCTCCCATAGCTTTTACTTTTATCTTCATCTCATACTCTTTTTTTATGAAAGTATAACATTGGTAACTAAAATTTGATATAATAATTTTTGTTAAAGTTTATAAAAGGTTGGCGATGAGGAAGTATGAACTCATATCTGAGTATCTGCAATATTTTTTGAACGATGAAGTTCGTAAAACAGGCATTAATAATGTTGTTTTAGGGCTAAGCGGCGGAATAGACTCAGCTGTTGTCGCCGTGCTTGCAGGGAGAGAATTCGGAGACAACCTTTTATGTGTAAAAATGCCCTCTCACTACTCTTCGCAGAGCTCTTTGGATGATGCGGATGAGCTTTGTCGTGATTTTAAACTAAATTCTATCACGGTTTCAATTGAGACCATGTTAAAAGCTTATGAGGAACAAAATCCTGATATGGATAATCTAAGACGCGGCAATCTTTCGGCAAGACTTAGGATGAGCACTCTTTTTGATATTTCAGCAAAACATAAAGCTTTGGTCTTAGGAACAAGCAACAAGAGTGAGTTAATGCTTGGCTATGGGACTCTCTACGGTGATTTGGCAAGTGCTCTTAATCCCATAGGAGATTTATATAAGAGTGAAATCTATGAACTGGCAGAGTATTTGGGTGTGTGTAAAAGCATCATACAAAAAGCTCCCTCGGCAGATTTATGGGTCGGGCAGAGTGATGAGGCGGATTTAGGTTATAGTTATGCCGAGCTTGATAAGGCGCTAAAATATTATGTTGAAGATAGACTAAGTAAAGAAGAACTGGTTCAAAAAGGCTGCAATAAAGAGATGGTCGATATGATTGTAGAGCGTATTTTTCGTAATCAGTTTAAAAGAAAAATGCCTCTTATTGCTAAGCTCACTTCTAGAACAATAAACCATGATTTTAATTACCCAAGAGATATAACACTATAAAGGATTAGAGAATGAAAGTTGCATTTTGTAGGTATGAAAGTAGTAGGGAAGCACACTCAAACGTTAGTGACGTGCTAGATGGAGAAGAGATAGACCAAGTTAAAGAACTTGAGAGTGAGTTTGCTTCATACATAGGTGTAGATTATGCACTGGCAACATCACATGGCACATCCGCTCTTCATTTGGCGATGCTTGCACTCGACTTAAAAAGAGGCGATAAGATAGTGTGTTCTGTAAATGCACATCCAAATGTTCCTGAAGTTGTACGCCATTTTGATGCTGAACCGATTTTTATTGATATTGATTCACAAACATACAATATAAATCTTGACAAGCTAGAGGTATACCTAGAGGATAATAAAGCTAAAAAGCTAAAGGCCGTTATAGTTACACATGTAGCAGGGCAGTGTGTTGATTTGGAGAGACTATATGCCATGGCAAAAATATATGATGTAAAAATTGTAGAAGATGCCTGTGAGGCACTTGGAGCAACTTATAAGGGCGAGAAAATAGGCTCTATGGGAGCTGATATTACCTGTTTTAATTTTTCGTCTCACTTAAAAATAGATGTTTGCAACGGCGGTATGCTTGTTTCAAATTCACGGGAGATTATAGATAGAGCAGAGCTTTTAAGATTACATGCCATGAAGAAAGATAAAGACTCTTTGGAGTACATTTATGATGTGGTAGATATCGGATTTGATTATACTATGAGCCAGCTAAGTGCTGCATATATAAGAGCGCAGATAAAAGAGCAGGATCAAAACCTCAAAAGGGTTCAAGAGATAGCTCAGATGTATAATAAAGCTCTTGGCGGAGTAGAACATGTAAGTATTCCTAATCCAAAAAATGATGAACATCCGTACTCTTTATATATCATAAAAGTAGATAAAAATAGAGATTCATTTGCACTAGAGCTTAAAAAACAGGGTGTTGAGGTCGGACTTCACTATATTCCGCTTCATTTTTTAACATATTATAAAAACAAATACGCACTCAAGGTAAATAATTTTCCGGTTGCACTTACAACTTATCAACAGATTATGTCGCTTCCTATTTATGCTAATATGCAGGATAAAGAGGTGCAGTATGTTATTGATAAGGTTAAATCCGTAGCATCGACAAGAGTTTAAAAAGCAAAAAATTGAAAAAAAAAATAATCTTTTGGGTTGAAGAGTATTTCTACAACCCAAACTCCTCTCAAAAACTTCTCTCTGTTTTACTTCTTCCTCTGAGTTGGATTTACTGTTTTGCTATGTTTCTACGCTTTAAAAGCAAAAAGAGCGAAGATTTAGGTGTAGATATTATCGGAGTAGGAAACTTAAACGTTGGCGGAAGCGGTAAAACTCCTCTTGTAACTGCTCTTGCATCAAGATATGAAGATGCAGCTGTGGTTTTGAGAGGTTATGGACGAGAGAGCCGCGGTCTTGTGACGGTGAGCAGCGGCAAAGAGATTTTATGCGGCGTGATTGCGAGCGGCGATGAAGCCATGATTTATGCACACAAAATTCCAAAAGCAATCGTGATAGTAAGCGAAGATAGAAAAAAAGGGATATTAAAGGCTAAGGAGATGGGTGCGAGAATTGTCTTTTTAGATGATGCCTACTCAAAACATAAGATAAAAAAGCTTGATATTGTTATAGATGTAGAGAGTAAAAACTCCTCATGTCTGCCGTCTGGGCCCTTTAGAGAGAGACTTTGGAGTCAAAAAGAGGCTCTTGTCGTAAAAGAAGGAAGAGATTTTAAAAGAGTAGTTGAACTTAAAAATAAAAGTGATAAAATGTCGCTTATAACTGCCATAGCAAGACCTGAGCGACTTGATAGCTATATGCCTGAAGTGATTAGCAAAAACTACTTTGAAGATCATCACAAGTTTACAAAAAGTGAAGTTTTTGATATTCTTCAAAGAGATAAAGCAGATTCGATTTTGGTAACATATAAAGATTTTGTAAAATTAGAGCAGTTTGATTTAAAGCTTTCGCTATTGGATATGCATGTGGAAGTCGATGAAAATATTTTTAAAAAAGTAGATGATTACAGGGGATTAAAAAATGCAAAAAAAGATTGAAACAGTTCAGACGCTTCTTGAAGCCTTGCCGTTTATAAAAGAGTTTAATAAAGAGATAGTGGTCATAAAATACGGCGGTTCGGCGCAAGAGTCTCCGCAGCTCAAAGAGAGATTTGCACAGGATATTTTGCTTATGTATCTAGTGGGGATAAAACCGGTTATCGTTCATGGCGGCGGAAGACAGATAAACGAGATGCTTGATGCGCTTAGTATTGCTCCTAAATTTATAGACGGGCAGCGTGTGACTTCAAAAGAGGTGATGAGAATTGTCGAGATGGTGTTAAGCGGAGAGATAAATAAAGAGATAGTCTCACTCCTAAACTCTCATGGAGCAAAAGCGATAGGAATCAGCGGTAAAGACGCGCACTTCATAACCGCCCGCGCAAAAGATTTTGCTAAATGGGGACTCACAGGCAACATAACAAACGTAAACGCCGATGTAGTTATGAATCTTATTGCAGAGAAATTTATCCCCGTTATAGCACCTATTGCACACGGTGGAGAGATTGGACATCCAGGTTTTAACATCAATGCAGACTTATGTGCATCTTATGTTGCAAAGGCTATCGGTGCGAATAAAATTATATTTTTAACAGATACCGCGGGAGTACTGGGCAAAGATAAAGAGCTTTTAGATACTCTAAATAAAGAGCAAATAGAGGCTCTTAAAGCTGATGGAACAATTCACGGCGGTATGGTTCCGAAGGTAGACGCATGTCTTGAGGCGGTAGAGGGCGGTGTTCATAAAGCCCATATTATCGACGGAAGAATAGAGCACTCTTTGCTCTTGGAGCTTTTTACATCCGCAGGTGTCGGTACGCAGATAATTCTGTAAATGGCTTAGTTTTTTCTAGCCATTTTATAAAAAAGTTTCTCGGTTGATATCTCTTTGGGTATCGGTTTATTATATACGATGTTTTGAGTCAGAATTTTTGCCAGATATGGGCCATAAACAAATCCTCTTGAACCCAGTGCATTTATGACATGTATATTTGGGAAGTACTCTAACATCTCAGGCGGGATTTTTGTTCCGTTTTTGATACAAGGGTGCTTTTTGAGGCTACTCTCATAATCGATTACTTTGCCGATTACGGGAAAATAGCTTTTTATGGTAGCTCTGGCACCTTTGTACGTTTTTACAACTTCTAAATCTTCAAGTTTTATAAGCTCCTCTGCCTGTTTTAAAAGAGTCTGTGTCTGAATCTCATCACTGTTTGCATAAAAAGCGCACTTGTCACAGGTTGTAATACACTCCATTTTTGCGGTGTCATGTCTCTCATGCGTAGCTCCTATAGAGATAGTGCCGTCTTGTTTGTTTGTAGAGACTGAGATGGATTTGTGGATGTTAAAAGGAACTTCGGTTGTTGTTTTTACATCGATTCTAAGTCCGAAAATCGGTGCTATCCGCATGTAGGGAATCTTTACCAAAGAGCTGCTTACCCCTTGAGCTAAGATGATGTTTTTAGCTTTTATATTTTCTATCATGTAGAGGCCGTCTTTAAAATGCAGTTCTTGTATATCTATTTTGTAAAAATCACACCCTTTTGTTAATTCATGACAGATTTGTATGGGTTCTATAACTGCCGCATTTTCATAGAAATAACCATCAATATTCATAAAGTTTTTTGAGATATCATGGAGTTTTTTAGTGCTGAAATACTTGCATTTTATGCTGTTTTGGGAGAGTTTGTCTTCATCGAAATTACCGTTTGCAACTCTTAGAACACCTTTTTTATCTACTGCACTTGGCAGCAGATTTTGATAAAAATCCAAACAGTATTCAAGTGCATCATTGACTAGAGAGTTGTAAAGATTCGTTTTGCCAGGCAGAGGAGACAAAAAAGCTCCAGCTGCACCGCTCGCTCCGCCTGCTATCTCTTCTCTATCAACAACTGCAACACTTTTGTTCTCTTTGTGTAAAAAATAAGCCATATTGCATCCTGCACTTCCGGCTCCGATTATTAAAAAGTCATATATTTTCATCTTGGCATTATAGAAAATAAAGGCTTAATGCTTAATTTTCAAGTAGATATTGTTTTTGTGATGTTATAATCGCGCAAAAATATAACTTTAGTACAGAGAATGTACGGACTTTTTGAAGATGAAGATGATATCTTTATGGGCTCGCCTAAGAGCAAACTGATGGATGTTTTGTTTAATGCGAACAATGATGTTGTTAGGTATGAGCTAGAAAAATTTATCGACAGAGCTGCAGCTATGGAGATGATGATGAAGCAGAAGTGTGCAGAAACATTCGGTGACAACGGTGATGACATGGAAAAAGATATTCAGTCATATATACTTTCAAACAGAGATGAAGTAGATGCATTTTCAAAAAATCTTTATATTGAAATGATGGGTGCAATACTTTCACAGAGTGAATAATTGAGAACATTTTTACAAGCATTTACTCTTTTGCTTTTTAGTTTTAGTTTCATATTTGCCAATGATTTTAGAGAAGTTAGAGAAATATCATTGAAAAAAGATGAGCAAAAGAAAATTCTTGTAAAATATGACAACAAAGATAAACTTTTTACATTTAGATGGACGCTCTATAAAAACGGAGGGTTAGTGGTTTTTAGATCATACGACAGGATTGTTGCTCAAAATGTACTTTACTTAAGACATAAAAACCAAAGTTTCAGATTTGAGTTAAAATCAAGAGGCAGAGATTTTTATAAAGTGCCTTACATGTTAGTAAAATTTAAAGAGTTTGATCAGAAGTCACAAGAAGCAAAATTTGAGATATTTTTATCCGATGATAAAGGACAGATAGTGCTTGAAGATTTAAAAACGCTTAAAGAGGGATAATGCAAAGAGTTGAGAGCGAAATAGCAAGATTAATTGGGGAGATAGAGTATGATGAAGTAACACGTCTTTTTAGTACGCTTTCAGGCGGTAAAAGACTCCGCGCAAAATTGATTTTAAAGATAGCCGATACAAATGAAAGAGCTCCTCTTTTAGCAGCAATTGTAGAGCTAATACATGGAGCGAGTCTGCTTCATGACGATGTTATAGACGAGGCAACCCTAAGACGCGGAACTGCTTCGGTAAATGCGACAGAGGGAAGCAAGACGGCGGTAATGCTCGGAGATATTTTATACTCAAAGGCTTTTAGCGAGTTAGTTTCATTTGATAGAAATATCGCTAAAATAATTGCTTCAAGCGTTACGGCTTTAAGTAAAGGCGAGATGATGGATGTTAAAATGGCACACACTTTTAACACAGATGAAGAGAAATATCTTGAGATGCTATACCTTAAAACTGCGACGCTTATTGAAGCAGCTGCGCACTCGGCAGCTCTTTTAGCAGGCAAAGACCCTCTATCCCATGCGTTATACGGAAGAAACCTTGGTTTGTCTTTTCAGATAATAGACGATATCTTAGACATTGTAAGCGATGCGGCAACTCTTGGAAAACCTGCAATGAATGATTTTGTAGAGGGAAAATGTACGCTTCCTTATATTTATCTTTACAGAGCTTTAAATGATGATGAAAAAGAGAAGCTAATCACTATGCATGCAAAAGATTTGGATGAGAAGCAGAGTGCTTGGATACGAGAAAAGATGCAAGAGCATAAAGCGATTGAAAAATCTTTTGAGCTGGCACAGAGGTTGTCGAATGAAGCAATGACTGCCGTAAAAAATGATGAGCAGCTCATAAATGTTTTACAAACTATGATAAAAAGAAGTTATTAATGCACTATTTAAATATAAGCTTTTCACATAAAAACTCAACAATGGAAGTGAGAGAAAAACTTTCCTATAAAGACGATCTTTCTACAAAGGCCTGTTTGGGCAAGTTAAATGCAGGTGAGTTCATTAATGAATCAGTCTTAATCTCTACATGTAACCGCATGGAAGTCTTTTGCAGCTGCAGCGATATAGCAGCTGCTACAAAGCATATTTTTGAGATGCTCTCAGCTAGATCAGGAATCTCTATAGACGAGCTTGAGGGAAGAGCAGACATATTTGATGACAGCAGTGCTATTCATCATGTGTTTTCTGTTGCCTCTTCACTTGATTCTATGGTTGTCGGCGAGACGCAAATTGCAGGTCAATTAAAAGATGCTTTTAGATTCTCTTATGATAACGGTTATTGCGGTCAAAAACTTGCACGTGCCATGCATAACGCTTTCAAGTGTGCAGCAAAGGTTAGAAATGCTACGGATATTTCTTCAAAACCTGTTTCTATTGCCAGTGTTGCCGTTGCGAAACTAAAGTCTGTTCTTGAGAGCGTAGAGGGCAAAAAAGCTTTAGTAATTGGAGTCGGGGAGATGTCGGAGATAACGGCTAAGCATCTTATTTCCGGCGGCGCCGATGTTTATATTATGAACAGA
Source organism: Sulfurimonas sp. (assembly GCA_002899765.1). GTDB lineage: Bacteria > Campylobacterota > Campylobacteria > Campylobacterales > Sulfurimonadaceae > Sulfurimonas. The sequence continues at coordinate 106,758 of PPDH01000022.1, read as the reverse complement.
ACAAAAGAAAAAGCCTTGACATTGGCACAAGAGTGTGGTGCAGAGGCTTTAGATATATGCGAACTTCCAAAAGCGGTAAATGAGTTTGAGATATTATTTACTGCTACCTCTGCGTCCGAACCAATCATAACAGATGAGATTATCAAGCCATGTGATTTTGACAGATATTGGTTTGACATGGCACTTCCACGCGATATAAATTATCATAAAGGCGAGCGTATAAATCTTTATGTAATTGATGACTTAAAAAATATCGTAGATGAAAATATCAGTTCGCGTGAAGACAGCGCAAGAAAGGCGCACGGTATTATCGGACGAAGCACTGTAGAGTTCTTTGAGTGGTTAAATACGCTAAATGTAGAGCCTATGATTAAAGAGATATATCAAAAAGCTTTTGAAGCTGCGAGATTGGAAACACAAAGAGTTCTTAAAAAAGGGTATATTCCAAAAGAGTATGAAGCAGAAATAAGCAAGATGAGCGAGCAGGTTCTAAAGAGATTTTTACATGAGATGACCTCAAAAATGCGTAGTGTTTCAGAAGAGTCAAAAGCAGATATGGTAACAAGTGCTCTGCAGTTTTTGATAAAAAAAGATAAAAATGATATGCCTGATACATACAAATGCGAGCATGCGTTAAACATCATAGAAGGAAAATAATTGAGAAGAAGCAGAGCGTTTATTCCAACAATAAAAGAAGCACCCTCGGATGCGACATTGGCATCGCATAAATTTTTAATAAGAGGCGGTTTTATAAACACTCAAGGTGCCGGACTTTACAATTTTATGCCTCTAGGCAAAATTGTATTAGAAAAAATCAGGGCTATCGTAAAAGAGGAACTTGACGCTGCAGGGTGTAATGAAGTACAGCTTAGTTTTGTGACTCCTATAGGTTTGTGGGAGAGAAGCGGTCGTTCTGAGACTATGGGAAAAGAGATGCTTCGTATAAAAGACAGACATGAGAACGAGTTTGTGCTTAGTCCTACAAACGAAGAAGCTATGGTGGAGCTGGTAAAAAACAGAGTAACAAGTTACAAGGATTTGCCTATTAATCTCTATCAGATAAATACCAAGTTTCGTGATGAAGCAAGACCTAGATACGGACTGCTGCGCGGCAGAGAGTTTTTAATGAAAGACGGATACTCTTTTCACTCATCACAAGAAGATATGATAAGAGAGTTTGACTTGATGGAAGCGACCTATAAAAAAATCTTTACCAGATTAGGTCTTGATTTTAGAGTAGTTGCGGCTGATAGCGGAGCAATCGGCGGAGAGGGCAGCAAAGAGTTTCATGTTTTGGCAAACAGCGGTGAAGATACTCTTGTAATATGTGAAGCTTGTGATTACGGTGCAAATATTGAGACAATATTCGACAATGAAGAAGTAGATGCTTTAAATGAAAAATCTTATGAAGAGTTAAAAGAATCGAAAATTTCCAAGCTTTGTGCTTGCGGGGCTGAACTTCACTTTAAAAAAGGGATAGAAGTAGGGCATATTTTTCAACTAGGCACCAAATACTCATCTGCATTAGAAGCACATTTCAGTGATGAAAACGGCAGAGCAAAACCTTTTGAAATGGCAACATTCGGTATAGGTGTGAGCAGGCTTATTGCAGCCGTTATTGAGCAGAATCATGATGAAAACGGCTGTATATGGACAAAAGAGACAGCGCCTTATATGGTAAATATCTTAGTTTCAAATGTAAAAGATGAGGCTCAGTCTGCTTTAGCAGAGGAGCTTTATGAGCGACTTAAGGCTCTACATGTAGAAGTTATGCTTGATGATACAAAAGAGAGATTCGGCTTTAAGATGAAAGATGCGGAACTTATCGGTTTTCCATACACGATTATCATTGGAAAAGAGCTTCAAAACGGCTTAGTTCAGATATATGACAGAAAAACAAAAGAGAACAGTTCTATAAACAGAGATGAAATTTACGAAAAAATAGTGGAACTACTCAAGTAATGGTATATTTTATAATTTATCTATTTTTAGAGGTACTTATCTCGGTCAATATATCATCGGCTATCGGCGGACTGGCAACATTTTTTGAGATACTTTTGAGTGCATTTGTAGGTTTAATGATACTTGCTAATTTTAAAGCAACGCTTAGAGAAAATTTTATGGCCGTATCATACAACTGTATTGATTTAAAACAGTTTCAAAGCTTAAATCTTTTTACCATTTTTGGAGCGATTTTACTTATCATTCCTGGATTTTTAACCGACATTATAGGGGTTTTATTGCAATTTAGCGTCTTTACGACTATGCTTGTTAATCGTTATAATGTAAAATCTGACAGATGCAAAAAAGAGGATGAATATAACAGTTTAAAAAAGGATAATGATGTCATTGATGTTGAAATTATTAGCGATAATAGTAGCACTAAGTAGTTTCGCAAATGCGAATACTATGAATGAAAAAATAGAGACATTTATAGAAAATAGTTTTGATAACAATCCAAATATCAAATCTATAAATGTTAAAGTTTTAGGCAAAAGTGAGATTCAAGAGTATAAAAACTGGGATGCTTATATTGTAGAGCTTGATGCGATTTTAAAAAAGGACGGACGTCAGATAGTTCAAAAAACGATTTGGTTCTCAGACGGTGAGGTTATAACAAAAGAGCTCTTTGATCTTAAAAGCGGAAAAAACATGAGTGATTTTGTCTTAATCCCGTTTAAAGACGAGTATTACTCCAAGGCAAACTTAATTTACGGAAATGAAAATGCAAAACATAAAGTAGCAATATTTTCAGACCCTCTCTGCCCGTTTTGCAGAACTTTTGTTCCCGAAGCCATCAATTACATGAAAAAAGAGCCGAACAAATATGCGCTCTATTATTATCATTTTCCGCTTGATACGATTCATCCTGCTGCCGTTGAGCTGGTTAAAGCGGCTATCGCGCTTGAACTAAAGGGGAGAAAGAATGTAGTTTTGGATTTGTATAAAGTTAAGGTAGACCCAAAAGAGAGATCTCATGAGAAGATTTTAGCAGAGTTTAACAAGACCATGAACTCAAATATAAAGCCGTTTGAACTACTCTCAAAAGAGGTCACCGCACATTTTAAAAATGATTTGCAGACAGCAGATATGTTGATGGTAAACGGGACTCCGACAATGTTTTTTGACGGAAAAATAGATAAAAAAAAAATGAAATATAAAGAGGCAGAATAGATGAAAAAATTAGTAATAGCAACAAGAGGCTCACAGCTCGCACTTTGGCAGTCAAATCATATAAAAGATATCTTAGAGGAGCTAAATCCAGGTTTAGAGGTTGAACTTAACGTCATAGTTACAACAGGAGACAGGATTCAAGATAAAGCGCTTTCAAAAATAGGCGGTAAAGGTCTCTTTTTAAAAGAGCTTGAAGAAGCGATGTTAAGAGGGGAAGCACAAATTGCTGTTCACTCACTCAAAGATGTTCCAACGGTTATGCCGGACGGACTTCTTTTAGCAGCGATTACACAAAGAGAAGATTGCAGAGATGCACTTCTCTCCGAGAAATATGCAAATATAGACTCCCTTCCTAATGGTGCGGTAGTAGGTACATCTTCTCTTCGCCGCCGCATGCAGATAGAGAAAATCCGCCCTGATTTACTCATAAAAGATTTAAGAGGAAATGTTGATACAAGAATAAGAAAGTTAAAAGAGGGAGAGTTTGATGCAATTATCTTAGCAGCAGCAGGGATAAACAGACTCTCTTTACTTGATGCGGTTCAACATGTATACCCGATTTCTTTAGAGGAGATGGTTCCGTCTATGGGGCAGGGTGCACTTGGCATCGAATCGGTAAATAATGCAGAGGTTTTAAAGATTATAGAGGGTCTTGAAGATGAGTACAGCAGAATTGAGACTACTATAGAGAGATCTTTTGTGGATGAACTCGAAGGCGGTTGCCAGGTTCCTATCGGTGTAAACGCATCTGTATTAGAAGATGGAAATGTAAGTATTAAAGCCGTTTTGGGTCTTCCTGATGGAACAGAGATACTTAGTGACTCAAAAATAACTTCTAAAAAAGATTATCAAAATATCGGCAGAGAGATGGCGTCAGAGTTTATTGCAAGAGGTGCTAAAGAGCTGCTTGCGCGTGCTGAAGTTATGATGGAAAACAAATAGATGAAGAGAACCATCGATCTTCTTAGAAAAAATGATGAGTTAAAAGTAATAGAAGAAGAGCTTGATATATATCTTGAAATACCTCATCTGGCTTATGCAGAGGTAAAGAAAAAGGACGGCGGCAAGGCGCTGCTCTTTACAAATGTAGTCGATAAAAAAAGCGGAAAAAAGTTTCAAGAGAGTGTTGCTATGAATGTTTTTGGTTCATACAGACGCTGTGAGCTTCTTTTTGGAAGAAGCATAGAATCGGTTGCAGACGAGATTACAAAACTACTTCACATGAAGCCGCCTGAAGGTTTTTTTAACAAACTTTCAATGGCAGGCGAACTTTTTGCACTTAAAAATATTTTTCCAAAGAAATTAAAAGGCAGCGGCGCATGTCAGCAGGTAAAATATTTAGAAAAAGATATAGACCTCTATAACCTTCCAGTACTTACTACATGGGAGCAAGACGGCGGACCGTTTATTACTATGGGTCAGGTTTACACGCAGAGTTTAGACGGTGAAATGGTAAATCTGGGCATGTACAGACTTCAAGTTTATGACAAAAACCATCTTGGAATGCATTGGCAGATTCACAAAGACTCATCTCACTTTTTTGATCAGTACCAAAAAGCCGGCAAAAAAATGCCGGTATCTGTTGCAATCGGCGGAGACCCGCTCTATACTTGGTGTGCTACGGCTCCGCTTCCCTACGGCGTAAACGAGTTGCTGATGTATGGGCTTATAAAAAAAGAGCCTGCAAAGCTTGTGAAATCAATAACCACGCCCCTATATATTCCACAAGATGTTGATTATGTTATTGAGGGGTGGGTGGATACTCATGATATGAAAATAGAGGGTCCTTTTGGCGATCACACTGGTTACTATACGCTCAAAGAACCATATCCCGTTATGGAAGTAAGTGCAATCACTACTAAAAAAGAACCTACTTTTTTGGCCACTGTTGTAGGAAAGCCGCCGCTTGAAGATAAGTATATGGGCTGGGCTACGGGCAAGATATTTTTTCCTCTTTTAAAAACTACCGCACCTGATTTGGTTGACTATCATATGCCGGAGAATGCAGGATTTCATAACCTTATACTAGCAAAAATGAAGCCGCTCTACAAAGGGCACGCAAAGCAGTTTATGCACGCTTTTTGGGGTGCAGGACAGATGAGTTTTGTAAAACATGCTATATTTCTAGATGATAATGCGCCAAAACTTGAGAGTTATGAATCTGTAGTTACTTATATACTTGACAGATTTACACCAAAATCTCTCTTTATTACAGAGGGAATTTTAGATGCCCTGGATCACTCCTCTCCCGAGACTCTTGTCGGCGGAAAACTTGGTATAGACGCTACATTGGCAAATAAAGTAGAAGCGCCTCAGTTATTAGGCGATGAAGAGTTGTTAGCTAGAGTCAAGGAGATTGTTCCTGATGCGGTCGCTTTGCATCAATTTATGAGAAGAACAAAAAATCCTATAACAGTAATCTCTATAAATAAAACAAAAAATGCAAAAAACTATTTTGATGCTCTTATCGCGCTTAGTATGCACATAAGAGTGGTAGTGTTTGTGGATGAAGCAAAAAATGATATATTTAACCCATATATGCTTATTTGGAGAGTTACAAACAACATAGATGCCATGAGAGATGTTTTTATCTCGGGATTGATGGTCGGCTTGGACGGAACCAACAAGAATCTGCTTGACGGATTTAGCAGAGAGTGGCCAGATGATGTAGATTGCACACCGAGTGTCGTTGAAGGTTTAAAGAAAAAAGGGTTGTGGGATTTAAGCGATGAGTTACAAAGAAAGTTTCAGCTTTAGTTATCGCATCTCTTTTAGATAAAATATCAGAATTCATGCAGTTTAGTTCTTAACTAAAATTTTTAAAAATAAAGGAAATAGTTATTATGGAAAAAATGTGGTCAGGTCGTTTTTCTGCAGGCGCATCAAATCTTTTAGATCAGTTCAACGCCTCCATCATGTTTGATAGAAAACTCTATCGTGAAGATATTGAAGGCTCTTTAGCACATGCTGCCATGTTAGCAAAACATGGTATTTTAAGTGATGATGAACTCTCTCAAATCAGAGAAGGACTCAATCAAGTTAAAGAGGAGATAGAGTCGGGAGCATTTGAGTGGAAAATTTCGGATGAAGACCTTCATATGGGAATTGAAAAGCGTTTAACGGCTATTATCGGCGATGCGGGAAAAAAACTTCATACTGCAAGAAGTAGAAACGACCAGATTGCCGTAGATTTTCGCCGTTATGTTCTTCGTAAAAACTTAGAGATAGTAGAGGGGCTAAAGCTTTTGATGAATGAAGTGTTGGTTGTTGCTTCTAAACATACGCAAACTCTAGTACCCGGTATGACGCATCTTCAGCATGCGCAGCCTATCAATTTTGCTTTTCATCTAAGCGCATATCTCTCAATGTTTAAAAGAGATATAGAGAGATTTGAGAGCTCTCATGAAAGAAACAGCGTCTCTCCTCTTGGCTGTGCGGCACTGGCGGGAACACCGCATAATATTGACAGAGATATGACGGCAGAGCTTTTAGGCTTTAAGGGCGTGAGTATAAACTGTCTAGATACGGTAAGCGACAGAGACTTTGCTTTAGAGATTCTGTTCAATATCTCTACCATGATGATGCATATCTCACGCCTTAGCGAAGAGCTTGTCATGTGGTCAAGCTATGAGTTTAGATTTGTTGAACTCAGTGATGAATACTCTACGGGCTCTTCAATCATGCCGCAAAAGAAAAATCCTGATGTACCGGAACTTCTTCGTGGTAAAACAGGACGGGTTTACGGCTCTTTGATGGGTCTTTTAACTGTTATGAAAGCTCTTCCTCTTGCTTACAACAAAGATACACAAGAGGATAAAGAGGGTGTCTTTGATGCAGTAGAAACTGCGCAAATCTCTTTGGAGATACTAAAAGAGGCGATTAAAACTATGCAGGTAAAGTCTGAGTACATGAAGAATGCTTGCAAAATCGGACATTTAAGTGCAACTGATTTGGCGGATTATCTTGTTCAAAAGTGCAATATTCCCTTTAGAGAAGCACATTTTATTACTGGAAAAGCTGTTGCAAAAAGCGAAGAGTTGAAGATTGATTTAAGTGATATAGAGCTTCGCTATATTCAAGAGATAGACAGCAGAATCGGTGAGGATGTTTTGGAATTTTTATCGATTACAAACTCTATGAATGCGAGAACTTCTGCAGGCGGAACTTCTACAAAAAGAACTGAGGAACAGCTGGCATTTTTTAGAAACTTTTTGGAGAAATAATCATGAAAGTGAAAGTATCACATCTAAACGAGATGAAATTTGAGGCCAAAACTGACAAGAGCAGTTTTATAATCGACTGCCCGCAGATAACGCCTGTTGAGTATTTTTTGGCAGGAATTATTACATGCAGCGCTACAGATATTGTTTTATTGCCAAAAAATCAAAACAAAACAGTTACTGATTTAGTTATAGAGGGCGATGCTCTAAGAAATGACGATCATCCAAGAAAGTTCAACACTCTGCATCTTGATTACAGTTTTAACTCTGATGGCGATGATACTATGGCAGCTCGCTGGGTTATGGCATCTTTGCAGACATACTGTTCTACTATCAATACCATCAGGGATTCTGTTGTTATCTCATATTCCATAACTCACAACGGTGTGAAAATTAGAGAGAACGAAAAGATGATATCGGGCGGAGGAAGCAAGATAGACATGGGTGAAATAGAGAGTTGTCCTTCATAGGAATTTACGCAACAAAACTTCGTTTTGTTGGCAGGGACTGAAGTCCCTACAACCCCAATGGCATGGAGTATGCCATTGGTTAGCATACCTAAAAGCTACAAAAAACAAGTTTTTCGAGAACTATAATATTATTGATAAACTTTACTATAAGAGAGCATTCTTTTTGACACTTTTTTAAGATACTCTTTGGGCTCACTATATTTCAAATCCCTAAGGAGTGCGTCGTAAACTTCATCAGGCGTCAAGGCATTAATAAGCGGAGCAGCTTTATGCATGTTATTTGTTTTGGTAAATGCCCATGCGACATTGCCTGCTCCCGTGTTATATGCGGCTATGGTGCAGTATAAGCGGCTTAATGGATTTGTTATTTTACTTAGATATTTATAATAGAGTATATGCAGATAAGCGCTTCCTATTGTTATATTGTTTTTGCTGTCGTAGAGATAGCTGCTTGAGAGAAGTTTTTTCTCTTTGTATAAAAATAGATAACTGTCAACACCTGCAGTTTTAGGGACTATCTGCATTAAGCCGTATGCAGTAACATGAGATTTCGCCATTGGATTGAAACTGCTCTCTGAATGCATTATGGCAAAAACAAGCGAGTCAGGCACTTTTTGTCTTGAGGCTTGCTTTTGTATCTCATCTTTGTATATTTTGGATCTCTTAAGCATCGCATCAGGCGGCATAGGTATATTAAGTGTGTATATCTTTGTGTTTTTTACTTTTTTTGACTCTATACTTTGGATATTTTTATTTTGAACATTTTTCTCTACATAAGTTATTAGAGTATCTTTTGATGGTTCTTTATCAAAGATAACTGTTGATAAAATAGGTTCAGGTTCTATTTGTGCATCTACGACAAAAGCCGGTTTTTTAATCTTTGCCAATCTCTGTTCAAGAGGATCGCTTTCATGTGCTTTTTTTGTATCTACCGTAACTACAGTGGCAAGAGCCTTTTTAAGTTTTTCTTTAGCTTCTTCTTCTGATGAGGCTATTGTCTGGACAACAATTGTCTCATTTTTAAAGTCAACGTTTGTCCTTGTTTTTTTATCTTCACTATAAGCAACCCATCTTTTTTTAGTAGACATGGCAGGCTCTTCCCAGAGGATACTTAGCTCTTTTTTGTACTCTTCATACTCTTTTTGCAGTGACTCTTGATAAGTGTTAAACTTATCTTCAAGAGTTCTTTTATAAGAGTCAAACTCATTTTTTTGAGCCTCAAAAGCTTCCATTTGTCTGTTTTTAAAGTCATCCGCACTTTGCGCTAAAAGCAGCGAAGATAAAAATAGAGAAATTAGGGTTTTTGTGAGCATATTATTTTAAAACTTCCCCATTGGATCCGCATCGCTTAGGTGTGACCATGCGAGTTTTGCACCGCCGACTATATGAAAATGCAGATGTTTTACTTCCTGTCCGCCGTTTTCGCCGACATTGGTTATTACTCTATAACCGCTTTTATCTATGCCAACTTCTTTTGCAACATCTTGCATGAATTTCGTCATATTTTTCATAGTCTGCGGGCTTACTTCATTAAAACTCTCTACATGTATTTTTGGGATTGCCAGTACATGGACGGGAGCTTTTGGATTTATGTCGTGAAATGCCATAAAATCCTCGTTTTCCAGTATAACATTTGATGGAATTTCATTGTTTATAATCTTGCAAAATATGCACATTTGCTCTCCTTTTTTTATTTATTGTAACATATAAAAGAGCAAATGAAGCTATATATAAATTATATTTGACTATAATCTAGCTCAAAATTTAAGAGGGTGTTTCCCTCCAGTATGGGTGAGTCTATTGAAAGAATGGTATGACGCAATAAAAGAAGCACAGAGTGTTGATAGAATCGAAGAGATTCGTATAGCAGTGTTCGGAAAAAAGGGTGTTTTAACGGCAGAATTTGCCAAAATGAAAACTGCATCCGATGAAGAAAAATCAAAAATAGCACAAGAGTTAAACACGCATAAAAGTGCGCTGATGAACGAACTCACGCATAGAAAGACGGTTCTTCAAACATTAGAGTTAGAAGCACACATGAGAGCAGAATCAATCGACGTTTCTATGTATAGTTCAAAATCGGAATCCGGCGCGCTTCATCCTGTTATGGAGACCATGGACAGAATTGTTGAGTATTTTTCATCTATGAATTTTGCGGTAAAAACAGGAACGATGGTAGAGGATGATTTTAACAACTTTGAGGCTCTAAACCTTCCAAAATATCATCCTGCCCGCGACATGCAAGATACTTTCTATTTTAAAGACGAGATGTTGCTTCGAACGCATACGTCACCGGTTCAAATAAGAACTATGATGAGTACAAAGCCGCCAATTCGCATGATAGCTCCTGGGGCGGTTTTTAGAAGAGATTATGACATTACGCATACGCCGATGTTTCATCAAGTTGAAGGATTGCTGGTTGATGCACAAGGCAAAGTCTCTTTTGCAAACTTAAAATTTATCCTAGAGGATTTTTTAAAGTACATGTTTGGTGATGTTGATGTTCGTTTTCGTCCTAGTTTCTTCCCTTTTACGGAACCTTCGGCAGAGGTTGATATCTCCTGTGTATTTTGCAAAGGCAAAGGGTGCAGGGTATGTTCAAAAACAGGCTGGCTGGAAGTACTGGGGTGCGGAATCGTAGATCCTAATGTCTTTGAAGCAGTAAAATATGAAAATGTCAGTGGATATGCTTTTGGTCTTGGAGTCGAAAGATTTGCGATGCTTATTCATCATATAGGGGATCTTCGTTCACTCTTTGAAGGAGATATTAAGTTGCTGGAGCAGTTTCAATGATAGTTACTAGAAGTTGGTTGAATGAATGGGTAGATTTAAGTAATATATCTACGGATGAACTGGTAAAAAAATTTAACTCCATAGGTTTGGAAGTAGACAGTATATCAACGTATGAAGTTCCAAAAAAGATAGTATTTGGCAGAGTTTTGGAGTGTAAAAAACATCCTGATGCAGATAAATTAAATATTTGTCTTGTTGATATCGGTACAAGTACGCGTCAAATAGTATGCGGGGCTTCAAATGTAAGAGCAGGACTAGATGTTGTCGTTGCAACAATCGGTGCAGTTATGCCAAACGGGATAACAATAAAGCCTGTAAAACTTCGCGGAGTCGAATCAGAGGGGATGATTTGTTCGGCTAAAGAAATCGGCTTAGAAGAGATGAATGCCGGAATAATTGAGTTAGACAGCAGCATCGGTTCTTACGCTTTAGGCGAAGAAGTTTGTGAAAACCCGATATTTAGTGATGATTTAATAGAGATAGAGCTTACGGCTAATCGCGGGGATTGTTTAAGTATTCGTGGAATAGCAAGAGATTTGTGCGCGGCTTATGATAAATCTCTAAAAGAAGAAAAAACAGAAGAGAATGATGACAAAAGGATTGGGATAGGAAGAATTTTATCTCTTTCGCATGAAAATAATTTGAATGTAAATCTTCTCTATAAAGCAGTTGATTTAAAAGATTTAAAACTCCCTTTTATAGTAAAGTTAAGACTAGCGCAAATAGAAAATACAAAAGAGAGTGATATTGAATCTCTTATGCACTATGCAACACATAGCAGCGGCGTTATTTTAAGAGCGTATGACCATAAATTTTTCTGTGCTAAAGATGAAGTTTTGGCAAAAGTATCGCTTTGCCAGGATGAAAATGGATATGCGTCCATAATGACTAAAGATAACAAAAAAGCATCTACGGTAGGAATTATTCAAGAAGATGCCTCCAAGGTAAGTCTTGAGAATGGTGTTGTCCTTATAGAAGCCAGCTATATTCCGCCTGATATAATCTCTAAAAAAATGCAAGAAGTAAAAATGGTTTCAGGTCCTATGTACTACAGAACATCAAGAGGAAGTGAACCTGAGTTAAACATCGGACTCTCTTACTGTATCGCTGCATTGGAGTCAAATTAAGCTTCATCTTTTTTCGGTGGAACAATTGAACTCGGTGATTTGCATGAAGATAAAATTATAAGTGTAAGTAAAAAAGAGATAGATGAGATAATCGGCGCAAATATTGATAAGCTTAAAATAACAAAGATACTTAAAAATCTCGGTTTTGATACTACAAAATCCTCAGCTAACAACTTTGTTGTCTCAGTTGCTAAATTTAGACATGATATATCAAATAAGCAAGATATAGTTGAGGAAATTGTTCGTCTTGTAGGTATTGACAATATTCCATCAAAGCCCTTTAGCTTTACGGAAGAAAACAAGCTAAAAGATGATTATTTTACTTATAAAAAGAAGAGCCAATATAGACACAAAGCAGCGTATAGCGGCTTTTTTGAGTCTGTTCACTTTGTTTTTGACGAGAAGAGAGTTTTATAACAGTATGGATTTGAAACAGTTGAAGATGCCAAAGAGCTTCTTAATCCGATTGTAAATACACTTGATACTTTAAGGTCTACCCTTCTTACAGGTCTTCTTAGAGCTGCATCAAATAACTCTAAAAACGGATATTTGTCGGTAAAACTTTTTGAAGTGGGTTCTGTATTTAATCCTCAAAGAGAAGAGTCCATGAAGATGGCGATGCTTTTTTCGGGAGACAGAGAGTCTCAAAGTTTGTCAAATGCGGGCAAGCCTTCAAAGGTAGATTTTGGATTTTTTGTTCAGAAGATTTCAAACATAATAGGTGAGTTTGAACTTAGAGAGTTTAAAACCGCACACTCGCTCTCACATCCTTTCCAGTCCGCTCAAATAGTTATTGAGAACGAAGTTGTAGGCGAGCTGTTTCGTGTTCATCCCGATGTAGAAGATAGTTATGATTTGGATATTACATATATGTGTGAGTTAGATTTCTCAAAGCTTCCAAGCGGATTAAAAACTGCAAAAAACAGCTCAAAATATCAGGCATCATACAGGGATTTGAGTTTGGTTATGCCAAAAGAGATGCATTATGAAAAAGTTAAGAGTGTTATAGAGGAGTCTTCTGTAGAGCATCTTGTCCGCTTCTATCCTGTAGATAAATACAGTGATTAATCTTTAGGTGAAAATATAAGTTTGACTATCAGGTTTATTTTGCAATCAATGGAAAAAACACTTGAAGAAGAAGACATGACAAAATCAATGCAGAGTATACTAGATGCACTGAAAGATAAATTGGGGATTACTATTAGATGAGCAGTGTAAAAGTTATAAAAGCATCACCATTTTCACTTGCTATAGCAGAGATTGCACCTGATAAATCTATATCTCACAGATCAGCCATGTTCGCGATGCTTGCAGATGGAACAAGCGAGATAGAGAATTTTTTAAGAGCCGAAGATACGCTAAATACTCTAAATATAGTAAAAAATCTTGGTGCTTATATCGTCGATGACGGTGTAACTATAAAAATAAGTTCTGAGGGCATAAAAGAGAGCAGTGAAATTCTTGATTGTGGTAACTCAGGAACAGGAATGAGGCTTTTTTGCGGACTTTTAAGTTCGGCTGAGGGGCATTTTGTTTTAAGTGGGGATGAGTATTTAAGACGTCGTCCGATGAAGAGAGTGACTGCACCTTTGCGTGATATCGGTGCAAAACTAGACGGAAGAAACAACGGTGATTTAGCTCCTTTGAGTATACGCGGTGCATCACTTAGAGCATTTGATTATGAGAGTAAAATAGCTTCGGCACAAGTTAAGAGCGCAATGATTTTAGCGGCTCTTAGAGCAGACGGTGAATGCAGTTACAGTGAACCTGAACTTAGCCGCGACCATACGGAAAGAATGTTAAAAGGAATGGGTGCAGAGATAGAAGTTGATGGTTTGACAACGAGAATAAAGCCTATGAAAAAGCTTCTCTCTCCGCTGAAGATAAGAGTTCCCTCTGACCCATCAAGCGCATTTTTCTTTGCAGTCGCAGCTGCTATCACACCCGATTCCGATGTGCTGTTAGAAGGTGTTACTTTAAATCCGACACGCATTGAAGCTTTTAGAGCATTAGAGAAAATGGGTGCAGATATAACTTATGAAACTACCGATAACAAGTACGAGCCAATCGGCAATATACATGTAAAATATGCTCCCCTAAAAGCGATAACGGTTGAAGATAATATCTCTTGGCTTATAGATGAACTTCCGGCACTCTCTATAGCTTTTGCATGTGCAGACGGAGTAAGTGTCGTAAAAAATGCTGAGGAGCTTAGAGTAAAAGAGAGCGATAGAATCTCTACCGTAGTGAATGGACTTAGAGCTTGCGGCATTGAAGTAGATGAAGTTCATGACGGATACAGCGTAAAAGGCGGCGAGCTTAAAGCCTCTGTTATCGATAGTCATGGAGACCATAGGATTGCTATGAGCTTTATTATTGCAGGACTTAGATGCGGGATGAATGTAACGGATTTAGATTGTATAAACACCTCTTTTCCAAACTTTTTTGAACTTTTGCAAAAGATTACAAAAGTAGAGTTTTCATAGATGAAGATAGAGTTGGCTGAGAGTTACGGCTTTTGTTTTGGTGTGAAACGTGCTATAAAAATTGCCGAAGAGAATAAAAACTCTTCTACTTATGGACCGCTTATTCACAACTCTAAGGAGATTGAGAGGCTTGAGAAAGATTACAAAGTAGGTTTAACCGATAATCATAAAAGTTTCTCTTCCGGAGACAAGGCAGTCATCCGTACACATGGAATACCTAAAAATGAGCTTGCTGAGCTAAAAGAAAACAATGTAGATGTTGTAGATGCAACATGTCCTTATGTAACAAAACCGCAGCAGATTTGCCAAGAGATGAGTGAACAGGGATATGACATAATTATTTTTGGAGATGAGTCGCATCCTGAGATAAAAGGCGTTAAAAGCTATGCAACATACGGTGCCAGAGTAGTGACATCTCCAAAAGAGTTGGAGGGCTTAAAGTTAAAAGAGAAGATAGCTTTGGTAGCTCAAACAACCAGAAAAGTCGAAGACTACATGGAGGTAGCCAACTATCTGATTCCGCGTCATAAAGAAGTCAGGGTTTTTAACACTATCTGCAATGCAACATTTGAAAATCAAGAAGCGGTAAGAAAAATCTCAAAAAAAGCTGATGTTATGATAATTATAGGCGGGAAAAATTCATCAAATACAAAACAGCTATTTAGTATTTCTCATGACAACTGCATAGATAGTTATCACATAGAAGATGAAAATGATTTAGATTTTTCATGGTTTGAGGGTAAAGAGTTTTGCGGGATAAGTGCAGGAGCGTCAACGCCTGATTGGATTATACAAAATGTCGTCAACGCTATACAGAAGAATCAACAATCAAATAATTAACCACAACGACCTCTTTTTATACCCAATTAATGCATATATTATCAATAATTGGGTATAATCACGAAATTTTTATGTAACAGAGGATAGGTAATGGCGTTCGATAACGAATCATTTGAAGAAGAAGAGAATTTTGCGGAGATGTTTGCTGCAAGTGAGAAGCAGCAAGAGACAAGTCGCATTGTAGAGGGTGAGATTGTTGAAATCCAAGCGGATGAAAATAGAGCATTAGTAGGTGTTGGCGATAAACTAGAGGGTATTCTTAGTTTAGACGAAATTAGCGAAAATGGCAAACTAAAGTTTGATGTTGGCGATAAAATTAAAGTAATGGTAACGGGATACTACAATGAGCGTCCTAAGATATCTTACAAAAAGGTGCTTGAGCAACAAAAAACGATAGACTTTATCGACAAATACAAAGAAAACTTTGAAGATTTAATTGTTGACGGTGTTATTACTAAGAAAAATCGTGGTGGTTATGTTGTAGAAGCAGACGGCGTATCTTTCTTTATGCCTCGTTCATTAGCTGCTTTTAAAGAGACAGATGAAGTTGTTGGTCGTAAGATAAAAGCTCAAGTTGTAAAAATTGATGAAGAACAAAACTCGATTGTTGTGTCTCGCCGCAAACTTTTTAACGATGAACGTAAAAAGAAAAAAGAGATTATTGACAAGTTGATGGAAGATGACAGTGTAATAGAATGCACTATCAAGAAAATTACAAGTTACGGCATGTTTGTAGACGTTGGCGGTGTAGATGGATTAGTTCATTACAACGAAATCAGCTACAAAGGACCTGTTAATCCGTCAAAACTTTATAAAGAGGGCGATACGGTAGGAGTTAAAGCAATCTCTTACGATAAAGACAAAAGACATCTTTCTCTATCTATCAAGGCGGTTCAGTCTGATCCATGGGAAGAAGTTGAGAGCGAACTAGATGAAGGTGATACAATTACCGTAACAGTTTCAAATATTGAAGCATACGGTGTATTTGTTGATTTGGGAAATGATATTGAAGGTTTCTTACATATATCAGAAATCTCATGGGACAAAAATGTCAAGAATCCTAACGATTACTTAAAAGTTGGACAAGAGATAGATGTAGAGGTTATTGAAATTAATCCTAAAACTCATAAACTTCGTGTTTCACTTAAAAAACTTCTTCCAAAACCATTTGATGAGTTTTTAAAAAATCACAAAGAGGGAGATGTTGTAACGGGAGTTGTTACATCACTGACTGATTTTGGTGCATTTGTACGTATTGACGGTGTTGAGGGTTTACTTCATAACCAAGATATATCATGGGATAAAAGCGTTAAATGCAAAGATGTTTTAAAAGCAGGAGATGAAGTTGAAGTGAAAATCGCTAAAATCAGTCCTGAAGACCAAAAAATATCACTCAATAGAAAAGCGCTTCTTGAGAGTCCTATAGATACCTTTGCTAAAACTCACAAGGTAAACAGTGTTGTAACAGGAACTGTTCGCGACATTAAAGATTTTGGGGTTTTCGTATCTTTAGAGGATGGCGTTGATGCACTTATCCGTGATGAAGATCTTGCTCCATTAGAGAAGAGTGAATTAGAGATAGGTCAACAATTAGAAGCGGCTATAGCGGCTATCGACACTCGTCGTGACCGTATCCGTCTCTCTGTTAAAAAACTTGATTACATAAAAAATCAGGCAATGCTTGATGAGATTAATGATGACGAATCACACTCGCTAGGTGATTTAATAAAAGACAAATTTAAGTAAATATCGTGCAAAAAAATTTAAAATGGCTAACCCTGCTTATCGCAGTAGGGGTAGCTGTTTTTGTTGTTTTTTTTCTTATTTCAATTAACTCTAATGAAACTCCCGTTAACTTGACTCCACTCTAACATAAAAGTGAAGTTGTTGTAAAAGAGCCGAAAAATATTTGGTTAAACAGTTTTTCTAAAACAGAGAGATTGGGATACTTTTATCCGGTAAATGAAGTACTTATTCAAGTTGATTTTAATGAGAAAGTAGCAAGTAGAACCATATATAAACTCTCTGCATCGATAGCTGACCCTTATCAACTCTTCTGCTTAAAAGAGGAGTTGAGACAGCATCAACTAAAGTATTATCTAAAAAAAGATAAGAATGGTGCGGAGTTGCTAATTTACTCAAAAGAGAGAGACAAGTTGGACTCTCTCGTAGAAGTTTTAAAAAATTACCAAATTTCAGCCAGCGTTGGGCTATACAAAGAGGATACATAATGCAAAAACATACAATAGTCGTTTGTGACCATATTCATGAAGCCGGTTTGGAGATGCTTAAGAGTGATGAAAATATAAACTTCATCATGGCAGCCGACGAAGACAAGGTAAAACTTTTAGATATTATTGAACAAGCTGATGTTGCTATTACAAGAAGTTCAACTGATGTTGACGATAAATTTATTGCGCATGCTAAAAATATGAAAGCAATCGTGCGTGCAGGCGTAGGTGTTGATAATGTTGATATCCCTGGATGTTCAAAAGAGGGAATTATAGTCATGAATGTTCCTACTGCAAACACTATTGCAGCAGTTGAACTTACTATGGCGCATATGCTCTCATGTATGAGAATGTTTCCATATTCACATAATCACTTAAAACAAGAGAGAGTGTGGAAAAGAGAAAAGTGGTACGGATACGAGCTTAAGGGCAAAAAACTCGGTGTTATCGGATTTGGAAATATTGGTAGCCGCGTAGCAAAGAGAGCGCAGGCTTTTGAGATGGATATTGTTGCTTATGACCCATATATTAACCCGTCTAAAGTTACCGACTTTGATATGACTTATACAAAAAACTTTGAAGATATTTTAACATGTGATATCATTACTATTCATACGCCTAAAAACAAAGAGACTCTCAACATGATAAGCAGTGCTGAGATTGCAAAGATGAAAGACGGCGTGGTTTTAATCAACTGTGCAAGAGGCGGTCTTTACAATGAAGAGGCACTTTATGCAGGTCTTAAAAGCGGTAAAATTCGTTTTGCCGGTATTGATGTATTTATGAAAGAGCCAGCAACTGACCATCCTCTTTTAGAGCTTGATAATATTACGGTATCTCCGCATCTAGGTGCGAACACTTATGAATCTCAATATAACATCGGGGTTCAGGCTGCTGCAAACGCAATCGCTGCTGCAAAGGGTATCTCATATCCGCATGCAATGAATTTACCTATTGATGAGAGTAAAATTCCTTCATTTGTAAAACCATTTTTAGAGATGGGGCAAAAGATTGGTTTTTTAGAGTCTCAGCTTAACAAATCTCAGATTATCTCCATAAAAGTAAGCGGGCAGGGTGAAATCTCAAAATATGTAGATTCACTTGCTACTTTTGTTGCCGTAGGTGCCATGAGTCAAATCAGCGATGATACTATTAACTATGTTAATGCGGATTTTATTGCTAAAGAAAAAGGCATAAAAATAGAATCAGAAGCGCTTCATGACTCATCCGTATATAAAAACCTTATCACCATTAAGTTGACTACTGCAGAAGGCGGGACTACAACTATCAGTGCTACAATTTTTGACGATAACGTTTTTAGAATCGTCTCAATTGACGGCTTTGATATTGAAGTCGCACTTAAGGGCGATATGATAGTTCTAAAAAATAGAGACGTTCCGGGTGTTATAGGAAATATCGGTTCGACTCTGGCAAAACACAGTGTAAATATTGCAGACTTCTCACTTGCTAGAAATGATAAAAAAGAGGCTCTTGCGGTAATTTTGGTGGACAACGTTATAAACGATATTACGCTTAAAGAGTTGTTGGATATTGATGCTTGTCTAAGCGTTCAATATGCAAGAATGTAGAGTATTTAAACTATTATAGGGGGACAAAAAAGTCCCCGCAACCTTCATGTGTTAGAAATCAATTCTCTTTATCCAAATCAAAATGTTTCTTTAAATCGGCTTTGTATAAAAGTATCGGTACAACCATCAGCGATGCTATTACTGCTGCAACCGTTCCAAATATAAGAGCTACGCCGAGTCCGCCAAACACAGCGTCTCCCGCTAAAAGAGTTGAAGCAAGTATAATGGCTGCAGCTGTAAGAAAAATAGGTTTTGCGCGCGTTGCTGTTGCATAAGCAATTGCTTCTGCTTTTTGCATACCGCCGTCTCTCATTAAAGAGGCGGTAAAGTCTATAAGAAGCAGGGAATTCCTTGAACTTATCCCGATAAGCGCTATAAAACCTATAAGAGAAGTTGCCGTAAGAAAGAACGTGTCTGTCGTAAAGAGATCCATAATCCAGTGACCAACAATTACTCCGATAATTGATAAAAATGAGCCTAAGAGAATAATACCGCTAAGTGCGTAACTTTTGTAGTAGATAACCATAAGCAGAAATATAAGAACTAATGCAGCGATAAATGCGGCACCTAGCTCGACAAAAGTATCTAGTGTTACCTCCATCTCTCCGTCCCAGATTAGTTTGTATACATTTTTAGAGTTTTTGTCTGTAAGTTTAAGATTAAAGAGTCCGATTTTTTCAATCTCATATCTGTCGCTAAATGTGTCTAAAATAGTATCTCTTGCTTCCATGAGCGGGTAAACTTGCGAAACCATATCCGTCTCAGCCATAACATTTGTCATCTGGTGGAGATTTTTACTCATAATCATCGGATTTGATTTTTTAGGTACAATGGTTACGAGTTCGGTAATAGGAGTCATCATCCCCATTTTATTCATAAGTTTTAGAGAGGATAGTTTTGCTTTTATGGCATTAATATCTTTGGATGAAAACTTTTTAGATTCAAGACTAAGCGAGAGATAGATAGGAATCTGATCATTTACTACATCAGAGTTTTTAACGGCTATCTGCATACCTTCAAATGCAAGATAGAGTATATCGTTTAGTTGTTTTACATTTACGCCTGAGAGAGCAACCTTTGTGCTCTCAACTTCTGCTTCAAACGTATCATAAATCTCATCTTGCATAACTTCTATATCAACAAGACCGTCGGTATTTTTAAAGACTTCTGAGACTCTGTTGGAGAGCTCTCTTATGCCCTCGGAATTATCTCCGTATATCTCTGCAACAATAGCTGCTAAAACAGGAGGACCTGCGGGCGGTTCTACAAAAGATATTGTTGTTTTATCATACAAGGAAGCGCAATTTTTTTGAATATCCGGTCTCATTCTTTGAACCATAAAGTATGAAGGCTCTTCTCTGTGATGTTTTGGTGATATATTTACTACAATCTCTGCTACATTTTCGGAATTTTTAAAATGTGAACCTTTGATAAGACCTGCAAAATCAAGTGGAGCTCCCATACCCAAAAATATTTCAAAATCTTCAACTTCTTTCTCTTTTTTTATAAAATCTGCAACACACTCCGTTACATGTCTAGTCTGCTCTATTGAGCTTCCTTCCGCTAAAGTGGTGTAGATAGTGAAAGTATCATTGTTTTTTCCCGGAAGCATTTTCGCCAAAACCATTTTGCTAGGCGCTATCATAAGTACAGAGAGAACAAAAGCCCCAAGTGTTGCCATTAAGATTAGATTTCTTTTAAAGGGGCTTTGAATTCCGTTAAATACTGCATCTTGAAATTTTTTAAACATGCTTGTTCTCCTCAGAGTGAAACTTCGGTTTTTTTAACATCCTTGCCGCTAAATATGGTGTAAAGATGTAAGCAACAAATAGAGATGCTATGAGGGCAACAGGAACATTTGCTGGAATCGGCTTCATAAACTGCCCCATCATTTGCCCGACAAACGCCATTGGTACCATTGTCATGATAATCGCTAGGGTTGCAATATTTGTCGGCGGTCCTATCTCATCTGTTGCTTCAACCATTATGTCATCAACGCTTTTATTTGCAGAATCTTTTGAATGGTAGTGTCTATGTATATTTTCTATAACGATAATCGCGGCATCAACTAAAAGTCCAAGAGAGAGCAAGAAAGCAAAGAGGGTAATTCGGTTTATAGTTTGTCCCGTTAGATAGGCAACAAAGAGTGTAATGGCAAGTATCGCAGGAACGGTAAAGGTAACGATAAGAGACTCTCTCCATCCAAGTACTAAGATAAGCAAAATCGCAATGATTACGATAGATAAGAGAAGATGATAAACAAGTTCGTTAACTGCTTCATTTGCTCTTTGCCCGTCATTTCTGGTAATGACATAACCAATATTGTTTTTATGAAAAAACTCTTTAGAATTTTCAAGTTCACTCTTGAGCGCATTTGCGATAACAACTGCATTTGTACCTTGAAGTTTTGAGACACTAAGCGTAACCTGATTTTGCAAAGGCGAGAAATTTCCATTTTCATCTTTTTTGCTTATCGTTACAGATTTGAAATTTTGTATATCATAAAAGGATGTGACTTTTGCAATTTGCTTAAGATAAACAGGTGAATTCATATATTTTGCAATTATAATATTGCCTATATCCTCAGCACTCTCAATAGCATTTTTAACGCTAAGCATAACTATTTCATTATCTTTAGTTCTGTTTTTTACGGCAGGAACGCTATATGAAAGGGATTGCACACCTTGAACAATCTGCCCCATTGAGATGTTATACCCTGAGAGTTTGTTTAAGTCCACTTCGATGTTGAACTGATGTTTATTTCCGCCTTTTATCTCTGTAACTGCGACATTTTCAAGCCCGTTTATATGGTGCTGAATCTCTCTTACCCTGTCATAGAGTTCTGTTTTACTCATCTTCTCATCTTTTGCGTAAAAAGCGATAGATACAATAGGAATATCAACATCAATATCAAGCGGTTTAATAATAGGGTTCATGGCTCCATGAGGAAAAATATCTGCGTTTTGCATAATTTTGTAATAGATTTTGAGGTTAGAATCCTCTTTCTCTTCCCCTATAAAAAATGCGGCATTTACTATACCTACATTGTCCATAGCCATGGAAGATATATTCTCAACGCCTTTAACCTCTTTGAGTTTTCTCTCTAAGGGCTTAATGATAACTTTTTGTATCTCAGCCGCACTCGCTCCCGGAAGTGCTACAATAACTGTAGAGCCGCTTACTACCATCTGCGGGTTCTCTTCACGAGGCATAATATTGAGTGCCAAATATCCAATAGCTAGTAAAAAAATACCAAGGACAATAGTAAGCGGATTTCTCAAAAAACTGGCGGCTAAGCGTCCTGCTATATCTGTGGGTTTATAACTATTCATAACCAAATTCCTACTCTACAACTACGGTAGCATACATGCCCGGATAGATTGATTTATAGACATTTTTAAAAGATATTTTTATCTTAAAAGAGTGTGTCATGGGGTTTGAACTAGGAATGATTGCGCTTATAGTGCCAATGGTTTTTATATTTTGTGAGGGAATGTTTACTACAACTTTTTTGCCCTCTTGTATGCGGCTTAAGTTATCTTCAGATATCTCTGCAGATATTTTTAGGTTTGTCAAATCAGAGAGTTCAAGTGCCGGCATTCCGGGCATTGCCATCTCTCCTACTTCAATATTTTTGCTGACAATTACACCATTATTCGGTGCAGTAATATTTAAATAGCGGTATTGGTTTTTCACCTCTTCAAGCTGCGCTTTTGCCTGAGCAACCTGTTTTTTTGCGATGATAATCATATTTGCAAGATTTTCTTCAGCAAGGGAGAGATTTTCAACCTCAAATTTTGAGACCATATCTTTTTCTAGTAGTCTTTTGTGTCTCTCAAGATTGAGTTTTACGTTTGTGTATTGATTTTGATACATTTGAAGTGAGAGCTGTGCTTGAGATATCCCAAGTTCTACCTGAATAATAGCAGAATCTATCTCTTTAGAGTCGATAGTATAAAGCAGGTCGCCCTTTTTTACTTCATCACCCTCAGAAACCTTTACGTCGGTCACAAAACCCATAAAACGGCTTGTAATCATTTTTTTGTTATCGCTTATCACTGTTCCTGAGAGTGTTATTCCCTCTGCACTAAGCCAAGCCGCTAAACCTAAAAGTAGTAGTAGTTTTTTCATCTTTGTTCTCCGTTTGCTAATTTTTCTAGAGCGAAAACTCTCTCATTTCGCTTGTTTATAGTTTGTTGCAGCTGCAGTATTTTTTGAATTTGCTCTGATTGTTTAATGATTACGTCACTCATGGAAGAGAGTTTTTCTCTATATCTTGCTTCATAGTTTTTATAGATTTCATCAGCAAGTGCGAGCTCTTTTTTGAGCGACTCTATATCTTTGTTAAAGCTCTCTATTTCAGTTCTAATCTTTTGGATTTGAAGTTCAATCCCGCTGTTTGCGAGGGCTACCTGTGTTTTTGTTTTTAGAAAGTCAAGTCTTGATTTTTCGACATTTGCGCTGTCGGCGCCGCCGTTAAATATATTCCATGTAAGTCTTGCTCCGACTGTATATGATTGATGATCGCTTGCATCGCCTAAAAATTTATCATCGGCAGTTGCAATTTCTGCAAAAGCGCCTATCATAGGATAGTAAGATGATTTTGATGCGTCAATCATACTCTCTTTTATGACTAGACCCGTATTTGCTTTTTGAATATCTAGGTTGTTATTTATAATATCGCTGTTTGATATAGAGGGAGTTTTTATCTCTAAAGAGGGTGTTTGAATGGATGTTACTCTTTGGTTTAACAAAAAACTTATATAATGATATAAAAGCTCTTTGTTTGATTCCATCTGTGATATAAGTCTCTCAACATTTCCTTTTTTTGCTTTTACTTCAAGAAGGTCTACTTTTTTTGCATATCCGACTTCAATCATCTCGTATGTCATAGCTTCAAGTATTTGTATATTTGTTAAGATTACGCCCAGATTTGAGATGGACTCCTCAAGCAGTGCCATGTCATAAAAACTCTTTCTGGTTTCATATATTTTTTCATTTACTACTTGAGATTTTTCAAGTTTTTTGATTTTTGTAACGGAGTTCATAATTTCTTGATAGCTTGTTATTTTAAAACCCGTAAAAAGAGGAATCTCATATTTTAATTTGCTTTGAAAGTAGTTTCTCTCATCTGGGTAGTTCAAGTCATGAGGTGGAGTTGTATAGGCACTTTGAGGAATAGGCTGCATGGATGCCATAGAAGGAGCTGCTGTATCCATAAATTCTTGTGTGCCAAAATCTCCAAAAGTAGCTTCTCGTGAGCTTAATTTAAACCCAAAAACATTTCCGGCATCATCGCTTCTTGCAAAATCTTGTATAAAATCAAGTTTTCCGTAATGGTTTTCAGAAGCAATTTTTGCATCTTGCATGGCAGCCTCTATATCTATTTGAGCGCCTTTTATCTCTAAGTTTTGTGATTTTAATATTTCAATAGCACCGCTCAAGCTAATGGGTTCGGAAGCATGCGACAAAGAAGCGCTTATATATAGTGTTGCAAATACAAAAGCGAATAGTTTTTTCATAGTCATCCTTGATTTTGTTTGAAGTAAGCGCGAATTATAACATATATTTTTTTTCCGCTATTAATACGGACGTATCAACTTGATTATAATAGTTTAAGAGTTGCAAGAAGATATTTTTTATTAAATTTATTTATCATTTCTTTGTCTTGCATCATCATCTTAAGCGCATTAAAAGATGAGTAGTGTTTTCTGTGGGGTCTGTTGTTTGTAAGTGCGTCAAAGACATCGCATATCGCCAAAATAGAAGCAAATTCACTTATATCGTCTTCTACCAGTCTGTTTGGATAGCCGCTGCCGTCGTAACGCTCATGATGGTGAAAAACTGCATCTAAGATATAGGGATCGGAAATTTTGTTTTGTTTTAAAATATCGACACCGTATTGAGGATGCTTTTGGATTAAGAGAATCTCCTGAGCCGATAATTCACTCTCTTTATTTATGATGTTTTTATCTATTTTTTTTATACCTACATCATGTAGTAAAGCAGCTACACCGATTTTCAATAACATCTCGTTGCTAAGGTTGAGTGCATTGCCCAGAGAAAGCGCATAGATGGCAACATGTAAAGAGTGACTCTCTAACATGTGGTCATTTTTTAGATGAGGCATGGTGTTTTTTGTAAAAATCTTATCAGTTTCTATAAGGTAGATAATGGACTCTACTATTAGTTCAACGCACTCTAAATTTATCGTATTGTCTTTGTTTGCTAAGAAAATACTAAATAACTGTGTATTTACTTCGTAAAGAAGCTGAAGTCTTTTGCGTACATTGTCTTTGTTGTGTTTTATGTAGGATTTTAGAGTTTCACAAGAGAGTATTTGCATGGTTTCATCTCTTTTGTTTATATATATATTTTCCTGTTTTTCAAGTTTCTCATAAAGATTTTGCGTGAGGAGAGTTCCTGCTTCGATAATAATTATATAATCTTTTTCTTTTTTTATATAAATGTCAAAGAGCGTAACATCACCGACACTTAAGGTGCAGATATCAAGTTTGACATAAGAATTTAGATAGTTGAGTTTAGTTTTTACGATTTTCATTTTCGAATTATACCAAATATTATTTAGAGCTAAAGTTATATTTAGATAAAATGGCATTTTTCGATAAAAAGGCAAAGTTATGCAGAGTGTAGTTGATTCTCTTAGAAAAAAAGGGAAGATTTATAAGAAAATGCAAGAGATTGCACCGAGAGATTTGGGCGTTAGAAACAGAATAAAAATATTTAAAGCCACTGATATTACCGGCTATTTTTGGGCTATTTTTGCTATAAGTCAAAAGAGCAAACTCCTTATGAAAGATGTGCATAAATTTGAGGAGATATACGCAAAACTGATTGTTTTTTATGGGCATAATTTTAAACATAAAATTATTTTTATCGATGCGCCTATGTGTTCAAAAGCCAAAGAAGCATTAGTCGCTCAAGGCTGGAAAATTCAATAATGCTTCTTTGCGATATAGGAAATACGACTTACCACTTCTTTGATGAATATAAGAGTTACAAAAAAGACACAAAGTTTTTTATCCCTTCATCCGTTGCAGAGGAAGTCTTTTATATCTGCGTAAATGAGCAGGTAAAAGAACTTCTGAAACCTCTTAAAAACTGGATTGATCTCTCAGGCTACGTAGATAGAAAAAATTATTACGATACGATGGGAATTGACAGAATCATGGCATGTGAGGCGATAGAAGAGGGCGTTATAGTCGATGCCGGAAGTGCCGTTACAGTTGATATTGTAAAGAATGGAAAATTTGAGGGCGGTTTTATCTATCCGGGAGTCAGAGCGATGGGGGAGTGCTATAAAAATATATCTAGCGCGCTTGGCTACTCATTTAACTTTGAGCTTGATTTGGATAAAATGCCGAAAAATTCACGTGATGCTATTAGCTACGGATATATAAAACTGCTTCAAAGCGAAGTAAAATCATATAAGATGGAGATATATCTCACAGGCGGGGATGCATTTGAGTTTGAAAAGCTGTTCCCTGCTTCACATGTAGATGAGATGCTGTTATTTAAAGGAATGAAAAATATTATGAAAAAGGCAGATATATGCTAACGGTTGCACTTCCAAAAGGACGCATTGCGCAAGAGACATTAGAGATTTTTGAGACAATATTCGGCGAGGATTTTGCTTTTGATGACAGAAAATTAATTTTGGAGACTCCGAAATTTCGTTTTTTACTTGTAAGAAATCAGGATGTTGCAACATACGTGTTTCATCAAGCAGCTGACATAGGTGTTGTCGGACTTGATACGCTAGAGGAGCAGGGCTTAGATGTTGTCCGTCTGCTTGATTTAAAGCGCGGCATTTGTAAGGTCTCTATAGGGATGAAAAAGGGCGAGAAGTTTGATTTGAATAAACCTGAGATAAAAGTTGCTTCAAAGATGGTCAATATTACAAAGCGTTATTTTGAGGAGCGCGCAGTCTCTGTTGACATCATAAAACTCTACGGCTCTATAGAGTTGGCACCGCTTATAGGACTTGCCGACATGATAGTCGATGTTGTAGAAACGGGTACTACAATGAAGCAAAACGGTTTAGAGGTTGTAGAGGATATTATGACCTCTTCGACCTACTTGATTGCAAATAAAAATAGCTACATTGCAAAAAAAGATGAAGTTTTAGAGATATATGAGAAGATTAACAGAGTCGTGCAATCGGAGCAAAAACAATAACATGACAAATCTTGATTTATATGCAAAAGCTGAACACCTGCTAGGAATTGAAGAGGCAACAGAAGCTCTTTATGACCTCTACCGCTCAGAACTTGATGAGTATAAAATAAAAACGCTTCTTGATGTAGGATGTGGACGCGGCGGATTTATGCAGCGTTTGATGAGTGATGGAGTAACATGTAGAGGAGTTGACTTAAGCCAAGTTATGGTTGATGAGTGCATAGCCAAAGGTTTAGATGCAGAGTGTATAGATATAGCCGATGAAGATGGAAAATATGATGCGGTTGTCGCTATATTTGACGTGTTAAACTTTTTAAATCAAGAGGAACTTTTAAACTTTTTAGATGCAGTTGCCTCAAGACTGAATGATGATGGTGTTTTTATAGCCGATATCAATACTCTTTACGGTTTTAGCGATGTAGCCGAAGGTACTATGAGTAGTGAAAACGAGAAAGAGTTTTTAGTAGTTGATGCTGTTTTTGAAGATGAAAAACTCTACACAAAATTTACTCTTTTTAAGAAAGAGAATGAAGAAAAAAACGAGGATTCAAGATATACAAAATATCAAGATACTATAGTTCAGTATTTTCATAAAATCAGAATTTTTGAGAAACTCTCTTCTTTAAAGTTAGTAGAAAAACAGACCTTCTCTCTTTATGATACAAAGGATAAAACGCTTCTTATTTTTAAGAAGAGATAGAATTTAATCTATCCATGTAAGAAACTCTATGGTAAAAACTGCACCGTCTTGTGAATTTGCTGCAGTTATAACCCCGCTATTTTTTTCAATAATAACTTTGGCTAAATAAAGACCGACACCCGAACTGTTTTCTGTGCTGATAGAGGGAAGAAAAATATCATCAAACGATTTATTCTGTATACCGCCGCCATTATCCTTAATGGTTATTTTTTTATTATCAATCTCTATATGTATCTCTGGATTAAAACAATTTCTTAGATTAAATATCTCTCTTGAGTTGTTTAGTATGGAAAAAATTACTTGCGAAAATTCGTTTATATTGCCAAATACCGGCTCTTTTTCATGTGAGAGTATATATATTTTTATATCCTCAAAATAGAATGTTCCCTCTATTATTGTCAATATATCGATAATTGCATCCGTAAGAAAGAACTCTTTATTGTCTGTTGATGGACTATAGAATTTTTTAAAAGTTTCTATAGTTTCTGCCATAAACATGATAATGTCTTCAGAGCGTTTAATTGATTTGATATACTCATCTTTATTAATATTTGCATCAGATTCAAATTTTGTTTTCATAAGATTGTTGATTGAACCAAGGGATGCTAATGGCTGTTTCCATTGGTGTGCGATGTGCATCAAAAGTTCGCCTAAAGCAGCCTGTTTTGACTGCTGAAAAATCATCTGCTCATTTATTCTGTTTTTTTGAATCTCCTCTTGAACTCTGGTTTCAAGATCTTTTTCGTAAGCTCTTAATTTTAAGTGCGTATTTACGCGGGAGAGAAGTTCTTTGGGGTTAAAGGGTTTTATTATGTAGTCTATGCCACCAACATCAAAAGCTTTTTGCATGTCTGCTTGTTTGTTTTTAGCGCTTAAAAATATAACAGGAATATGCATTGTCTTTGGATTGCTTTTTAAGTGTTTACAAACTTCAAAGCCATCCATCTCAGGCATCATTATATCAAGAAGTATTAAGTCTATGTTATCTTCATTTGTCGCTATATCAATGGCGGTTTGACCGTTTAATGCCGGTATTAAATCGTGTTGTATAAGGAGTTGCATTAAAACATCTATGTTCTCTTTTATGTCATCTACGATAAGTATAGTTTGTTTACTGCGCATTAAGAATCTCCATTGCTTCATTAAATTGATATTTTTGAACTAATCTTTTTACTTTTTCAAACACTACTTCATCTTCATCTTCTAGGACGTATTTTTCTATTTCACTGATTATAGGTTCACATGTCTTAGGTCTTCTTGAAGTTACTGCGTTTTTTAGTTTTAAAAAGAGCGCGTCTCTATGTTCTTTGTCTATGTGAAGAGTGTTTTTTATCTTCTTTTGAGTGAGACTCTGCGTATCGCTTTTTATCTTATTTTCTAATATAGGCGCAACTTCTTGGAGTGTAACTTCAAATATAAATCTGCTTCCTTGACCAAAAGTGCTCTCAACCCATATTTTACCCTGCATTAGCGCAACCAGTTCTTTGCAGATTGCAAGTCCGAGTCCCGTTCCGCCGTACTTTCTGGTAATACTCTCATCGGCTTGCGTAAATGAGTCAAAAAGTTTCTCTATTTGATCTTGTGTTAAACCGATTCCGGTGTCGCTGATGGTAAATCTAAATCTGCTCTGAGCGATTTTATCTACATAGATTTTGACATATCCGTCTTGTGTGAATTTAACCGCATTTAGTGAGAGATTTGAGAGGATTTGCATAAGTCTTAGACTGTCTCCTAGTACATATATAGCATCAGATTTATCATAAATAATTTCAAATGCCAATCCTTTCTCCTGAGCTTTTATCTTTGTTAAGTTGTTAATACTGTCAAGTACTTCTATAAGATAAAACTCTTTTTTGTTTATTTGCATTTTTTTTGCTTCGATTTTTGATAAATCCAAAATATCATTGAGAAGCAGAAGCAGATTGTTTGAGGCACTCTCTATCATTTGGACATAATGAATCAGCGGTTGTGTTGTTACATTTTTCTTAATAAGATAAGTCATGCTGACTATAGAGTTCATCGGAGTTCTAATCTCATGAGACATATTTGCTAAAAAGTTTGATTTTATTTTTGTTGCTTCTTCGGCTTTTTCTCTGGCATTTTTAAGCTCTTTGTTTAAAATAGAGAGTTTTCTAATCCAGTAAGTTGCTCCTAGGGCTATGAAAATTGCGAGGGCTAAAATCTTCCATATAAGAGAGTAATCGATACCGTTTTCATACTTAATGGAGACCCATTTGTTTAAAATATTTTGCTTCTCATCTTCACTGATCGAAAATATTGCTTTTTCAAGAATTCTCAATAGCACTGGGTCATTATTTCTTACTCCGATTCCCAGTTCCCACATCTCATCGAATTTACCTGTAATTTTAAGTTCACCAAAAAACTCTTTTTGTAAAAAATAACCAACGCTTGCCAGTGTTCCGATGTAGCCAAAAAGCTCTCCTCTTCTTACCTTTTCCAAACCGTCTTTTACATTTTTAACATCAACAATATTTAAGTGCGGATATCTTTTTTTTAAAATCTCATTATAAGACTAGCCTTCTGGTATGCCTATTTTTTTGTTGTCCAGATTATCGAAATCCGCAATAAAGGCTACATTGGGTCTCGTTGCGAGAACAACGGGTATTTTGAGATAAGGCGATGTAAAATCAAGATACTCTTTTCTCTCATTTGTTTCCATTACTAGGGGTAAGATGTCGCATTTTCGCATTTTTGCGAACTCTAAAGAATCCATCCAGCTATCGGTTTTAACTACTTTTATGGCAACGGATAGGTTTTTTTGAAAAATATCAAGATAATCTGCGCTAAGTCCAATGTGTTTGCCCTCTTGAAGGCTTTCAAAGGGCATCCAGTCGGGATCTATACATGCGGTAATTATTTTTTTCTCTTTAAGATAATCCTTTTCTTCATATGTTAGATCCGCAATATTGTTTTGGATGATATTTTTATCTTGAAAATCTCTATTTTCGCTATATTTCAAGTTCTCAAAAATATAGCTTGAGAGCAGTTTTGAGAACTCAAAACCATCTTGGACTAAGCCCAGACTTGTGTACATCTGCGCATTTAATTTTATAAGCTCAGGTACTGTTGCGCCGATTTTAAATATATTTGTTTTAAAGAGTTTTTGTGTTACTTCAGCTTCATAAAGTAGCGACTCTTTGGATTTTGTTTTTGTATATTTGTCATAAATAAGGTCAATAATCTCTTTTTTATGTTTAAATGCGTACTCCCATCCTCTATTTGTCGCCTTTGCAAACTTCTCAATCATGTCGGAATTTTTTCTTGCAAACTCTTCAGATGTAAAGAGTTCTAAATCATAAGAGTAGATACCAAAATCCGCAGGGTTTAAGATATTGTATTTGACACCTTCTTTATCCAAAAAATAGGGCTGATTAGATATAAAAATGGACATGGCATCTACATCGCCCGCTTTAAAGGCATCAATGCTAAAGTCGTGATCTATAAAAGTGTAGTCCTCGTCTTTTAAACCGCCCTCTTTTAAAAGAACTCCTATGCTGGTATGGTCTATCTCATAAGAAAGCGCCATGATTTTTTTGCCTCTTAGCTGCTCAACATTGGTTATTTCAGGTTTTACCGCCAAAGCCAACGCATTTTGTTTAAAGTAAGAGGCTATCAGTACGACGGGTTTATTTTGAAGTTTATCTAAAATTAAAGAGGAAGAGGAGACACCGAATGTGGCTCTTTTGCTTATAACTTCATCACTTATATCTATGCCCTGTGTATACTCTCTAAGCTCAACTTCAAGACCTATATCTTTGTAGTATCCTTTTTCGATAGCGGCATAAAATCCTGCAAATTCAAACTGATGTTTCCATTCAAGCTGTACGGAAATTTTTTGCGAAGAAGCCAAAAGCAGAGTTGAATAAAAGAGTATAAATAGTAGTTTTAGCAAAATAAATCCTTTGTGAAATAATATTTTATCATACAAGTGTTATAATAAACGTATGGAAAAAACAAAAAAAACGATTTTGGCAGTGGATGATACTGAAACAAACATAGATATCATGCTTGAACTCTTAGGTGAGAAATATGACGTAATAGTTGCGCTTGAGGGTTATACCGCTTTAGAAATAGTAAAAGAAAACAGGGTAGATTTAATACTGCTTGACATTATGATGCCAAAAATGGACGGCTATGAAGTATGCCGCAGATTAAAATCAGATGAGAGTACTTTAAATATACCGATAATATTTATAACTGCAATGAGTGATGAAAAAAGTATAGAAATAGCATATGAAGCAGGCGGAGACGACTATATTTCCAAGCCCTTCAAACCGCTTGAACTTTTAGCCAGAATAAATACCCAGCTAAAGTTAAAAGAGCTTATAGAACACTTGAATTATATATCTTCTCATGATGAGATGACAAAGATTTATAACAGAAGAAAATTTTTTGAACTCGGCGAAAAAAGATTTGAGGAAAATTCAGAAAATATGTATGCCGTAATGATTGATATAGATAAATTTAAAAATATCAATGATACTTTCGGACATCCCGCAGGAGATAAAGTAATACGCCTTATGGCTAAAACAGTCTCTAAGCTTCTTCTCGATGACGCGATTTTTGCAAGGATAGGCGGCGAAGAGTTTGCAATTTTGTGCAGTTATCCCTCTCATGAGGTTGCAGCGCAAAGTATGGAAAAGATTAGAGAAGCGGTAGAAGATCTAGAGGTAACCTCTGATGATGGCAAGAGTATAAAATTTACTATCAGCCAAGGCATTTCAAAGAGAACACAAGAGACTAAAAACTTAGATGAACTGCTTAAAATAGCTGATGTAGGACTTTATGAAGCAAAACATTTAGGTAGAAACAGGGTTGTTTTTAAATAATCAAGGAGTGATAACTATCTCCGTTATTTCACTGCTTGCTCCAAGTCTCATGGGTGGTCCCCAAAAACCTGTTCCTTTGTTTACGTAAATCTGCAGCTCTTCATTGTGTTTATGTAGACCGCTTGTATAGGGCTGCTGCAGTTTGACGAGATATTTAAAAGGGTAGAGCTGTCCGCCATGTGTATGTCCGCTTAGCATCAAATCAACCCCGCTTGTAACTTCATAAATAAATCTTGGTTGATGAGCTAAAAGAATGGTAGGGGAATCTTTTTTGCCTTTGAGTGCTTTTTGTAAATCCGGTACATATTTTTTTGCTCTGTAGCCAAAAATATCATAAACACCCGCAAGGTTAAAGCCTTCTCCCTCTTCCCCTATGTAAACGTTTTCATTTTCCAAAACCTTAATACCCAGCGATTTTACGGCACTTATGATTTTTTCTATAGAGTGAAAATACTCATGATTGCCAACAGTATAGTATGTTCCCAGTCTTGAATTTAACTTAGAAAGTTCTGCTAGTGTTTTGCTTGCTTTTGATACATCAATATCTATCAAATCGCCAGTTATTACGACGATATCTGGATTAAGGGCATTTGCTTTTTGCACAATATTCTCTATAAAGCTTTTCTCAATCAGTCCTCCAATATGAATGTCGCTAAGCTGAACAATTTTATATGGTTTCTTTAGGTTTTTAATCTCTATATCTATTTTTTGCACCTCTATAAATTTGGCATTGTGAATGGATTTTAAACTCAGTGTTGCAGTAGCAGCCATTGATGAGACGTCTAGTGATTTTTTAAAAAAGGCTCTTCTTGAATCTGAGATTGGAGCAAACGAGAGAAGTGCTCTTGAGATGTCATAAACAACCGCACTCCAAAAGAGCAAAAAGAGAATACCGATAGGAAGCGAGAAGAGAAAATAGAGCCAGCTTGGCGTATCGATGTAGTATCTAGCCATCATGTAGCACAATATTCCCACAAGATTGATTATAAGAAATATGCGAAAATAGCGTTTTGTCTTTTGGTTTATGTCAAGCTTGTCTACAAGCCTTTTGCTTATATACATGTTGAGCAGAATAAAAACACCAATAAAGGCTGTAAAAAAGAGTATATAGTTCATGGGAGAAAGTATATCAAAATTGAAAAAAATGTTATCATTTGTCCCATGAAAAAATGTAAAATTTGCAACAGTTATACAACTGCCATAACTGACACAAAAACTCAAAAAATATACCATAAGTGCCTGACATGTGATTATATTTTTTTGGATGAAGTTTTTTATGTCGATATGCAGAGAGAAAAAAAGCATTACGATAAACATCATAACACCTTTGAATCTTTAGGTTATGTAAAGATGTTTGAAAATCTCATAGAGGAGTTTGTTCTTCCTTACAAAAAAGATATCAAATGTACGCTTGATTTTGGGTGCGGAGAGGGTGAGGTTTTGCCCATTTTATTAGAGAAAAACGGCATGACATGTGAGAGGTATGATCTCTTTTACTTTCCCAAAAAAGTTTACGAGGGCAAAAAATATGATCTCATTCTCTCTACCGAAGTATTTGAACATCTGCAAAATCCTCTTGAAGTTTTAAATAAACTGCTCTTACATGTAGAAAAAAACGGCTATCTTTTGCTTATGAGCGCCTTTCATCCAAATAACGATGACGCATTTTTAAAGTGGTGGTACATTCGTGACATAACGCATATCGGGTTTTTCAATCTGCAGACATTTGAGTATCTTGCAGACAAGCTTGGTCTTACAGTAATTAAACATAACTCTAAAAATATTATTCTTTTTCAAAAGAGAGAAGTTTAAGATGATATAATATGTCAAAATGATGTCAAGGATTGAAAAATGAAAAACACGATTATCTCAGCACTTATGGTGCTTGTTTTAGTATCAAGTGCAAATGCAAGCCAAAAAGCAGGTTGTGAACTCTCTCAAGTCGGCGCTGTTGAAGTTAGTTGGACGGGTTATAAAACTCCTAAAAAAGCAGCTGTTAGTGGAGTTTTTGAGAGTGTAATCTACACTCCTGTTGCAAAAAGCGGAGAGAATTTCCGCTCTATTTTAGTCGGCTCTTCGGTTCTCATTGATACTTCAAGCGTAAACTCAAAACACGAAGAGCGTGACGGGAAGCTTGCAAAATTTTTCTTTGGCATGATGAGTGAGAAAAACATCAAAGCAAAAATCGTAGATATCAAAGCAGACAAAAGAGTGAAAAATGCACCGAGAACGGGCAAGGTTGATGTAGAGATTGAGATGAACGGCGTTAAAAAAGTTGTTCCTATGAAATACAGCTTTAGTGATAATATTTTTGAAGCAAAAGGGAGTATCGATATCTTAGATTTTAGCGCAGGTGATGCTCTCTCATCAATAAACAAAGCATGTTTTGACCTTCATGAGGGAAAAACATGGAGCGAAGCAGGGATAGCATTTAAAACTAAGATAGAAGCTATTCTTTGCAGTGTAGAACCGTTAAAAGAGTAGTAAAACTATACTCACTCATTTAGGCTTTACGGTGGGTGCCCCAAATCTAGCAATGATAGATTTGACCCATCCGTTGCAGAACCATTCGTTCGTATGTTTTATGAAAGCGGGATGGTAAGGGTTATGGCACTTTTTATCGCATTTATGTAGCTAAGAGTGTTCGCCTTGCCCATGTAGGCAATGTCAAAAGCGGTTCCGTGATCCACAGATGTTCTGACTATCGGCAGGTTAAGCGATACGTTTATACTCTCATCAAAATAGAGCGCTTTTAGAGGGGAGAGACCCTGATCGTGATACATCGCTACAAAGTACTTAAACTTCTCTCTGGAGTGCGGCGTAAAAGCGGTGTCAGGAACTAATGGACCTATGAACTGCTCAAAACCTATCTTTTTGTTTGCACTCTTGATAGCCTTTGTAATTCTAGTCTCCTCGTCTCCAAGAACACCGTTGTCACCTGCATGGGGATTCAGACCTAAAACTGCTATATTTTCTTTTGGGATTGATTTATGCAAATCTAAAAAGAACTGTTTTACTCTTTTGTACTTTACGCTAGAAGCTACATCTTTTAGAGGAATATGTTCTGTGTAAAGTGCCACAAACATCTTTTCGCACCCAAGCATCATGATGGCATCTTGTTTGAAGTAATCGCGGAGCATATCTGTGTGCCCTTTATAATGCAAGCCTGCTAACATCCACGCTTCTTTGTGAATAGGCATTGTTACAACAGCATCTGCTTTTTTTGCTTCACAAAGTTTTATGGCGCTTAGAAATGAGTCGTAAGAGTATCTTCCTGCATTTTTATCAACGCATCCCTCTTTTATGTTAAAGCTTCCCTTAACCTCATGTAGTACAAAGTCAGAGGGAGTATCAACGTCCAAAAGCTCGCATGCTTGATTTAACATGTAGGAATTTATGCAGTAGATGGGAGCGCAGAGTGCGGAGACCTCTTTGTGGGCTTTGAGAGCTATCTCAATCCCAACACCGTTTAAATCGCCTATGCTGATAGCAATGCGGGGTTTGTTCATCTTGTAGTGAGTCTTTTCATCTCTTTTACGGCATCAGCCAAGCCGCTAAAGACGCTTCTTGCAACGATGCTCTGACCGATATTTAACTCTGTTATTTCCGCAATCTTCATCATCTCATGAACATTGTGGTAGTTTAGTCCGTGTCCTGCGGCAACTTCTAATCCTATCTTTTTGGCATGTTTTGCAGCTGCCGTAATCTCTGCGATAGATTTTTCAAGTTTTATAGAGAGTTCATTTCTAGGAAGTTCAAGCTCTTTTAGCGAATGGTTTGAGTGTGCAAGCGAGCCGTTTAACATGGCATATATATTTGCAAAAGTTCCCGTATGAAGCTCTACCATTTCGGCGCCGAGTTTTTTTGATTTCTCGACTGCTTCAATATTTGGATCGATAAAGAGTGAAACGGGAATGATATAGTCATGTAGAAGCTCTATCGCATAAGCAATCTCATCCTCATAACCAAAGACGTCAAGTCCGCCTTCCGTTGTGACTTCTTCTCTTTTTTCAGGAACCAAAGTTGCGCGGTGGGGTTTTAAATCTGTTACGATATTTAAGATATCTCTGTTGATGGAGCACTCTAAGTTCACGGGAAGGGCAGAGTGCATCATGATATTGTAGGCATCAATGTCTTGTATATGACGTCTGTCTTCTCTTAAGTGGATAGTTATCTGATCCGCGCCATTTTGACATGCAACATAAAGAGCATTTAAAATGTCAGGGTCATTTACACGTCTGGCTTCTCTTAAAACCGCTACATGGTCGATGTTTACGCCTAGTTTCATATTATTCAAATCTTTTTCTACTTTCTGTGCATAGGATGCTGATAATCATTTCTCTCGCATGCGCTAAAAGTACTCATAACTCCAAGTGCTAAAATAGCCGTTAAAACAATTTTTTTCATCATCAATCCTTTAAAAACTTTATTGGATTATATCATTGATTTTGTTAACATCATCTGTATTTGCAAAGCAGCTCTTATCTGAACAAACCATAAAATTTTCATCCTCGGAAGCTTTTTTCTGGATAAAGGGATACTCAAGAAGAGCGAGTTTTAAAGCACTTGATTGTAATTTTGTTTGGTTTGATTTTATAACTCTATCACCTTTTAAATATCTTAACATTTGACGCAGCATGTATGGGTAGATTACGGGACGTCTTCCTAGCTCGTAAGAGTTGTACTCAATTGTTTTAAACGCAAAGTGACTGTATTTTTCATCTTCTAGAAGTGAGCTAAGCGATAGCAAGACATCAACCATGATGCTTACGGGGCTAGTATAGGTGTTGTCGGAGACTTCTGCTTTTGTCTCAAACTCTCCTATGCTGAATTTCCACATCCCTTTGTCGTAAAACTTCTCTAAAGCCGAGTTTGCAAAGTGCTGTGCGCGGATGAGATATAGCTCATCCTGCGTAGCGTTAAATGCTTCAAGGAGTGCTTGAGATAAAAATGCGTAATCTTCTAAAAATGCTTCTACTTTTGGTGTTTTATGAATCAAAGCGGTATGATAAAGTTTACCCTCAATATACATCATGTTGAGCAGCGCATCTAGACTTTTTATAGCTTTTTGCGTGTACGACTCATCGATTTTGCCAAGAGTAAAGAGAGCCTTTATCATCATGGCAGACCATGAAGTCTGTATTTTTTTATCAATAAAGGGATACTCTCTTTTGGCTCTTAATCCTCTTAGCAAAAATTTTATATTTTCAAAATCTTTTGGTACTTCTTCATCTTTTAATCTAAGAATGTTTTTACCCTCGAAATTTCCCTCTTCGCTAATGCTGAGTGCTTTGAAAATCGTATCTATATTTTCATATCCGTTATCTTCTAAAAGTTTATACACTTCATCGTAACTATAAACAAAATAGGTTCCCTCTTCGCCCTCGCTGTCCGCATCACTGGCACTGTAAAAGAGCGCGTCTTCGCTCATGCGGTTATGCCAAAAGTCGGCAATCTCTTTTGCTACATGTAAGAAACTTTCATCATCGTATGTCAGATAAGCATTTGTGTACAACTCGCAGAGCAGGGCATTGTCGTAGAGCATCTTTTCAAAATGCGGAACTATCCATTTTTCATCAACGCTGTAGCGGCAAAATCCGCCATCAACCAAATCATACATGCCCCCTTTTTTCATATTTTGCAACGTGTTTAAAATCATTGCTTTTGCTGATTTGTCACCGTAGAGTTTATCGATAATAAGAAGTGTTCCAAGAGTGCTTGCATGCG
Organism: Sulfurimonas sp.; assembly: GCA_002899765.1. Taxonomy (GTDB): domain Bacteria; phylum Campylobacterota; class Campylobacteria; order Campylobacterales; family Sulfurimonadaceae; genus Sulfurimonas. The sequence goes on along the minus strand of PPDH01000022.1, from coordinate 68,352 downwards.
GAAATTTCGGAGCGACCGAAAAACCGCCGTAAAGTGTGTCGTAGTTGTTTTTTACTTGAAGCATAAAGTTTTTTACAAAATCCTCTTTTAAAACCGTTGCTTCCTTTGGGTGCTCTTTGTGGTTTAAAAAACTCTCTACTTCATCGGCATTTTTAAGCAGCTGCTCATCTCTTTGAGAAACCTTTTGGGCTATGAGCTTTGTAAGCTCAATAAATCCTATACCATCAATGCTTCCCCCTCTTGATTCGGGCGGTATGTATGTTCCTGCAAAAAAAGGTTTGTTTTGCGGGGTGCAGAATATGGAAGTTGGCCAGCCTCCTGCGCGGCGGTTTAGCAACATGTAGACCTCTTGATAGTGTTTGTAGATGTCGGGGCGCTCTTCGCGGTCTACTTTTATGCAGATAAAACTCTCATTTAAAATATCCGCACATGTCTGGCTCTCAAATACCTTCTCCTCCATAACATGACACCAGTGGCATGAGCTGTAACCGATGGAGATGAAAATGGCTTTGTTCTCCCTCTCTGCCCGCTCAAAAGCTTCATCACACCATGGATACCAATCTACGGGATTGTCACAATGCTGCTGCAGGTAAGGAGAATCTTCTGTTTTTAATCTGTTTGACATGTTAGTTTCTTTATAAATAATTTTTTGTAGAGTAGAGAAATATTACTAATTTTGCGCTTAAAAAAATTGTCCTAAAGTTCTAAACACACTCTCCTTTAAAATATTTTTTAAGCAAAAACGGCGGCACAACTGTTGTGATGATGATGACAAAGATAAGCATTGCGTATATCTCGTTTGGCAAAATGGCGTTGACTCTTCCCATCTCTGCAAATATAAGACCGACTTCTCCGCGTGGAACCATCGATATTCCTATAAGTGCATTGTTTCTGATACATTTTTGTATGATAAAAAATGCTCCGATAAATTTGCTAAAGAAGGCTATAAATATAAAAGAGAGCCCCATTATCCAAAAAGAGGATGATGAAAAATCTATAATGCTTAAATCCATGGAGAGCCCAACCATAACGAAAAAGATAGGCGTAAATATCTGAATAATAGGCGTCATGTTAGTTTGTACGACTCTAAGAAGAGGTTCATTTGCACTTAAAAATGTTCCAAAAGGCAAAAAGAATCTTCTTGAGAGCGCTATTCCGGCTGCAAAAGAGCCTAGTATACTCGGCGCACCGACAAGATGTGAAATATATGAAAAAAGAAGAATAAGCGAGATGATAATTGTAGGAATATATCCGGGAACCAAATCGTTTCCGTGAAACTTGTGTATCATATATGAAATAACTTTGGCAAAAATCGGAGCCAACAGTAAAAACGTAACAACCATTCCTGCGACCGAGAGGGTATGTTCAAAGTTTGCTTCATGAGAGATGGAAAAGTCATAGATAAAAACAAGAAGTATAATCCCTATGATATCATCAATAACTGCCGCACATATTACGATTTGAGCAATGTTGGTGTTTTCCATGTGGATATCTTTGAGGACTCTAAGGGTTATGCCTATGCTTGTAGCCGTAAGCGTTCCGCCTATAAAAAGAGAGATATCAAAAGCGAGTCCAAAGAGGTAATATGCCGTGAATAATCCAAAAGTAAAAGGCAGAATCACTCCTAGGAGTGCGACTACGAGAGATTTCATTCCTGCATTTTTCAGGCGCGTAAAATCAGTCTCTAAACCGACTTCAAAAAGAAGTAAAATGATACCGATTTCTGCCAATATTTTTAGTACTTCATTTGGCTCTACGATACCTAAAATAGATGAGCCAAGAAGAATTCCCGCAGAAAGTTCGCCAAGAACGGACGGTATGCCGGCTCTTGCAAAAAGTTCGCCCAAAATTCTTGCAACTATCAAGATAAGGAACAGTGTTAAAAAAAAGTTATGTACATCCATGCCAAATTGTACTATTTTTTTCTCTAAAACAACAAACAGATACTTATAACAAGTACCATTAAGGTGATTATTAAATTTAATTAATATAATGACAGTAATATTCATTTAAAGCAGACAATACATGAAATTTAGCAAAAAAATAGTAATAGGTATTTTGCTGATTCAGATACTGAGTTCTTTGGTTCACAGCTATTTGAACCATTATCAATACTCTACGGTACTAAAGACAACTATCGAGAAAAAAAAATATGATATTAATTATATTGTAGAGAATGTTTTTAACGAGCTAAAAGAAAAATATAGCAAGTATGCAAAAGAGCTGCTTATAAACCCAAAGATTTTAGAAGCATTTGCAAACGCAGACCGCCAAGAGCTATACAGGCTGAGTGAACCGATTTATAAAAGCTTAAAAAGAAGCGATAAATATCTTAATATCATGAACTTTTATACCGCAGATACAGATGCTTTTTTACGCATGAACAAACCTGAAAAGTTTGGCGATAATCTTAAAGACTTCCGTAAAATGATAGTAAAAACCAATGAAACAAAAGAAGCGCAGTATGGCATAGAGTCAGGAAAATACGGAGTCTATTACAGGATTATGTTTCCTGTATTTAAAGAGGGAGTCCATATAGGCGCATTTGAATTCGGTGTAGATATAAAGTATCTAACTGAGCTTTCGCACCTAATTTTAATCGATATGCTTTCTAAAACAACTGTAAGTAGGGCATAGTAATAAAATACTCCATGGTACTTGACAC
>PPDH01000022.1:0-65676 GCA_002899765.1 Sulfurimonas sp. | reverse complement strand
GAAAAATACATGTCAATAGATATGACAAATGCTGAGAGAATACCGCTACTACCGAATGTAACACTATAAAATTAGGTGCGAAAGCTCAGTATCTAATATCTAGATTGTCAATTTTAAATTTAAATACGCCTATGCTGTTATTGACAAAAAAAGCGGCTGCACAAATGTACATGTATGATGAAAATGCAACCGATTATTTAGATGAATTTACAAATGAATACTCATTATTAAAGTTTGATATACCGCGTGATGAAGATGTTTCAATTACCGATGTCGTTGATAAGCAGATTATCGACAAAAGCAGTTATTTTGTAAATAAAGACAACAAAGAGTATCTGCTTTTTCGCGGATATGATTTGCGTGATTATAAAAACACTCCTATAGGTTATTTTGCATTTATGGATAGGATGGATTACTATATGGATACCATTGTATTTGTAAGATGGGTGTCTATTATAACCACCATACTTCTGATGATAGTTGTCATTGTGTTGATGTACAAGCTTATAAGAGATTATGCTGATGAGATTACAGAACAGAAAAATATTTTGGACTATCAGACTCATTATGATTCGCTAACGGGACTTCCAAATAGAGTTTTATTTAATGATAGACTGCAACATTTAATCGAGGTGGCAAAACGGAAAAATGCTACGTTTGCGTTGCTCTTTGTAGATTTAGATAGGTTTAAACAGATAAATGACTCGCTGGGTCATGTTATCGGAGACAAAGTTCTTCAAATTATCTCTAAAAGACTTCAGAGGATTATACGCAAGGAAGATACAATTTCGCGCTTAGGCGGAGATGAATTTACGATTTTGGCTCAAAGTTTAAAAAAGGGAGAAGACGCTTCAGTTCTTGCACAAAAAATAATTTTATCATTATCAAACGCTATTTATATTGATAGGCATACCCTATATGTAACTTCAAGTATAGGAATCAGTATATTTCCGGATGATGGGATTGAATCTGATAATTTGTTAAAAAACGCAGATGCCGCAATGTTTAAAGCTAAAGAAGAAGGAAGAAATAATTTTCAATTCTATTCATCAGATATGACAGAGCTTGCGTTTAAAAGAGTCATGATGGAAACGAGTCTTAGAAAAGCATTGGCTAATGATGAGTTTAGTGTCTATTTTCAACCTCAAGTCAACGGCAAAACAGACAAAATGATTGGAATGGAAGCGCTTGTTAGATGGCAGCATCCTGATGTTGGGATGATTTTTCCCGATAAATTTATTCCTCTTGCGCAAGAAACAGGTCTTATTTTAGCGATTGATAGTTGGGTGATGAAAAGTGCAATGACTCAAGTAGCGAAGTGGTATGAGATGGGGCTAGACCCTGGAATTTTAGCTTTAAATCTCTCCATGAAACAATTGGATCAAAAAGGTTTTGCAGATAAATTAAACCTGATTTTAATAGAGAGTGGGTGTAAACCTCAATGGATAGAACTTGAAGTTACGGAGGGTGAAATTATGAAGAACCCGCAAAGTGCGATAGAAGTTTTAGGTAAAATCAGCCAAATGGGGATTGAGCTTGCCGTTGATGATTTTGGAACAGGTTACTCATCACTTTCATACTTAAAACACCTGCCGATAGATAAGTTAAAAATAGACAAATCTTTTATAGACGGTCTGCCAAACAATGAAGAAGATGTAAGCATAGCAATAGCAATCATAGCTTTGGCAAAGAGCTTAAAACTCAGTGTAATTGCCGAGGGAGTTGAAACTCTAGAGCAAAAAGAGTTTTTGGTTGAAAACGGATGTGACTACATTCAAGGTTATTACTATTCTAAGGCAATATCGGTAGAGGAAATGGAAGAGATGTTAAAGAATAGGACTAAAAAATAGATATCGATGCAAGGCATTTTTCTTTTATTTGTTATAATTTTGCCACATTACAAAATCGGAAAAAATAATCATGAAAAAACTTCTTTTGCTTCTTGTCTCATCTATTTTACTTTTTGGCGCACAGCCTAAATTTTTAATGCCCGAGGAAGCTTTTAAACCAGCTGCAAAATTAAACGATAAGATGCAGATAGAGGCAACAATTGAACTGGGCAAAGATATATATCTTTACGAAGATGCTCTGAAATTTGAGATAAAAAACCAAAGCGGTATCCGCATAAAAGATGTAAAAAAGCCAAAAAGTGTAGAGCATCATGGCGACATGGTCTACTTGGAATCTCCGATATTTAGCATAAGTTTGGAAAAAGAGACGGAAGTTAACGGTTTGGTAAGCGTAGAGTTTGAACTCTCTTATCAGGGATGCTCGGAACAGGGTCTTTGTTATGAGCCGTATACTGAAACATTTGTGTTTGAAGTAGATAGCGCAAAGCTTGCCGATAGTCTGAGTAAAGAGAAGAGCGGGAAAGAGAAGATTGAAGTAAATATCGAAGTTAAAAAAGAGCTCTCGGAAAGCGACTCTATTGCCGACACTATCAAAGAGGGAAGTATTGCTCTTGTTCTTCTTACGTTTTTAGGTTTTGGACTTCTTCTTGCACTTACGCCATGTACTTTTCCTATGATTCCTATTATTTCCGGGATAATTATTTCTCAAGGCGAGGGAATAACGACTAAAAGAGCGTTTATGCTCTCTCTTGTTTATGTTCTTGCTATGGCGGTTGCTTACACGATAGCAGGAGTTTTAGCGGGACTGTTTGGTTCAAATCTGCAAGCCGCTCTTCAAGCACCGTGGGCTATATATACATTTTCAGCAATTTTTGTCGCACTCGCATTTAGCATGTTTGGGTTTTATGAGCTGAAACTTCCTGACTCTTTTGTTTCTAAGATTAGCTCAAATCACCACACAAACCGCGGCGGTTATATCGGTGTTGCAGTGATGGGATTTCTATCGGCTTTGATTGTGGGTCCATGTGTCGCGGCTCCGCTTGCAGGTGCTTTGGTTTACATAGGACAGACGGGAGATGCACTTCTAGGCGGTGCGGCACTTTTTGCCATGAGCATGGGAATGGGTGTTCCGCTTATTTTAGTGGGTGTGAGTGCAGGTAAATTTATGCCTAAACCGGGTGCATGGATGACTATGGTTAGCGCAATATTCGGCGTGATGATGCTAGGCGTTGCTATTTGGATGCTTGAGAGAGTTTTAGACAGCTATATCATAATGCTTCTGTACTCTATTTTGGGGATAGGTTTTGCAGTCTATTTCGGCGCATTTGAGAAGGATGCGCATACATTTAGAAAAAGCACCGCAATCATAGTCTTTATCTATTCAGTATCTCTTTTTATAGGAGTTCTAGGCGGTTCAAACAGTATGACAAAACCGCTGGAATTTTTAAAGCCTTCCATATCAATTTCATCTGATGCCGCTTTATCTTCGCATTTAAAGTTTGAAAAAATAACTTCAATCAAAGAGCTTGATAAGATTTTAGAAGCAAACAGATGCAAAAAAATTATGCTTGATTTTAGTGCAGAGTGGTGTGCGGTGTGTAAAGAGCTTGATAAAAAAACATTCTCTAATGAAGCAGTCAAAGAAAAGCTGGGCGAATATGTGCTGATTCAAGCCGATGTTACACAAAATAGCAAAGAGCAAAAAGAGTTAAGTAAAAAGTACGGAGTATTCGGTCCGCCAGTATTAATATTTTTTGATAAAGAGTTACATGTTATTGAGTCAAAAACTATAGTAGGATTTATAGAACCAGAGAATTTTTTGGAACATTTAAGTAGTATTTAATGTATAATTCTGAAAAAAAAGATGGAGGAAGATGTTGAAGCTCTTTAGCGATACTTATGAGATAGCAAAATCAAGACTATTACACCTCCTCTTTTCTAAGCCATGTCACTGCAATCTTTTTTTTAAACGCAAGATACGGCTTGTTCTTCTGTTAAACCATTTTATTCCAAGATGTCCATACTACACGACTTATTTCGCATTTAGACGCACGGGTGTACATCCTCCACTTTAATATCCTTTTTTACAAAATCATTACAAAAAATACAAAATAAAAAAATAATGACACACAAGGATATTTACATGTCAAAAAATTACATAGTAGGATTCCCTAGAATAGGGGAACAAAGGGAATTAAAAAGAGTTTTAGAGGAGTTTTGGGCAAAAAAATGCTCATTTGATGATGTCCTAAAAGTAGCACTTGAGCTAAAAAAAAGACACTGGGAGTATCAAAGGGATGCGGGAATTGAGTTTATAAGTTCTAATGATTTTTCGCTCTATGACAATATGCTTGATACTTCTATCATGTTAGGTGCAATTCCAAAAAGATTTAAAGAACTAAAAGATGAGGAGTTGTACTTTGCAATGGCAAGAGGCAATGCTTCAAGCGTTGCTATGGAGATGACAAAGTGGTTTAACACAAATTACCACTATATCGTTCCCGAACTAAGTCTTGAGGACAACTACTCACTTAATGCTTCAAAAATTATAGAGGAGTATAAAGAAGCAAAAGCTCTTGGTATAAAAACAAAGATAAATATCATCGGTCCTATAACATATTTAGGACTTAGCAAAAGAGTTGACCGCGGCGATGTTTATGAACTTTGGAGCAAAATAATTCCCGTTTATGAAGAGCTTTTAAAAGCCATAAGCACTCTTGATGATGAGATAACGATTCAGATTGATGAGCCTATTTTTGTAAAGGAGCTTGAGACAAAAGTTCTTAGTCTTATAAAACCTACTTATGACAGACTAGGGAAAGTTGCATCAAATATAAAAATCGCACTCGTTACATATTTTGAACACTCAAACGAAGCGACAAAGATTTTAGTTCATACGCCAATCTGGGCATTGGGACTGGACTTTTTACATGGAGATGAAAATCTTAATTCGCTTGACATTATCGCCTCTAGCGGTAAAAAGCTTTTAGCGGGAGTAGTGGATGGCAGAAATATATGGAGATGTGATATCGCAAAAACTATCACACTTTTAGAACATATTGCAAAAGTAGTGAAAAAAGAGAATATCTTGATAAGTTCGTCATGCTCGCTTCTTCACTCTCCTTTTACGTTAAAGTATGAAGAAAAGATGAGTCATGATATAAAAGAGTGGTTAAGTTTTGCACTTGAAAAGTTAGATGAGATTTCGCTTATCTCAAAAATCTTTTTTGATGCAGAGAGTAGTTTGGATGAGGCTCAAAAAGAGGCTTTACAGAACAATGCAAATGCAAACCAAAGCAGAAAAAATTCGCCTCTCATCCATGACAAAACCGTACAAGAGAGAGTAAAGAAGCATACTAAACTCCAAAGAGAAGGCGATGCAAAAGAGAGACTAAAACTTCAAAGAGAGATTTTGGGATACGGCGATTTGGTAACGACAACCATAGGCTCATTTCCGCAAACTTCGGAGCTACGATGTGCAAGAAGCGATTTTAAAGCCGCTCATATCTCAAAAGAGAGTTATGAAAAAGAGATGAAAAAGTACATAGATGAGTGTGTGGCATTTCAGGAGGAGTGCGGTTTGGAGATTTTAGTCCACGGTGAGCCTGAGAGAAATGATATGGTTGAGTATTTCGGTGAGCAGCTAAAGGGATATGGATTTAGCCAAAACGGATGGGTGCAGAGTTACGGAAGCAGATGTGTAAAACCGCCCTTTATCTACGGAGATATAAGCAGACCAAAACCTATGACGGTTGATTGGATAACTTATGCACAAAGCAGCACAAGCAACATAATGAAAGGGATGTTAACGGGACCCGTAACCATACTCAACTGGTCGTTTGTAAGAGACGATATGCCAAGAGGCGAAGTTTCAAAACAGATAGCTGTGGCACTAAGTGATGAGATAGACGACTTGCAAAAAGCTGGGATAAAAATCATACAGGTCGATGAAGCGGCATTTAAAGAGGGTTATCCGCTAAGAAGCGCGAAGATAAAAGCGTATGAAGCGTGGGCAACGAGAGACTTCAAAATCGCCGTTAGCAGTGCAAAAAAAGAGACGCAAATCCATACTCACATGTGCTATAGCGAGTTTAACGATATCATAAACACCATAGAAGATATGGATGCAGATGTTATCTCTATAGAGACTGCAAGAAGCGGTAATGAACTACTGAAAATCTTTAAAAAAGTTGGCTATACAAAAGAGGTAGGACCGGGAGTTTATGACATCCATAGCCCAAGAATCCCAAGCGTTGAGGAGATAGTAAAACAGATAGAGCTTCTGCTTGAAGTTCTGCCAAAAGAGCAACTCTGGATAAACCCGGATTGCGGACTTAAAACCAGAAAATGGGAGGAGGTAAAACCCTCACTTAAAAACATGGTTGAGGCAGTGAAAATAGTAAGAACAAAACTACAAAGCTAGCAAAAATATAGCATGCGCTTTTGCATGCTATGCGAATTGAATACTCTGATTAAATATAGATTGCTTTGTCGTAAACTCCTTGGCAAATGACAGTACATTGCGAGCTTCTTTAAAAGCGCGGCAATCTAAATTCAGAGAATTCAATTAAATCAAAATCGACTCTCAAAACTCTTACATAAATTTAGATATAATAAAAAACAATCACAAACAATAATCATAAGGCATATTTTTTATGACCATCATAGAAATAAAAAACAACTTATACTGCCACTAAACCCTAGACACCGCCATAGAACAATGCTACCGAGAACCATTTGAAACCGACGAAGAACGCTTAGAATACCTCTTTAAAATGTATCATAAGATGACGAGCAAGGAGAGTAAAAAATGATTACTTCTATAAAAGTAAAAAATATTGCTAGTTATACGCATGAAAGAGCATTAAATACAGATAAGAAAATAAATCTTGTTTATGGCCTAAATGGAACAGGGAAAACAACTTTGTCAAATTTTTTAAAAGATAAAAGCAATAATAAATTTAATGATTGTTCAATCTCTGGTGGAGAAACAGCAAAAAAAGGAGTATATAATTAAGAGTTTATTAATGAAAATTTTTATGAAAAAGATGATTTAAAAGGTGTTTTTACAATATCAGAACAAAATGTTATAGCCGAAGAAAATGTAAAAAATGCGAAAGTTGAAATTGAAAAATAAGAGAAGAAAAGCAAGGAAGTTTATTTGATGAAATAGATGAGAATATTAAATGACCGACACCATCTCAAACAAACCCCACACCATTGGAGAGCTTCAAGTGATACAAGGTTGTGTGACTTGGCGGAGCTTTTTACAATAGAGGTAAAAAATAAAAATATTTCAAAATGACATACTTTTCAATAAAAATAAATTGTTTTAGTATGATGTACAAAATCAACACTTGGAACTCTCAACTATGAAGAAGGTAAATAAATCGGATATGGTTATCTATAACGACGGTGAGTTAGAACTGAATGTCTCGGTTAATGAAGATACTATTTGGCTTACGCAAGCACAGTTGTGTGATATTTTTGAAAAAGACCAAAGCGTCATCAGCAGGCATATCAATAATATTTTCAGAGACAATGAAGTGGATGAAAAAAGCAATATGCAAAAAATGCATATTGCAAATTCTGATAAACCCGTAAGTTTTTATAGCTTAGATATTGTTTTAGCTGTAGGATACAGAACAAATTCATCTAAGGCAATAAGATTTAGACAATGGGCAACTTCAGTACTCAAAAACTACATCCAAAACGGTTATGTTATAAACTCTGAAAAAATCACAAATGACAGGTTTGTATCTTTGGAAAAAGAAGTATTTGTGTTAAAGTCTCAAATGGGAGAGATGAAAGCACTCATTAAAGATGATAGTATCAAACCAAGCAGGGGGATATTCTTCAATGGGCAAACATACGATGCTTATGCTTTTATAAACGATTTGGGTAAAAAATGGTTTGCATTTTATAAGTTTAAGATGGAAGCTTTGGAGATTTTGGGGAGATTGAAATGACAAAAATTATAGAAGTAAATTACGCTCAAACAGAAAAAAGCCTACAAGGCAAGAGACGAATAGTATCTTTTGCTAAAGATTGCTTGAAGCGACAAAAGAGGCTAATTTTTTGATAAACTCATTTGGGTTTGTATCTGCTATCTCTTGAGCTAAGATTTTATCTGCGCCGTCACCGAGTATCTTTTTGAATACGGCTTTTATCTCTTCAATGTCGCCTTTTTTTTCCAGTCTTCTTCTAAGCCCAATCACGTTTAAGCCTTTGATGGTTGCTTTATTGCCCTCAACCAGCATAAACGGAGGAATGTCTGAGTTTACGACGGATGCTCCGCCTATCATGACTCCTGTTCCAATGTTGTTGTTTGCTTCAACCGTACTAAGCCCGCCGATGATTACTCTCTCTTCGCATTTGACATTTTCATAAAGTCTGACAGCATTTGTTATAATACAAAAATCACCCAACTTTACACCGCCCAGAATTTGAACATAACCCATAAGAAAATTGTTAGCACCGATGATTATTTTTTTACTTTTGGCATCTAGGCTCTCTTGCGTACCGATTTGAGTAAACTCTCTCACATGTGTTTTCTCGCCTATAACTATCTCTGAATCTTCACACCCTATAACCGCAAAGCTGAAAATTTTTACATTCTCACCAACCGTAAGGGAACCTTTGAGTATAACATTTGACTCTAGTGTGCATCCAGATTTTAGTTCAACATCTCTGCCGATAAAACAAAACGGACCTATTGTAACATCCGGAGCTATCTTTGCACCATCTTCTACAATAGTCGATTTGTGAATATTTACTGTTTTATCTGACATTATTTACTCGCAATTTCTAGGGTGATTATGCTGTCATGTACTGTTGCCAGTGAACCGCTCTCGCCAGTTTGCAAGTAGTTTATAAATGCTTCTAGTTCATCATGCAGTGCGTTGCTTATGTTTACAAAGCAGTTTTTTGTTATGTGTGAAGAAGGATTTATATTGATGCGCTCTTTAAGAGTTTGAGAGATTAAATCAGCTTCAAAATATTTTATCTTGCTGTTCTCATCTGCTCTGCATGCCAGAGAAATAGTTCTTTTTCTGTAAGGAGTGAGCTAGTTTGTATAGATATCACCGATAATCTGACCTTCTAACTCAAATGCAAGTATAGCGTTGTCTTCATGTGTTTTGTGAATTTTTTGAGACTTAAATACTGCACTGTTTATAATATCTTTTTTTGTTATAAAGCGTATCAAATCGCTGTCATGAACAGAGAGGTCGGTAAGTATACCTACATCGGCTATACGCTCAGGGAAAGAGCCGCTGCGCATGATTGAAATGGATAAGATCTCATGGTCTGCTATTTCGTTTATAAGAGATTTTACGACGGGGTTGTACCTTTCAATATGTCCGACACAGCTTTTTATGCCGTTTTCTTCAACCGCTTTTTTTATCTCTTTTGCATCCTCGACACTCGAAGCTGCCGGCTTTTCTATGAAGATGTCTACTTTGCGCGCGGCACATTTAAGTGCTGCGTCTTTATGCAAAAAGGTAGGTGTTACGATAATAACCGCATCTGGTTTTGTCTCATCCAACATCGTCTCTAAATCATAAAAAAAAGGCTCCGCGAACTCGCCGTTTTTTATAACATCACAGAGTCCGACGATTTCTGCGCTATCTATCTTTTTGAGCGTGTTGTAGTGGTTTCTTCCCATTGCACCAAGCCCGAGAATTGCGATTTTTTTCAATTTTCAACCCTTGATTGCGTGAACTACAAAATCTTGTTCCGCTTCGCTAAGATACGCACTCATCGGCAGAGACATTATCTGTTTTGAGATAAGCTCGCTGATTGGAAAATCTCCCTGGGTATATCCAAGATTAACAAATGCCTCTTGCAGATGAAGCGGAACAGGATAGTGCACTGCTGTAGGGATGCCTTGTTCGCCGAGTTTTGCAATCATCTCTTCTCTCTCTTGCACTCTAATGGAGTACTGTGCATAAACGCTTCTGTTTGCTTCGGCAATTTTTGGAGTTATAACGTCGGCATCTTCAAGCAGATCGCTATATCTTGTGCCTATCTCGTCTCTGAGTTTTACCTCTTTGTCAAAATATTTTAGTTTTACATCCAAAATAGCTGCTTGAACAGCATCAAGACGACCGTTTATACCGATGTATTTGTGTTTATATCTCTCGTTTTGACCGTGATTTAGAAGCATCCTCATTTTTGTTGCAAGCTCATCATCGTCGGTAAATATTGCCCCGCCGTCACCGTAAGCACCAAGTGGTTTTGAAGGAAAGAAACTTGTACATCCTATAGTTGAGAGGTTACATGATTTTTTGCCCTTGTACGTAGCGCCAAAACTCTGACAAGCATCTTCTATAACAGGAAGTTCATATTTTGCGGCTATCTCGTTGATAGCTTCCATGTCGGCGCACTGCCCGTAAAGTGAGACGGGCATAATCGCTTTTGTTCTCTCAGTTATGTGCGACTCAATTTTTGAAGGGTCTATGTTATAGCTCTGCTCGTCTATGTCAACAAAGACACTTTTCGCACCCAAAAGAGCTATAACTTCGGCGGTAGATATAAAAGTAAAAGGAGTGGTAATTACTTCATCTCCCGGTCCTACGCCAAGCGCCATAAGTGCTAACAAAAGAGCATCTGTTCCGCTGCTGCAGCCAATGGCATGTTTTGCACCCGTATATGCGGCAAGATTTCTCTCTAATGAGTTTAGCTTCTCTCCGCCTATAAATTGCGCTGAAGCAAAAACCTCTAAAACCTCTTTGTCAATCTCTTGTTTATACTCTTGATACTGTGCCTGTAAATCTATAAAATTAATTTTCATCTCTGTCCTCTATTATTGCTGCTACTCTTTTTGAACTGCCGTGTACAAGGTACTCTCTTAGTGCTTTTGAGTCACTTAAAAATCTGCTTCTGTCATACTCTTTATACGCTTTGAGCAGATTTTTAGCAGTTACATCTTTTTGTATAAACTCAGGATGCAGTGTTCTGTTTTTAAACTTGTTAAACATTATATTTGCCAACCCTATATACTCCAGTTTTACAAGCTTGCTAGCTATAAAGTAATCAAGCGGTTTTGCAATATATGTTAATACAAAAGGTATCCCGATGAGCGATGCCTCCAAAGTTGCCGTACCGCTGCAAATAAATGCAAAGTCCGCTTCAAGAAGTGTTTTGTGCGCATCGTGAGCCGTTTTAAAACCCGAAAGGCTACCATAAACTTCTTTTATATCTTCTTTAGAAAAGTGTTTTGGGATGATGATTGTGGCTTCAACTCCAAGCTCTTTTTGAACCTCTCTAAAAATGGGCATAAGTTTGCTTATCTCGCCCTTTCGGCTTCCGGGCATAAAGACTATGTTTTTTACTTCGTCCTCTAAGTTCTCTTTAAATTCTGTTATCTGATCTAAGAGTGGATGTCCGACATACTCGATGGGCGCTTCTTTTGAGTAATAATCTTTTTCAAACGGGAGAATGGAAGCCAGGTGATCTATCGTCTTTGTTAAAACAGGGATTCTTTTTTTCTTCCATGCCCAAGCCTGCGGCAAAATGTAGTAGATAATCTCTTTGTTGGGATACTTTTTCTTAATTTTTTTGGCAAGCGGGAGATTGAATCCCGAAGAGTCAATCAGCAGAACTTTATCAGCATCATGTGCAAGTTTTAACATATCGTTGTTTAGTTTTAAGAAAAATTTTAATTTTTTAACGGCATCTACAAAACCCATTATTGCCAAACTTCTCAAATCTATTATGCTGCTTCCTAGCTCATTATCAAATATGCCGATAAACTCTGTGTCTTCGCTTAACTCTTTTTTGAGAGATTTGAGATGAACATTTGCCGAGTGTTCCAGTGCGCTAACTAATATTTTCATGATCCGCCGTCTCCATGTGTTTTATAACTGTCATCATACCTCTCTTTATTTTTTTCTTCTACATACTCATTCATATAGACTGATAGATTCTCTATATCTTCATCGCTAAGACCTGCCGCAAAAGGTATCATCATCTCCTGCTGCTGATTGTCGGAGAGTTTTGAGCGAAATCTCTTTAGTTTGTATGACATGTAGCCTTTTGCGCGATTTGCAAGATAGGGGTATTTATGAAGACCCTCTAGTTTCATTCCATGACAGCTGTAACAGCCGTTTTTTATATAGAGTTTTTTTCCACTCTCATAAGCACTCTGTGCATTTAAAGTAAGGAGTAAAAGAATATGTAAAAATAGTACTTTCAATTTTTTTACCTCTATTTTATAGTGAAACTATCTAGCATTTTGGTTAATATATTTATCAATGGTATGAAAAAATTTTTCTAAATCTATCGGTTTTGTCAGGTGTGTATTCATACCAAGAGATTTCGTCTTTTGTATCTCTTCTTGCATGGCATTTGCCGTAAGTGCTATGATAGGAATTTCTTTGTCTATCTCTCTAATAATTTTTGTTGCTTCGTATCCATCCATGACAGGCATCTGCAAGTCCATAAAGATAAGCTCATATTTGCCTTTTTCAAACATCTCAACTGCCTCTTTTCCATTTTTTGCTACATCTATTTCTTCTACATAATCTTCTAAAAGACCAAGCAGAACAAGTTGATTTGTAGTGTTGTCTTCAACAATAAGTATTTTTTTTGCTTTTATGAACTCTTTGTCATGTTCTATTTTTTTTATTTCATCTTTAGGTTTAGGCGGATCTATCTCTTTTAGCTTGATTTCAAAGATAAAACTGCTTCCCAGACCCTCTTGGCTCTCAACCCAAATCGTACCGCCCATTAGCTCTACAAGTTCTTTAGAGATTGCCAAACCAAGTCCTGTTACGCCATATTTTCTTGTCGTGCTGTTGTCGGCTTGCGAAAATAGCTTAAAGAGTTTTTTTTGCTCATTTTCATTAAGACCGATTCCTGAATCTTCAATTTTAAATCTGTATACAGAATCCTTAATTTTTACAACATAGATGCTTATTTTGCCCTCTTCATTTGTAAATTTAATTGCATTTCCTATGAGATTTGTCAAAACCTGAGAAATTCTCAGACTATCCCCGATAAAAAAGTCTCCTACATTTTTAGCATAATCAGTTGTGATTTTTATATGTTTTTGATTAGCAATTATCTCTAGGGGAGCCAAAGTCTGACTTATTGCCTTTTTGAGATTAAACTCTACACTTTCAATAGTAAACTTCCCTGCTTCTATTTTTGATAGGTCTAAAATATCATTAATAATATTGAGAAGTGATTTCGCCGAGTTATCTATTTTCGTGAGATAGTTTTTTTGATTTTCACTTAATTTAGTTTTAAAAAGCAGATGACTTATTCCTAAAATCCCATTCATCGGCGTCCTGATTTCATGCGACATATTTGCCAAAAATTGTGATTTTGTTTTTGTCGCATTTTGAGCTACGGTTTTTTCATTTTCCAATTCCTGCGTTCTTTTTTTTACTATCTCTTCTAGGTTTACACGCTGTTTTATGTTGAAATAAACTACAACAAAAAGGATTAAAAAACCAAAAAATGCTACACTGTTTAGTATGATATATTCATGTGTCATGTCATAGATATATTTACTTTTTTTATAAGAGACCAGATATGCCAAAGTCTTTTTTTCTTTTATGTCTTTAATAGGTAAAAATGAAACAATATATGAGTCGTCAAGATAGTGTGTGTAGAGTGAAAAAGAGTTTTGATGTTTTATATTTTCAACAATATCGGCTTTTAATTTTTTATCTGAGAGTATATTTTTGACATCTATGTTTTTCTTATTGCTTTTTATGTTTAAAAATATAAAATCTTTGTGTTCAATGCTTTGGATGTAGTTTGTATAAAAGTTATTTTTATAAGCATTTGAGTCAAGTAGATTTTTTTTAATTATAAAATTTGTGTATGTATTATGAAGCTCAAGCATCGCTTTTTGCATACTTTGAGATGAAAATGAAACCTCTGCGCTTCCGATAAATTTATAGTTATAAAACAGAGGAAAAATATTGCGAAAAGCGTGCATTTGTTTATCCTGCTCAAAACCGCTTATGGGTTCTTTTGTTTTATTTACATGTGCAATAGATGGACGGGAGAGGGAGAGATCGTCATTATACATATCTTTGTCATGTACTCTTAGAAATGATTTGTTGTCTCTAAAAGCAAAATGAATAATATTTACACCTGTCTCTCGAAGATTCTCAAAGTGAGGTAAAAGTTCTTTGTAGAGCATTGTACGAAATATATCGCGCTCATTTTCATCATTTGTATTTTTTGCGTTATAAAAAAGTTCTAAAACTCTCTCGCTGTTAAAAACCTCTTGGTTTATAATCTTGGATATGACGTTATATCTGTCTTTTGTTACTTCGTAACTATTTGTCAGATTCTCAACTTCTTGATTTAAAAGAAGCTCCAGACGTGAGTTTTTGTCTGTTGTTGTGATGATATAAACGCTAAAGTAAATAGACAAAAAGAGAATAACAATAAATATTTTGATTATTTTTAAAGAGTATCTCAACAGTTGCCTTGCTTGCAAAATATATGTCGGATTAGTATAACCAAAATTGATTAAAAGGTTCTAAAATTAATCTTATTTATAAGGGATAATCGACTACAATTTCGTTATCAAATCAAAGGGTTAGGTTATGGTAGTAAAAAATGCGACAGTTTGTGATGTAAATGGGCAAAGAGAGGTTGATATACGTATAGAAGAGGGTGTGGTTATAGAGATAGACACAGACCTTCATTGTGATGAAACCATAGATGCCGCAGGACTCTATTTTTTGCCTCTTTTAGTAGATACAAATGTAAGGGTTCAAGACTCTTCTCTTAATGCAAAAAATATAAAAGACTTATCAGATGAGGCTCTTGCGGGTGGAATAGGGCATATCGTACTTAATGCCCAGAGTACCCCTGCAATAGATAATGAGATAGTTTTAGAGTTTGCCCAAAACGGACTACATGACTTAAAGGGAGCAAAGGTTGATTTGATGCTCAATGCTCTAAAAGAGGATAACACTCTTAGTAATATTGCAATTTTGCTAAAGCGCGGAGCAGTTGTTCCATACATGAGTACCATCGCAAAAAATGATGTCGCCATCAAAATAGCGCAGTATACTCAGATGTACGGGGTAACGCTCTTTTGCAAGGCGGAAGACAACTCGCTTATAAACATCGGTGTAATGTTAGAAGGAGATGTAAGTTCAAAATTAGGACTTGCAGGGATTCCTGACTTGAGTGAAGTTTTACATGTTTCTCGTATGATTGAGATAGCAAGGCACTTTAATATAAAGATACTTTTCAAAGCAATTGCTTCGCCTCGTTCAGTCTTGCTTATAGATAAAGCAAAAAAAGAGGGCGTGAATGTTACATGTGAGGTTTCTATCCATCACTTAAGCAACTCTGATGAAGCATGTAAAAATTTCAATACAACCGCAAAATTAAATCCGCCGCTCTCTTCAAAAGAGGATATGCAGTTTTTGCAAGAAGCTCTTAGGGCAGGGAAAATAGATATTCTTACGACTCTTCACCAGCCAAGCTCTCCTCTAAACAAAGAAGTTGCATTTTATGATGCGGCTTACGGATGTGAAGGTCTTAAAGATGCCGTGAGCGTTTACTATACAAAACTTGTAAAGAGCGGTATTATATCTATGCAAGAGCTTGTGAGTCTCTGCGTGAAAAATCCCTCAAAAGCAATTGGGCAAAGTGCAGGGGAGATAAAAGTGGGAGAGAGGGTAAATGCAATGCTTTTTAATCCAGATAAAAAAGTTGTAATGGATGAAAAACTCTATTTATATTGCGGTGAAGAACTTTACGGCAAAATCGAGCAGATTTTTAATTGACAATATGGTAAAATCACAAAAAAATCAAGGATAAAAAATGCTACATGAATATAGAGATATTATTACACATATGAAAGAAACAGGTGCCGAGAATGCTCACTTTTTAAGAATTTTTAACAAGCACAATGAGCTTGACGACAAGATTGCTAAAGCTGAGAAGAGTGAAATCATACTAACCGACAAAGAGGTAGAGACCCTTAAAAAAGAGAAGCTGTTGTTAAAAGATGAGGCTTACGCTATTCTTATAAAATATAAAAAAGAGCACAACCTCTAAGACTCCCGCGGCTTTTTAAGCCTCGCGGTGACACTCTCATTAACTTCTCTTAGCGTAAAACTCCGTTTTAAATTCAGCAAATCTATCCGCCAAAATTGCCTCTCTTGCTTCTTTCATAAGGTTTAAATAGTAATGCAGATTATGGATAGTCGCAAGTCTGAAGTATGTTATCTCACGGGCACGGAAGAGGTGGTTGAGGTAGGCTCTGCTATATCTTTTACATGTTAGACATTCACACTCCGAATCTACAGGAGATGCATCCTCTTTATATGCTGCACCTTTAATGTTTAATCTTCCAAATGAGGTAAAAAGAGTTCCGTTTCTTGCATTTCTCGTGGGCATAACACAGTCAAACATGTCAATGCCTCGCTCAATGTTTTCTATAAGGTCTTCTGGGGTTCCCACACCCATGAGATAGCGGGGTTTATCATGAGGCATATACTGCACGGTATGTTCCACCGTGTCGTACATATCTTGATTTGCCTCGCCGACGCTTAAACCGCCTATTGCAAAACCGTCAAAATCCAACGCACAAAGCTCACGCGCACTTTTTGTTCTAAAAGCTTTATCCGTTCCGCCTTGGATAATAGCAAAGATATTCTGTTCTGTACCAACTCCCTCTTTTTGCTTCGCCCTAAAGTACTCGATGGACTCTTTTGCCCATGAAGTAGTTCTCTCAATGCTTAGAGCGATGCGCTCCTGCCTTGCGGGAAGTGCTACCAAATCATCTAAAATCATCATGATATCCGAACCCAGATTATGCTGAATGTCTATAACTTTTTTTGGCGTAAAAAAGTGCTTGCTTCCATCTATGTGGCTTCTAAACTCTATACCGTTTTGCGAAGCTTTAGAAATGTCGCTAAGACTAAATGCCTGAAAACCTCCGCTGTCTGTCAAAAAGCTTTTCGGGTAGGTTGTAAAGCCGTGAAGTTTGCCCATTTTTGCCACTGTTTCATCTCCGGGACGAAGGTACATGTGGTAAGTATTTGCTAAAATAATCTCAGCACCCAGCAGTTCTAAGACATCTTGCATGTCAAGAGATTTTACGCTTCCAACGGTTCCAACGGGCATAAAAACAGGTGTTTTGATGGTTGAATGAGCAGTTTTTATCGTGCATGCGCGAGCGTTTTTTGAGGTAGCTTCTAAAGTAAATTCCATAAGCAATAGGTTCCTAAAATGTAGAGATTTTTTGACATTATAACAAAAGAAATTAAGTCCACTTAGGATAAAATCACTTAAAAATTTTTCAAGGTGTATTTATGGCAACTGTAGGTATGAGTGATATTAAAAAAGGTGTTCGTCTAATTATAGGCGAAGTTCCATATAGAGTGGTAGAGTTTCAACATGTTAAGCCGGGCAAAGGCGCTGCATTTGTGCGTATGAAGGTTAAGAGTTTTTTAAACGGCAAAGTTGTCGATAAAACTGTTCATGCAGGTGATAAATTTGAAGTTCCCGAAATAACGTATAAAACTATGCAGTATCTTTATGATGACGGTGAACAGTATCAGTTTATGGATAATGAAACGTACGAACAGTTGGGGCTGAGCTACGAGCAGTGCGATGATGCTTCAAAATGGTTTAAAGACGGTATAAATGTTGATATTATCTTCTATAAAGGCAAAGCTATTTCCGTAACGGCTCCTGAAGTAATGGAACTTGTTATTACCGATACACCGCCAAACTTCAAAGGTGATACTTCAAGCGGAAGTAAAAAACCTGCTACATTAGAAACAGGCGCGGTTATTCAAGTACCTTATCACGTTCTTGAAGGTGATACCGTTAAAGTAAATACCGTAGAGTGCGAATACTTAGAAAAAGTTAAATAATCCCACTTGATACGAGGTTCCTCGTATCAACTTCATCTTGCATCTTATTATTTTGTAATAAAGAGTTTTTTTTATATAAATTAAGTTTAGAAAAATAATTTACAGATATAATTTAGGCATTTCAAAAAAACATTTTATATGGAAAAAATAATGCCAAAAACACTAAAAAATTTTATATTTTCAATCAATATTGTTCTTCTATCTTCTCTCTTTATAGTTGTTTTGGTTTTTACAGCCTACCTCCATACATCACTTGCGCGGGAAAATGCTATCAAAAATGCCAATACCGTCTCAAATCAGATTTTTTCATCAATGTATCAGGTGATGAAAAAAGGGTGGAGCAGAGAAGATTTAAATGATTTTATGCACTCACTCAAAGAGAACTTTGATGAGAGCCACTACTCTGTAAATATATACCGTACGGATAAGATCAAAGAGCTTTTTGGAGAGGTGCAGGAAAATCCAAGAGATGATTTGGCAAATTCTGTTTTAGCAAGCGGGGAAAAGGTAAGTATTAGCGATATGGGTAAAATCAGAAATCTTTTACCTCTCAATGCCAAACAGGAGTGTTTGGGTTGTAATGTAAACGCAAATGTCGGTGATACGCTAGGCTTAATAGATGTAGAGCAAAATTTTGTTGAAGTTATTAAAGAGACATTTTTAGATTATGTCTATTTTTTCTTAATCGTATTGCCGATTTTTATATTTGCCGCATACATGAGTTCTAGATACACCACGTCTAGAATAACCCAGTCGCTTAAACTTTTCGATAAAAAAGTACAATCTATCAACTCGATGCAAGATTTTAAAGAGTTTGATTCCACCGATATAGATTAAAGGTTTGATGAGATTAATGCGATTATATTAAATGTCAATGAATTGGCTCAAAAACTAAAAGCAATTGCAGTTGACAAAGATTTGCTCGAGTTTGAAGTACAGTTGCTCGATAAATTTATTATAACTTCAGAAGTTGTTCAAGATTGGCGTGATTTTATGAATGAACTATTGATAGATATAAACAAAATTATGCCGACTTATACCCTTATGACTATTTTTAGAATCGGCGATGATCAGTTTGAAGTCGATATTTTCTGGTACGGCGTTCCTGATGCCGATGTAAAAGTGCGGTTTGAAGAGTATGTAAGAGAGTCTGTTCAATCAAGCAACCATTTTCTTGGTTATACCGACTACTCGGTTCGTCATAATGTTTCTGATTACAATTGTTGTATTACGGCAAGAGACTATGGAAATTTTGCATACAGAACAAAATCTCTCTTTTTAGATACTCCAAAAATAGGTGGAATTGTAGGACTTAGCGTGCAGTCAGAGATGGCAACAGATCCTATTAAACATATAGTAATAGACAGTATTTTAACAACAATGGCAAATCTTGTCGGTTCGGTTAAAGCTATAAATAAATATACAAATGATTTAGAGTACTACGCAGCACATGACCCGCTCACGGGACTCTTTAATCAACGTGTGTTTGTTGACTTTTTAGAGTATGAAATAAAGCGTGCAGATGCTCATGGATACGAATTTGCTCTTATGGTTATAGACTGTGATAATTTCAAACCTATTAACGACAGATACGGGCATGCTTTTGGAGATCTATATCTACAAGAGTTTTCTAGAGTTCTTGAAAAATCAAAAAGGAATGAAGATATACTCTCACGCTACGGCGGTGATGAATTTACTTTAATTTTACCTGAGTGTGGACTAGAGGGTGCTCTTGCAGTTGCGCATAATATAGCAAGATCCATAGAAGATTTTAAACTATTAACTAGCGATGGAAGTCATGCAGGTGTTACCGTCTCTATCGGAATATCTATTTATCCTGAACATGCAAAAACACAAAAAGAACTTTTTGTCATAGCTGACGGAATGATGTATAAAGCTAAAGAAGACGGTAAAAACAGTATTAGGGTTCCTTCGGGAGATGATATCGTCTCTGTTATAAAAGAACAAAAAGCAAAATCTTCGCTTCTTATAGATGCCGTTGCAAACAATCGTATTGTTCCATATTTTCAACCGATTCAAACTACCATTAGCGGTAAAAATGAAATACATGAGCTTCTTATGAGAATTGAAGTAGATGGTAAAGTGGTTTCAGCGTATGAGTTTATAGAAGTTGCAGAGAGCATGAGTATAATAAATCGTATGGATTTAATGGTAATAGAAAATGCATTTGTAAAGATGAAAGAAGAGAACTATCAAGGAATTTTATTTATAAATTTATCCCCGAAATCTCTTATAGTAGGCAATTACGCAGATTCAATAACGCAGCTGATAAGACAGTATGATATATCTAAAGACCATATTGTTTTTGAAATAACAGAGAGGGAAACTGTTAAAAATTTCTCTCTTTTGGAAAAATTTGTAATGAATTTAAAGATAGCAGGTTACAAATTTGCTATAGATGATTTTGGTTCAGGCTTCTCTTCTTTTCATTATATTAAAAAATTCCCGATTGACTACCTTAAAATTGACGGTGAGTTTATTATGAATATAAATAAAGATAAAAAAGATAAAGCATTTGTTCATAGTATACTTACGCTTGCAAAAGAGCTTAATGTTAAAACAGTCGCAGAGTATGTAGAAAATGAAGAGATAGTTAAAACACTAAAAGAGATGGGAGTGGATTATCTTCAAGGATTTCACATAGGAAGACCAAAAAATACATTTACAATCTTAGAATAAGTAGATTTATATGATTTTGGTTGCGGAAATAGGATTTGAACCTATGACCTTCGGGTTATGAGCCCGACGAGCTACCGAGCTGCTCTATTCCGCGATATGGGCTTTATAAGCCGTTTAAGTTTTGTGTTTTATCAAATTTACCCAACCTTTTCCTATACTTTAAAGATTAAAGTTGATGAAAAATGATTGAAATTGACAAATTCACTTGATAAGTTGTGACAAGATTTGTCTCTATTTATTCAAGTGTCGGAAGTATATCGGAGTCCCTTAAATAAGTCAAGATTTTAAGCATTGTATTTAGTAAAATACAAAACTTAGGTAGATAGAAATTTTATTTATCTTTTGCTTTTTAGCTAAAAAGCATCTAAAAAATCAAAATCTTCTCCGTTTTCATCTTCTGAATCAGCTTCCGCTTCTTCTTTGCTTGAAAAGTCACCGCCAAAAAAGAATGGTAAAAATATTGTTATGCCAAATAATGCCGCTATTATGATGATCAAAATTATCATAGTTTCCATATTAGTTCCTTCAATGATTAAAAATTAGTGTAAACATCAATAATCTTCTTGCTAAAAATAAGATTATTAATATTGATAAAATGAGCAGTGATAAGCCGCTCAAAAACTCAAAAAAGAGCTGGTCCCCATTTTCAAACAACATGCTAAGATAACTTTTTTAGAAAGAGGAGCATAGAAAAATGGGAGCAGCTAAACGTAAGGCACATTCACCTGAGTTTAAAGCTAAGGTGGCGATTGAGGCAATATCTCTCATGCTGCTTCCTCCTTTGCTTTTGTATTTTCAAGAATAAAGTTGTAAGCTTTTGAAGCTTCGCTAAATATAGACCAAAGGATTTTTGGATTTTCTTTTAATGGCTTTAACCAGCTCTTTAAATATAAAGCATTTTGCTCTTCCATCTTCGTGCTGTTTAGCCCCATTCTTACTTGTAAAAAAGAGCGTGTTGTCTCTGCTATTAGCTCTTCTTTTGCATAGCTTATAAGCTCTGCTTTTGTTCCGTTTACTCTTCCGTTTAAGTCTCTGTTTAGTCTTATTTTATGTGCTGTGCTGTGTGCTAATTCATGAAGCAATACTGCATAATAAAAATCTGAACTAATAAAAGAGTCAATGTGCGGCATATTTATATAATCGCTTTTCGGATTGTAAAAAGCTCCCTTATTGCTATGTTTTAGCTCTACAAATAGATTGCTTTTAAGCTCTTCAAGTTCTAAAATCTCGTTGCTTGTTGCAGTGTCTTTTAAGCTCGTTTGATCTTTGTTAAAAACTAAATAAGTCTTTAGCATTGGAATAGTTTTTTCTGTCTCTTCGCTTGTTTCTTCATCTATCTCTTTAATTTTGGTTGGTTTAAAAAAGAAGATTGTTGTTCCTTTTTCGCCTTTATCTACAGTTCCATTCATCGCTTTAATTTGCTTAAATGTCGCCCATTCGTTCGTTGTGTAGCCTCTTTCTTCTGCTTCTATCCATAAATTGATAATGTTAATTCCTGAATATTCAGTATTGTTTGTGAAATTGCTTGGCATTGAATTATTAAACGGTTGTATCCAGTTGCCTTCGCTGTTCTCTATTTTTTCGATTAGTCTGTTCATTACGTGTTCTAAGTTCATTTTGTCTTCCTTAATTTAATTTTTCTTTTGTTAGATTTT
Organism: Sulfurimonas sp.; assembly: GCA_002899765.1. Lineage (GTDB taxonomy): Bacteria > Campylobacterota > Campylobacteria > Campylobacterales > Sulfurimonadaceae > Sulfurimonas. The sequence continues at coordinate 43,602 of PPDH01000022.1, read as the reverse complement.
GAGGGGTGTTTTTATTCTTTCTTTTTTCAAATTTTTAAGAAAAAACAAGTCACTTTCTTTGTCTAACTTTTCTTCCGTTGAGTTTGTCGGGTATGTTTTACAGGGTGTTTCAGTATCAAAACAGCTTAGAAGCAAATTGGCTACTGGTGATTTGCTTATCAGTTGATTTGAATACATACTTAAACACTTAAAACATTTTGATGAACACAAAAAACGGATAGTTAGATATTGAAGAAGTGGTTTTTTCTGATTTAAAAAATTTGAAAAAAGAAAGTCGTTGCAGCTGTAATACAGTTGCAAATTTTGGTGGGATTAAGGGTGTGGCTTAAAAATGCAGCTGATAGATTTCTCTATCAGTTATGCTGCTTCTGATGCTCTTGAGCTCTCGTAAACGCTTCTGCACGTCTCTTCAAATACAAACCAAGCGATCAAATTTAAATTATGATTATTTATGCATAACGGATCATTTACATCAAAGTTATCTGCAAGTAATTCTCTAATATCTTTTAGATCATATAAGCTTAACAAATCAGATATAACTTCGTTGATGTCTGATGAGTGTCTTTTGCAAAAATCAACTGTATCTGTATAATAAAAAAGCTCGCTTATCATTCCGCTTTTGCATCCATAAGATAAGAGATCTTCAAAAAAAACGGTTGGCTCATCATAGTTTTTGGCATTGTTTAAGATAATCTCTTTTATCTCTTGCTCTAACTCTGTTGTGTATTCAAGTGCTTTCAAGTCTTGCAGTGTCATTTTGTCTTCTCCATATTTATTTTTAGATCGTAGATTTATGAATGTTTAACACAAAAGTATTGTGCTAAAAAATAATCACAATCCCTTAAAGAGGGATTGTTTCAAGTGCATCTTTATTGAACACTTTATAAAAGCGAAGTGCCTTTTCTTTACGATTTGTTCCCTCAATATCTTTGAGATATGTAGAAAACAAGATTACTCCGTAATTGTCTTCATCTATTTGAACAAGATTTTGCTCTTGCATTTGTTTTTCTGTAAACCAGACATTGCTTTTGTATCCAAGCTCTTTTTGAGCATTTGCAAGAATATTGTTGTTTAAGCCAGTAAAATTATTACCGCTCGCACTTACTTGTTGAGCAGATAATCTGCTGCTTGTTACTTTGTCAACTGCTTCTGTGTATAGTTCAATTACAGTTTTTCTGTAGTGTCTTTGTTCTGTTGTGTTGTTGTTTTGAGTTTGCATTTTATATCCTTTTGCAATTTATTTTTTTGTTAGATTTAGAGGCATGGTGTTTTTTCTCTTTCTCACTTAAAGATTTTAAGTAAAAGAAGAGAAGACCTCTTAATCTTCATTTTTCCGCTGAGTCTATCGGCACGTATGTTTTTTACAGTATGCATAAATTCTAAAAATAATTTTGTCTTCAATAAGCTACTGGTTATTAGAAGAGTCAATTTTTTTATGAAAAGAATTTAATACTTTAAAAAAACGTGCTGATAATGATCGAGATGATGAAAAGATTATAGGATGGTTGTTGACTTTTACGATTAAAAAATCTAAGTGAGAAAGGGAGTCGAGCGAAGCGTTTTAAGATCATTGTTTGCAATGCAAGGGGATATTTAAGGGAGTGAAACTTGCACCCCTTATTCGTGTGTGTGTGTGTGGATTAAGGGTGAGGCTTATAAAAATTTATATAATTTATACACCCCATCAGTCTATTAATACTGTTTTTTACAAATAATCTAAATTGGAGTTATTTTTCTCTATAGTTTTTCATCCCAATTTTTGCTTTTTTTATAAAATAAAATAGACTTGTCTTAGTTGTCTTGTTAATTTTTCTATTATAAATAAATCCATTTACAAAAATAAGCATTTAAACAGAGTCCAGTTTCCGAATGACGAAAACTGGGTATTTTTTGAGTTACTCTCTAGGATAAACCGTTGCAGTTAGTGTTGTTTTGTACACTGTTCCTACAAACGCATATGTCCAGGACTCTTTAATCTTCACATCTGTCAAGTAGCCGTTGCCAGCTTGAGCCTTTAAGAGTTGGTAGGCTTTTTCATGACGATCATTTATATCAATCGGTATAAAAAGCAATAGTTGAAATCCACTTGCAGAAGCACTTATTTCTCTGCCTTTGTCCTTTGAGCTCTCATATGCTTTTGGATCAGGAGTTTCTATATAGATTGGTGTGCCGGAACATCCTGTAATAAAAAAACCAAAGATACCCAAAGAGGCAATTGCGACTATTTTTTTTATGTATTTCATTCTTTTATCTCCCTTATTGCATCACCTTTGATTGTCACATCTTTGCTTGTGCCAATAATCCACCAGAGCCAATCTTCTTGATAGGTGACATTTATAAGTCCCGTAGCTCCAGGAACGCTCTCTATCGCATTTGCGTATGCTCTCTCCATCCTAGTATTTAATCCCATCGGGATAAAATAATACGCTGTGCCAAGCACTCCCAAAGAGCCGCTTGCACCTCCCTCTGCTTTTCCTAAAACTTCATATTTTTTTGGCTGCTGCGGCGCAATAGTAACATTGTGCGATGAACAACCAGATAGTATAAAGAGTGTTGCTGCTGACGCTAGGGGCAAACTTATTTTTCTCATTTTGCATTTTCCTTGTATTGTGATTTTATTTTTATAGCCGAAGAATGTTTTTACATATTTACCCCCTTGATACTCAAATATAAAGAAAGTGTAGAAAAAATTATGGACGCATATTGTCTATGAACCTATTTATCTTTAGTAATAACTTTAAATTCGACTCTTTTCGAGCGTTCGGTATCCTCTGTTTTAGACCCATCAACATAAAGCGGTTTTGAAAAAGCCATCCCGTTTGCTCTTAGGTTTGCTTCAAGCCATTTGATGTTACTTCTGATAAAAAAATCATCCAAACCGTAGCAAAGTGAAAGTACATTACTGGCTCTTTCTTGAGAGAGATGCATATTTTTGAGATAAACTTCTTTGGCTTCTGAAACATTTCCCCATCCATTTGAAGTGTGTCCTTCAACTCGTATCTCTTCTATTTCGCTCTTAAACTTAGCGTTGCTTAAGACTTTGATATAGCGAGGGAAAAAATCTTGAAGTATTTCATAAAAAGCTTGCGGTACATTAGCACCGCCTGTTGGAAAAGGCGAATTGAAGCGCATAATATTATCATCTGTAATAAGAGCTTGCCATTTAACTAAATCCTTGTCAAACTCTTTATGGAGTGCTTTATTTAACTCTATTTTATAGTTCTCTTTTTCACTAAGGAGTTGGTATAAAAAAGAGATAGATATAAACATAAATATCATCATAAGCGCTGACATAACATCTGCTATATTGATCCAGTTGCTCTCACTATCTTGCATCTTAGAGTCTCCCGTTTGCTTCACGCAGTAACAGCTGCATATTTTCTTTGACGATCTCAGTTGTTTCTTCAAGTGAGGTTTTTACTTTATCGCTTGAAGCTGTAAGATTGTCTATGAGTTTTTGGATATTTGCCTGTTCACTCTCTTTTGCAAGCGATATCTGCTTGAGCTCTTTGATGATATGGCTAATGCTTTGTTCACTCTCTATAATATAGCTTTTGTAGTTATCTTGCCAGAGAATCATATTTTTCACTGCTTCATTTAACTGCTTGAAGTTGTCTCCAAACTGCTCTGTCAGGTTTTTGTTAAAATCTTTTACAACTTCTTCAAGTGCGTAGATAACTTCCTCTTTTTTTGTGGCTTGCGGCTTAAAGATAGAGAGGAGTATGGAGAAAAATATCCCCATTCCGGAGGTCACAAATGCGGTTTTAAGCCCTTCAAGAAGCTGTGGCATGCTCTCTTTTATGTTTGTCACATCAAAGTGGTAAAGACCGATAGCGATACCAATAAAAGTTCCTAGTATTCCAAGGCTTACTATCTCGTTTTTGAAACTTCTTCCTCTGTTTTTCATGCTCTGGATAAAGAGAGCTACTATCATTATGCTGATTGTTAAAGTTATGGCATTGGTAGTCATTTACTAAATTCCTTTTTTGTTTGCATAGATTTTATGAAATGTATTTACTTCATTTTGATACTTTTTAACCAGATATGCATGTCTGTATCTATATTTAAGCGCCAAATTTGAGGCGTTATATGTCAAAAGTCTGTTTATCATATCCCCAAACTCTCTTTTTAGTAACGGATAGTCAGTAAAAAAGACAGGAGTTTTGCCAAGATGCTTTCGTATCTCTTCATGTTTTTCGTTGAGTCTCTCTAGCTTCTCTAAAAGCAGCTTTTCATCCTCTTTGAGTGATTCAACCGCTCTTTGGCTGCCAAATACTTTTTTATTGATTATTTTCGATAAAACCCACCCAATAGCAAAAACAATTACGCCCCAAACTCCGCCCACACTTATGCCAAAGAGACCGACAATCCCAACGACTATATAAACACGCACAGAAGAGATGACAATGCTTACAACCTTCTCTTCAAGTACCGCACTTGAGTCCTTTTGCAAAATGTTGTCTTCTATACTTTGAGAAGCACTCTTTAGCTTGAGCGTCCATTTACGATACTCTTTTAAGAGGCTATCTAGCAGTGCTATCTTTGACATGCTTAACCTAAAAGTTCTAAAAAGAGAAATATCCCAGATGCACCCAAAGCACCTTTTGCAAATGAGTTTGCTCTCTTTTTTTGCTCGCTTAAAAGTGCATTGAACTCCTCATCAGATAAATCATCTTTTTCAAGTCCTGCCTCTTTGAGGTTTTTTATCACTTCTTTGTGAGCATGGCTCTCAATCATTGCATCATATTGCGCCTCTGTTGCGTTTTTCATCCCTTTAAGTTTTTCAATCAATTCTTGCATAGTTGACTCCTTTTGGTATAATTGTAGATATTTAGTTGGACTTATTTTGTCTATTTATTACATTTTTTATCTTTTGAATCTACTTCGCCATCAAAGTTATTATCAACCCCGTCTTTACACGAGTTAATGCTCTCATGGCTCTCAGGAGATGTGTCATAGTAGAGATATCGCTCTGGTATTTTTTGCCAAAGCTCTAAAAAGTAGTTTTTATACTTGATAGCTAAAGTGCTGTTTTGTATGATGAGCGTGTTTTCATCGTTTTTACTATTGCCTGCTTTTGTGAAGTTCATGGAGCCGTTGATGATGTAGTTGTCATCTATAATCATAGATTTACAATGCATTTTGCCGCCAAAGTTCTCAACTTTTACTTCTATGCCTTCTTCTCTTAGTTTTTTATGCATGGAGTACTTATTGCCTGCGGCACTTGCATCTAGGATGATTTTTGCATCGACACCTCTCTTTTTTGCTCGTATAAGCTCATAAGAGAGCCCTTTGTGTGTGAGATAAAAAATCGGTACAAAGATGTACTTTTTGGCGTTCTGGATAAGCTCTTTTATCCCTTCTTCATAAGTGTTTGATTTTGGAGAGAAGTAAACAGAGATGAGTGACTCCTCTGTTTTTATCTGCTCATAGCCTCTTTTACTCTTTTTTGTGGAGAACTTTTTTGCATCAAACATCTCATCAAACTCCTCTTGATAGAGTGATACAACTCTTTTATCATCAGTTGTTATAGCATTGTTTGCGTTGTAGCCGCCTGTGCCGGTATCACTTATATTTGCCGAGCCGCTCCAAAGAGTTTTTTTGTCTATGATGAAAAATTTGTTATGCATGATGTAGCTTTTACCATCACTCACAACTTGAAAATGCTCATAAAGCTTATGTGTATCTGTATAGTAGTTGTTGCCGTGTGCATCGCTATCGACAACCGCTTTTATGCTAACGCCTCTTTTTTTTGCTCTTAGAAGTGCTTCTAAAACCGCATCTTGTCCTCTAAGTCCATAGATAGCAAAACTGATCTCCTCTTTTGCATCATCAATAAGCACTAAAAGCTCTCTGCCAAAAGATGTATTTGTGGCACTAGAAGGCAGAGCACTCGGTACATGTACATAAAGCTGCTCTTTTGCAATGAGAACAACCCCAAGGAGTAAAAAAAGAAGTTTTTTCATCTTTGCTCATCTTTTTTCTTTGCATATTTTGCCAAGATAAGATCGGTAGTAGTGAGTAGCTTCTCTTTTTGGAGCAGTTTTTCTTCTTGTGTAAGCGGTTGTTTTACTTGCTTGACCTCTTTTGCTTCCTCTGTTTTTATAGCCTGTTTAAACTCTTTGGTGCTGAGTCTTTTGAGCATAAAGATATTGAAGCCAACAATAAAGACTATTAAAACCCATTTTAAAAATAGCAGATAAAGTATGCTCTCTTTGTTGGATATTTTAAGTACGCTAAAGAGGTCGTTATAAACACCCATGATTATCAGAACAAGTCCCACAGAGACAAGAAGCGTAATAATCTGCTTTTTAAACTTTTGCCAAAAAATGTAGTAAGTGCCGCTTTTAAAGATAAATCCTAGCATCGTTATTTCCTCATTAATATTTTTATTGGAAAAAGTGTAAAGTTTTATCTGGTCTTATTTTGTCTATAGATAAACATTAATGACTAGATTTGTTATTGTGGTACTCTCTAATTTTTGCAAGATAGTCATAGTAGATGTTACGCACGGTTGAGTTTATGTTGGATAGCCATCTTGTGACATCATTCCAAGAAGCTTCTTCATAATACTCTTGCAAAAATTCCATGTCAGATTGTAACTCTGAAAAATCCGCTTTGTTTTGATTTTCATTTATGAGTGATTTTAAATCAGCTATGATTTTGTCCAGATTTGTTATATCACTATTTTTGCGAATGCTCACTATTGTAAATTCAATGTTTTGTCCAAGAGTTTTGATTGATTCTTTGTTTAGTTTCATAAACTTCCTCTCTTTTTTTAAGATAAAGAAATTGTAGGTATTTGTATGGACACATTTTGACTGTATATAAAATATTGTATGATTTTGGATAAAAGTGAAGGTACAGCTTGACATTATAAAACTAATTTTTTAAATTTATGTAGTATAATGGTAAAATATATACCACTTAAAGGGATAAAATGAAAAAAAGAACACTCGAACCTATTCTTAAAATAGCTCTCGATACATTTCCTGTTGTTCTTCTCAATGGTGCTAGACAAGTCGGTAAATCAACTCTTGCACTTAAAAACTTTAAAAACTATCTTACATTTGATGATGGAGAGTTAAGGCTCTACGCAAAAGAGAATCCAAAGGCGTTTCTTAAAAATCTTGAACTCCCCATCTGCCTAGATGAGATACAAAAAGTGCCTACACTTCTTGAATACTTGAAAATGCAAATAGACAAAGAGAGGGTAAACGGAAGTTTTTTACTTACAGGCAGTTCAAATGTGCTTGACCATAAAGATGCAAAGGACACCCTTGCAGGGAGACTTTGTGAGCTAAGACTTCATCCTCTTAGTTCAAAAGAAAAAAACGACAAACCGCATGAAAATGTGATAGAAAAACTTTTAAAAAGAGAGTTTAAGCTTGCCAAAAAAGAGTATAGCGAGGAGACTATCAGACATATTATCGACGGCGGATATCCTGAAATTTTAATGCTTGATGGGTTACAAAGAGATTTGTGGTTTAAGTCTTACATAGCAACTTACATAGAGCGAGATGCAAGAGACTTGGCGGACATACGAGATATTGATAGCTTTATCAAGTTTGTAAATGTGTTGGCTTCAAGAAGCGGCACGCTGCTTAACAAATCAAGCCTAAGCAACGACATAGGGATAAAAGATATCACAACCGATAACTATCTCTCTATTATAAGTCGCATCTATCAAGCGACACTTCTTAAACCCTATTTTGCAAACATCGGCAAACAGTTTGCAAAATCGCCTAAAGTTTTTTTTAACGATACTGGAGTGCTTTGCTCTTTACTTAGAATCGACTCAAAAGAGAAGCTGCTTAGTTCGCCATATAGCGGACAAGTTTACGAGACTTATATCTTTTGTGAACTTCAAAAGCATATCTCTTACATGCAAAAAAGTGCTACACTTTACCACTATAGAACAAATGACAAAAAAGAGATAGATTTTATAGTAGAAGTTGATAATGAAATACTAGCCATTGAGGTAAAACAGAGCAGCAGTGTCAAAAAAGATGACTTTAAACACATCATCGACTTTCAAAACAGATGTGAGCAAAAGTGCTTGGGCATAGTGTTTTACAATGGTGAAATGGTTGTGGAGTTTGAAGAAAACTTAGTAGCAATTCCGTTTGGGATGTTTTTGTGATTTTTAATACAGTGTATTTGATCTGCTTTTATACTTATTCCAAAAAAGATAGTAAATACCGCTTTTAAAGATAAATCCGAGCATTTTTATAGTCCAAACAGCATATCAAGTCCAATAAACGCTAGAAGTCCTTGTGCGGCTTTTTTAGCATAATCTTCTTTTATATCTTTAGATAAATCGCTAATCATTGTCTCATAGTCCTCTTGTTCAATACGATCTATTTGCAACCCTTTTGCTTCAATCTTTTCATTGACTACTCTTATAGCTTTTTCTTTGATATGTGCATCATAGGCATCTGTAACGCTTTTGGCTGTATCAGTTATACTATCCATGCTGCTTGATAAAAAACTTTTCATTATTTTTGATCCTTTGGTATGATGGTTATAGCTGTGTTCTCACGGAAAACAACTCTAAAGTCTTTAAATCCAGGAAGAACAAAGTGTTTAACCTTGCTAGTTACAACTACATCTCTCAATGTTTTTTCTAAAAGTTCTATAGCCATACCTACATCTTGACAAGTGTAGTTTGTCTTAGACATTACTCTCTCTAAAAATCTTTGCGCTGCGTGAACTGTTACTTGCATTTTAAATCCTTAGTTTTATTTTATGATAGAAGTGTATTAAGTATTGTGGTCGTATTTTGTCTATATTTAATTTTTTTTATTTGAACAAAAAATTGCATAAATTAAATTTAGTGATATTTGGATACAATCTTTAGAATTTTCGGAGTCTAATAATGTTTAAAATCAATCTTTCAAATCCATTTATATTTTGGTTGCTTGTTATAGCTCTAACAACTCTCATAGTTTTATTCAACACATTTTCAATTGCAAAATCAGCTCAAGAACCTACAATAAAAGAGCAGTCTTTTTCCAAAAAACAAAATGACTACATAATAGATTTAGACAAAATAGAATCTGCAAAAAAGAGTGGTGACTTCATCCATAAAAACATTGAAGAGCTCTCTTTTTCAAAAAAAGTTGAATCGATAGCATCTTGGGAAAACTTCTACACACTTTCGTATGGTTTTGTGGTATCAATACTATTTATTTATAGAGAAAAACAAAACAGAAGCAAAATATATCAACTTGAAAAAGTCGAAGATGAGTTAAATATTCAACTTGCAAAACAATCAACTACGGTTTATAAAGACATTGTCAAGGAGCTTGAAAAATATAAAGAGCTCATAAAACATGACATAAATTTAGATGCACTTAATGAAAGAATTGAAAAAGAACCAAAATATGTCGTGATTGCTTCTAAAAACATTATAGAGCAAATAGTTACTAAGATGTACAAAAGATATCTTAATCTCGACAATGCAAATTTAAATATTATGCTCACAGATTTATATAGAAGCAGAAAACTTGGTCATGATACAAATAACTATGCACATATCATAAAAGCATTTGGAAACAAGGCAAACCATACGGGTAAAATATTTGACTCAAGAGAAGCGATACTTACTATAAGCAATCTCATTGAATTTTTAAAAGAGCTTGATAGCAAAGGAATTTTAGGAGAACTTGATGTTTAAAACGCTCTTTTTATTGAGCTTTGTAGCCAGCATGGGAGTGATGGCATTTGATGTTAAAACAATAAGTGTTACAGAGGATAAAAACTCTTATGATGTTTATGATGGCGATATATTATTTACAAATCAAGACAAAATTCAATTTACTTTTTTATCAAAAACAGACACCACAATCCAAATCAATAGTGTTTATAAAAATAGTACAAATCATATGAAAACTATAGAACTTAAAAAGGATGAGATAGTAAAGTTTCCAAAAGAAAATTTTCTCAACTTTGATCAAGAGGGTGATGTAATATTTGAATTCAAAAATGATAAAACTACTGAAATTTTTCATCTAAAATATATCAAAAATAAGTTTAAAAGAATGGCACAAACTAAAGGTGATGCAAAATATGCTCTTAATCCAAATGATGTCATTGGCAATAGTAGAGGAGTGAAAGAAAAAGAGGCTTATAGCCACTTAGTAAAAAGTACTGTTGTTGTAGAAACTCAAGATGAAATAGGAAGCGGTGTAGTTATCTCAAAAGATGGAAAGATCCTTACAAATTATCATGTAGTAAAAAATCAAAATAGTGCAAATATAGCTTTTAAACCAAAATCAAAATATGCCACAAACCCCAATAAAAATAGCTTTTTAAAAGCAAAAATTCTAAAAGTTGATCCACTCAAAGATTTAGCACTTTTACAAATATTGGACACAAGCTTTTTAAAAGATCTTACTCCTGTAGCGTTTGCATCTTTGGATGATGTGGAAATTGGGGAAGATATTTACACTATGGGGCATCCTCAAAAAGAGTATTTTACCCTTGGATGGGGAACGGTAAGCTCAATAAGACAAAACTATAGTTGGAACACTCATAAAGCAAACTTTGTGATACAAACACAAAGTGCTACAAGTAAAGGAAACTCCGGTGGACCACTTCTTGGAGAGGATTATAAGCTCATAGGATTAAACTCTTTTAGCAACACGCAAGGACAAAATCTTAACTTTGCAGTATCAATCGATGATATAAATGAGTTTTTAGAAAAAAAAGCAAATGATACTTTTCAAATAAAACTAGACAATCAATATAAAGAATATACAAAACTCTCTTCTAAAAGTGGTTACGATAAAGAAAACATACCACTTACTCAGTTTGAATTAGACGGAAATAAAAATAGTATCATGGATTTGCTTGCCATCGATACTGGTAATAACGGAGTTTATAATTATTTACTTTTTGATGAAGATGAAGATGGAAGTTTTGAGAAAAAAGCATATGACAAAGATGGCGATGGGATAATAGAAAGAGTTGTTGTATATTGATAAAATTTTACGATTGAGATAGACATGTTTGATTATTTTATAAAACTAAGAGAGTAATGATTGATGAAAAAAATTATTTGGTATTTTTTAATACTTAGCATATCTATTTATGCACAAACTATAGATGAAGCAAAAAAGCTTTTTGATGACACTCAAAAACACAAAGAAGCTATAGAAATTTTTAAAAAATATCCAAATGATGGCGAGGCACTTTACTATCTTGGCAAAGCTTATTTATATGGTATGGGTGTGGAAAAAGATACTAAAAAAGCTTTTGAATATGCTAAAAAATCTTCAGAAAAAAATGATTCCTTTGGTTTGAATTTACTCGGTTTAATATATGGAAATGGCGAAGGAGTTGATAAAGATGAACTGCAAGCATTAATGTATTATAAAAGAGCTGCAAATCTTGGAAATGCTAAAGCCATGAGAAATATTGCACAAATGTATGCAGGAGTAGAATCAAGTTTCATTCAGAAAAATTACGATAAGTCTGTTAAATGGCTAAAAAAAGCTGTTGAAACAGGTGATCAAGAATCTTTAAAAGTTTTGGCTAATGTGCTAAATTCAAATGAAATAAATAAGTATGAAGAGTCTTTAAAATATTATAACTTATACCTTGATACAAAGCCAAAGGATATAGATTTTATATATCTAAGGATGGGTGACGCATATGAAAAAATTAATGATTATTCAAAAACATATGAATATTATAAAAAGTCTGCAGAACTTGACAATAAAGATGCCATTATAGCCATAATATATTTTGATAAAAAAGACATTGTTTCAGAAAAAGAATATTTACATTGGTTAAAAGAAGGTGTTAAGCGCAAATTAAATTTAGCATATTTACCTTTACAGATGTACTATAGTGACAAAAAAGAGTATAAAAATCTAAAAACATTTTTAACACAGTCATATAACGAAGATAATCGATTAGATATGGGTTGTCAGCTTTCATCATACTATCTAAATCTTTCTCAGGATCATAATTTTGATAAAAGTGATAAAAAAGCATTTTCAATAGCATCTCATATTACAAATAAGAATCCAAATAATAACGAAATATATATTTGTTATGATAATTTAGCATATATGTATAGATCTGGAGGTTTTGTTGCTCAAGATTTTCATAAAGCGATTGAAATGTATAAAAAATCATTTCAAATATCTAAATCATTTGTTAAAGATGAAATGGCAGAAAAAATAGCAGAAATATATCTTGAAGATCTTGAAGATTATGAAAATGCACAAAAATGGTATGAAACAGTTTATAAACTAACTAAAGACATTAAATATCTATCAATAGTTGAAAACTACAAAAAATCCAAACCTATTTATACTGTTGATAAAAAAACTAAACAAGATATTATCCCAATTTTAAAGAACTTTGCAAAAAAAGAGCAGGTTGCTACTTATCTTGAATCAGAGAAGTATTATTTCATATCTACCGATAGCAAATCAATTAGATTTTATGATAAGTTTAGTTTAGAGTATATAAAAGAATTAAGATCTTGGATTTCAGATGGACTTTTAGGCCTTTTCATTACAATGGATTATGATGAAAAAGACGAGCTATTATATACGGCTACATTGAACAGTGATAAAGATTTTTCAAAAAATTATTTAATAAAAGTTTTTGACATCAATACTGGCAAAGTTATCAAAACTATCAAAAATAAAAAAGCTATGAAAAATACATACTTAGCCCTTAGTGAAGATGGAAAGTATGTTGTAGCAATTAATAATTTTAATTTATTAAACATTATCAATACGAAGACTGATTCAGCTCAACATTATAATCTAAATGGTCAAGGGCAGTTTTTAAAAGCAAAAGTTGTAAAGAAAGAAAATGATTATTTAGTATATGCAGTTTCATCAGATTATCAACTTTATACTTTTTCTATTAATCAACAAAAAAGGATATCGAAAGAAGTATATAGAGGGCAAATCTCTTTTGATAAAAAGTTAATAAATACTGTAAACCACTCAAGTAGTGATGTAACTCAACTATTTAGCTTGGAAGCTTTTGAGATTCAAGGTTTGAAAAAAAACCGTAATGTTATAGATATTAAATCAAAAAATAGTTTATTGAGTTTTGATCTCAAACAATTGAGCTTAAAAGAGAAAGATAACACTGAATTGAATAAAAAAAATAAGACTTCTTTAATTAAGGTTATTCCTAAGCATGGAAATAGAATTTTGGAGTTGTATGATGAAAATAACAGATTATTATCTGAGATTAGTTTTTTGTCTGTAAGTGCTTTAAAATATGAAGTAATAGATGAAAAATATATTATAGTTGCAACATCTGATCCAACTAATATGTTAATTTTTTCACTTGATGGTAAGCCTGTTGCCAATCTTCGTGGATTTAATTCTTTACAAATGAATTGGCATTTTCAAGATAAAAAACTTTTAACTTACGGAGCTGATAATGTGGTTAATATTTTTGATTTAAAACATTTAGATAGATATGCAAAAAAAGAGAAAAGATATCACCAGGAAACACTTCAGGGGATAAGTAAAATTTTTGGAGGGGATCCCTTAGAAATTCTTAGTGAAAGCGATGAAGATATTGTAAAAGTTTTACAAAATCGTATACAGCAATTTGGGTTTAATCCTACTGCAAATCAAATAAGAGCTTACTTTGAGTTGTTTCTACTTGAGAAGCAAGAAATTCAACCTATAGCTTCTCTCTACATTAAAAACGAAAAAGATTGGATACTTTATACTCCAGAAGGACTCTTTACCTATGGAGGGGAAGGACATAAACTTTTAAAATACCACCAAAACCAAGGACTTTATAAAGAAGCAAAAATCATAGAAAATGATCAACTATTTGATAAATTTTATAGACCTGATTTGATAAAAAAGATACTTGCAGGTCAAAAAGTAGATGTTCCAATGGATGTAAAATCAGTCATCTTAAATATTAAACCGCCTGAACTACAAATCCTTTCAAATCAGATGATAAATGAAAAAGAGATAGATCTTGTTTATCAAGTATGCGATGCAGGAAATGGGGTTGCAGATACAAAACTTATAATCAATGAACAAGTTATAAATCCGCCAAGTAGTAGAGGGTTTAGCATAGAGAAGATTGAAGCTAAAGATGAAAAATGTAAAATTTATAAAAGCACCCATACTCTGAATTCTGGTGAAAATATAATCTCACTCAAAGCTTATGATAAAGATAAAAACATAGCTAATCAGAGTGAGCCTATAAAAGTAATAGCAAACTATAGAATAGAAGAAAAACAAAATTTATATTTCTTCTCAATTGCAGTAAGTAACTATAAAGATGATAACTTAGATTTAAAATATCCTGTTAATGATGTGAAAAAGGTAAAAGAAAAACTGCAACAAAAAAGCAAATCAGTCTATGAAAGCATCTTTACTTATGAGCTTCATGATAGAGATGTTAATCTTGAAAATATTAATAAAACATTTGATGAGATAAAAGATAAAATAAATATCAACGATGCTTTTGTGCTCTATATAGCCGGGCATGGCGTTTCAAAAGATAGCATTTACCACTTTATTCCATATGACCAGGCTGAGAAAATATCTATCCATGAGATAAAAACAAATTTATCAAAACTGGAAAATAATAAATCGCTCGTGCTTCTTGATACTTGCCAAAGCGGTGCCGCTATTGATAGCATGGTGGATGAAATTACCACCGTAAATCGACTCTCCCATGACGATAATAGAAACTATATAGTTGCTAGTAGTAAAAACCAAGTAGCATTGGAGGGGTATAAAGATCATGGTGTATTTACATATGGTGTATTGGATGCGTTTATAAATAACGATAAATTAAAAGTCTGGGGACTTGCTGATCATATATCTGAAATTGTACCTAGAATCACACAAGAGAAATTTCATTTTTCACAAACTCCTCAAGCAAAGTTAAATCAAAATTTTATTTTAACAGGAGAGAAAAAGTAAATTCTATTATAGACAAAATATGACCATATAATTTTTTATAATTTCTTCATCATAAAAATGGGAAACAAGATGGAACAATACATAGAAGAAGAAACACTTGGCAAAATAGATAATCAAAGCACATTGATATTTGATTTAGATGGAACATTGGTAAATACAGATAATGCTAATTTTTTAGCATACAATGAAGCTGTGCTAAAAATAAAAGGATTAGATTTGGATTTACTATACTCAGATGCAGAAAGATTCACAAGAGAAAAACTAAAAAAAATAATTCCAAGCATAACAGAGTTAGAATATATAAAAATCATAGAAATAAAAGATAATGTGTTTCATAAATATTTAAATAAAACCAAAATAAATATAATATATTTAGATTTTATAAGACAATACTCCAAAACAAATAAAATAATTTTGGCTACAAATAGTTCTAAAGTAAGAGCAGAATTGATATTAAAATTTCATAATTTAGCGGAGATGTTCGACTTTATATTTTATAAGGAAGATTACCATGATTATAAAATTGGGAAATATGAACATGTATTGAATGCTTTAAAACTTAATCCAAAGTCGGTGATAATTTTTGATAATGAACAATCAGAATTAACCAATGCTCAACTTTCTGGCATACCTGCTAAAAATATAATGAAATCATAAATCAAAAGGAGACTACAAAAATGAATAAATTTACAATTGGTACTAATGAGTATTTATCATATAATGTTCAAGGTTTTTATCACACAAACTATACTCGATATAAAAATCCAGGTAATCCTGACTATTTGAATGATTTAAAAAATACTTTTAATGATTATTCAATGGACAAATTAAACAGTGCTACAAATCAACTCCATAATGTTCTAAAAAATGATTTAGTTCATTTTGAGAGAAATCTAACCATCTGTATTGTTCCAAGATCAAAAGCTGAAAATACATATGCGCAAAATCAAATTTTATTTAAAAAAACTATCCAAAAAGTTATTGGTGAGTTAGGTTTTAGAGATGGTTCTAACTATATAATTAGGCATACAGATACTAAAACAACGCATCTCGCTCATTCTCAAAGGGGATCCCAATATGCAGGAAGTGGAGATTTACCATATCCTGGAATTACACAAAAAACTTGTCGTATTTCAAATGATGTACGCAGTAAAAATATTTTGTTAATTGATGATATTTATACCAATGGTATTAATATAGATGAAGATGTGATTCAGTCGCTTTATGACAAAGGTGCGAATTCAGTAATATTTTATTCAGTAGGAAAAACAATATGATATATTAAGATAATGCAATAAATATTTTAACCATACTAACCTATAAGGGTATTGGTAGAGCTTGGGTGGTTAATAATGTAAAAGGTAATGAGAGTTTAGAAGTGCTTGTTTCATTGTTAAATGATAAATCGAAGCAGAATGATGTAGTCACGATTGATGATTTTGAAATTGAAAAAGATAATATAAAGTCACAACTAAATAATTTGAAAGATAGTTGTGATGGGTTGATAGCAATTGGTGATAAAAATTTCCCACAATGCAGAGGCAATGTAAAACCTAGTGAGCAACCTATTTTTCTCTTTTATAAAGGCGATATTGAACTCTTAAGTATTGATAAGTGTAATATTGCAGTAATAGGGTTGCTTAATCCTGATGAACAAATAGAGATGAGAGAACAAAAGCTTGTTGAAGAGATTGTAAAAAATAATATTACTATTGTAAGTGGCTTAGCTATGGGTTGTGATAGCATCGCTCATCAACAAGCTATAAATGGTGGTAAAACTATTGCAATTTTACCAAGTCCTCTTAATGATATTTTACCTGCTAAAAATAAGGGTTTAGCATATGAAATTGTAGAGGAAGGAGGTTTGTTAATAACGGAGTACTACAATCAATTTAAATCTGGCATGGAATTAAGCAGTCGCTATAAAGAGCGTGACAGGTTGCAGGCTTTATTTAGTGATACAATAATTTTAGCTGCAAGTTATGCTCAAGATTCAGCAACTCGTTGGAATATACATAATCAAAAACTTGATAGCGGGGCTAGACTTGCAATGGAATATGCAAAAAATTATAATATTCCTCGTGCTGTTATGTATAAAAAAGATATTGATATTAATAATCCAATGTTTGATTTAAATAGACAATTAATCGCAGAACAACAAGATACTATAATTTTAACTCCTCAAAGTCTGGAAAAACTAATTAATACAATTCAAGAAAAAAAGCAGATGCCAAATTATGGCAAAGGGCAAAATGACAATGATGGATTGTTTGGTTTCTAGAGTTAATATTAATAATTATAATATTTTTCAAAGGCATTAAAAAATCTGAACACAATACATAATTTAGATTGGCTATTTCAAAAATTAATTTATTTATAGACAAAATAAGTCCATAAAGCTCTCTATAATCCTTCTATACAAAATATAGAAGGATTTGAAATGGTCGCATATAACTACCAAGAACCTACAAAACAATTCACTCAGGAGCTAAGGTTTAACGGAAGTGAAAATCTAGCTTTAAAAAATGGATTTAAAGTCGTGCTTGATGCAAATGCTTACAATGGCAGATACTTCATAAAAGATAATAAAAAATGGATTCATAATATTGCAGCTTTAAGAAGACAGCTTTGTATTTATGATGATAATGTAGTTGAAGAGATGGGCTACGATGTAGCTACATACTATAAAACGCATTGAGAGGCAAATATTTATGAGTGAGCATAATAACCATCAAAACATGCATTACACAACATCCATTCAAAACTTAGAAAATAACTTGAAATTATCCGTATTTGGTCAAGACCATGCCATAAAAGAGATATCTAGTAGAATCATGATACGAGAAGCGGGGCTTGGTGATGCCCATAAGCCCATAGCATCGTTTTTGTTTACAGGACCAACAGGTGTAGGAAAAACTGAACTTGCCATAGAGTTAGCCAATAATCTCAATCTTCACTTTGAAAGATTTGATATGAGTGAGTATTCTGGTAAGTATGGGGTAAGTACGCTAATAGGTGGTGAAAAAAGTTTGGTCGGGCATGAAGAAGGAGGACTTTTAACGAATGCAATAAGAAAAAATCCTTTATGTGTTTTACTTTTAGATGAAATAGAAAAAGCACATCCTATGATCTTAAATACTTTTTTGCAAGTGCTTGATTATGGCACATTAACAGATAAAAAAGGAAATAAAGTAAGTTTTAAAGATGTGATTATCATCATGACATCAAATCTCGGAGCAACCACCAAAAGCACAGTTGGTTTTGGTTCAAGCAGTTGCATAAATAGAGATGATGAAGTAAATGAGTTTTTATCACCGGAACTTAGAGGCAGAATTGAATCTAAGATAGAGTTTAATTCATTAACAAAAGAGATGATTCAAGCCATAACAGATAAATTTTTGAAAGAATTATCGGACAAAATACATACACACTGTAAAATGATGATAGTTACCGCCAGAGCTAGAGAAGAGATTCTTAATCGTGCAATTGATTCAAAGCTTGGTGCTAGATATATAAGTAAAATTATCAACGATACCATCAAGCAAAAATTAGCCCATGAACTTTTATTTGGTCGTTTCAAACAAAGCGATAAAGTAACGATAGATTTTCAAGATGATTTTGAATATATATTTGAAAATTATGAGCAAGTCGGCTTGCTTTGCAATGATGAAATTTTTTTCAAAACAGCTCAAGAAGCACAGCTCTATGCAAAAGCAAATCCTAATGTCACTATCATAAGATCAAATAGCAGAGATGGGTTTACTGTAAAGTAATTTAATATATAGACAAAATTATAAAAATTGGTTCTATTTTAGTGCAGGGTTTTGGAAGTAAATTTTATGCTAATGTATTAAAAGGAGGAGAAGTAAGTATGAAAAACACTATACCGTGGAAATCCGCTATCGACATCAACACCACGAGAAACCTCTTTTCTTTAAACAATGAAAGTTTACCTTATGAGATAGAACTCTATATCTGCTCATGTGGAGAGCAAAAGAGAATCATCAAAAAAGCAAAACAAGAGCTGGAAAAATATAAATGCAGTGAATGTGGCAATGAGGTTTTTTACGATGCCGCTTATTATCTCACTCACTATGAGTGGTATAAGACTGCAGAGAAGGACTCATTTTATGACTTGTTACAAGAGAATCTAAAAATAGATATCAAGTATGATGCCGATAAAAATGATTTGTCGTTTTTACTTAACCTTCAGATTCCAAATGCTATTAATTACTATAGCCATGATGTTGAATATTGTGATAAAGCCATTTTAACTATGTCTGTAGATAAATCTACTGATCGCTCCGAAGAGTTGATGGTTCAATTTGATTTGGAATATTTGCTAGAGGATTATTTTTTTTATGATATATGTCCATCCCAAAGTGAAATTACAGAAAGACACCCCTTACTCGCTTTTTTTAAAAAGCAGATGCTAGACTTCTTAATCAAGCACCCCTTATGTGATGATTTGGAGTCTGTCAAATACGATTGTAAATCTATCAACGATATCTTATTTTTTCTGCCATACCCACATCTTAAAGAGTATGCATTCCTTACATGGCAAGAGCCGTTTTTGCTTCCTGATGACAAACCACTCACTATTAGAAAAGCACTTAAGTATGTTTTAAACTACAGAAAAGAGAAGTCACTTAAAAAAGCGGTATTTCAAAACTATGCATGGCAGATCAGCACAACTAAAAAATACTATTTTGCCTATGCCTATTGTGTGTGCAAATATATATCTGATGTCAATATTGCAACAAGGATGGCGGCATTTACATTTAATGGCTTGAACATGGAACTTCGCCATGATTCAGGGGAAGAAAAGCTTTTTACTTATTTGGTACAAAACAACTATACGCAAAAGCAGATCGAGAGGCTAATGCGTGATTTTAGTAAAGATTATGCTGATACATATTTTATCATACTGCATATGTTGAGTCAATTTGAAGACGATATGATACAAGAGATAGAAAAAGTTAAACCAAAATGTTATGAATTGCACGATGCGATTGTCAGGTATCATGGATTGGCAGTTGCTAAAAAAAATTTCCATATAAATTTTAAATATAGTGACTGGCAACTAAGAGGATGTGTAAAAAAAGAGCCTTATAGCATACAGTTGCCACAAAATGGTCGTGAACTCTATGAGTGGTCACAAACGCTGCAAAACTGTCTCTCAGGATATGCAGAACTTATAAAAAACAAACGCACCACAGTGTATGGATTCTTTAAAGATGGTATTTTGCAGATAGCAGTAGAGATTAATAACAATCAAATAGTAGAAGCCAACTCAAAGTATAACCAACAACTCTCAAGTGAAGATACTGAACTTATCAGTGCTTGGTTTGATGAGAATGTCGTGCAAAAAAGAGATATGGAAACCTCTTTACTTTAATTAATAAGTTGACAAAATATGTCTATAATTAAAACTACAATTCTCCCATAAAAGCAAAAAGCTTTTCAAAAAGGAGATTTATGTACAAGAGATTAGTATTAGTGGGGTTGTTGGCAGTTGTTGGTATTCAAGCAGTAAATGCTGAGGGCTATAGAAATAGTGATGGCAGTTACGGTACTCGTAGTGGTAATAGCATGTACCATAGCGATGGAAGTTATAGTACAAAAAGTGGCAACAGTATCTATCATAGTGACGGCTCTTATAGCAATATAAACGGAAGCAGTGTGTATCGTAGCGATGGTTCTTACAGCAACAAAGTCGGTAGCAGCATCTACAACAGTGATGGCTCCTACTCCAATAAAGTTGGCAACACTTACTATCATAGCAATGGAACATTTACTACTGTCGATGAGTAAAAAATAAAGAAGGAAAAATAGATATGACAAACCAAACAGCAAGAGTCTTGGAACTTTTAAAACGATTTAACGACGGAAAAAAAGTGTGTATTGAAGCTCTGCAAAACGAAGTTTTATGGGAAGGCAAGCACGAAAAAACTATTCGTAGAGATTTGGATGTCATAAAGCTTGTTTTTCCTGAATCATTTGAGCTGATTCGTGGTGACAAAGGGTGTTACAAAGCCATCACCAAAAAAGCGTTTGAGAACTTTTTTACTCCAGAGACCATTTCAATGATGGCGCAGGTTTACAATGTGGCGCAAAAGAGTAATCTTTTTTCCAACATCGACCTTTGCGATTCAGACAAAAGACTCCTAGAATCACAGCTCAAAAAATCAAAAGATTGCTACATGTTCATCGACAAGCCTTATGAGAATAAAAAGAGTGACTACCAACTCTTTAAAGAGATGGAAAACGCTATCCATCATCAACAACACTTGATGGTCAAATACAGTGTAAACGATAAAACAGAGGTTATGGATGTAAAGCCCTACAAAATCCTCTTTATCAACCAAAACTTCTATCTTGTTTGTGAAGTTGTAGATAGTCAGTATGAACTCACACAGCTTAGAATCTCCAATATTACCGAAGCGCAGATGGTTCCCAAACAGTTTCATAAAAACTATGAGATAGAAGATTTCATCAAAGAGATACAAACGCCGTTTTCTATCTTTAGAAGTGGCTATAAAAAGCATATGATCGATGTTGTTGTAGAGGTAAAAAAAGCCAAAGCTCGTTTTTTTAAAGCCAAAAATGCTCTTCCATCACAACGCATCGTTGAACAAAAAGCAGATGGGGATTTAGTTCTCTCCTTTAGAGTAACACAAGAGCTTGAGATAGAGGAACTTATAAAGAAATGGCTGCCATATATAAGGGTTATAGAACCGTTATCACTTAAAGAGAAGATAGAAAACGAACTAAGAGAGTATCTTTTACCTGAATGATTAATCAGAGATATTAAAATACCAAAAAAAGGAATAAACCAATGATGCAAATACCAACTCAAGAGATGCTACAGAGCCTTGAAGAGGGTTATAAAGAGTATAAAAAATCTAAAACTGAGGGTAAAAGCGAGGTCATCTTAGCACATATTAAGGGATTTTGCACAACGCTAGAGCAGATTTTGTCAGCTTATGGCGGAGTAAGCGTAGAAGAGATGATGAAGATAAAAGAGCCTATTTTAGGAAATGAGTCATTGCGAATGAATGAAGGCAAGGGGAATAAAATAGATCTAAGTGCAGATTTTGATGAGCCAACTATTTTTAGAAAACGCAAATAACCCATTGCAAATAACAAGGATTTTTATGGAAGTTATCTTGCGATATCAATGAAAAAAAGTCTTTTTTTCAGAGATAGCGCTTCCTTATGAAGTTGATTTTTATCTCTGCTCTTGTGGTTCTAAAGAGCATGTTATCCACGATAACATATTTATATAATCACTTTTTGGGCTATAAAAAGCTCATAATTGTATTTTATCCATTATACATAAGTGCTTTTTACATTGCTTTTAGAATCGGTTTCATGATTCAGCGTTGAAGTTTTGACCTGCTCATTTTTGAGCTGTTCTTTAATAAGCTCTTTGTCGTCTGTGATAAGCACAAGATCATGTTTTTGACGAGTCACACCCACTTCGCCAAGGTTATAAGCGTTTTGTTGTTGATTTTCTGAATCAAGCACCAATACTGCTTTCTCTACTGTTGCTCCTTGCGATTTGTGAATAGAAGTGGCATAGGCATAGCTTATATTTTTAAATTCATTCGTATTGAGGGTCACCTCTTTTTCATTGATGTTAAGTGTTATTTCTCCTTTTCGCTCATTAAATGACTTCACAAATCCAATGTCGCCATTATTGACACCCAACTCTTTGTTGTTTCGAGTAATAAGAATTTTTTCACCCTCAACTACCGCCATGGTTGACTTTTCACCAATACTTGCACTTAAAAGTTTTCTTGCATCTACCTGTACCGTATGCTCTTTTGTGGTGCCACTTTTTTTATCTTTGATATTCGCGTGAAGTGTCAATTTGTTGTTATGTGCATCTATCTCCTTCACTTCATATTCTGCAAATCTTTTTAAGCCTTTAATACTGCGATTGACTTGAACTACATCACCAAGAGTATAATTTGCTGCATGAGCTTTGTTGTGAAGCTGGTTCATACTCGCTTTTGGTTTTATGTTCTCAAACTCCATCCCCTCTTTTGCAGAAAATCCAATCTCTTGTCTAACTTGTTTATTGATTACATCAACTTGTTTGTTGTCGGCGGCATAAGCATTGATCTCTTTGTAATTTTGAGAGATAATTTTTGAAGCCTCTTTTGCCAAGGCTATTTTTTTTTCTTCTCTCATCTGCTCTTGCGATAACCCTTTTTAGCTTGATTTTGAATCTATCTCAATCACTTTTTTATGTGCATCAAGTAGATCTACAACCTTGTCAAGTTGTTTGCTGTTGGCAAGTTTTGCAACCTCCTTTTGCAAATCCGTTTTAAAGCGGTTAGCCTCTGTAATGTCTACTGATTTTACATGACCTTGAATTTGGGAGAAAAAATCTCCACTACCAATGCTCTTTAGCTGTTTTTGATCCCCTACAAATACTATCTGTGCGTGTTCTTTTCTTGCAATTTTTAAAAGTGCATTTGCTTTTTGAGCATCAAGCATACTGCTCTCATCCACTATGTAGACTTTTTGTTTATCGTCCATAGATCTTTTTTGGAGTAAAAAGCTATCAATAGTTGAAGCCTGCAATCCAGAGGCTTCGCTTGCTTCTTTGGCTGCTTTTCCAGTGGGTGCAAGGATTTTAACTTCTAAATCTTTACGATTGCTTGTAGCATCCGCAAAAGCGGCCATGAGTGTCGTTTTTCCTACACCGGGATCTCCATTAATGATTAAAAACTGCTTGTCGTTGGTGAGCATCGCATTGACTGCTTCTGTTTGCCCTTTGCTCATGTTCCAAGATTGTTTGTCGTTAAAGGCTTTGATTGCCCGTGTGGCATCTTTATTTTGCATCACGGGCTTTATGTCATATTGATTTTTTATCATTCTCATATTGTCTCGTTCTGTATCGTGCATTGCTTTTGTCGTGAAGAGTTTATTGCCTTTTTCGTCTACTCCCAATAGTTTTATATCTTGTGAGTTCTCTTGCCCCGTTTTTTTAACGTGAGAGAGTTCTTCACTGAGTTGCTTGTCTGAGAATTCACCGATTGATAATTTACGAGATAATTTTAAAACATCCTCCTCTTTAATAACGGCTTCGTTTTGAGTGAGGGCTTGCATTGCGGATTCTAAAACTTGCTTTGGGTTTTCGTAATGGTTTTGAGTTTTCTCTACATTGTTTAGACAGTGCTCTTTAAGTTCATTGAAGCTCATTCCAAAATTTTCAGATTGTTGTTTGTTCCAGCTCTCAAGCAGTTCCGTTTTTGTCAAGTCTGATTTGTCTTTTTTACCTTTGTGCTGTACATGTTCTTGCTCTTGCAAGATTGTGGCGTTTTCTACAATCTTGTTGTGCCTCTGCGAGAAGTGCAAGACATTTTCTCTATCTATTCCAGCTATATCCCAAGCCGACGATTGACTGCTATGTTTTTCTATTTGATAGCCAAGCTCTTTTACCTTTAAAGCAAGAGCAGAGCGATACATTTCTTGAAACTTATTCGCATCTCTAAGCATATCATTTACTGCAAGTGCTTTAAATTTACCATCTCTTGCATCTTTAGTTATGTTAAACACTAAGCTGTGTGTATGTAGATGTGGATCTTCTACTCCCTTGATTTCATCCCTTGCAATAGAGTGTTTTGCTGTTGCGATTAAAAGACCTGAGCCTTTATTGAGAGTGCGATTTCCCTCTTTATCATAACCGTTTGTTTTTGCATACTTATCATTTATGTATGTAAGAACCTCTGCTACTGCTTCATTGTGTGCGTTTTGCAACATTGAGTCAACTGTTAAAGAGAGCATACTTACACTTTTTGGGGCACTGAATACAATGTCATAAGCTGCGTTTTCTTTACCTGTGGAACTATGTTTCAGCCTGTCAATGTACTGTTCTTCTCCATCGGCAGAAAAACCTTTGAGTAGATTTCTCATTTGCTCTTGTTCAAGTTTTGCTCCCTCTTTCAGACCTAAATCTTTGGCGAGTGTTCCTGTTATTTGAAGATTGTCTCCACGCCCATCTTCATTCATAATTTTGTCATTTTCAAAGTAGTATTCTGATGCGGATTTCACTCCTAACTTTATGATTTTTGCCATGTATTAACTCCATATATCTCCTTTGTCTGATTTGGTTTGAATCTCTTCGATTACCTCTTGCTCTGTCGTTTTTTGCGCTAATAAAATTAGGTTCTCACAATACTCGTGCGCTGAAAACTTCTCAACTGCTTTGTCAGTGATAGGATTGAAAGCAACTTGAGTTTTTACCCAGTTGCCTTCAATGTCACCGAAATACACCTCTCCGCGTTTAAGCTTTTGAATTTCGCTTCACAGAACTGCGTTTTCAATCTTGCGACTCTCATTATGACTTGCACCGTCACGCATCAGCGATAATCCATAGGATTGGTTGCTATTTACCTCTTTGACTTTACTTTTACCAATCATGTTGGAGAGTATCTCAAGTGTTTTATCGCCATTGCTTTTGAAGATGATGTTGGTATTTAAACAAGAGAGGATAGTTTCTGCATCTTCTCTGCCGTATGTTTTTTGCAGCTGAAATGGGTTTTGCATGAGAAGAAAAATGCTACATCCAAAGCTTCTACCTTTTACTATAAGTTTTTGCAGTGAGTCCATCTTTTTAAGCTCTGAAAACTCATCAATAAAGAAAAAAATCTTTCTCGCCTGATTCTCTCCGAGTGCAAAAACACTATTAGAAGCTAATTCAATAACAACGCTTACGGTTCGTTTTAATCTCTCTTTTTCATCGTTATCATCTCCGAGTATCCACAAAACTCTTCTCCCCTTAGACGTAAAAAACTCTTCAAAGTTTATGTGTCCATTTTCAAGAGGCGGACAATCCAAGCAGGGATAATCTGCTATAAAAGAGATTTTGGAGCTAAATACACCTTGATATATGGTTTGTTGCTTTTCATCTATATCTAAAAATTGGAGTGCCGCTTCAGTCCCTTCAATCTCAGATAGTTTTTCAAGCAGCTTATTAAAAGGAAGGATACAAAGAGATCGCAACTCTTGCATCGTTTTGATATTTTGTTTAATGCAGTAGATAAATATTCCGCTAAGCATTGATCTACTCATCACCACCCAGCCTTCATCCTCCCCTTTGATAGCCGCAGGTATAATTGAAGCAACGATTCGATTCAAATCTCTTGTGCTTGTAATGAGCTTTAATAAATTTATATGAACGCTTCGCTTGTCCTCCAAGCTTAAAATCAAATCTTGATTTGGTTGATAAAACTCTGTAAAGAACTCAGGTTTTGTGTCATAAAAAATAATCTTAGCATCATGATTATCGCCATATATCTGTTTAAACAGTTTTCTGAGTAACACAGACTTCCCCGTGCCTGTAGAGCCATAAACTCCCAGCATCCGAGTTAAATCGTCTTGATTGAGTTTCACCTTTTTGGAAATTGCATACCCTTGGATACTGTTTTGGGATTGATAGTCTGCAAAAGCATTTTCAGACAAGACACTGCTCCCCTTGATGTGTTCATCTTCAATCTTATTTTTATACACACTTGCGAATCTATATGCTATTAAGGTTGTGAGTACTACTCCAACTCCAAAACTCATTAAAAAAATATTGATAAGTGTCGAAAGATCTTCGAGTATGGATGTAATTTGTGGCTCCATCTTTAAATCAAAAAACTCTTGAAACAGAGTTGCACTCAAAAATATAATGATGATCGAAAAAAGTATCGAACCTATGATGATGAACTTAAAATATTTTGCGGTCATCGATACACTGTTTGCACCCACATTAAAACTTTGTATAAATGTACTCATAGCATCACCTAACCTTTAGCTCAAATATCTGGCTGATATTTTCCACTTCGTTTATAATCCTTTGCAAAGATATAACACTCTCAAGCGCTTCACCAATCACACCAAATATGATCTCATCGATTGAGTTATCAACACTTTTGACAAATAGATATCTACCGTTATTCATCTTTAAAAGAGTATTGTAAGGTTTCCAAAAACTTATCCTTGATAGTTTGTATTGCAAATCACTTCTACTGAAGTTTGATATATTCATCTCTTCAAAAAGATTGATATCAAACGCTTCAGAAGTAAAAACTTCTTGATTTGATGGCGCAACTGTTGAAGCCACACCAGCATGATTATTTTGTAAATGTTTTAATGTTTCATACCCTTGAATCACTATATCTTCGTTTGTGTAGTTTGAGTCTTTCATAAACTCTTGCAGATCCTTTTTAAATTTTACTTCAATTCTTGCCGACCAATTTTCTTTTGCCATCGTTAATACCTCCTAATTTTTATATGTAATATATGTGTAATATGAAAAAAATCTTACATATGCTGCGAAATCTTTTGAATTCACCTAAAATACGAATGAGACCAGAAAAAAAGTAAATGAATTCAATATTCTAGAAAATCAAATATTTCCAAATTTCTATTTTAATCCACCGCATAAAACCATCTTGTTTACGCTCTTTGGAGCGGAATCAAGCAAGCACGACATAGATGTCGATTCGTGCCCCCTATATATTTGTCAATCTGAAATTTTCATATTGACCTGCACCTCCAAAAAAAATCAAAGACTTTTTGAGGTGCACTCTTAGCTTTTTGTATCAATTATTATGAAGCCTCTTGTAGTTGATCGTTATGGTAATAGATACTATTAGCACATTGTCCGAAAATAATCTCTTGATATATTTTTACTATTTCGGCTTTTGTGAGCCACGCCACCCCACCATTAACTTATGAAAAACCATTCCATTTGATTGTTCTAAAATTTGCCTTGATCTCTTCAACACTAAACCCATCTTGCACTTTAATAAAATAACCACGATTGGTAGAACTTGGTGTTTCAATAACTCTTGCCGGAGCTGCGCCTTTAATAAAAAAATCAAAATCATCTTTTGTACTAAAAGAAAAGTGTCTTGTTTTTATATACTTAGTTTGATCAAATCGTAAACATTTACCGTCGCTTCTTTCAAAAATAAAAAAAGAACAAGGCACATGATAAGGCTTACCTTTCAACAAAAACGCTTCATCTGGTAAATCCAGTATTTGTTTTAATCTAAAGTCAAGCGGAAATATTTTTTGAAGAGTGTGTTTTTTAAATACATCCGGCAAGATAAAAGCAATTGTTTTTACATTTGGAAAAGATGCTGCATGTAAAATAAAAGCTTTACTTAATTGATTGCGTATTCCAAACGGTGGATTTCCAATCACTAAAACATTGTTGTATTTTTCTTCAATACTGTATGTAAACCAATTTTTTTGCTTAATTGATGGATCTTCAGGCAATAAATCAATAGCTTCTTTATTTAGGTGTTCTATCTGTTTAAAAAAACTTCCATTACCTGCAGATGGCTCTATTATAAAGTCATAGTCACTTAAATCCAATTGTTTTATACACTCCAAAGCCACCTCTTTTTTTGTGTAAAACTTATCCAAAATTGCCTTGTTACTATAATTATTAATTAAAGTTTTATTTTCCATACTAATCTCCTTTCTTAAAATTTATGAAAGAATAGCATTCTTTTTTTTCATAAACAACCCATAAATTAAAAAAAATAAAAAACTTGATTATTTTTAATTTTAATATTAAACTTTCATTAATTTAAGTTTGGATTAAGATTATGACAAGTCAATTGCATGGATATGAAACGAATATAATAAATAAGCAAAGAGCAAAGAATAAAAAAATTTGGTCTAGTTATTTGTATTTATTTGATAAAAATAAAGAACGAGAAAAAGCACTTATTACTTTTACTACTTCAAAAACAATCCGAGAGAAGCTTGATGAGATCAGGTTGATCAAAAAGTATTTCTCAAAACTCTTAAGCAATTTAAAAATTGATGTGAGCCAATTTAGTGTCATTGAACTTGGTAGTAAAAAAAATAATCCTCATCTGCATGTGCAACTTTTTTTTGATTCAAAAGATTTTTCAAAATTAGAAAAGATATATAATAACTGAGCTTTCGCACCTAATTTTAATCGATATGCTTTCTAAAACAACTGTAAGTAGGGCATAGTAATAAAATACTCCATGGTACTTGACACTAGNAAACTGAAAAATACATGTCAATAGATATGACAAATGCTGAGAGAATACCGCTACTACCGAATGTAACACTATAAAATTAGGTGCGAAAGCTCAGTAATAAAACAATCGAAAAATTCAGTCTCATTCCAAAACGATGCAAACTTTCACGTGTTGATCAAAACAAAACGCACATCAAATATTTTTCGTACATTCTAAAAGAATATAGTACGAGGTTTTCAGACAAAGAATTATTGGGGTGGATTAAGGCGAGAAATGTCATGAAAGGAAGAAAAAATAAATACATGCAGTTTGTTTCAAGTTCACACCACTATTTAAGTAAATCGCTCTATAAACATCTTTTCTTTAGGTTCAATATTCCTTATCTAGATGCAGATTTTTTATCTTATGGGAATTTTCTTGAAGCTAAAAAAAACAAAAACAAAAAACAGTTTGAAATAGTCTTAAAAACTCACAAAATAGTACTTGCTTTGACTTACATAGCATCTTGGAAATTTACAAAAAAACGACAAAAGATGGTATATAGTAACAAGGGGAAAAAAGTAATAAAATTTAACTTGTTAGATGTTGCATTTAAACATCAATACGGATTTACATAATTAGCCGTCTAAATCAGTTGATACAAAATAAAATATTATTAAATTCAATATGAAAGTTATGTCTTTTAAATTATAAGAAAAAGAGATGTTATAATAATCATTTTAACAAGAACATTATTTAAGTTTTGTAAGTGTAAAAAGATATAGATAAAGGTTGAATATGTATAAAAAAGTAATCATTAAAGAAGTTATAGAAGATTTGCTTCAACTTAGACAAAAACAATACGATGAACTTATAGAAACTCTTATTGAAAAAGAATATGCGGAAGATATATTAAATAATGGAAATTCAAATTTCTGGAAAGAACTTTTTGGAGAAGCACACAAAGACGAAAAAGTAATATGGGATGAGTTTGTTTCTGATTTTGACATTCCTTTAATAAAGTTGAATAAACTTTTGGATCAAGATGAAAAAAATAGTGAAGTTATTGAAATTGAAAAAAAGATGGCAATAATACATAACAAACAATATTTGACAGTTAAAGAATTTGAACAAAAATACAATGTGTCAAAAACTTCGCAGCAAAACTATAGATGTAGAATACACGATCCACTCCCTTATCATCAAAAAGTTGAAGGTGGCAAGATAGTGTATATCGTTAAAGAAGTTGAGCAATGGCTTGACAACCAGCATAGATAAAAATATGACAATTTGTCATATAGCTACTATATTGTCTATTAATAATATATTATTCTCTTCATATTGAACCATTTTAGCACAATATGAAGTGTATAAAAAAGTGTATAATAAAATATTAATACATGGTTAAACGCCTATTTTAAGAGATATAAAAATTGAAGATTCACATAGATATAGACTGCTTTTTTGTCAGTGCCGCTCGCATCAAAGAGCCTTTTTTAGAAGGTAAGCCTGTAGCCATAGGCGGAAGAAGTGACACAAAGATTTTTAACAAAGACGCCAAAAAGCAGACGGTGAACTTTGAGAACTCAGGCTCTTTTGTGCCTACTTTTTATAAAGCTTATGAAGAAAAAGATGACGACATAGATGCTTTTAGAGATGAAGACGGGCGAGTGCGTGGCATACTTACCACTTCAAGCTATGAAGCGCGCTCTTACGGCGTAAAGACTGCTATGAGCATTAGAGAAGCGCTTACACTCTGTCCTCATCTTATCATAAAAGCGCCCGACATGTCACTCTATCAAAAGCTCTCACATGAGCTTCACGACTTTTTGTCATCCAAGATTCCGCTTGTCGAACAGGCGAGTATAGATGAGTTTTACGGGGATCTTAGCGGGTGGATAGAGGATGAAGATATATCTAAATTTATAGATGATTTACGACATGAAATAAAAGAGAAAATTAAACTTCCCGTATCCATCGGAGCGGCTCCAACCCGCTACATCGCCAAGCTCGCCACTTCACATGCAAAACCTTTTGGCTGCAGAGTCGTGTGCTCTCATGAAGTGCTAAATTTTATAGAGAAGATTCCCGTCGGTGCATTTTCCGGTATCGGCAAAAGTATGAAAGCGAAACTTCAAAGTGCGCAGATTCACACGCTCGGAGAATTAAGCAGAAGAAGAGGAACGCTTGAGTCATGGAGTCCTTATGCAAAAGAGCTTTACGCCAGAGTTTGCGGAGTAAGCGATGATGAAATTCATGCAAAACATGCAAGAAAAAGTATCGGCATTTCACGAACTTTTGACCCGCTATATGAGAGAAGCGAACTAAAAAGAAGAGTACATGTTCTTGCCCGTCATCTAAGTTTTGCCATCTTAAAACTTAAAGTTATTCCTACTGTTTTTCATCTTGGTATCTCTTATGAGATGAATCAAAAATCTCATAAAAACATAAGTCTTTGCGAAATTTTTACTGAAAAGAAATTTGATTCTTTGTGTCTGTCTCTTTTTAATGAAGCATATGTGCATAAAAGATTACATGTCATTAGAATCAGCATAAACTGTTCAAGCTTTACAAGAGAATCAAAAAAAGAGCTATCACTTATAGGTTTTCATGATGAACAAAGGATGCACCGACTGACCGAGCATTCGCAAAACATACGAGAAAAATACGGCATAGATATGTTGAAATGGGGAAGCGAATTATGATAAAATAAATACATGTTAAAAACTTTACTACTTGAACAGTTTCGTTCTTTTTATCTAAAAAATTATCCGGATGACATGGAGACGCAGATTGAGTACTTTTCAATCTTTGGCGGACTCGGCTGGAAAATAGACACCACTAAAGATATAAACGCACTTATAGAAGAACTAATCTTAAATAAATTTGTACTGCTTAGAAAAAAAATAGAAGATTTAACTCTCTCAGACAAAGAGTGCCTGCGTCTTCTTCGTGCTTTGGCGGTGGGTGATAGAAAGATATTTTCAGCTTTTAACCGAGCAGGACTTAACAATGCAAACGGCGGAAGCGCGCTTAACTTTTTAGAGCAAAAAGGAGTTATTCAAATAGAGTTCTCAAGAGAAGAACCTGCTCGCAGCCTTAAGCCAAAGGGAAAACTAAAAAGAGAAATCGCAAGATATAGAATCTCTCACAAAGTTCTCTTTACGCACCCTTTTATAAGATTTTGGTTCTA
Source organism: Sulfurimonas sp. (assembly GCA_002899765.1). Taxonomy (GTDB): domain Bacteria; phylum Campylobacterota; class Campylobacteria; order Campylobacterales; family Sulfurimonadaceae; genus Sulfurimonas. Next base: position 11,461 of record PPDH01000022.1, on the reverse strand, counting down.
CTTTATCGCTCCTCATGCAAGGAAGATAGAACAAGGCGATTATGACTCTTTTTTCAAAGATTTCAACAAAAGAAGGCACAGCTACACAAGTCTGGTTTTTGAAGAGCTCTCGGAAGTTTTGCTAAATTATAACCTCAGAGATTCGCAGATTTTAAGTTCCGGAAGTTACTGGAGTGCAAATATAGAGATAGATATACTCACCATTACCAAAGATGAGAAAATTTACGTCGCAGAGTGTAAATGGTCAAATCACAAAGTCAACAAAAGCGAGTGGCATAAGCTTTTGGATAAGTGCCAAAAACTTGACATTGAGCCGACACAAGCCGTTTTATTTTCTAAAAGAGGATTTTCCAAAGAGCTTCTTAGCCATCAAGGGAAAAGTTTGGCACTCTATAGCCTGAGTGATTTTGAAGCACTCGTAAAAAACAAAAGTATTGATGAAAATCTGACAAATCTTTTTGTTTAAATAATCTTAAGAGCTGAATATGCCTCTTGAAGAAGTTGAAATTTCTGTGTATAGTGTTCTACCATATGCGGGGCTTCTTGTAAAATTTTATCGGGATGGTAGGCTTTTGCGAGTCTTTTGTAGTTGTCTCTCAGCTTGTTTTGACTCGCTCCGACAGGACACTGCAATACTGCATAAAAGTGATTTTTTTGTGCATCTTCTTCCTCTTGACAAAGACTTCCAAAGCTATATTTTGCAAAATCACTGTAAAGCTTGCTCATAAAGCGATTGTTGTAGCTATATTTTATCTGATAATGCAAAACATGCCGCTTATAAAGAGCTCTCTCCAATCTCGCTTTTGCCTTGTAGTCGGAGACATCAAGAACCAAAGATATATCTGTACCTCTCTCTACGTAAACTTCCAACTGCGAACGCAGATAACTTAAAATCCAAGAATTCGGATATTCGAGCGATATAAGCACCGTGTAACTGTTGTAAGCATAAAGATTTACTTTTATCTCTTGAGGTTCTTCTTGTTTGTTTAGCTCAATCCTAATGGGCTGGGCTCCAAATTTAAGCAGTGAACGAAGAAAAAACTCATGTGAAAAATCATGTTTTGTGGCGTGGTACTGGCTTAACTGGTTTATAAAAACTTCTCTTTGCTGCGCTAGGATTTCGTTTCTAAAGACCATGACGGCCTTAGGTAAAAAAAGCATTCCTCTTGAATGATGATTTAAAAAATCCTTCATCCACTGAGTGTTTAACGTATCAAAATCTGTAGTAACAAGAATAAGATTATCTCTTAGTACTATCTCCATCAACTTAACCTTTTTTGGACTCTTTTACTCTATATCAAAGCAAAAAGAGTTCCAAATCAGCAGATGTTTTTATACATTTGCGGTTGTCTGTCTCTTATGAGTCCCCAATAGTGTCTCTGTTTTTGGTTGTCTTCTATATCAAACTCGGCGTAGAGTAGCTCCTCTTTATCTCTGGAGGCCTCTGCAATTTTAGCTCCCGTGTAGTCCGTTATGAAAGACGAACCGTAAAAATTCAAACTACATGTAGCGCCTTTTTCTTCACCGATACGGTTTGCGACAACTACGGGAACGGTATTTGTCGCGGCATGCCCCATCTGAACTCTCTGCCAGTGCTCTTTTGAGTCAAGATGAATCTCGGGTTCACTTCCGATTGCCGTCGGGTAGAAGATAATCTCCGCACCCATAAGCGTCAACGCCCTTGCCGTTTCACAAAACCACTGATCCCAGCAGATGCCCACGCCTATTTTTGCGTACTTTGTATCGTAGACTTTAAAGCCTGTGTTGCCTGGTTTGAAGTAAAACTTCTCCTCATATCCTGGACCGTCGGGAATATGTGTTTTACGGTAATTATCCATGATAGTTCCGTCTGCATCCGCAACAACCAAAGAGTTGAAATAACCCTCGTCGCTCTTCTCAAAATAGCTGATTAAGATAACTGCATTAAGCTCTTTTGCAAGATTACCAAAACGTTCTATAAGCTTGTTTTCTTCTCTTGGAGCTGCCCATGAGAAGTACTTCTCATCAATATCTTTGCAAAAGTACAAACCTTCAAAGAGTTCCGGAAGAAGTATAATTTGCGCACCATTTGAAGCGGCTTCTCTAGCCAACCTTTCGGCTTTATCTACATTTGAAGCTTTATCTTCACTCATCTGCATCTGAACAGCACTGACTTTTACCATCTTCTACCTCACTAAACGCTTTTAGCTTTTTCCATCTTTGTTCTCTCAAACTTCATCTTGTCTTGAAACTTTTTGCTTCTATCTTTTGCGAAAAGCTGCATATCTTCGATTTCATCCATCTCATCAACAATCTCGACACCCAAGAGAGTTTCAATCGCATCTTCAAGTGTAACAACACCGACTGTCTGACCATAGCTGTCATAGACTATAAATAGGTGAGTTTTTCTCTTTACAAAAAGATCTATAAGATGCGGAACAGGTACATTTTCGGAGACCATATGCACTTCATGTGAAATACTCTCCAATGTCACACTGTCGTTATCTTCATTGCTCTCTTCAAGAATTCTTTGACTAAAAACAATACCGACAACGTCATCAAGCGTCTCTTTGTAGATAGGAATACGAGAGTGAATATACATGCGGTCATCTTCTACCGCTTCTTCGATAATCGTTGAGCTAGGCATAGCAAATACTACACTTCTGGGTGTCATAATGTCTTTTGCTTTTATATTTTTAAGCTTTAAGAGGTTTTCTATCAAATCACTCTCTTTGCTAAGGATTGCCCCTTCTCTCTCACCCATCGCAACAACTGCCATAATCTCATCACGTGAAAAATTACTTTGGTGCTTTTTGTTTCTTGAAATATAGTTGGTCAAAAATGATGAAAACCATGTAAAGGGCGCACTGATTGTCATCATGAACGAAATCATATATGCCGATGGAACCAAAAGTTTTTTCCAGTAAAGTGCGCCTATAGTCTTAGGAATAATCTCTGAAAAGTATAAGATAAGAAGTGTTACGACAAAAGCAACCGCTGCCTGCCACTCCTCCCCAAAAAGAATCTGTGCTTGCGCACCGACACCCGCAGCACCCATCGTATGTGCAAAAGTATTGACTGTTAAAATTGATGAAATAGGTTTGTCAATATTTGATTTTAAACATTTTAGCTTGTTGACTAAATGTTCATTATGGTCTTTTGATAAACTTTCGACGTATGAGTTTGTACTTGAGAGTAAAACTGCCTCTAAGATTGAACACAAAAACGATATTAAAATGGCAAGTGAGAGATAAACAATGAGTAAAGTCATAGAATTTCTCCTATGCAAACGTGGGTAAAACTATGCGAGGCCGGGTCGCTTTGGGTCATTTAAAATTTCCTTTTAATTTTTTGCGCAAATTATAGCACATTAAGGTTACAGCTAAGGACATTGTCAAAAAAAGCTGCGTATAGTATCAATAATGCACCGCAAGCCAAATGCTCTCTTCATCAGGTTTTGTCCAAGATACTTTATGTTTTTTATGCGCGGCAATATTTATATAATCCCCTGCTTTTAATCTTACGTCATCTCCATTTAAAAAAGAGATTACTGCCTCGCCTTTTAGCAAAATAACCCATTCATCTTTTTTTTGGTCGTACCATTCAAGTTCAGGTGTAGTGTGTCCAAAAGAGACAATTCTCTCTATTTTTAGACCGTTTTTCAAAAGCAGTTCTTCAAAAAATTCTTTATCGGCAGGTTTTGGTATATTATCAAATATATTTTCACTCATAAAAGCATGCGCTCACATATCCGACAACCCTGTCCGTATCTCCGCTAGCATCGGCACTTGTTCTATAATCCAGCAGTTTTGATTTGAGTCCAAGCTTTTTTGCACTCAAAAGCACTGCCTCGACACCAAGTTTGCCGCATGCTTCACACCCTTCATAAAGCCTTTTTACATCAATCTTCTCAATCGCTTCAAGGCAGATATTGTCAAGCCTTGTCGCATTGCTAAGTGTATAAAAATGACTTAAATCCGTACTTATAACTACACCGCAATCCTTGTAGCTCAAAACATAATCTATGATTTTTGAGAGTTCTGCAGCCTCTGCGAAGGAGTATACCAGTTCAACTATCTCCGCATCTTCTATGTAATGTTTTACAAAGGGAAACTGAACTTCCGTGCTATGCTCCATGTGCGCTTCCTCGGTACATGTAAGACCAAACTTCTCCCTTAATGCCTGCTGCAAAAAATCTGAACTCTTTATGTCTCCAAAAGGTGTTTCATAAGAGTTGAAATTGCATAAAGAGACACCATCAAAACCTATTTTATGAGATGGACCTATAATAACAAACTTTTTTACTCCGCTGTGCTGCAAAACTCTATATGCTATATTTGCACTGTAGCCTGAGTAAATATACCCTGCATGAGGAACTATTACGACTCTGCTTTTGTCATGAGGCAAAGTATTGTGCTCATCATAAACAGTACTAAAATGTTCAAAATATCTCTCTATCTCAACGGCTCTTCCCGGATAAAAAGCACCGCTTACGCTCATCTTTCGCTTCATTTCAATCTCCTGTTTATTTCATTTTCACAGTGGAGGTATTTCATCAAAATCTTCATTTATGGCTTGAACTCGATACCTATATATGTTGGGATGCTCCTCGTATACCGACGGATTTAAACCGGCTTTTATGCTAAGATGCTCCAAAAACGCTTTTGGCGACTTTAGCTCCTCCCAGACTTGAGGCAAAAATGTTCCCTGATATCCTCTGTATTTAAAGATAAGACCGTCCAATTGAGGTTCTACTTTTGTAAGTAAATCATTAAAATCTTTGTACTCCAAGAACTCAGGCTCACTTAAAACAGAAACTTCTATGTTGATATGTGAAAGCTCTTTTTCACCCAGCGGATGAAACCTCGGGTCTTTAAATGCTGCTGATTTTGCATTTTGAAAAACATCTTCATAAAGTGAACGATGCGCAACTAAGGAACCTATACATCCCCTTAGATGATGGTCGTATTCCAGCGTTACAAATGTCGCAGCATCTTTTTTTAAAAACGGATAACTCTCAAACAGCTTCTCTTTATCAAATTTATATGCGTCACTAAACTGTTCAAGTATCGCATTTTTCGCGATTTGCAGCAAAACAGAGTCTATCATCACAACTCCTTTTTCTCTAAACGATGAATCATTGTACAACTTTGAACTTTATAAAAAAATAAACTTATTTTTTTAAATCAACGCACTATCTCTCTTAATGCATCCTCAAATTTTTCATACTCAAACGTAAACCCATGCTCTAGCAATTTTGTAGGATACACCTCTTTTGAGTCAAGAAGCACATGTGCACCCTCTCCAAAAATCAACTTTATCAAAAAAGCTGGAACACCGAAAAATGTCGGTCGCCCTAAAACTTTGCCTAAAATTTTTGTCTGCTCTATGTTCGAGATAGGGTGAGGAGCGGTGAAGTTTACAGAGCCGTTAATCGCAGGTGCTTTTATAATAAACTCTATAGCTCTTAGGAGATCCTCTATATGTATCCATGAGACCATCTGTGTGCCATCTCCGAGTTTTCCTCCTACACCCATCTTAAAAGGAGGCAGGATTTTTTCCATGGCACCTCCCTCTTTGGCAAATATAACGCCAAATCTCATTGTCACGACTCTGACATCAAAGGCTTTGGCTTTTTCTGCCTCCTCTTCCCACTCCAAGCAAAGAGCAGAGAGAAAATCATCGGCATATTTTTGAGAGTTGTCATCATGTGCTATCTTTGACTCATAGATTCCAACCGCTGAAGCACTCAAAAAAAGCTTTGGTTTCTCTTTGCAAAGAGCAATGGCATCGACAAGTTTTTTTGTGGTTTCTATACGGCTGCTGCGGAGCTTTTTTTTATAACTCTCACTCCATGGAGCCAAAATAGTAGTACCGCTTAAATTTATAAGCACATCACACTTCTCAATTTGCTCTGCTATATTCTGGGCAGAGGTGTCTTCACGAACTCTCAAACCCACTATATCATTGTGATTTGGATTAAAAAATTCCTCAAGTTTTGAGCCTACCAAGCCGCTTTTTCCACAAATTACTATTTTGAGCCTATTTCCTATTGCCATTTGAAACTCCTTGAGTTCTTGAGATTATACATTTGCTTTGATTATATGTTTAAGTTAATAAAAAAGTACTTATTTCAAACTTTGATCTTACAACTCTAAAAGTACGGTATCTCTTCTTGTGGCTTCAAACTTTTTGCACCCGCTCTCAAAAGCTCCACTCTCGCCGATAATTATACAGCGATGTTTTGCTCTGGTGATTGCCGTATAGATGAGCTTCGTGTTGTGCATGATGTAGTGTGAAAAGCTCATGGGCATAACGACGATATCATACTACATGCCTTGTACTTTATGAATAGTAAGCGCGTAAGAGAGCATAAGATGACTTTTTAGCTCCTCATATTCGTAAATTACCACGACATCCTCGTTCGGGTAAAAAACAAAAGCTTGTTCATCCTCCTCTTCTATTTTAAAAAGAAGTCCGCTCATCCCGTTAAATATCCGCCTGATTGCCGAATCCTCGCCGTTTTTATAACCTTCGCTGCTCCATGAGGTCATATTTTCATTTTTGGTGTGTACTACCTTGTCCATAAGTCTGAACTCTACACCGCCTTTTTTCACGCACTTTTTGGGGTTCGGGTTGAAATACTCCTGCAAAACCAAGTTTAAGTTGTTTGCACCCAGTGTTCCGCCCTTCATGGGAGTAATGACTTGAAAATAGTTCAGATACTCTTTTATCTGCTTATTGTTCAGTCTGTACCTTGCTTTTTCGATTGATTCTACGACCTTGTGGGCTATCTCGGCAACTATATGTGCGGAGTTCTCTTCTCTTAAATCCTGCAGCTCTTTTTGAGAGAGCTGATTTTTACGAGCATAATAGTTCTCTATATTTACATCTATAAACTCAAAATCTTCATATGTTTTTCTATACTCAGGAACAATCCCTTCCCGAATATCGTTTGCGATAACCGTTATGGCTTTATCTTCGCTCTGTCTATAGATTTTTGTAAGCTTTACAATGGGTGCGAGCTCCAATGTCAAAATATCGCTCAGTACATTCCCCGCACCGATAGGTGGAAGCTGCGCATCATCTCCTACGATAATCAAGACGGCATTTTTATCTATTTTTGAAACCAACCTTGCAAATAGGGAAGAGTTTATCATGGAAGCTTCATCTATAAGCACTACAGAGTATGGAAATTTATCCCTATCTTCAAACTTAACTAACAAACTCTGTATTGTGGCACTCTCATAGCCTGTCGTATCAGCGATGCGCTGTGATGCTATGCCGCTAAGAGCACATGTCATTATCTCTTTTTTGTCATATTTTATATTTAGCAGTTCTAGTATCGTCTTTGAAGTCGTACTTTTCCCCGTTCCTGCATAACCTACTAGGAAGAGTATGGACGCACCTTCGTTTATCTTTTTCACCGCCTCTTTTTGCTGCTCTCCCAACTGAAGCTCTTTCTCTTTTAAAAACTCGTCAATATTTTTTACAAACCCATCATTTTGCAGCTTTGCTCTTCTTTTAAATTCGTCATATAAGAACTTCTCCGCATCATAAAGGCGAGCGGGAGAGACTCGGTTGTTTTTCATAAGAACTATGCTTCCCTCACTTACCCTCTCAACCAAAATCGCTTCATAAAGATACTCTTTGTTGCTAAAGAGCAGCAGTTCATTAAGTTCGCTAAAAAGTATCTCTTTTGCCACACATTAGTTGCCCTGCTGTTCGCAATAGTTTAACAATACATAATCCATTGCCGAGCCTATACGGTTTTCATCGTTTGGACTAATCCCCATCTTAAGTGCGAGTTCATCGGCTCTTTTAAAGCCTATGGAATTTATGGAAGTAAGTATATATGGATTATTTTTTATCTTTGCACACGGCTCTTCAACATCTCTCATGGCAGTTGCAATGGTTGTTAAAAATGCGGGAGACACATCATAAGGACTTAAGAACTCCCCTATTTCACGCATGGAGCGAAACTTTTTCCATGAAGCCTGAATCTTTTTCAGCCGCTTCTCTTTGATGCCGCTAAACTCCAAAAGCCTCTCTATATCGTTATCTAAAACCTCGACAAGCCCCTCATTTCCGAAATGCTCTATAAGCTCAGCCGTCAGTTTTTTCGTAAACCCTTTTACAATTTTGTTAAGAAAGAAAAAGAGTTCATTTTGGTTTACTTTTATCTGCTCAAACTTAAAAGTTCTGCCATATTTCTTATGCTCTTCCCAATGCCCCTTAAGCGTCACGGCAGAATCCTTCAGATGTGAGACCGCACTCTCAAAGTAAGAGCCGCTAACCTTCTCCCCACTCTTTAAAACGGCTATAAAAAAAGCTTCTTCTTCAAAAAGGATTTTGTCTATTTGACCTATTAGGGTTTCACTCAATATTTAAGCCTATCTATTTTATATATTAATTGCTGATATTTTTGCGAATGTATTATGCCTTTATATAACCTATTTATGGCTTTTGCATAAATAATGCAAGGTTTAATTACAGATATTGTTGCAATTATCAGAAAGTAGCAGTTTTTTTAAATACGAACAGATGTTCATGCATTATTAGCAAAAAATTTGCCTCTTTGCTTTTGTTTACCCAAAAGCCTGTAGCTTTGCAATTATGTTGCTGTTTGATAATATCTTCTTTTAGTTCAAAACCCACTTTTAGGAATCTTTGCATCACCATAAAAGCGAGAGGTTGATACATTTTGTTTCTTCGTGTATCTCCAATTAAAATGGCACAATATTTATCTTTTTTCAAAACTCTATAAAGTTCATTTGCAACTTTTTCCATCTCATCGCAGAATTTTTCTAAATCATGGATATTTGATAGATCTTCTGCTATTTGTTTCTCTGAATATTTGATGATATCTACATAAGGTGGATGATTTAAAATAAAATCTATTGTTTCATCTTTTAAAAGTGACAAATCTCTCGCATCATTGAGTTGTACTTTTATTCTAGGGCTAAATTCAGACTCAAAATCTAATGCAGTGTTAGTCAGTTCTATTGCATGTGGATTTATGTCAAGGGCTAAAAGATGACGGTTAAGTAATTTACACTCAACAGCAGTTGTTCCGCCACCAATCATAGGATCTAGAATACAATCTTTTTCATTTGAGTATCTCAAAAGAAGATTTCGCACAACTTCAGGAGCCCAATTTCCTCTATATTTTGAGTTATGTGTCGCCCAATTTCCCCGACGAGCAAAACTCCAAACAGTTGTACACTCCTGCTCGAAATTATCAGGTTGGAGTTTTTTAATCTTTTCCATAAACTAATACCATTGGATTATCATGTTCAAGTGAATAATCAATAATTTGATTTGATTTTACAAAAGTTTCAAAATCATTGTTATTTTTAAATTCTACAATACTGACATTTGAGAAAGTTTCAATATTCGCTTGTTCAGAATCTACAGGAAAATAATAATCCCAATTTTGTGAACCACACATAACTAAATTATCTTGTTCATCATCTTCTAAAGCATCAGCATCTAGTATATAAAGTGATTCATAATATGTTTTTTTCATGGCTTTATCCTCAAATAATATTAAAGATATAATATCAAATTGAGCAATAAAAACTAAAAAATATTGCAATTTGTCATAAAATCAGTTATAAACAGATTTGTTTTAAAGCTCCATTTTTTAACATGTCTAAATTTATTACATAATCATTCTGTATGAAAGTTTCTTCTAAAGGTTTAAGAGAAGTAAGCCAGCCTTTACCGTCTGTTATCCAGATAAAATCAATGTTTTGAGATTTTACAAAATTATTTAAGTATTGATATTCGCCAGCGGTTGCTTTGAGCTTTGAACCGCCGCCGCTATAGTAGTTTACCTCAATTAAAAATAGCCTATTTTTTGCCTTATCAAACAGAGCAAAGTCAAATCTCCTGCTATTTTTATCAATTTTTATATCGTAATTGAAAAATTCTTTTATTCTTTTTTGCGTTGCTTGTTCTATAAATTGCAGGTTTTTGTTTTCCTCACAAAACTCTTCTAAAAACTTATAGACAAGTTTTTCCATGATGTCGCCAGTTCTGTTTTTTCTAGCATTTGTATCAAAACCGACCTCAACACCAAAACAGTAATCAACTAAATTTTTAATTGCTTTGCTTTCAAAAATATCTCTAAGTCCACTCTCTTTAAAAAATATCAATAGTTCTTTTTTAATATTTTCATCAATTGCATAATGAAATATATACTTTTTGTTTTCAGGTATCAAAGCTTCTATATCAGTTATAACGGGAGTACAAGATAGCTTATCATCTCTAATCGCAATCAATATTGGAAGTATTTTTCTAACTTTTGGATACTCTTCAACCAAAGATAAAAACTCCTCATCAAGTTTTTCTTTTCCGATAAGGTAATTAAGAAGATTTAACTCTTTTTCTATATTTTTAACATTCTTTTTTACTTTTTCAAAATCTGTAAAATAATCCCATGTAAATATTGAATCTTGGAGTGTGTTTTTTAAGTTTTCAAAGTTTTTATTGTTCATCTGGTACTGGCAATCCTATTTCATATAAAGGTAAATATTCAAAATAATATTTACAATTCATAGATATTATATAATCCAATGTATCTTGATATTCTCTTTTTCTAAACCAATCATTTAAGATGTAAATATACTCTACATTATGATTTAATGGAGCAAATAATCTTCTATATTGATTTAGTTTAAAGCCACATGTTTGTAGTTTTTCATCAACTGAGCCACCTACTTCTTGATATTTTACTTCAATAATAAAAACTACATTATTATTAATAACATAAATTGCATCATCTGGTAACAATCGCTTTGATAAAATATTTTTCCAATCAACTCCTATATAGTCTAAATACCTATATAACTCGTGTTTTTTAAAAGACTCAGCAACAAGTTGTCCATTATAATAAATATCAAATCCCATTGACTGTCGTTTGCTATTGAGTGATTTTTGAATACATGAATACCCTTCAACATCATTTTGTAAATAAGTCACTATGTCAACTATACCTTCAAAATGTATTCCGGTTTGTGTATTACCTCCACCAATTCCACCTCTAATCATTGAAATCTACTTTCTCTAATTCTGATAAATATTTCTTTGGACTATTTCCTTTAAATAAAATTGGATCCGAATAATCATCTATTAATTTTTCTTTTTCTTTTTCTCTTATATATTCTATTCTCTTTAAAGCTTTCTCATAATAATTCATTAAGTTATCCTCTTCATTTTCTTTTAAAATGGAAATAAAATACATTATGTAATATGTAGCATGATTAAAATAACTTTTTTCATCTTTTAATTCAAATTTTTTTCTTTCAATTGCATTATACAAATTAAAAAGTTTTAACACGATATCAGAAGTAAGATATTCATTAAATATATTATCATATTCGGTAGTGTTCAAGATTCCGTGTCAGCATCGGATAATTCCTAAAATTGTATCACAAATCTAAAGCATCATCAAGCCGTCCATCGAAATGGATGGCAA
>PPDH01000042.1 GCA_002899765.1 Sulfurimonas sp. | reverse complement strand
TACTATTTGTCAAGCTTGATAAGAAACACTCTCACTAGTTCCTACAAAACAGTATTATTTATTGGTTTTTTGCTTGGAATTAGGTGCGAAAGTTCAGTTACTAAGATGAATTGAGCTAAAAGGAAAAAAGTTTGCATAATCAGCTAAAACACTCCCTATTGATGGCGTACCAAGGAGTATAAGTTTATCGGTATTGATTTTATTTAAATTTTGCAATATATATTTTTGTGCAATTATACCACCTTGAGAATGACAAATAAATATAATATTATTTAGTTGATTCTTATCAATAAATAACTTTAATTGATTAACTATATTTCCATAACTGTCATTTTCATTAAAAAAATCTATTAAATTTGTAGGATACTCAAATGTGTATACATTTCTTTTATATTGTTTTGATATTTTATCTATAAACTTACTATCCCAAATTTTAGTATCACTATTTAATCCATGTATTAAAATAATATTTTTTTTATAATTAGCGTTTAAATTATTACTGCGAAAATGATAGGTACTTTTTATTGTGCATCCACTAAAACTGATAACAATTAATAATGTCATATATGCAAAAATTATTTTCAATAATATTTGCATTTTCTTACTTATGTGTTCTGATAAGCTTCTTTTTACTTCAGAAATCAATATATATCCTTATCTTTAATAATATATAAACAGGAAGCAAGGATTTATCCTTGCTTCTAAAATATTACACTATTAAAATAAATTCAAATCAGCATCTATGCAAATGTAATAGTGCCAATCTCTGTTGCAGTTGCACCTGTACCATTGGCATATACTTGCCCGACAAGAGTTACTTCCCATGTTTGACTTCCACCGTTGCTGTCTGTATCTTCGATATAGTAAATATGCCATGTTGAAACATCAGTAGTAGCATCATCTACACTATCACAAAAAACTACTGCTTTGCTGTTGTCTGCAACTGCTATTTTACTTGCACCGGCACTTGTGGCAATATCATTAGAAGAAAGAACTTGCATCTCGGTGAAGTTATAAACTATACACAAATTATTTGTAGTTAAATCTAACCCTGAGGTAAAATCAACCGCTGTTGTATTAGCACTAACAGTTGTTAAGAAACTTGAAAAATCTAAAGTCACATTGCTAGCTGCTTCTGCAATGTAAATATTATCATCACCATTGTCTGTTGCCGTTGCTGCAAAATGAACCGTTGAAGCTCCTGTCGCACCAAAGATAAACATATCATCCCCACTACCACCCGTTACTTCGGTAATACCTGCATCACCGCTGTTTGGCTTATTGCTTACAGTAATACCTATAGTAACATCAGAAGCATCTACCGTCAAAGATGTTGCCGTCTCGCCGTTCATGATGCCTATGCCAAGCTTATTGGTTACTCCTGTGTAAGTAAAAGCCGAAGAAGCATTAGTTCCTAATATGATCGAATGGGTTAATCCACCTGTTAAATCGATTTGTCCAACATCTGTTACATTGGTAAAATCTTCATCTATGATGGTTGCAGCATCAGTGATATAGATACTATTAAAAGCATCGGTTTCTCCGCCGTTTATGATGTCGTCCGTAGTAAAGTTGTCACTGGTAAATACAAAGGTATCGGCACCTGCACCTCCATAGAGAGTATCATTACCCGCACCTGATTCAAACCAATCGTTGTCGTCAAAACCGAATATTAAATTTGCATTTTCATCGCCATATAGGGCATCTTGCGCCGTTGTACCCAAGCCGACGCTTGTACTCGTAGTCGAGTTTCCTGCAACATCAGTAACTACTATCACGCCTGCCGTAACAGTATCTTGAGCGGCTACCGTGATACTTCCAGACTGGTCTGCCGTTAAAGATACGGCAGAACCAACCAAAGCAGGTTCGACGGTATATATGCCCGCAATAGCGTTTTCATTTGCAGTTAGTGATATCGTTGTCTCTGAAGCTACTGACGGTGCAGCGGTAATCGTCGGAGCAGTAGTGTCAAGTGTATAAGCTTGTGTAGCTAGCGTACCGTCATTTCCTGCTGCGTCTGAAACTTTTAGCACTATCGTACTCTCTCCAGAGAGTGTAGCTCCATCCCAACTGATAGCTGTACCGCTTACCTTATTGGTAATGTTTGTCCATGTACTTCCATTGTCAACTGAACCATATACGATATCTCCTGCTATTAATTCAGCGCTTAATGTAGCGGTGATTGTCTGGGATGCAGTTTTTGTAATAAAATCCGAATCCAATGTTCCTGTATCGGCTGATATATCTATGGCACTTATTGTAGTTGTCGTTGCAGTATTGTCGATAGCAAAAGTTGGGTTTGTAGGCGCTGCGATTATAGTGTTGCCTGCTGCATCTTTTGCTGCTCCTATGGTAACGCTCGCAGCAGCTATGTCTCCACTTGGAACATCTAGGTCATAATAGTATTCCGTTGTACTTGTTTTTGTCATAGCGGTTGCTACCAATACGGAGTTGTCAATCGCTATCGTAGCGCCTGCGGTATCGTCTATAGCTTCACTAAAAGTTGCTTTGATTCTTAGTGTATCTGCATCTTTTGTATCTATAGTCGATGAATATGTTGACCCGCCATCAGTAGAATATGTTAATGTTGCACTCGGAGCCGTATAATCAACAGTAAGTGTCGGATTGCTCGCTGTGCTTGCCGTAGCGTTTCCTGCCGCGTCTATCGCCTCTACCGTAACCGTACCGCCTGCTGCAACTGCTGCTTGGAGTGCTGAGGTTTCGCTTGTGCCGATATCAAAACTTACTGTTGTATCCTCAGATGCAATCGTGCTATCTGTTGCGATGGTTGTGCCGTCTACTTTTAACACGGCAGAACCTCCAGTAGCCTCTCCTGCAGTAATAGTTGCGGATGCCGTCAAGTTGGTATTTGTACCGTTTAAAGTGTTGGTTACTACCGTTCCGCCGCTCGGAGTTAAGGTTACACCTGTAGGTGCTGTTGGAGCAGTAGCATCGATGCTCTCTCCCGATAGCGTTACGCTTGTTGTTGCTGTACTTTCATTGCTCGCTGCGTCGGTTAATGTGATGCTTGTCGTCACACTTCCTTCATCAGCAACATCTGTATTGCCTGAAACCACCGTATAAGTACCCGTATAAGTTCCATCTCCATTATCCGTGATTGCACTCAATATTTGTCCGTTGAATGTTCCTGCTAGAGTCAATCCCGTTTCATCATTTTCTGCCGTTACCGTTACGGCTACCGCATCACCAATTTTATAAGTTCCGTCTGCTACCGTTACACTTGTTATGGTCGGAGCCGCACTGTCTTGTGTAATAACAACAGCAGCATCTGTAGCAGCATCCGTAGTAGCTGCATTGTGTGACATATCTCTGATAAATCCTGCTGATACATCGAGTGTATCCGCATTGTCCGTAGCTCCATATCCTGCTGTAGCTATGAGTGCCGCTGTTTTTGTATTTGTCAGCGTGATTGTAAGCGTAGTCGCATCTGTAACTTTTGCGGAGCCGATATCGCTTACTGCAAAACTTACATTTGTCGTAGAATCATCGTCGCCGTTTATATCCCAGCTCAGTTTGTTCCAGTCAAGTCTCGCTTTTACATCGGTTGTGGCATCTTCCGTAGTTTCTAAGATGGTATTAAAATTTGTACCTGTTAGTGTGAAAGTGCCTGTGTTCTCATCAAATGCAGCTGAAGCAATAGTCGAAGTCGGGATGTCTGTATCTGTAGAAACCAGTGTATCATTAGTACCCAGTGTGACTTTTCCGACTAACGCTGCGTATTGTTCAGGGGTTACCGTAGCCGTGACTACAGTATCTGCTTCATCGTCAACTGTAAGAGCAGTCAGTTTAGATAGATCTACACTGCTAAGATTAACAGTAGTAGCTACAACTCCTTCTACAGCAGCTAGAGTATCTGCAACAATTAAATTTGAAAAGTCTGTGGTACTATCGATATCTTTTATAATCACACTACCAACATTAACAATCTGTGCATTAGCTGCTTGTTCTGCAGTCAGAGTAAGAGTGTAATTTGTCTCCCAAACACTAAAGGCATTAACATTATCCAAAGTGGTGTTTTGTGAAAGATCAGCATTACCTATGACTATTGCAGAGGTTCCACCTTCAACCTGTACATTAGATAAATCGGCATCATTATTAGTACCATCAAAATTTGCGTAGACATTACCCTCACCTGTTACATTAAGCCCGCTTATAAGACTCTGCTCAACTCTAAGCGTTGCCCCTGCATCCACAATGAAAGAGGCAGTGCCTAATGTTACCAGCCCTGCAATATCGATTGAACCCTCAGTAAGCGTAACTACAGCTTTTCCAAAGTTTGTTTCCATATTTAATGGAGTGCTTATGTCTGTCCCTACTACTGTCGCCGTAACCGTAGTAGCCGTAATCCCCGATAAATCGGCATCTAAAGTATCTTCAAGTGCAGTTACATTAACGGTTCCCTCACCGTCAATTGTCAATCCAGTCAAATCAGCCGCAGTGTCCGCTAGTGTTTGTCCGCTAGCAACGGTAATTCCTGCGATAGCATCAGTACCGCCAAGAGCAGCAGTCGTCGTCGCATCAATGCCGCCTCTTGTAAATGTAGCAACATCATCAGTTATACTCATCGAGATATCTCCCGTCGCAGTTCCGCCGAATGTTATGAAATCTTCCGTATTTGTTACCGTAAAAGTCGGAGCAGGCGTTGAACTTCCGCAGCTTGAAGGAGTAGTCGTCGGTGTTGTAGATTCAGTAGGAGTAGCAGCCTCTTCGACAACCGCAGCAGCACTCTCTTCAACCGCGCTCGGATTAGTTGCTATACTATTTGCAAGTGTTTCAGGCTCCGCTACAAACGATGCATCTTTTGTCGCTGCTTCTACCGTCGCTGTTGCCGCAGTTAGAGTAGCAGCGATATCTGTTACTGTACCCGCTGTTATATCTTCTGTTAGGTTTTGCATAACGGTCTTAAGATTTGCTAGAGTTGTCGTAAGAGTAGCTGCTGAATCAGTATCTGCTAAGATAACTTGAACTGACGCTAGTGTTGACGTTGCATTTGCAAGTCCAGCCGTATCAGCCGCTGCCATAGTTATAATACTCTCAACTATACCGACCGTGCTTTGGTCTGCCGTTACTGTTGCAACAACTTGCGCAGCAAAAGCCAAATCATTTATGCCGCTATCTGCCATTGCTACACCGACTTGAGCCTTATTGCTTAGAAGTGTTGCATCGCTCGCGCTTCCGCTAGCTGCTTTTGCGCCGTTGACTATAGCTTGAATAAACTGATTCATAGGAATGTTTCAATTTGATAGCTCTGCACTCCAGTAAGCTGCACCATCAACGTCAGGTTCTCGTCCTAGTACATTTGCATATACTTGAGTGATTAGCGCGTCGCTATCAACATCTTCACCATAAGTATCGGTAAATTCCGGTTGCTCATTTGCCCAGTTTGAAGCTATTTGGTCAAAGTTCATAACGCCGCCCTCTAGTTCACCTACCCAATACGCCAACCCTGCCGCATCAGGCGCTCTATTAAAGTATGCCGTGTACAACTCCGCTAAAAGTAACTTGCTTTCTTCCATAACTTAATCCTGCCTTGTATTTGATTTTTAGTTTGATAAACAGGGTAGTTTACTCATCCATCGTTATATCCAGTGTTATATTAGTTTAATTTGTAAAGAAATTAGTCAAGATGTTAATGTGTGAAATATTGTTGTTTGGAAGTGATACTTTAGCTTCGTCGTTGACGAGGTTTCAACCTCGTTTCCAAAAAGATAACATGTAAAATAGGAAGCGACTAAACTTCTTTATGAAGTTTGTAACCTACACCTTTAACCGTTTCTATATTAAGTCCATGAATCTTTGCTTTTAGTCTAAAGAGCAGCTGTCTACGGCTACTCTCACTTACGGCTTTGTCATACCAAAGCATCAATTCAACAGCCTCCATAGTCACAACTTGCCCGATATTTTGTATAAGTAGCTGCATCAGTGCTAGCTCTTGCTTTGTAAGTTCAATAATCTTGTCGCAGCAGTAGAGATTTCTTTCGTTTTGATTAAAATGATAACCGTTTCCTATTTCGGTAACTGCTTTAATATTTTCTAACCCATAGCGAAGAGTAGCGAGTCTAACTTCTCTTAGCAGCTGCTCATCAAGATAGGGTTTTACTATATAACCTGTAAAATTCACTTTAGAAACTTCTCTTAATATGGCATCATCATGAAAAGCAGTAAGAAAAATCGTAGGTATTTCTCTTGTTTTGTGAATTAATTCTATGGCTTGGATGCCGTTTAGTTCGCCTTTAATCTGTATATCCGTAATAATAATGTCAATATTTGTAGATTTTACAAAAGCAATCGCGGTATTGGAGTCGGATGCAACACCGACTACTTTATAGCCTGTCGATTCTAATAGACTCTTTAGTTTCATAGCTTGAGTTCTTGCATCTTCTATTATTAATATTTTTATCTTTTGCATTTGTGTATATTAAACATTAAATGTTATATTTAGCGTTACATTTTATAATCTTTTTAATTTGTGTAGTACATAGATATAAAAAATGTTACATATATATTATAAAGTACGCCGTGTATAATCTAACTAATAATTATTTATTCTCCTTTGTCTTTTTTAATAAATAAAATTGAGCAATATAAAATATTTCATATATTGCCAATAATATTTATAAATTTATTAAAATGATGTTAAATAGTTTAGTATAACCTAGATTTATGGATATTTTTTGTCTAATTATTTTAAATGTATCATTTTGTATAAACTAAAAGGATAAATAATTTGATACAGATAAAAGATATCGTAAATAAATTTGAAGTATCAAGAGCTACTCTGCGTAACTGGAAAAAAAGCAAGCCCAATCTTTATGCATATCTGTTTAGCTATAAAAAAGAGAGTGATAACGCCGATAAACTTAGAGAGATAAATATAGTCTTAGAAAAATATGCAAAAGAATCTATAAAACCTCTATTTACATATGAAGAAATATTTTATATATATGGTAAAATTTTTGAACTACAAGATACCAAGGATATAGAAAAGTTGTTTGTAGAATCATGCGCAGAAGATATGAATAAAGATTTTGAGTTTATTATTACTATTTATAACAAAATAAAGAATTTAAATATAGTAGAGAAATATATACTCTCTCAAAGACTAAAAAAGCTAAAAGAGACAAAAGAAAAAATAACAAAAGAGTATATTATTCATAATTTTAGAGAATTTTTAAAGATTTGATTGCCGCACTTAGAGATTGCCGCGGCTAAAGCCTCGCAATGACAAGCGCGGCAATCTCAATGACAGAGTGGGAACTTGCAATGATGCGGCAGAAGTTACTTATTAAACATCAAAGAACCAAGCCTTACCATGTTGGAGCCGCACTCGATAGCTAGTTCAAAGTCGCCGATCATTCCCATGGAGCAGATTGTTGCGCCTTCTAATTGTTTGTAGATGCCGTAAGTAGTCTCAAAACTCTTTTTTATTACCGCTTTATCTTCGGTGTGTGCGCCGATGCTCATAACGCCTCTTAAGTGAATATTCGGACACTCTTTTTTTATCTGGTTATAAATCGCAACCGCATCTTCGGGCATTACGCCGTGTTTGGACTCCTCTTTTGCGGAGTTTATCTGAAGAAGCGCTTCAAGAGTCATCTCTCTTGCTTCTAACTTTTTTTGCAACTCATGTGCAAGTTCTAGCGAATCCAGCGCATGAAAAAGAGCGGGGTTTATATCTAGCAGGTTGTTTATCTTGTTTTTTTGAAGATTTCCCACAAAGTGCCACTCAAGCGGCAAATCTTCAAGCTCGCTGCTTTTTGCGCGCAGATCCTGCACCTTGTTTTCGCCAAAGGCACGTTGTCCTATGCGGTAGAGTTTAGCTATCTCATCTGCGTTAGAGTATTTGCTTATTGCTACGATTTTAACTATATGTTTTTCATCAAATCTTACTCTTGCAAACTCTACTCTTCTTATTATGTCGTCAATATAGATTTTGTACTCTTCATCATTCATTTCGGTTTTCATTTTTACCCCACCAGTCTATTTATATCGTTATACAGTCCAAGCCCCATAAGTGAAAAAAGTATCACCCAGCCCGCAATGGTTAATTTTACCATAATCTCTTCGTTTACCTCACGTCTAAAAATAAGCTCATAGAGGTTAAACATGATATGTCCGCCATCGAGCGCAGGAATAGGAAGAAGGTTTAAAACCCCCAAGTTTACGGAGATGAGTGCGGCAAAAAACAGAACGCTCATCCAGCCTGCATCGGTTGCATCCGATGTCAGTTTTACTATGGAGATTATCCCGCCAAGCTCGTTTGCGGGAACTTCTCCTACTATGAGTTTTTTAAGTACCGTAAATATCAAAGTAGAAGCAAAGGCAGTCTGCTCACTTGCATAAGAGAGTGTTTCTCCCATACCGAGTTCAAGTTTATGCGAAACTCCCGCACTTCCTATGCCAATCATCTTTTTTTCTATCACTTCATTAAACATATTTGTGGTTTGTGTTATTTTTGGCGAAAGTGCTATAAAGTAAAGACGACCCGCTCTCTCAATCTCAAAATTCAGCTGACCCTCAGATGTTTCTATAACCTCTGCCATCTCTTTCCATGTAGTAATCAAAGTACCGTTTATGGAGCGTATGGTGTCGTTTGTCTCCAAACCTGCAACGAAAGCGGGAGAATCTTTTACTACATTTCCTATCACGGGAGAGAGGATATTTGGTCCGCCAAGAGCGATAACAAAGTAGAGCAAAAAAGCCAAAACAAAATTTGCCAATGGACCTGCAAGCAGGATAAAAATCTTTTGCGAAGGTGTTTTTACATTGTAGCTGTCTTCATCATAACTCTTCCTCGTAGGGTCGCTGTCATCCTGACCTTTCATTTTCACATATCCCCCAAGAGGGATTACTGCTATTTTCCACTAAGTTCCCCATCTTTTAAACGAGGCTATTTTTCGTCCAAAACCTATGCTGAAAACTTCTACATACACACCCATTGCACGAGCTGCAAAGTAGTGACCGAGTTCGTGAAAAAAGATAAGTGCGGATATTACTATTAAAGATACTAAAAAACTCATTACTTTTTAACTCCTAAAAGTGCTATTCTAAACGCCCAAAGATACTCAAAACCTGAGTAGAGCGTGAGCGCTACCGCCAACCAGAGAAGTTCACTACCAAGGGGCCAGTGCATAAGCAAAAATCCGATGGCAATCATCTGCACAACGGTTTTTACTTTTCCCGCCCATGAGGCTTTTACGCTTAACCCTTCACTTACCGCTACGGTGCGGATTCCAGTGATAAAAAGCTCGCGGATGATGATAATGTAGATAGCCCAAGCGCTTGCTTCTCCTATCATCATTAGTCCCAAAAATGCGGCGATTATAAGCATCTTGTCGGCGAGCGGGTCGATGATTGCGCCAAGCATTGTCATCTGGTTCCACTCTCTTGCGATGTAACCGTCAAAAAAGTCCGTTACGCTTGCTAGAACAAAAAGAAGCGAGGCAAAATAGTAGTTCCACGAGACATGATAACCCGCATCCGTAAAGTAGTCTGGATTTAAGATAATCCAAAACATAATCGGAGCCAAAATAATACGTGAAGATGCCAAAATATTAGGTAGATTTAACAAAAAAAGCCTTATGAATTTATTGCGTATTTTAGCTTTTTGGCTCTTAAAGAGGGCTTGACATTCTCTTTATCTCTTAGGTATTATAAAGCCAATATTGGAGCTAAGAGATAAAATGGATTTAAAAAAAATAGAAGAAAAAGTTCTCTCATATTCGCACTTTGTAAAAGAGATAGCGGTAATCATACATAAAGAACATCCCTTTGCATTTATCTATCCCGATTTTGAGGCTCTAAAAGAGGCAAAAATCATCAATATCAAAGAGGAGATACGATGGTACGCCGTCGAACTCTACAACATGAAAGCCAAAGAGAGCGAGAAAATAAAGGGTTTTAAAATTTTAACGGCTCCGCTTGGAAGCAATATACCGCAAGAGTTGATTAAAAAAGAGAAACAAGCAGCACATGAGATAGAGCCAAATGACGAGGTATATAGAGTTTTAAAATCATACATAGCAACTATGACCGAAAAAGAGATTCTGCCCTCTTCTCATCTTGAACTTGACCTTGAACTAGATTCGCTTAACTATGTGAAGCTTTTTGTATTCATAGAGCGTAGTTTTGGCGTAAAAATGGAGGAGGCGCTCTTTTCACATATGATGAGTGTTAACTCGCTTTATGCCTATGTTAAAGAACAGAGTCTACATGTAAAGCCTGTTATATTTGATTACGAAGAGCTGCTAAGGGAAAATATCGATAAGAAATTAATATACTCTGCGCTTATCATGTCTCTTTACAAGACTCTTCTTTATCCGCTTTTTCGGCTCTATTTTCGTCTTGAAGTCAGAGGAGTCGAGAATATCCCCTCATATACATGTATCATAGCGCCTTCGCATCAAAGTATGCTTGACGGGTTTTTGATAGAGTCTGCCCTTACTTACAAAATTTTAAAAAAAACTTTCTTTTTAGCATATAAACAGGTTTTTGGTACAAAACTCTTAAGTCCAATCGCAAAACATGGGCAGACTATTTTGATAGATGCAAACGAAAACCTCAAAGAGACGATGATTTACTGCGCGCTTCCTATAAGAAGCGGAAATAATCTAGTGATTTTCCCAGAAGGAGCGAGGAGTCGTGATAGAAAACTTTTGGAGTTTAGACCCTACTTTGCAATGCTCTCAAAAACATTCGCCACGCCTATCGTTCCCGTTGTAATCGAGGGGAGTTATGAGGCACTTGGAGCGGGAATGCTTTTTCCAAGACCCAGAAAGATAAAAGTGACATTTTTAAAACCCATAGAGCCGCAGTCTATGGAGTACGCAGAGATAATAAAAAAAGTAAGAGACGCTATAAAGAGTGAGCTAGAGTCCTCTAAGTAAGCGCATTATGGAGCTCTTTTTCTCCCTTTTTCTCATCAACAAAATAGAGCAGAACTGCACCTAATATAAATAAAATGGAAATAGAAGCAATGGAGACTCTTGAGTTTTGGGTAGCAAGCGCTACAACAGCGATAAGAAGAGGTCCAAAAATTGCCGCAAATTTTCCTATAAAGTTATAAAAACCGAAAAATTCAGCCGAATACCCATCCGGAATCATTCTTGAATAGTAAGAACGGCTAAGTGCCTGAATACCGCCTTGAACGAGAGCAATCATGACGGCAAGCATATAAAACTCCCAAACCTCATTCATTGCAGCCGCCCACATAATTATAAACAGGTAGATAGAGATAGCAAGATAAATCGCACCCTTTGTTCCTGTAAGCTCAGATATTTTAGTAAAAAGAAGTGTCGCGGGAAATCCTACAAACTGAACAAGCAAGAGAGCTAAAATAAGGTTTGAGGAGTCAAATCCAAGCGCCATACCGTAATCAACCGCCATTCTGATAATAGTATCTACGCCGTCGATGTAGAGCCAGTAAGCGACTAAAAAAAGGGAAAGATGCCTAAGCTGTCTGATTTTAACAAAAGTTTTTTTGAGTCTTAAATATCCCTCTTTTAGCTTTGTAGTTGTAGTTACATGTGTGCTTTTATCCTCTCTTACAAACAGCAACAGAGGGATAGAAAAGAGCGCCCACCAAAGTGCGACACTTACAAATGCTGCTTTTATGGCAGCGGCTTGATTCTCAAATCCAAAAAAAGCAAAATCCTCAAACATCCAGACATTGATACTAAAGAGTACTCCGCCGCCGAGATATCCGAGTGCAAAACCTAACCCTGAGACAAAATCGACACTTTTTTTAGTTGAGACGGATTTTAAAAGTCCGTCATAAAATATATTTGAACCCATAAAGCCGATATTGCCGAGAATATATATAAAAAGTGCCGCCTGCCACTCTCCCGCTCCGACAAGCGAGAGCATTGCGCTCATCAAGATGCCGAGATAAGCAAAGATAAAAAGAAACCTTTTTTTAAACGAGCCTGCATCTGCGACTGCTCCTAAAAGCGGTGCTATAAGGACTATAACAAGGCTGGATACGGAACTCGCAATTCCAAGGTTTGCGGTACTTGTAGTAGCCAGTGTGTCCGCGCTGTAGTAGGATTTAAAAAAGAGCGGGAAAAAGCCCGCCATGACCGTAGTAGCGTAAGCCGAGTTCGCCCAGTCGTAAAGCGCCCAAGAGTAGATGGTCTTTTTATCGGCTTGCATGTGTACCTTTATTTTTTTAAAATTTTTAATATCAAACTAGAATCATGGACACCTCTAAAAACTAGATTGCCGCGCTTTGCTCGCAATGACGAAACCTAGTCACTGCGATACTTCAAAGAAGTCGTGACAGTCTAAAAGTGCGTTTTTAGAGATACTCTTATATCTTTTCCCAAAATGTTCCTTGAGGAGTATCCATCAAGTTGACTCCATAAGCTAAAATATCGTTGCGCAGCGCGTCTGAAGATGCAAAATCTTTTGCTTTTTTTGCTTCATCTCTTTGTTTGATAAGCATGTCAATTTTTCTTTTTGTCTCTTCATCAACGCCGAATTGAAAATATTTATATGGATTTTTAACACCAAATCCCAAAATCTCTTCGATATACGCCAAATTTGAGAGCGTGTCATGTTTAAGTTCTTTATGCTTTCCTGCCGTGTCAAGCGTTTCGTTTGCATGGGAAATCATTTCATCAATTAGCGCCAAAGAAGCCGAAATATTGAGATCGTCACTGAGCGTTTCGAGCAACGCATTTTGAAACGAAGTTTTTACATTTTCAAAAGAGAGTCCAAAAAGACGCTTTTTAAGTCTGTAGATTTTATCGAGTCTTTTTTTAGAACTTAGCAAATCCTCTTCGTTAAAGTTAAAGTTGCTTCTGTAGTGCGTACTTAAAAGATAAAAGCGTAAAACTTCGCCGTCATAGATTTTAAGCGCATCTTTGAGGAAAAAACTGTTACCAATACTCTTAGACATCTTTTCGCCCTCAATATTTACAAAACCGTTATGCATCCAGTATGCAGCCAGCGCATGATTTGTGGCGCATCTGGTTTGTGCCGCTTCATTTTCATGGTGTGGGAAGAGCAGATCCGCCCCGCCTCCGTGGATATCTACCGCAAATTTTTGATTTGGTTTTGCAAGGTGTTTTTCTATCATGGCAGAACACTCTAAGTGCCAGCCGGGACGACCTTTTCCAAAAGAAGACTCAAAAGATATACTGCCGTCTTTTACGCTTTTCCATAGAGCAAAATCTGCACTGTTTTTTTTCTCCAAAGAACTCTCTACGCGCTGTTTTTTCTCATTTTCATCTTGAATTCTATGTGAGAGTTTGAGATATTGGCTATCGCTTGATGTGTCAAAATAGATGTCGCCTTGGCTTGTTTTATATGCATGTTTGTTATCAAGAAGTTTTTGTATGAGTGCAAACATTGCCTCAAGAGACTCTGTTGCTTTTGGCTCGATAGTCGGTCTGATAACTCCTAGCTTGCCCATCTCTTCATGAAAAGCATTTGTATAAAAATCAGTTATCTCTTTTATCTCTTTGCCGCTCTCCTGCGCTTTTTTGATAATTTTATCGTCGATATCCGTGATATTTCTGGCATAAACCACTTCATAACCGTTTGCCTTTAACACACGCGAAAGCAAATCAAAAACCAAAGCGCTTTTTGCATGTCCCAGATGAGCATCGTCATAAACAGTGGGTCCACAGACATAAAGCGAAACTTTACCGCTCTCCTGCGGGATAAATTCTCTTTTTGTTTTTTGTACAGAATCGTAAATATACATTAAATTATTTCCTTTTTAAAAACCTGTTTTTTCATACCTGATTTATCTTTCTCTTTAAAACCTTCTCTACAGAGGCAATCTTTGTTTTTAATCTATTTTTTTGGTTGTGCCTAATGTCAAATTTTAAAGATGAGTAGACTCTCTCGCAATCTTTAAGCTGTTCATACGCCAACTCTATGATTGCGAGTGCCTCTTTCATAGTCTCAGTCTCTATAACCGTACCCATAGGCGTTAACTGGTATGCCACACCCGACTTATCAATGGCATCTATAATTTTGATTACATGTTTAGATACGGAAGAGCCGTCTCTGCACTCGCTTGAGGTAGGAAACATACTAAATTCTAATAAAAAACTTGTCAAAAATTTTCCTTTTGTGACGTAAAATTGTTAAAATTATATCAAAAATGATAGAATAGAGGGAATCTACATGTACGGAGGAACAAGTGAGTACAAAATCTTACGATATAGAGTTGCTTCATGATGCCGACAAAGAGTTTGAAGAGGAGTTTTACCGCTGCTCAAAAACATTAAGCTGTTCAAAAGGCTCATCTCCTTTCTCTGTTGATGACCTGTTGAAACATTTTTATATAGTAATAGAAGGCAGAGTAAAAACATATCAGATAAACTTTGAAAATGCCAAAGAACAGACTATTTTTATATACAAAAGAGGAGATATGTTTGACGTCATATCGCTTTTGGATGAGAAGCCGCATGAAGTTGCATATGAAGTATTGGAAGATTGCCGGGTACTTCAGCTGCCAATCGAAAAAGTAAGATACTGGATAGAGAACAACACTACTTTTAACAGGATTTTTTTTCCATATTTAGCCGCTAAGATGAGACACGTAGAGACTCTGGCAAGTGAAATCTCACTTTATGATGTCAAAGAGAGGCTTATGCATCTTCTTTTAGAAAATATAAATCCGCAGAGCACTTTTAAATATAAACTTCTTCAAAATCTCTCAAACAGCGAAATATCAAAACTTCTCGGAACGGTTCGACATGTAGTTGAGCGGGCAATAAAAGAGCTAAAGCAAGAAAAAATTATTCATACAAGAAGAAAAGATATTAAAATCGTAAACCTTCAAAAACTGCTTGAAAAATCAACAAAAATGCTACATAAGTAGCAAAACTTTTTTTAAAATTCCTATATTATTTTCTCAACTTAAATGAGTGTTTGAGTTAAAATAATTTAAAGACAAGGAGTTTGTTATGTTAATTTCAAGATATTTAAATCCGGTAGAATCTTATAGAAGAAAAAGAGGTGTTGATTTTTTCAATGATTTTCTAAGCTCTTTAGATGAAAATGTAAGCAGTGACTCGTTGGTAGATTTTAAACCTGCCGTAAACACGAGAGAGGGCAAAGACGCTTATCATATAGATGTTGATTTGCCCGGTGTGAAAAAAGAGGATATTGATGTCAGCGTGGAGAACAATATGCTTACCATTTCAGGTAAAAGAGAGGCGAAAAGTGAAGTTAAAGAAGAAGACTACTACAGACTAGAGAGCAGCTACGGTAAATTTGAAAGAAGTTTTACGCTTCCTGAAAAAGTTGATACTGAAAATATTAGAGCAGCATGTGAAGACGGCGTTTTAGAGGTCGTAATCCCAAAACTTCAAATTGAGCAGAAATCTTCTAAAAAGATTGCTATAAAGTAATCTAACATGAGTATATCGCCAAGAGGCGATGTACTTTAGAACATATTTACAACGCCGTAATCAAGCATCTCTTCAAACTGTTCAGGTGTTAAAACGGCTTTTACTTTCTCGATACACTCTAAATGAATTTTTGTAAGTTCAGCTCTTAATTTTGCTATCTCATCAACTCTCGGATAAAGTTCTGTTACCTTCTGGCTTTTATGCTTAAAAGATATTTGCTGCATCATATCAAGTTCAAGTTTTTTAATAACAAGAGCTTTTTTTACGGCTTTTGACATTAAATCTTCTTTGACTTTCAAAATAGCGTCTATCTGTTTTTGAGACAACCCTAACTTTGAACTAGAAGAGTCATAAAGCGTCATTCCTACCAAATAGGGAAGATTTTTTGGTATCAAAAAGTAATCTTTTGGAAAGTTCTCTTTTGCTACAAACGCTCCTGCGGGTCCTGCAATTTTCTCAATCTTAACCATGTCCCCAATCGGTGGAGGAAGGTTTGGCTCAGCCGTTGCAGCAGTGCCAAACATAAGAGTACCTAACATAATTTTTGTTACGGTCTTTATAGATTTCATACTAAATTTCTCCTCAATATGTATTTGATACAATTATACTCTTCAATATTCAATCAGATATTAAATTTTTTAATTGCTTAACTCAATGGCTTTTTTTACGCAAGAGTCTAAAGAGGTAGTTTCAGATACATGAGGAGTTATAAAAGGCGGAAAATAATTTTTGGTAGTGTGTCCTATGGAGATTGCTTTATAACTATCATCCCACTGAAAATTTTTTAAAAAACACTCTATCGTAGAGGGTGAAGAGAAGATTATTAGAGATTTTTTTGGAAGCTTAATCTTTTTTTTGAAGCTGACGCAAACTGTTTCATAGACAATCGCTTCATCACAAACTGCTCCGTTTGCATTAAGAGTATCAACAAGATTTGAGACAACTTTTGAGCCTCTTATATAGAGCACTTTTTTATTTTTTAAAAGAGGAACCAACTCTTTTGCAAATTCATCGCCATGTTTTTCTTTGCCTACAAATTTAATTTTTGCCCCCAGATTGCTGGCAACTTTTGCAGTTTGAGGAGCAATAGCGTAAATAGGTTTTGCCCTCCACTCTTGATTGTATGAGTTTAGCGAGTAGATTGCATTTTTAGATGTAAAAATAAGTGCGTCATATTTTGAAAAATCAAAGTCGACTTTTATTGTTTCTATCTTGATAACCGGCATATTTTTAGCCCATTTGACTTTTTTGTCGTTTAAAATATAGATGTTTAAAGAGCTGTTTCTGATGTTTTGAAAAAATGAACCGATGTATCTTTTTATTTTTGAAAAAAAGGAGTCATCGGCATTTAGTACGAGAGATTTTTTTTCATCGACAAAAAAATTTATATTGTGCTTGCTCAGAAGATAGGTTATTTTTATAAGTTCTTCAAAGATATGCTCATTAGAATAGTTTCTATCAAGTATAAAAGAGTTAGAGCTTTTTTCATACTCATAATAGATAAGATTTAATGATTCAATGAGTTCTTCTATGTTTTTCATAGGTTGGATGATAACATCATATGAGTAAATATTCCTCAAAAGAGATTTGAAAAATATTTATCTCAAAAAATATGTGTAGTTATTGGAAAGTAGTTCCGCCGTCAATAACGATTGTCTGTCCTGTCAGCCATGAAGATTCACTTCCGCAAAGAAAGAGACATGCACCCGTTAAATCTTCAGTTTCTCCCATGCGAGATAGCGGAGAGCGGCGAACAACCTCATTTTTTACCTCTTCATAGTTTGGAAAAGCTTTAAGAGCGTCCGTATCAATCGGCCCGCCGCTTACTGCGTTTACTCTGATATTTTTCTCACCGAGTTCTGCTGCTGCGTAGCGAACCATTGCTTCAACTGCAGCTTTATTTGTTCCATGCCCTGCATAGTTTGGAGTGTATACAAGATTGCCTGTTGAGCTCATGCTGATGATGCTTCCGCCGCCCGTTTTCTCCATTCTCTTAGCCGCTTCTTGAGCACCTACGACAAAAGCATCTACGGTTGCTATATATATATTGTTTAAACCTTTTGGTTTAAGTCTCATAAAAGGACCAAATCCGCCGACAACTGCGCGACCCGATATAATGGCATTTGATATAAAAAAGTCAAGTCTTTCAAAATCCTTGTCAAACTCTGCATATACATCTTTGTACGTTTCAGGTTCAAGTATATTAAGCGCATAAGCACGCGCTTTTATGCCGTATTTTGACTCAATGTCTGCGATAATCTCATTTGCGGTATCTGCTTTTGTCGCATAAGTAAATGCAACATCACACCCTTTTGCAGCAAAAGCATAAACAATCGCTCTGCCTATTCCACGAGTTCCACCGCTTACAAATAAAGTTTTTCCCTTCATTTTACAATCCCTTAATCTTATAGTTTTTCATAACTTCTTCTAGTATCTTCATATTTTGCAAACTTGGGGCGACAAGAGGGAGTCTGTACTCCAATGTAGTAATAAGTCCTGCTATATACATGGCAGCTTTTATCATGATAGGGTTTGACTCTAAAAAAAGCGCCTTATTGATAGGAAAAAGCATATCATTTAGTGCTTTTGAGCCTTTTAAATCACCGCTAAGAGCTAATTTTACAAGTTCACTTTTGAGGTCTGGAAGCAGGTTTGCCGTAACGGAAGTTATGCCTGCTCCTCCGTTTGCAAGGATTGGGTAGTCAATCGCGTCATCGCCGCTAAATACTTTAAGTTCTGGTCTGCGAGAGAGAAGCTCTACGCTTCGCTCTATACTTCCCGTTGCTTCTTTTATGCCGTAGATATTTTTAACATCATCAAATAGTCTTATCACGGTATCCGCACTTATATCGACAACTGTGCGCCCTGGAACATTATAGAGCATAAAAGGAAGTTCAGGAACGGCTTGGGCTATAGTTTTATAGTGCTGATAGAGACCTTCTTGAGACGGTTTTACATAGTAAGGTGCAACGGAAAATATAGCATCAACCCCGCATTTTTGAGCTGTTTTTGCGGCTTCTACCGCTTCTGCCGTCGAGTTGCTTCCTGCACCTGCGAGCACCTTAGTATCTGTACCGCGGCAGACTTCAACCGCTATCTCTATACATCGTCTGTCCTCTTCATAGGTAAGAGTAGCGCTCTCTCCGGTTGTTCCGACCGGACAAACTGCGTTTATGCCGTTTTTAATCTGTCTTTTTATCAAATCCGCATAGGTTTGTTCATCAAGTTTTCCATTTTTAAACGGAGTGATTAGCGCAGTTGTTGAACCTGTTACGATATCCATTTAGTTCCCTTTTTTTAAAATAAGTGTTGTTGATTTGTCAAAGTTAAAGTACTTGTTTGCGACCTCTTGTACTTTTTCTTGTGTAATTTTTTCAATATTTTCTTCATAAGTCAAAAGCGGTGTCAAATCTCCGCGTACAAGATAACTTCCAAAAAGATTTGCTACCGAAGTTGAGCTCTCCAGTGAGTAGATAAAATCAGCTTTAGAATTTATCTTTACTTTCTCAAGCTCTTTTTGCGTTACCGGTTTGTTTTTTATCAACTCTATCTGTTTTATAAGCTCACTTTCAACATCTTCGGCTTTTACTCCAGGATTACATGTAGCCAAAAATATAAAAAGACCCGGGTCTATATTTTCCATATTGTACGCATATACACTGTTTACAAGATGCTTCTTATCCATAAGTTCTTTGTAAAGTCTTGAGCTTTTGCCCGAGTATAAAATCTCAGATATTGCACTCAGCGTTACTTGATCTTCATGCTTAAAGTCGGGTATGTGAAAAGTAAGAGCAATCATCTCAACTTCACTCTCTCTTTTTATAGTAACTCTTTTTTGTCCGTCTTGTTCAGGTTCTACAAATTTAAACTCAGGGATTTTAGTTCCGTTTTTTACATGTCCGAATCTTTTTTTGGCTTTTTTAAAAACTTCTTTTGGATCTACATCACCCGTTACCATCAAAATCGCGTTATTTGGCTGGTAGTATGTTTTGTGAAAATCTTTGATATCTTGAATCGTCCATGTTTGGATATCATTCATAAAACCAATCGGTGTCCAGTGATAAGGGTGGTAAACATAAGCGTTGTTAAAGAGGGCAAAGTAGAGATAACCAAGAGGAGAGTTCTCTGTTCTCCAGCGTCTCTCTTCGGCTACAACATCACGCTCAGGCTGAAACTCTTTGTCTTTTAGATTTAGGTTCTGCATAAGTTCTGCATAGAGTTCAAGCGATTTATCAAGATTTTGCGTGCTTGATTTTATGTAGTAATGTGTGTAGTCAAAGCTTGTTGAAGCGTTGTTTATGCCGCCTATACTCTTTACCTCTTTATCAAACTCACCGGCAGAGAGGTTTTTTGTAGATTTAAAGTTCATGTGCTCTAACATGTGTGCAATTCCTGTTTTGCCCATAACTTCATTTCTGCTTCCGACTTTGTAAAAGATATCGGTGCTGATGACGTTTGTATTGTTCTTTAACGGTATAACAACAATTTGCAGTCCATTCTTGAGTGTTTTTGTTTCATATTTTGGTAGTGATGATGCCATTAATGTTCCTAAAATTAGTGTGAGTGCCAAAAGAAATTTCATGCTATTTTCTATCCGCGCCTATTGCTTGTGTGATATTTGTGTAACCGTCTGCAAGGATAAGCTCGGTAAGCTCCATGTTTATATCTTTTATCATGTCGGGTCCGCCAAAGATAAGACCGCTGTAGATTTGAACAAGAGAAGCTCCTGCTTTTATGCGTCTGTAAGCCTCTTTGGCAGAGTCAATACCGCCGACTGATATAAGTGTCGTTTTACCGTAAAGCTCTTTTGCAACCGCTTCAAACATCTCAAAACTCTTCTCACAAAGAACTGCGCCGCTAAGTCCGCCTATCTCCTTTGGGTGTTTTACAAGCGAGTAATCAACGGTTGTGTTTGTAGCTATGATGCCATCAGCCCCCTTTTCTACCGCAAGCGTTGTGAGTGCTACTGCATCCTCTTTACTCATGTCGGGCGCTATTTTTAGTAAAATCGGCTTTGTGGTTATCGCTTTTGCCTCTTGAAAAAGTCTTGTTATAAACTCTTCGTTTTGCAAATCTCTTAAACCAGGAGTGTTTGGCGATGAGATATTGATAACCAGATAATCCCCCAGCTCATGAAGCGCTTTGATAAGCGTCGTATAATCGTTTATAGCTTCGGCTTCAGGCGTGATTTTATTTTTGCCGATATTTATGCCAATAGGGGTTGTAAAAGGAAATCTCTGCTTTAATCTTTTTTGCACCATCAAGAGTCCGTCATTGTTAAAGCCCATCGCATTTTGAATGCTTTGCTCCTCAATATGGCGGAACATTCTGGGTTTTGGATTTCCCTCTTGAGGCTTAGGCGTAACGGTTCCTATCTCGGTAAAACCAAATCCTAAAATCTGCATGCCGCGAATCATGGTAGCATTTTTGTCAAATCCTGCACCAAGTCCTATCGGATTTAAAAAAGTACGCCCGAACAGCTCCTGTTTTAAAATCTCGTTTGTTACAAAGTGGGACTCCAAAAACGGGTTGAAAGGTATTTGGCAGATATTTGGCAATCTAAGAACAAATTCCGCAAGATGGTGTGCGCTCTCCGGTTCTAGCTTAAAGAGCCAAGGTTTAATGGTTTGATAATCTATCATGAGGTTCTCTTTTACCTTTGTTAAAATTTAGTGATTATACTAAAAAAAAGTAAAGAGCGCTTTATACACAGACCCATTCTCACTCTTTCTCGTTTCTTATCAGAGTTAAGCAAATCCTAACATTAAAAGTATAGAATTTAAAATATAGAAATATGAGGAGAGATTATGAGCAGAGTTTTAGTGCCTTTGGCAAACGGTTTTGAAGAGATTGAGGCGATAAATATTATAGATGTTTTAAGAAGAGGCGGGATTGAGGTTTTGGTTGCCTCTTTGGATGCCGCTATGACGGTTCAAGGCGCGCATAACGTGAGAGTTTTAGCCGACATGACTATAGACGACGTTGATATAAAAACTCTTGACATGATAGTGCTGCCCGGAGGCTGGGGCGGAACTGTAGCTTTGCGTGATGATGTAAATATCCAAAGAATTCTCAAAGAGATGGATAAAGAGGGCAAAAACATAGGAGCCATCTGCGCCGCACCTCTCGCACTTCATACGGCAGGAGTTTTGAAACACAACTATACATGTTATCCAAGCATGGAAGAACAGATTAGAGAAGATGGATTCAGCGACAAAGAGATGGTCGTGCAAGACGCTAATGTTATGACATCACGAGGACCAGCAACGGCTATCTGCTTTGGTCTGCAAATAGTCAAAAAATTAAAAGGCACTCAGAAATACAGCGAAGTCAAATCCGCTCTTTTAGCGACTTACTGTTTGTAAATTGTGTAGGAGAGTAGCGAATAGCAAATATTATAAAGATAAAAAAGACAAAAATCACAAAGAGTAAAAAGAGTATATCGTTATACTCTTTTACTTTATGTGTCGATAAAATTATGACATCTCTGATTAGAAAGATGATAAAGACATCAATCACAAAACGAAGCCTTAGTTTTCTTTTGAGTATAAAATCAGAAATCATTTTTACTACTTCAATAATCACAATAAATTCAAGCATAAGTATAATTACTTTATAAAAATCATACTTAAGTGTAAATATCGTTAAAAAAATGAGAGTGGCAGTAATTATTTCCGTATATTTTTTAAAAAAATCGCGCAATACATTCCTTTTTTTTGTGCGATTATAAATTAAAAAGGCTACACAGATGTTACCTTTGTTTTAAATACAAGATTTTTAAGACTTCTCTCTTCATCTTGACTTGCAAACTCTTTTACATTTTCAAGACGCTCTATAAATGTAAAACCGGGAGCAAACTCGCGTATAAGCTCTATCAAAAAATCTGAGTCCAAATCCGGTGAATTCAGACATGCAAGCAGTATACACTCCTGCGATGCAATTTCGGGCAGTTTTTTGATGATTTTTTGGTAATCTTTTGTAGCTTCAAAACTCCCTTTTTGAAAGCTCGGCGGATCTATGATAATCAAATCGTACAATCCTTTTTTCTTTATGCGTGAGAATTATTTTAAAATATTGTAAGGTAAAAAACTAACACCTTTTGTATCTATATCGTTAAGATGATGATTAGCACGCCCTACAGAAAGTGCGCCTTTGCTCATGTCGATATTTACCACACTTCGTGCGCCGCCGAGTTTTGCCGCGACGCTAAAGGCACATGTATAGCTAAAGAGGTTAAGCACATTTTTATCTTTTGCGTTTTCTCTCACAAACGCTCTGCCGTTTTTCATATCGGGAAAGTAGAAGCTGTTTTGATTTGAGAGAAGATTGAGTTTTAGCTTCATGTTATTTTCAACTACAAAGAGATTCTCTTCTAAATCTCCTAGAATAACTTCGCTTGGAGCACCCTTTATATAGCGTCTTTGAACTACGACAGTTTTATATCTGCTTGAAGCTGCAAACTCTTTTAACATCTCTATGAGTTCATTTTCACCTCTCTCTTGGAAATAGAGCGATACATGTAAGATAGTATCAATTGAGTCTATAGTTAAATGTTTGTACCCTTCATAAAGTCCGCCGCGCCCGTGAAAGAGTCTTTTAAACTCATCTGCTGCATCTTTAGCGCTGTTTTGCAACAGTTCTCTTATTTGTTCAATCGTCATTCTTAACCTAAGTAATTTTTTGTATAATTCTAGCCATTTTATGGCGCAAAAGGCAAAATTTGAGTAAAAAAGTAGTTGTTATAGGCGGAGGATACGGCGGACTTCGCGCTATCGAATTTTTGGCAAAACATGAAGATATAGATGTAACGCTTATAGATAAACATCCCTATCACTATCTCCAAACAGAAGCGTATGGTTATATAGCAGGCAGATTTGACTTACATGACGTGGTTATTGACCTGCAGGATTGGTGCAACGGATTTGAGAAAAAAATCAATTTTGTTTATGACAATGCGCTATGTATCGATTTTGAATCCCAACATGTAGAAGTATGCAGCGGTAAAATAACGTACGATTATCTTATAATCGCAACAGGGGCAAAAACAAACTTTTTCTCATTTATCGAGGGGCTTAGAGAACATAGTTTCGGTGTAAAAAATTTAAATAGAGCGCACAACTTCAGAGTAGAATTTGAAAATATTATCTATAAAAAACTTCAAAATGAAGATGCTTCGCAGGATATAAATTTGACCATAGGAGGAGCAGGACTAAGCGGTGTTGAAGTGGCTGCGGAGATGGCAAATGTTGTTTCAGTCTATAAAAAAACACTAGGAAACAGAGTCGAGGGCATAAAAATCCACCTTATAGATGCAAGCAAGACGATTTTACCAGGAATGAGCGATTTTTTAGTAAAGAGTACGCACAAAAGACTTGAATCTCTTGGAGTCAATATTTTAACAGACGCTTTTATCCAGAAAATGGATGACAAAACCATCTACTTTAAAAACGGAGATACGCTGCAGTACCACTTTATGATTTTTACGGGCGGTATCAAGGCATCTGAACTAAACGAGAGTGTAGATACACAAAAAAATAGAATTTCTCAGTTTATTCCCGATGAGATGCTAAATATCGGCACCAAAGAGAATGTTTTTGCCATAGGAGATTGTGTCGAGATTAGAGATGCAAAACAAAATATATTGCCCCCGACTGCGCAAACTGCCGAGAGAAGTGCGGAGTATGTGGCAGAATCTATCCGTAAAAAAATAGACAAAAAAAATATAAAACCATTTGATGCAAAAGTACTTGGCGTATTTATCGCTCTTGGCGGAAACTGGGCAAGCGGTGAGCTTTTTGGTGTGATAAAAGTAAAAGGATACAGTGCTTATCTGCTCAAAAAAGCTATAACATACGCTTACTATCTCGGACTTCGCCTGCGTATCAACACAGGGTATAAAAACAGGATAAAAAACCGCTAAAAAATGATTATACTTATGATTGCTTCGTCGCAGGCTTCTCGCAATGACAGTTATTGCAAATGAGAAGTGAGGCAATCTAAAAAGAGAGTAAAAAACTCTATTATTCCGAACCAAAACGCCTATCTGGGAAAAATTTATACACCTTCATAATACATTTCATTATTAAATTTTATTTAAATCTTAAAATTAACACAAAAGTAACACTTGTTTATTATACTTCGCCGTATGACAAAATTAAAAATTACTTAAATGGAGTAAATAGATGAAAAAAAGGGTATATCTTTCAGCAATCTGCGCTCTGGCAATTGGTGCCTCTGCGTCGGATTTAGGAACAATCCAGGTTGAGTCCTCTACTATCGACAGTAAGTTTGACACAAAAAAAACTGAGGTTTCAACTACGACTACGATTAGCGGCGAAAAAGTTGATGAAGCACATGCAGAAAGTGTGCAGCAGCTTTTACAATCAATTCCCGGGGTAACGACAGAGTATACTTCAGGTGATTCGCTAAAAATTCACCTCAGAGGTGTAGAGAACCAGATGTATATGGGTGAAAAACCAGGCGTTGCCGTTGTTATCGACGGTGTTCCTGTATTTGAGAGAACAGGAAAGGTAAATATTGACCTTGATAATGTAGAGAGTATAAAAGTAATCAAAGGCGGGGCTTCATACCTATTTGGAGATGATGCACTCTCAGGTGCGATTATTATTACAACAAAAAAAGGTGCAAAATACAACCACAATTACGGAGCGGTTGAGTTCGGCAGCGACGGCTATCAAAAAGTCCTGGCAAGAAGCGGTTACGCAAATGATGACTTAAGTTTTCATATTCAGGCAAGTCAAAGAAAATCTGATGGTTACTGGGAAGATTCAGACTATAAAACAAAATATTTAAACGGTAAAATTCAATACTATCTTGATGATACATCTGACATATCTTTTGGCTTTGAGTATTCAGACAGAGCAAAAGATACACACGGAACCGTAGGCGGAGAAACAGCGGCAAGAACAAATCCAGAATCTGTTTATGATGGAAATCAAGACAATAGAGATTACACAAGAGATTATGATGTTGAACTATTAAAACTCTTTCTTACATACTCTAAAGATTTTAGCAGCAACTCAAATCTGCTTGTAAACGGATATATCTATACAGACGACACGTCTTACATGTCAGCACCGCAAACAAAAGACGGCAGCGGAGCTTCGGATCCTTCTCTTGATGATAGTGATTATACTTATGACAACGAGTATGCACAAATACAAAGAGGAGTAAAGAGTGAATATAGAAGTTCGTTTGACACGTTTGCTACTCTCTTGGGTCTTGATTTAAGATTTAACGAGTATGAAAACAAATCTACCTACAGAGTCAATCAAGCTTTGGTAAGATACTACCCTTCTTACTCCGTAACTCCTGATTACTACTTAGCAGGCGATGCAAAGAGCGATGATACTACAGATGAAAACGTTTACGCTATTTATGGTGAGTACAAGCAGGAAATTACAAAAGATTTAAGTGCAACTGCAAACATTCGCTATGATTTAATTAAACTGGACTATAAAGATTACCAAAACAACAATATTAAAAATGACTTCAAAGTTTACTCATACAGACTGGGAATGAACTATAAGATAAACGATGATTTAAATATTTATGCAAATTACTCAACGGGTTTTAGAGCACCTACGGTTAATCAACTTTACGCCGGAGACACTAGTGCATGGGGAAGCACCCAAAACAATCCCGACTTAGATCCTGAAAAATCATTTAACTATGAGATAGGTCTTAGAGCAAAAGCAAAAGGAATCACGTACGAAGCTGCAATTTTTCAAATTGACAGAGAAGACTTTATCATGAAAACATCAGGTAACTATGGAGATACGGATACTACAGACATGTGGGATAATGTCGGAGGTGCGAAACATAGAGGTTTAGAGCTCTCTGTAATAGGCAATGTTATTGATAAGTTGTCATTTAATGCTGCATATACCTATCTTGATGCATATTATACAAAGTATGATAATTTCGGTATTGATTTAGACGGTAGTTATCGTAGTTCAATTGTTACATTTTTTGATGCAACTAACAACCAAATCCCTAGAACTCCGAAGCATCAGTTAAATCTTATTTTAGACTATATGCCGATAAATGAGCTAAAACTAACATCAGAGGTAAATGCAAAATCCGAGTATTACGCAGATGATTTAAATCAAATCAAGATACCGGGTCATGCAACATTAAACCTGCTTGCAAGCTACACAAATAAAATAGGTGATTATCAGTATAACCTTTTTGCAAGAGTAGACAATGTTTTTGATAAGTTTTACTACAACACGGCAAGATCAAGCGGTGACAGAAATGAAGACGGTCTTTTTAATGCAGAAGATTTATCAATTACGGTAAATCCAGGCAGAGTATATACGGCAGGGTTGTCGGTTAAATTTTAATATTAGGCAGATATATGAACATAGAACTAATTAAAGATGGTGTTGATTATGGCATTATTGGACTTCTTTGAGTTATGAGTTTCATCGCTTTTTGGTTTTGGATTGAGAGACTTATGTTTTATAAAAGCATAGATGTAAGCAATTTTGAGACAAAAGAAGAACTTGAAATCGTTCTTACAAACAATATCAACATTATCTCAACATTTGGTTCAAATGCTCCATATATTGGTCTTTTGGGTACCGTATTTGGGATAATCATCACCTTTTATGCCATGGGGCAAAGCAATGATTTGGATGTTAAGATAATCATGACATCTTTGGCACTTGCTCTTAAAGCTACGGCGATGGGTCTTTTAGTAGCTATCCCTGCTACGGTGTTTTATAACCATTTGGCTAGAAAAATCGAGGTTGTTTTAGCTCTTTGGGATATTCATCAAAAGAAAAAACATGCAAATTAAAAAATTTGATTCTATCAATGTCGTGCCTTTTATAGACATCATGCTTGTACTTCTTGTAATAGTATTAACCACTGCTACTTTTGTTGCGAAGGGAGTTATTCCTGTTGATCTTCCGGAGTCAGAAGTAGCAGCAAAACAGGAAAATAAAAAAAATTTAACTATTACAATTAAACAAGACGGAAAGATTCTCTTTGACAAAACGGTTGTTCTCATAG
This sequence comes from Sulfurimonas sp., assembly GCA_002899765.1. GTDB lineage: Bacteria > Campylobacterota > Campylobacteria > Campylobacterales > Sulfurimonadaceae > Sulfurimonas. The sequence continues at coordinate 68,251 of PPDH01000042.1, read as the reverse complement.
ATGACGTAGAGCACAAATTATGTGACTATAAAGAAGATACGCCTATTCATATAAATTGTGATAAAAATGCAAAGTTTGACCACTTTGTAATTCTTTTGGATGCTTTAATACAAAAAAACTTTACAAATCTTGGAATAGTTGCAGAAAAAAACTAGCCGAAAAAGAGATTATTTATGGAATTTACGGCTTTTTTTTCAATCTTTATCATAGGTCTCTCTTATGGAGCAACGGCATGTATGTTCTCATGTATGCCGTTTTTAACGCCTCTGCTTGTTAGTAATTCAAACACTACAAAACAAGCACTGAGAATTATCCTGCCCTTTAGTTTGGGCAGGATAATGAGCTATACGCTTATAGCCATGGTTGCCTATCTTAGCTCTGCTTGGGTAAAACAACTACTTAACGACAACTCTTTGTTCGGATTTATTTTGGGCTTTAGCACTATCGGCATGGGAGCATTTTTGCTCTATAAAAGTTTCAACCCCACCTCTTCATGCCAACACACAACACAGCTAATAAAGAAACCTAAATCAGATAAATTTGGTTTTTTTGCTATCGGTGCAACGATGTCCGTAAATCCATGTGCCCCGATAATGGCACTTTTGGCAGTTGCGGCAAACAGCAGCAATATTTATAACACTATAGGGCTGGGGCTATTTTTCGGACTCGGAGCCGTTATGTTTTCAATTCTGTTTTACGGATTTATAGTATCAAAAGTTATTAAGGGATTTATGATTCAGTTCTCCTCTTACAGGCTTTTTATAGAACGCGCGGCGGCACTTTTGCTTATGATAGTAGGAGTGCTTGTTCTCAATGGTATTTTAATACTTTAACAAAGGACAAAAATGGTAAATTTTATAAAACGTGATAAAGATGATATTTATGCAAAACCAATTCTTGGTTTTTTGTTTAAAAATCAAAAATTTCTACTCTCATTAAAGATAGCAGTCTCGGTGCTGTTTGTATACGCTCTTTACTTTGGTTTTGCACACACCGGCAAAGAGAACACATTTACCACAGCTGTTTTTTGGGGAATTTTCTGGTCTTTGTTTATGGTTCTGACTCTTCCCTCGTTTGGACGCATCTTTTGTGGTATCTGCCCTCATGGATTTATGGGAAAATATATCACTAAATATGGTCTTAAAAAAACCATGCCAAAATGGATGCAAAACAGATTTATAGGGGTGCTGCTACTTGTATTTGGGTGGTGGGGCGTTTACTATATGTTTCCTGGGCTCTTTAGAACTGCTCAAGGCACGGCGATTTTATTTACTGTTATGACGCTTATCGCTTTTGTAGTTTACTTTCTCTACAAAGATATGAGCTACTGCAAATACATCTGCCCCATCGGAACATTTACAAGAGCCTATGCAAAACTCTCTTTTACTTGGCTTGGCACATACAAGAGCGCATGCAGCGATTGCAGAACTTTTGAGTGTGCTACTGCATGTCCTTACAATCTAAAACCATTTACGTTTGATAACAGAAACTCCATGACGGACTGTACGCTCTGCATGGACTGCAGCAGCGCATGTGAAGCCGTTAGTTTTAAATTTAAAAAGCCATCATTTTCTCTTTTTTCAAAACTTCAACCCCTTAAAGCTGAGGTTTGGGCATATATACTTATCCTTGCTTCCATATCCATCAGTATGTCGTTTCATCACGGCATTGGAAGAAGCAATGCAGCAGATATCATGATCTGGTCGCAAACAGCCGAATTTTTAAAAAACTATATAGATTTTGGCTCTATCGACACTATCGGCTTGTTTGCCTTTGTTTATGCACTTATTTTTACTATTTCAGCCGCACTTATAGGCATGTTTATAGCCTCTAAAATACTCAAAAAAGATTTTAACGCTACGTTTTATGATTTGGGATACTCCTATGCGCCTCTCTTTATACTCGGTTCAATCGCCCATTCTCTTGAGATGTTTTTTCTCAAAGGCTACGAGCATATAACAGAGGGATTTGCTTATGGATTTGGATTTACTTTAGATGTGGCACCTTTGGCAAACAGAGGGGATGGCTGGCTACATGTATTTGGTTTGCTAAAATGGGTTGCAATCATTTGGGCAGTTATCATTCTATACAAAAGAGTAAAACTCTTAGAAGTGTCAAGACTAAGAAAAATAGCCGCTTTTCCTTTTGCAGCCTCTTTAATCATCTTTTTTCTCGGTGTCAACATGTACACGGGTTATGTATTTAAAACTTACGGCAAAGCATCAGGGGGACATGGAAATCACGGAAGCGAAAAACTTTTCCAAAGTGTTCCTGCCGATAAAGCGACACTTTTACAACAAGGCAAAGATAAAAAGAGCTGTGCGACATGCGGTATGACTCTCTCAAACTCCTACAAAGCCAACCATGCGGCAAAACAGAACGGTGAGATAAAACAGTTTTGCTCCATGCACTGTTTAGCGCAGGAGGTCTCAATCAACAAAACAGAACTAAAAGATCTTCAAGCTGTTGATGCGAAGAGCTTAAAATTTATAAACGCAAAAGAGGCTTATTATGTTTTAGGAAGCAGACAAAGAGGCATTATGACAAAAAGCAGCAAGTTTGCTTTTGCAGATAAAAACGATGCCTTGGAGTTTGTAAAAGCAAACGGCGGAGAGATTGTTACATTTGATGAAGCGTATAAAAATGCTCTTAAAGATTTTAGACCCGCAAACACATATACTTTTAAAAAACCTGCGATAAACGACAGCATATATTTTTCACAGGAAAATCCTGCAATCAAGAAAAAAGGTTACGGCGGCGGACACAATCACGGCGGAGCAAGAGATAGAGTTCCGACAAAAGAGGTGTGGCCTGTTTTTGAAGACGACATGGGCAACAAAAATTGTCTAGGCACGATAGAAGCGGAGCTATACCTGCTTGATGCAAATCTAAACACAACACAGACAGCAGCTTCAAAAAGCCCGGGATGCAAATCCGTAAGCTTTAAAATGCCCGACAACGGGTACTACAACCTTTTTTATATAGATAAAAAGATACATGACGATACACTGCATGTAAAAACCGCAAAGTATGAGTTTATGAGATTTAACCACAGTAACGATGCAGTTTATGACAAAGAGAAGATGGCAGCACATACAATCAAAGAGACTCCTTTTGATATAGTAAGAATCAGAGAAGATGATGAGACTTTTTACCACAATCTATACTCTGGCGAAAAGATAAGAGTTCAGGTTCTGCTTGAGGGAGAGCCTCTTGAGGGAGCGGATGTAAAGCTAAGCACAAAAACTCTCTGGTCTAAGAGTCTAAAAACCGATAAAGATGGAGTTGCAACTTTTGAGCTTATTGAAGACTATTTTCCAAAGTGGAGCGAATTTAACAAAAGATATAAAAACGAGTTTTTATTAACGGCATCTTACATGAGAGATATAGAGGGAGATATAAACAGTACAAAGTATGAGAAGATTAGATATAGCGCAACATATCCCTCTTTCTACTATCCAAACAGCTCACAGTACAGCTCTTACGCCTACGGATTATCTGCGGCTCTGCTAAGTATAATCGTATCCGGATTTGCTATCTACTGGTATAGAGCAAGAAGACAAAAACCGTTTAAAGAGGTATCTTTCAATGAAAAGGATTAGAGATTTTATCAATAAGGCAGATATCAGAAAGTTTCGATTTTGGCTGCAGCTCTTCTTTTTTGTCATCTTTATCTACGGCGGTTACTTTGCCATCAATCTGGGAAACAGCATTCCTGTTTTTTCCTGCGGATATGATAGAGAAGTCGGAGGAATGTGCTATTTTCTGCCGCTTCAGCATCAGCTTGCCCGCCCTTTGGATGTACTCTTTAGTGCGGCAAGCATTTCGGTTTTAATCGGTTTTGTCACTTTTTTACTCTGGTTTATCATCTTTAACAAAGCATGGTGCGGCTATGCCTGTCCTCTTGGAACTATGCAGGACTGGATTACGGGACTGCGAAAAAAGATGGGCATTAGATTTAGCAGCTACACACAGCCTCAGTTTGACAAGCTCAAAAAGATAAAATATATCATGCTAGCCCTTGTGATTTTAGCACCGATGGGTGTTGGCATGGGGCTTCTTGGCGGCGAGTGGAGAACCGCATTTTGCGAAATATGCCCCGGCAGGATGATAACACCTCTTTTTGTAGGCGATGTATCTCAGTGGAGCTTGGATTTTTCAACAAAAACAGCGATGATACTCACTACACTGGGCCTGATTTTCACAGGTCTTTTTCTTATTGGGTCATTTTTTAAGAAAAGGTTTTTCTGCTTTTTTTGCCCGATGAGTGCCATGCACTACATATTTAGCGACGCCGCACTTTTAAAACTCAAAAAAGAGGGCGACAAATGTACAAAATGCGGTGACTGCTACAATGTCTGCGATATGCAGATAAAAGATATCGCCGATGATGTCAAAAGTACAAATATACTCAGAGACGACTGCATCTTTTGTATGAAGTGTGTAGCCGCTTGTACTGAGGATGATGCCCTGCATGTAGATATTTTAAATATGAAGCTATTTACATCGACAAAAGGTGGCTTTGCAAAAAGGATGGAGATGGATAAGTTGGAGAAAAAAGATGACTGAACATAAAATTGAGACGCCAAAAGAGAGACAAAACCGCCATAAGGCGATGGAAGCTGCTGCCGTTTTGGAGAAGATAAAACATGATTTTAAAGAGACTCCAAAAGCGATGGAGTACTTTTACGACCTCTATGAGAGAGTGCATTGTAAACATGAGCCTCTTCACAGCGACAAAGCTAAAGTCGGAACCATGTGTATTCAAGTTCCATCTGAGATAATCCATGCGCTTGATGCGGTTCCGCTAAGACTTTGCAACGGTTTTTACACGGATGATGAGATAGGAAGCGACCTGCTCCCCTCAAAATCATGCCCTTTGGTAAAAGCGACGGTTGGACAATTCGCTTCCAACAACTTCTCTGACAAGCCCGATATCGTTATCTCTCCTACTACATGTGATCAAAAAGCAAAATCGGGTGCGATTATAGAGAACATGGGATTTGAAGTTTACGATATGGAGTTTCCAAGAACCAAAGAGAGTCATGAGAGCAGAGAGTACTGGAGACGAAGCGTGAGAAAGTTTACGAAAGATCTCTCGAATAACCTCAACACAAAACTCTCAAGGAAAAAACTAAAAGATGCCATTAAAAAAGTGGGATATGCGCAGCATCTCTACCATAAGCTAAATATACTAAGAAAAAATGCAACCTCCCCTATTTTGGGCAAGGATATGTTTTTGGTAACCAACGCTTTTTTCTTTGACAAGATAGATAACTGGATTGATGCAATGGAAGCTCTTGCAAATGAGTGTGAGCAGAGAGTTAAAGATGAAGTAGCCGTAGCTTCAAAAAGAAGCCCTCGCATCGTCTATACGGGTTCGCCGCCGATATTTCCAAATCTCAAAATCCCTCTCTTGATAGAGCTCTCCGATGCTATTATCGTAGCGGATGAAACATGCTCGTCAAACAGAATGTTCAATGACATGGTAAGCGTGGATGAATGGCTTATGTACGATATGGTTGATTCCATAGCAGACAGATATCTCAAAGGATGCACCTGCCCTATTTTTACCAAAAATGAGGATAGAAAAAGAAGAATATTGGACCTAGTTAGGGACTATAAAGCCGACGGTGTAGTTTATCAGGCATTTGCAGGATGTCAGGTCTATGAGATGGAGCAGAGATCTGTTTTAGAGGCGATGGAGAAGGCGGGAGTGCCGATACTCTATCTTGAGACAGACTACTCTCCAAGCCATTTAGGACAATTAACAACAAGAATAGAAGCTTTTATAGAATCACTTAAAAATAGAAAAAGGAGACAATAGTGCGTTATTTTGCGGGAATAGATATAGGCTCAACGGCGATTAAAATTGCGATTGTGGATGAGAATAAAAAACTCTCAGGACATAAGATAAGTGCGAGCGGAAGTATGTTTTACAAATATGCAAAACAAGCGCTCAAAGAGATGCTAAACGAGCTTGGTGTCGATGAGGAGAGTTTGGTCTATACGGTCGCTACAGGCTATGGAAGAAAACTTTTTAAAGAAGCGGACGAAAACATAAGCGAAATTACCGCAAATGCTATGGGTGCTATGGCGGCAGCAGAGGGAAAATGCGACATCAGAACCATCATAAACATAGGCGGTCAAGATTCAAAAGCCATTTCACTAGATGGCGAAGTACATGTAGTCAACTTTGCCATGAATGACAGATGTGCGGCAGGAACGGGAAAATTTCTAGATGTTGTCGCTATGAATTTAGAGATTGAAGTAGATGAATTAGGCGAATATCACTTCAAATCAAAAGGTACGCCGCTGGCAATCAACAGTACATGTGCGGTATTTGCCGAATCGGAAATCATAGGACTCTTAGGCAACGACAACAGTGTAGAAGATATCGTAGCAGGCGTTCACTACTCAATAGCAAAAAGAATCATCAAACTGGTAAAGCGAGTCGGCATAAAAGAGGGTATCTACTTTGACGGCGGCCCTGCACTAAACGGCGGTCTTGTCAGCGCAATCGAAAATGAGTTGGGCAAACGGATTTTTATCCCCGAGTTTCCTCAGATAACGACCTCTTTAGGTGCTGCGATACTGGCTCATGAATCTTATGGCTATGAAAATAGAGCGTAATTTCAGTTGATAAAGGAAAAAGTGTAATAAATGTTTGAAAGAATAATAAAGTTTTTTATTGAGAACTATAAAGTAAATTACACTCTGTTTTTTTTAGTTTTTGCAGTGGGTATCTACTCTTATACAAAAATACCAAAAGAGATATCTCCTGCAATCGAACCTGACTCTATAACCATTCGAGGCTCGTACCAAGGAGCTTCGGTAGATAGCTTAAACACTATGGCGGTTCAAGAGATAGAAGATGAAGTTAAAAATATTACAGGTGTACAGAGCGTCTCATCCGTAATAACACCTGGAAAATTCAGCGTAATCCTTGAACTTGACAAAGGAGTAGATAAAGCAGCTGCTATTCGTGACGCCGAAGATGCGCTCTCTCTTGTGAAAACCAATCTTCCTAGTGACATGGACGATCCCGTTATCAGAGGAGTTGCCCACTCAAGAAGCATTATGCATATCTCGATTCTCTCCTCAAAAGTTTCTAGAGACAAATTAAAAGAGCTGTCCAAAAACTTTAAAAGCAAACTGCTATCTATCAAAGATATATCGGATGTAACTATCTTTGGAGATTCTGAACTTTTTTATGAAGTTTTGATTGATGAAAAAAAAGTAAATGCATACAACCTCTCCATGAGCGAAGTTTTGCGTCTTTTCTCAGAAGTCTCTTACATATTTCCTCTAGGAAAGATAGACAACACCAAAGAGCCTTACTTTATATCAACACATAATGATAAAAAATTCTCACATGAGCTTGAAAATACGATACTCAACATAAACAATCAGCAAATTGTCTTAAAAGATATAGCTTCTATAAGCAAGAAGTATGAAGATGCCTCAACTCTTGCAAGCACGGACGGAAAAAACTCTATCACGCTTGCTATATCTCAAAATCCAAAGGGCAATGCCATTACCATAGCAGATGATATAAACAGACTCATATCTAAAATGAAGATTGAAGATATTGAGTTTAGCGTGAGAATGGATTCTTCAACCATCATAAAAGACAGGCTAAACATTGTTATATCAAACATTTTATTCGGCGTTCTTCTTATCACTCTCCTTACGGCAGTTTTAATCAATATCCGAATGGCTCTTGTTATTGCACTGGGTATTCCCACCTCTTTTGTTATGGGTGCTATCTATTTTTATTTTACGGGTCACAGTATCAATATAAATTCACTTATCGGAGTTTTAATCGCTATAGGGATTATTGTCGATGATGCCATTGTAGTTAGTGAAAATATCCAGCAGTATATTGAGAAAGGCTACAGTGCAAAAGATGCGGCTTTTTTAGGAACAAAAGAGGTTGCAAAACCTGTAGTCATAGCCTCTTTGACCACTATATTTTCTTTTATACCTCTTTTAATGATAAGCGGAAAACTTGGAGAGATAGTACAGCTTATACCGATTGCCTTTAGCGCACTTGTTGTCGCTTCACTGATAGAGTCGTTTATTTTTCTACCGATTCATGCTACGCATATCTTAGATTCAAAATCAAAAACGCTTTCATGGCAAAAAATAAATCTGTTATATCAAAAAGCTTTAGGTTTTCTTGTTCGTTATCAAAAAAGTTTTCTGTTGACATTTATCATCATTGTGCCTCTTTTAATCTTTTACGGTGTACAAAAATCAAAATTTCAAATGTTTCAGCCTTTTGACGACTCATCTATAAACATCACTTTTAAAGCAACTCCCACAACAACGCTTGAAGAGTCTTTGAATATTGTGCAGACTTTGGAAAAAGAGATTCTAAAACAACAAAAAAGATTTTTTGTAAAACATGTAAGCTCTACTGCGGGATATAGAAGAAGTGCTACCGGTACTACCGAAATATACCCGTATGTAGGCTATATATCACTAGAGCTGCATAAAATGAAACCTGAAAATTTTGTAGATAAATACATCACGCCTTACCTTAGTTTTTATTATGATCCAAAAGGCAGAATCAGAGATCTATCTTCGCAGGATATTTCAAAAGATTTGAGAGTTTGGCTAAAAGAGCAGAAGTATAAACATAGATTTAATTTAAACAACCTCATGGTAGTAGAAAATAAGATGGGGAACACAAAAGCAGATATTCGCATTGGCGTCATTAGTGATGATTATCAAAAAGCGATAAGAGCCGTCAAAACAATTGAAGATAGTTTTAGCAGCATTGAGGGCATAGAGTATTTCGGCAACAATATAAAAGTCGGTACCGATGAGATTAAACTTAAACTCAACAGTTACGGTGAAGAGCTTGGTATTACCGAAAAACTTCTAGGCAACTATATCTCAAAACTCTACCTAAGTCTTAAGATTGCCACAATCTATGACGGAAAAGAGCTTTTAGACGTAAAAATAAAATCGCTAAACTTTAAAGATGATTTAGATAGTTTTAAAAAACTCGAAATTCCACTGCAAGACAACACCTTTGTAAAGCTTGAAGATATTTGCGAATTTGAAAAAGTGACCGCTTTAGAGATGCTTGTTAAAGATGACGCTCATACGACCTTTTATGTTTTTGCAAATGTAGACCCCTCTAAAATAACGGCAACGGAAGTGTTGCAAAAAATAGAACCGACAATCCTCAAATTAAGAGAAGAAGGATTAGAGTTAAAACTTAAAGGAGAAGCCGAGCAAAAAAAGAGCATGCAGTCAGAGATGATACTTGCATCAATAGTTGCCATGGTTTTAATCTTTATCTCTATTTTGTATCTTTTTAACTCCATAAGAGAAACTCTCATAGTAATGTCGGTTATACCCTTCTCGCTTCTTGGCGTTTATACAGGTAATTTTATCATGGGTCTTAATATCTCCCTGCCCTCTCTTATCGGCGCTTTGGGATTGGCAGGCGTTATTGTAAATGACGGCATATTAATGATGGCAACAATAAAAACTGCAACACATAAAGATGATATTTTCACTCTTGCCGCAAGAAGATTTAGACCAATTATGCTTACATCCGTCACTACAATCATAGGGCTTTCATCACTAATGTTTTTTGCAACGGCACAAGCCGTGACATTTCAACCGCTAGCTATTGCTATCGGCTTTGGGCTTTTATGGGGAACGATACTAAATCTTTTTTATCTTCCTGCCCTCTACAATTTCTCCTTAGGTTATAAAAATCATGCATAGATATTTCTCTTCATTTTTACTTAGTACTATTGCTTATATAGTAGCTGGGATACTAATTATTTACTTTATTACCGCTGTAGATACATATAGTGATAAAAATATAAAAGTTATCGATATAAAAAAAGTTTGCTTATCCACAGTCACGCCAAAAAGCGAACCTAAAGTAGTGCAAGAACCAAAACCGATTGAACCAAAGCCAAAACCAATTGAACCTAAGCCTAAACCTAAGCCTAAACCTAAACCAAAGCCAAAACCGATTGAAAAAAAACCTGAACCAAAACCGATTGAGCCTGAGCCTGAGCCTGAGCCTGAGCCTGAGCCTGAGCCGGTATCCGAACCTGAACCTGAACCCATAAAAGAAGATACGCAAGACATAGTTGAGAAAAAAGTTCTCTCCCAGCCGAAGCAAACAAAAAAACAAGAAAATATCTCAAATGCAGATACAAAGCTTAATGATGACATGATGACAGCAAAAAGAGAGTTGTTTATCGCAGAGCTGATAAAACGTATAAACAGTAACAAATCCTACCCAAGATCCGCAAGAAGAAGAGCTATAGAGGGAAATATAAAGGTTGAATTTACCATAACTGCAGATGGAGGAGTAAGAGATATTAAAATTATTTCAGGTCATGATATCTTTAAAAAATCAGCCATCGAAGCAATCGAGAATAGCTTTCCAGTCGAAATACCAAAAGATATATTTCATTTTCCCAAAAAATTCAAAGTCGATATTGTCTATATTTTAAAATAGATTTTGAGTATGCAAAAAAGCAGTAATTACACTAAAATATCGTATGAATTTTAAAAAAGAGTACGATCTTATAGTTGTCGGCGGCGGACCTGCAGGAATGATTGGGGCTATAACTGCCGCAAGAGAAGGAAAAAGCGTTCTTCTTTTGGAAAAATTATCCCTCGTAGGTGCAAAATTAAAAGCTACTGGCGGCGGACGCTGCAATCTTACAAATACCCTAAGCAGTGAAGATTTCATGGCAAAATTCGGTAGCAACGGCCGTTTTATGCAGGATGCTTTAAAAGAGTTTGACCACAAAGCCCTTATAAACTTTTTTAGAGAGATAGGTGTTGAGACTCATGCACCCGACGGCTTTAGAGTTTTTCCTCTCTCACATAGCTCACAAACGATTATTTCAGCGCTTTTAGAAGAGATGCAAAGGGTCGGCGTGGAGATTTTAACCTCGCAAAAGGTCGAAAAACTTCTACATGCAGACACTCAAATCATCGGAGTCAAAACTCATACACAAACTTTTTACGCAAAAAACGTCATAGTTGCAACAGGCGGGCTTGGATACCCCTCTCTTGGAGCCGAGGGCGACGGACATGACATGGCAGAAGAGATTGGGCACAAAGTAACAGAGCTGCATCCTGCCATGATGCCCCTACATGTCAAAGAGAAGTGGGTTGAGAGCTGCCGTGCGGATACCATAGCAAAAGTAGAACTTAGAGTTGCTTTAAAAAAACATAGCAAACTAAGAGTACACGGAGATTTAATCTTTACAAAAAACGGCTTGCGAGGTCCCGTTGTTTTGGATGCGGCAAGAGATTTGACCCCGCTTTTAGACAAATACGGCGAAGTACCGATTATGTTAAATCTCACAAAAGGAATGAATGAAGATCAGATTGCAAAGCATCTTAAAAATGAGGCAATAAAAAATCCGCATGCAACTATTATTGAACTTTTATCCACAATTGCACCGACTTCTCTCTCAAATGCGTTATGTCAACTCGCAGAAGTAGACACAAAAGTGACATACGGCAAAATTGCAGGAGCACCAAAAGCAAAACTGATAAGTCTGCTTGCTTGGACGCCGCTTACAATCACGGGTCATGAGGGCTTTAAAATGGCCATGATTACCCGCGGAGGAGTTGATTTAAAAGAGATAAATCCAAAAAATATGCAAAGCAAGATTATCAACGGTTTGTATTTTTGCGGAGAAGTTGTAAATCTTGACGGCCCATGCGGAGGCTACAATCTGCAGTGGAGTTTTTCCAGCGGATATTTAGCGGGAAAAGTTATGAAATAACTCTAATAAAAGTATCTGATAGAAGCAAACCCGTAAGCCTTCGTCTGCGCAATCATATCTACATGTTCTTTTGTCACAATCCCGCCAAGCGCGAAAACCTTTATCTCGCATATTTCTAAGAGTTCCTTTAAATCTTCTACTCCCTTTGGTCTGCCTTTCTCAGGCGATGCAAAAATCGGACTGTAAGTTACCGCATCGGCACCCAGTTTTTGAGCCTGCAAAACCTCCTCGTGTGTATGTGTGCTGATGATAACTTCAAGATTTAACTCTTTTGCTTTTACTATCTCATGTGATTGTGCAGACGTAAGATGGACTCCACTGACATGTAGCTCTTTTGATAACTCGATATCTTGATGTATAAAACTTTTTATATCTTTATACTCAGCACAAACCGCTGCAAAAACAGAAGAGAGTTTGCTATAGTTTTGATTTGATTTATCTCTATAAAGAACATGTGAAGGGCGATGTTTTTTGAGTTGTAAATTCATTTTAGAGAGAAAAATTTCCGGAATATTCGTGTAAAATTCTTCTGATGTTATTAAATATTTTTGCATTTTTTGCGCTTCTTCTCTAAGATAAATTTTTTTATAAATTTTTGCCACCTCACAATTATACCCTAGGGCAATTAATAGAGCTTTTAGTGACGCGAGTGTGACATATTTCATTATAAGTTTTTAACTTCTTATCTTATAAAATGCGCAATTATATAAAAAAGAGGAGCTGTCATGGTTGAAAATATTTTAAAGAGAGATGGCACGTATAAAGAGTTTTTGCCTTTTAAAATTGAAGACGCTATTAAAAAAGCTTTTGAGTCTCAAAATGTTATCTATGACAGTGCAGTATTTTTTAATGTTCTTGATAGCATCAAAAACAAAAGAGTTGTTGCAGTAGAAGACATTCAAGACTCAATAGAAAAAGAGCTCTACAAAGCAAGATATTTTGATGTAATGCGCTCGTTTATGGTATATCGTCATACACACAAAATGCAAAGAGAACATGTTCTCGATGAAGATACTACATATATCAACTCCACACAAACTATCGAAGAGTACATCTTAGGAACCGATTGGCGCATCAAAGCCAACTCAAACACGGGTTACTCCAACGCAGGTCTTGTAAATAACACGGCGGGCAAAGTTATAGCAAACTACTGGCTAGATAAAATCTACTCCAAAGAAGAAGGATATGCACACCGTAACGGCGACTATCATATCCATGATTTAGATTGTCTTACGGGCTACTGCGCGGGATGGTCTCTGCGTGTTCTGCTTGATGAAGGATTTAACGGTGTAAGAGGAAGAGTTGAGAGCAGTGCGCCAAGACATTTCCGCGAAGCATTAGGTCAAATGGCAAACTTCTTAGGAATACTCCAATCAGAGTGGGCGGGTGCGCAAGCATTCAGCTCGTTTGACACCTATTTGGCACCGTACGTTTTTAAAGACAAACTGCCGTATAATGAAGTTAAAAAAGCAATCAGAAGTTTTGTTTACAACCTAAATGTACCTGCTCGCTGGGGACAATCACCGTTTACAAATATAACTATAGACTGGACTGTGCCCGATGATTTAAAAGATCAGACACCTACTTCTATGCAGCTTCACCTTTTTAAAAATGTTTTAGACAGCGAACTTGAAGAAGAGGCGAAAATAAGAGGTGCAAAAGCACTTGAATCTATGACATACAAACATTTTCAACCGGAGATGAATCTCATTAACAAAGCATACTATGAGATTATGACTGAAGGGGATTTAACGGGTCAGCCGTTTACATTTCCGATTCCTACGGTAAATATTACCGAAGACTTTGACTGGTATGGAGAAAATACCGACATCCTTTTTGAGAATACGGCAAAAGTAGGTTCGTCATACTTTCAAAATTTCATCGGTTCACAATATAAACGTGATGCTCAAGGAAACCTTGTACCAAATGAAGAGGCTTATAAACCTGGACATGTAAGAAGTATGTGCTGCAGACTTCAACTGGATTTACGTGAGCTTCTAAAGCGTGGAGGCGGTTTATTCGGTTCAGCTGAGATGACAGGTTCAATCGGCGTTGTTACCATAAATATGGCTCGCTTGGGATTCTTGTATAAAGGCAACAAAGAGGGTATTTACAAGCGTTTGGATGAACTTATGGAGATGGCAAAATCTACACTAGAGAAGAAACGCGTGTTTATCCAAGAGATGTATGACAGAGGACTTTTCCCTTATACAAAACGTTATCTGCCGGGATTTAGAAATCATTTCTCAACTATCGGGGTTAACGGTATAAACGAGATGATTCGCAATTTTACAAGTGACAGTTATGATATCGCCGATAAACGTGGAGAAGAGTTTGCAATCGAACTTTTAGAGTACATTCGTGATAGAATGGTTCAGTTTCAAGAAGAGACCGGAAACCTTTATAACCTTGAAGCAACTCCTGCCGAGGGAACTACTTACAGATTTGCAAAAGAGGATAAGAAACGTTACGGCGATTCAATTCTTCAAGCAGGAATGGGAGAGAATATTTACTATACAAACTCATCTCAAATTCCGGTTGATTTAACAGATGATCCGTTTAGAGCGCTCGAACTTCAAGATGATTTGCAGTGCAAATATACGGGAGGAACCGTTCTTCATCTCTACATGCAAGAGAAAATAAGTTCTACAGAAGCTTGTAGAAAACTGGTTAAAAATGTAATTACAAACTTCAGACTTCCGTATATTACGGTGACACCGCTCTTTTCTGTATGTCCAAAACATGGGTATATAGCAGGCGAACATGAGTTTTGTCCAAAATGTGACGAAGAGCTTTTAAGCGAAGTCACAATCGCATCTTAGTAAAGGAGGTAAAAATAATGAGCAAAAATGAAGCTTTGGCTATGTTAAAAGACAGAAGACAAAAATGTATCGTTTACACAAGAGTTATGGGTTATCACAGACCTGTTGAGAGTTTTAACGTAGGGAAAACCGGTGAGCACAAACAGAGAAAACAATTCACTGAGTGCTAAGTTTATATATGATTTAACATCATTTACCCACTTGGATTATCCAGACCACCTATCGTGTATAGTGTGGTTTAGTGGGTGAAATATGCGATGCGATTACTGCTACAACAAAGATATAGTTTTTGCCAAAGAGGGCAAATACAGCTATAACGATATCCTCGATTTTTTAAAAACAAGAGTAAATCTGCTCGAAGCGGTTGTCTTATCGGGCGGCGAAGCCTCTTCTTATGATTTAGTTCCATTTTGCCGCAAAATAAAAGAGCTTGGTTTTAAGATAAAACTCGACACCAACGGTACAAATTTTACACATGTAAAAGAGCTTCTTGAACTAAATCTTTTGGATTATGTGGCACTTGACTATAAAGCACCCGAAGAAAAATTCAGCCGGATAACACACTCAAATAAATTTGACGAATTTTCAAAGACACTTGATTTTTTAATCAAGAGCGACATCTCTTTTGAAGCCAGAACTACTATCCACAGAGATTTATTAGACGAAAACGATATAAATAAAATTATATATGATTTAAAAACCAGAGGCTACAAAAATGTCTACTATATACAAGAGTTTTTAGATACAGGTACAAGCATTGCAGATTTAAAAGAGTCCAAAAATAAATTTAACCGCTCACTTCTACACAAAGACATCCAAATCATTTTTAGATGATATATATCAATATAAATAACATTCATTATTAGATAAAATACGCTCCATGGAAAATAAACTAAATAAAAGAGAGCGTTACAAAGCGCAGCTAAAACCAATTGAGTACTATAAAGATTTTGATAAAATTGATTTTGAGAGCTTAACTGAGGCTGATAGATTTTATCTTCAAGATTTTGGAATATTTAATACCAACTTTTTAGAAGATGAGTTTACAATTAGAATCCGCATTCCCGGTGGGAAAATCAGTGCTGAGAATTTTCAAAAAATTGCCGACATAGTGGATGAGTATAACTTAACAATTATTTTGACGGCGCGCTCGGGCATACAGCTTCATGATGTAGATGTGGATGATGTTTTAACTATCCACAAGCGCATAAATGCTCTTGGCGTCTCTACATGGCAGAGCTTTGGAGATAACGTAAGAAACATAGTTACAGACCCGTATGACGGGTGCGGGGAGTTCTCGGAAATAGAGACTTACCCGCTGATAATGCAGATGCATGACTATATCGTAAAAAATCCTCGTTATGTCGGTATGCTTCCTCGCCGCGTATCCGTAGGCATATCTGGAAACCGTGCAAATGTAACTTCATTTTTTGCAAATGATATATATTTTGCATTGGCAAAAAAAGAGGGTGTTTTTGGATTTAACGTCTATATGGGCGGTAAAAATACAGAAGTGGCACGCAGCGCCGATATTTTTTTAAAAAAAGAGGAAGTATTTGATTTTTTTAAAGCTTTTGTAGAGGCATTTTATCTTCACGGTTCACGTTTTTCTCGCTCTAAAACCCGTATCTTTCATATGATTGAAGATATCGGCATGGACACCCTTAAGGCTCATATTAAAAAAGAGTACCAAAATGATTTCCAAAGCGAAGGCGAACTTATACTTGAGAAAAAAGAGTTTCGTGAGTTTCACAAGCTAAAAGATGCAACCTATGCCTTTTGCTACCAAACAGATTTTTCAAGACTAACTACTGATGAGATTAAAAGTATTGCCGATTTTGCAACACAAAACGCTCTTGAAATTAGATTCGGCATAGATCAAAATATCTATCTCATCGGTCTTAAAGAACCAATCTCACCTATAAAGTCGCAGGCTCTCAGCGAAACAATAGTTGCATGTGCGGGTAATCTTTGTCCATACGCTGTTTGGAGCATAAAAGATGAGACATCTTATCTTCCGCTTGATAAGATAAATGAACATCGAATACAGGTCGGATTTTCAGGATGTGCAAAGGGGTGTGGAAGACATAGACATACAGATATAGGTCTTATCGGGCTAAAAACAAACAACTTCGGCGATACTGAGGGCGGAGCCAGAATATTTTTGGGCGCCGAGCACTCCAACGGTGCATCTGTCGGACGTCAACTCTTCTCAATGGTGCCCTTTGTCCATCTAAACGAGACTGTATCATTAATTATAAGACTCTTTGAGCTTAGCGGTTATAGCGATTTTGAGGAGTATGCAAGCAAAGTTTTAATTCATTGCAGTGAGGAGTTTTTATCTCTGTGGGTTTTAGCAAATCTTGAAACAAAAAACACTATTATAGTGCCGAAGCTACAAAACTTACAAAGCTTTGAGTATGAAAAAGAGTTGTTAAAAAAAGAGTTTGCAGAGCTTGATTTTTGGGAACATGTAGATGAGAATTTTCATAATGCAATAAGCTACCTTAGCAAAAAACTCTGGACCATAGAAGGTGAGGATCCTCACTATAAACCAAAGATAGAGAGAACTACTTTTCGTTAAAAGAGAGTTTGTATCCGACTCCTTTTACGTTTTTCACAAATTTTTTCGAGGTTTTTTCTCGAAATCTTCTGATAAAAGTTCTCACTCTCTCATCGCTAACATCTTCCCCCCACAGGCTCTCTTTTATCTCGATATCACTTACAACTCTATTTTTTCCATCAAGTAAAAGAGTCAAAAACTTAGTCTCATTTCTAGAGAGTGCCACGTATCTATCATTTTTATAAAGGGAGCTTGTTCCTTTATTGAAAACAAATTCCTCATTTAACTTTAGTGATTTTTTACCGAGTTTCGGAGTAATACTGCCTATGTACTCCAAGAGTTCATCAGTATCAAATGGTTTTAAAAAATATTTGGTTATGCCTATATCGATGGCACTAAAGAGCTTCTCCTTTTCACTAAAAGCACTAAGTATTATTATAGGAGTTTTTGGGCTGAGTTGCTTTATCTCTTTTGCCATATCAAGCCCTGAGAGGCGCGGCATCATAATATCGGTTATAACGATATCTGGTTTTATCTTTTTAAAAAGCTCTAGCCCCTGCACACCGTCGACTGCAATATTAAAACTATGAAAATTATCGCCGATTGCTTCTTTTAGAAGCCTTGCGAGATTTTCTTCATCCTCTACGAGTAAAACCTTAATATCTTTTAGCGCTCTATTTTTCATCTTAATCCAAAGGAATCTTTATATTAAATGTTGTCGTATTTTTTTTGCTCTTAACATCAAGTGTACCGCCAAGTCCACGTTCACAAATCATTCGTGACATAAAAAGTCCCAAACCCGTTCCGCGGCTTTTATGTTTTGTAGTAAAGTATGGCTCAAAAATTTTCTCCAAGTTCTCTTTTGCTATTCCGCCTGCATTATCATGTACCTCGATAACAGCAAAACCATTCTCTCTTTTTGTAACTATTGTTATCTCTCTAAGAAGAATACTGTTGTGTATAAACGCATCTTTTGAGTTATTGATAAGATTTATGATAACTTGAGTAAGCTCATTTGTAATTCCCAAAACCTCTATATCCTCAAATGTTGTTTTTATGGTTATCATCTCATCATCAATCACGCTCTCTAAAAGCCCGATAGATTCCATAATACTCTCACTGATATTAAAATAGTGCTTCTCTTTATCGGGAGAAAAAAAGTTTGTAAAATCATCTATAGTCTCAGACATATTTTTTATAATATGTTTGCTCTCTGCATAAAATTTCGATACATCATTTTCACTACCGTTTTGCATAGCTTTTTTAATATTAAACATCGCCAAAGAGAGTTCTGTAAGCGGTTGTCTCCACTGATGTGCAATATTTGCGAGCATTTGACCCAGACTTGCATGTCGTGATTGCCAAAACATAACACGCTGTCTCTCTTCGTTTTTTGCTATCTCCTCTTTCACTCGCTCCTCTAGCGTCTGGTTTAACTCTTTTAGCTCTCTAGTCTGTTCTTCTACCATCTTCTCTAAACTTCTGTTTAACTCTTCATACTCTGACTCTTTTTTTAAAAGTTCTTCTCTTAAGAGCATCTCTTTTGTTACATCATATCGTATCGCAATATATTCGACGATAGCGTCACTCTTATCAAGAATGGGGATTATTGTTGTATTTACGTAAAATGTCGTGCCGTCTTTAGCTAAATTTTTAACGGTGTCTTTATATATATCTTTATTTTTTATAGTCTCCCAAAGAAGATAGAACTTCTCGGGTGGAACATCAGGATGTCTTAAAATATTATGATTCTTACCTATAAGCTCATCTTTTGAGTATTTACTGATTGTACAAAACTCATCATTGACAAAAGTTATTATCCCCTCAAGGTCTGTTTTTGAGATAATATTGCTTTTTTCAATGGCTTCTTTATACTGTTTTAACATGTAACACTACTTTAACTCACTCCAGTTATCTCCAATGTTCATACTTGCCTTTAGAGGAATATTAAGCTCCATTATGCTTTCCATAATCTCTTTAAATCTTCCTCCCAAGACTTCAGCTTCATCCTCGCCAACCTCAAAAATGAGTTCATCATGTATCTGAAGAAGCATTTTTGCATCTAGTTTTTCATCTTCTATTACTCTGTGTATTTTATTCATGCTTAGTTTTATAAGGTCGCTGGCACTTCCCTGAAAGACGCTGTTTACAGACTCTCTCTCGTAAGCTGCCCTAAACATCGGAGAAGCATTTTTATAGTCAAAATACCTTCTGCGCCCCAAAAGTGTCTCCACATATCCAAGCTCTTTTGAATCTTCAACAATTAAACGAAAACAAGCTCTTACTGTAGGAAAACTGTTAAAATACTTCTCTATTATCTCTTTTGCTTCCTTGGTAGTTATGCCTAAAGTATCAGAGAGTTTTTTCTGCCCCATTCCGTAAAGAAGTCCGAAATTTACAGTTTTTGCAATGTTTCTTTTTGCATCTGCTTCATCCTCGCCAAAAAGAGCCACGGCAGTTTGACGATGAATATCTTTGTTGCTCTTAAACGCATCCACCAAAACCTCATCCTGCGTAAAATGCGCAAGCAGTCTAAGTTCAATCTGAGAATAATCTATGCCGATAAGCTTTTTACCCTTTGGGGCAATGAACGCTTCTCTTATTTTTGTGCCGAGCTTTGTTCTAGTAGGGATATTTTGTAAGTTTGGATTTTTTGAACTTAGTCTTCCAGTTGCCGTTCCACTCTGCACAAAAGAGGTATGGATACGACCCTCTTTATCCTCACGGCTTAGTTTTAACAACGGCTCAATATAGGTTGAAAAAAGCTTATACACTTCGCGGTACTCTAAAAGATGGGGAACAATTTCATGCTCATCCTTTAGTGAACTTAAAACCTGCTCATTTGTCGAGTAACCGGTTTTTGTTTTTTTGCCGGTTGAGAGACCTAAATCCTCAAAAAGTACAACACCCAACTGCTGAGTGGAGTTTATATTGAACTCTCTGCCCGCTAAAGCATAAATCTTCTTTGTCAAATCACTCAATGTATCTTTGACCTCAACAAGAAATTTTTGTAAAAACGAACTATCTAGAGCTATACCCTCTCTCTCCATCTTCAGAAGCGTTTGAATAAAAGGAAACTCTACTTCTACCGCCTCTTTGATAAGATGTTTTGCACCACCAAGAGAGAGTTTTTCTAAAAGCAGATGATAAAGCTTCAAAGTTATAACAGCATCTTCGGCAGCGTACTTACATGCATCTTCAAGCGCAACACCCGCAAATGTTTCACCCTTTTTTACCGTTTCTTTAAAAGAGAGCATCTGATGCCCTAAAAGCTTGTCGGATAGCTTGTCAAGCGAGAGAGCATCCTCTGGATTTACCAGCCAAGCGAGTATCATTGAGTCGGCAAAAATCTCTAACTTACTCTCTTGTAAAAATCTGCAGACAAAATGCAGATCAAATTTTATGTTATGTCCTACTACATGTGATTTAAATATCTTTCTTATGGCCTTTGTGGCATCATCATGATTTATCTGCTGGGGCACTCCAAGGTAAAAGTGGGCGATAGGAACATAAAATCCTTCATTATTATTAAAACTAAAACTAAAGCCGACTAAAGAGTCATGCTCATAATCAAGCCCCGTAGTCTCTGTGTCAAAAGCGACAATAGTCTCTTTGTCCAGTGAATTCAACACTCTATGAAGTTCTTTTGCGTCTGTAATAAGAGTTGTTTTAAAATCTAGTTTTTTATCGCTCTGTATCTGTGTCTCTATTTTTGTAACAGCTTTTTGGTGCGTCTGCTCACTCACCATATTTTTAGCCTGCAGGGTTCTTAGTATTGCATTTTGTTCATACTTTACAAGCTCGTCATATATATTTAAAAAAGGGTGTTCTACGTCCATTTTATAATCTTCAAAATCAAAACTCTCTAAAGCATCCTCTTTGAGGGTCACAAGCTCTCTTGATCTGTAGGCATAATTTTTAAACTCTATAAGTTTTTTTTGAATACCAGGAGGTTTGATTTCATCTATATTTGCATAAATATTATCAAGTGTTTTATACTGAACTAAAAGCTTCTCGGCTCCAACTTTTCCTATTCCTCTAACACCGGGGATATTATCCGCAGAATCACCTAAAATCGCCTGATAATCTATAAACTGTTTTGGAAATATGCCGTATTTTTCTAAACATGCATCCTCGTCCATAACTTTTTTCTTTATAGCATCAACCAAAACTACTTTGCCGTCATCTATAAGTTGAAAAAGATCTTTATCATGAGAGACCACTCTCACATTATAGCCCTTCTCTTTGGCGAAGCGCACGACGGTAGCAATAATATCATCTGCTTCATAACCGACGCGCCCGAGCGTTTTATAGCCCATTTTATCTATCCATTCAATGGCGATTGGAAGCTGCATCATAAGCTCTTCTGGAGGGGCAATTCTGTGTGCTTTATAGTTTGCATCTATCTCGTTTCTAAATGTTGGACCTTTGGAATCAATGGCAAAAATCAGATAGTCACTGTCATGTTGTTTTTGAAGAGTAGAAATAAAATTTGTAAAGCCCGTTAACAAACCAGTGGGAAAACCCTGAGCATTTTTAAGATATTGAGGAAGTGCATAAAAACTACGAAAGAAAAAACCAAACGTATCTATTATCGTAACTGTTTTACTCATGTATTTAAACTATCCGCTGTTTGAGCGATAGCCTCTTCTAAAAGAGCAACATTGTAACCTGCATCACTTGCCTTTTTCAATCCGAAATTTATGGACATCTCAGAAAAAGGTTTGTTTATAGGAACTATGGTTTTTATAATATTTAGAGCCGTTGAGAACTCTTTTATATCATCAGGAGCTTCTGATGGATTGTCCGAATATTTTATCATCTCGATAAAATCACTCTCAAATCCCCAATGCTTAAACACCAATGCCGTAACCTCCCCGCTTGTAGCATCCAAATAAGCTTTCTCAACCGTGGCGATATTATTGGAATTTTCTATTTCGCTTGCAAAGCTTATGGTTTCATCATTTTGAATAATTTCGCTCGCTATGAGTATCTTTCCCGTCTCTTGTAAAAAAGCTGCCAAATAGAGTTCTTCAGCTTTATGTCTATTGATTTTTATATACCAGTTAAACATCAATGCTGCTTGAAGCGATGAGATATGTGCAAACTCTTCAGAGGTAATTTTATAAGGCTGCATATCCACGTTTAAAAGTTTTTTTACCGAATTTCCCAGTGCAATAGTACGGGTCATATTCATTCCAAAAAGACTAACTGCTTGAGCGGCATTTTTAATCTCTTTGCCAAACCCATAAAGAGGTGAATTTGCAATCTTTAAAATATTTGCAATAATCATATGGTCATGCTCTATTGCTTTTGCCATATCTTTTATTGTTGAATTTTCATCGGCATAAATTCTGTTTATTTCTACAATCGTAGCAGAAAGAGGAGGGAGCGACTTTATGCTATCAATAATTGAGCTTTTCAAAGTTGATACCTTTTTTAGTACTTATTATAGCAAGTAAAAGCCAAAAAAATTATTTACTATGGCACTCAGTTAATGTTTTTTCAGGTCTAACTATATAATCATAGCCGTTGTAAATCGTATAAACGCCATAAACAATAACTGCAAAAGAAGAGAGACTCACCATCATATTTCTAAAGTTTGTAGCACTTGATAAAGATGCTAAAAAACCCAGAGAAAACATTGCGGGAATTGTACTTAAACCAAATATTGCCATAACCAAGGCGCCATAGAAAGGACTTGCCGTACTTGCCGCCGTTATGGCAAAAAAATAGACAAATCCGCATGGCAGAAGACCGTTTAACATGCCAAGAATAAAAAAACTAGAGTTTGATTTGGAATTTAATACTTTTTTAAATAAATTTCTATAAAACGACGATGATGAAAATGAGTGCTCTATTAAGGTTAAAAATTTTATTTTACCCATAAGAGAGAGTCCTGCAAGAACCATTGCTACCCCTGCAATAAGAAGCATCACACCGTTTGCAGTATTACTAAATGTTACAACTCCGCCGAGTGCTCCAAATATTGCACCTAAAATTGAGTAGGTAAATACTCTGCCAAACGAATAAAGCAGATGCGCGGTACTCTGCGAAACTTTGGAGCTTTTTGGATCAATTTTTATGGTTGAATATGCCAGAACTATACCGCCGCACATCCCTATACAATGTCCAAATGAGCCTAAAAATGCGATGCTGATAATGCTTAGTATATTTACCGTTTCCATTATTTTTTTACTATTTTCCTAAAAGCTGTTTTCTGATAAGCGGATTACGCAGCGTTTCTCCCCTTAACATTCTAAGACGCATTGTATCAAAATCTATAAAATCTTCTCTATTTTTTTCATAAGCACCAAAACCGTATCCCATCGGTGTCTCATCTACACGAGAGTAAAATGCTTCTTTGGCATCTATCCATCTCTTTGTATCTCTGCTCATAACCCATATTTTTGCACTATCTCTAAACTCTTTATCTTCAAGCCATCTGACAAATCCGCCGTGGTCATGAAAAAACCAAGTTTTTCCACTTTTTATAATAACCTGAGAAGCATCCTTTAGCTCATCTATAACCATTCCGCAATCACCGTCTTGATATACACCGATTTGCATTTCAATTGGAATTTGTTTGATATTTCCATCTTTTACGACAACCATTTTTGTAGATGTGCCTAAAGAAAAAAAGATTACAACAATCAATACAACTAAAATCAAAACTACGTATAAAGGGATAATTTTTTTCATTACAAACCTTCTATCTTAAATAAAAATAAATTTTACACTCTTTTTGTTACATTTGTGCTAGATTTGGAGCCAAATCTATCTTCTTTTTTTTCCTTTTCCTAAATAATCAAATAACATAAATTTTTCCAAATCTTTTTTTAATTCCAAATCCAGAGTCTCCCAAATCTTTTTTTTACTCTCGTATCTTAGCAAATCTTCTTCTTTACTTTTAACAATATCTCTTATTAAGTAGTGATAACGGACAATTTTTTTTGTATATTCACTTACAAAAGGCCAATCTTTTATTATCTCATAACTTCTCTCTTCATGGTCGGTAAAACTATACTCCCCAAATTCTCTGTCTTCATCATCTTTTTTATAAGCACAAAACGGCTTGCCGATATCATGTAAAATTCCTGCGGCAAAAAATTTAAACTCTCCTGCTTTTAAAATATAGTATAAAACTCGAAGTGTATGAAGCAAGACTCCGTATTGATGCCACTTGTTTTGAATGAAAAAAAGCGACTCTAAAAAGGGTCTGGAGAAGAAACTGTTTTTTACTCTATTCATAAACTCTCCTTTGCCATAGGATGACATACTTCCACAGTTTCTTTGAGGTCTTGCTTTTGTATATGCGTATAAATTTGCGTAGTCAAAAGAGAGGCATGCCCTAAAAGCTCTTTAACTACACGCAAATCTGCTCCTCCCGATATTAGTGATGTCGCATAAGAGTGGCGAAGTACATGTGGAGATACTCCCAAATACTTTTGCGTTATCTTATATGCCGATATACGGCTAAGTTTGCCGCCTTTATAGTTGGACCAGACAAAAGCATCCTCTCTCTTCTTTTGACTTATGTACTCCTGCAGAGCTTTTAGAGCAACTTTTGCAATGGGAACCATACGCTCTTTCTCCCCTTTTGCATGTCTTACATGAAGCCATTCGCCTTCTATATCTTCTTTACTTAGCCCAAGACATTCGCTTATCCTTGTACCGGTTGCATATAAAAAAATGATGAGTGCATAATCGCGTACTCCGGTTAAAGTGCTCCTATCAATCTGTTCTAATCCGTTTTGTATCTCAGTGTATGATAAAAACTTTGGAAGAAGTTTTGGGATTTTTGAAAATTTTAGTTTTGTTTTTTCACCGCAGAATTGACTTTTATAACAAAAATCAAAAAAGGCGTTTACCGAAGAGAGTTTTCGATTTAGCGTTCTTTTATTTTTATACATGCTAAGAGCGCTAAAAAGCAAATTAGAATCAAGTTTTATAAGAGGTTTTTTAAGAATCTCCTCAAGACCTACTAAATCGCTTTGATATGCTTGAACACTTTTTTTACTAAGAGCTTTTATAACACTTATATATTCAATAAATGCCTCTAGCTCGCTTGACATTGTCTACTCTACCGATATATATTTATCGCCTACAAAAAAGATTTTTCCCTCAATATACACATAACCCTCATCTATGCATGCTTCATAAACACTGTATTTTGCTAAATCTTTTGAGATTTCAATAATATATCCCTCTTTTTCTAAAGCATATAGATGCTCTCCATGAACAATCATTCCCATAAAGTGGGCAAAAGGAAACTTTAATACCGCATTTTGTTGAAGCTCGGAAGTTAAAGATATAATTTCGCCCTGTTTGGTCGCAATATAAATATTTTTTTCATCAGAGACAACATTTCGAATATCATGTTCGGACCTAATCTCTTTTTGAGCAAGTGAGAGAATCTTATGCCCCGTTGCGGCAATAATTTTATTTTCTAAAAGATTGAAATATATAATGTTGTTGAATTGTTCTTGAGTGCCCACTATCACGGTTCTAAGTTTCTTTTTAGTTTTTGAATTTATAATAACAACTTTTCCGTCAAGTGTTGAAAATATAACCAAATCGTCTTTGATATATGGTTTTACTATCTTTGAATTTACAACTATCGGTGCATCACCCTGCTCTTTTAAAAGAAGCGATTTATCGGCTATTGAGTACAAAGCCATCTCATTGTTTGCAAAAAGAACGGCAAGAAGGTCATCTTTAATCCCTGCAGTTGCTATAGTTCTTTTTAGACTAAACTTCTCTATCATTTTGCTATCTGTTGCATAGTTAAGAGTTAAATTTCCGTCAATATCGGCATGCATTACCCATCCGTCACTATAACCCAAAAGCTTATCTTGCTCAGGAATCATGATATCGATAACCTTACCTTTAAGCAAAACTTTTCTACCTTCAACCAATGCTGCATCAGGCGATATATCTTCTATTGTCATGTTGCTGCTTGCGCAGTGTTTCCAATCATCTTTAACATTTAAAGGTTTATATACTTCTTTGGAGCTGCATGCGCTAAAAACAAGAACAAATAGCGATATAAGAACTAGAAATAAAGTTTTCAAAATATTATTTCACTCCATAGTGCATAAGAACTGCAACTAAGTCGTTTAATGAGGACTCTTTTGATACTTTTGAAAGTACGCTTCGTGCTTTATCTATTTTATTTTCATTTAAAAGCATTACGGCACTTTGAACCAATGCAAAGTCTCTATATATTGCATTTTGCTTTGAAGCATACTCCTCAAGCGACGCAGGGTTTGCAGCTGCTTCGTATTTAGCCAAGTCGTTTACGATTAACGCTTTTGAACTTTCTAAACTCTTGATTGCCTCCATGTCTTTATTTGTAACTGCTTGCAAATATAACCATGCATCATGCAAATTTGGACTTAGGTTTTTTAATTCTGCAAGTGAAGCGGTGTCAGTTGAATCTGTTTGCAGTTTTAAAAGAGCACTATTCGCCGCTGTAATTTTATTTTCTTCACTAATATCATATACGATATTTGCACCCACGAGCAAAATTACGGCAACTACTGAAGCTATCATTACATTTTTATATTTTTTTACAAATTTCTCAGTCATTACCGCTTTTTCAAAAAACTTTTCTTCGGAGTTTAACTCCTCTTTTACCATTTTGATATTCTCTTGTAAGCTCAAAATATTCCTTTTCATCTCTAATCATTAAAAGTTCAAAATAATATCGCATAGTTTGTTAAAGTTTCATCAAATAGATAGATATTTTTTGTTACAATCCTATAAATCGTTATGAAGGAATAGTTACATGCAAGTAGATAATGAACTCTTAAGCAGGCTTGAAAAACTCTCATTTTTAAAAGTTTCAGATGAAAAAAGAGAAGAGATTATAAATCAGCTCTCCGAAATTGTAAGTTTTGTAGATAATTTAAGTGAGTTAAATACTGAGAGCGTGGATGATAAATTTGCAATGAACGACGAAGCAACTCTGCTAAGAGAGGACACTCCATATTGCAATACGGATATAAACGAGAGCATACTTAAAAATGCACCGCTTAGCGACGATAACTTCTTTATTGTTCCTAAGATAATTGAGTAATACCGTGACATGCTATGAGTGAAGAAACAAAAAAACCCATTGATATCAAAAAACTGCTCAAAAGTGTTTTACACTTTGACTCTTCGGACTTACATCTTGTTCCGGGGAGTGAACCTCAAATCAGAATTGACAAATCACTAAAACCTCTTAACCTTCCTATATTAAATGCCAAAGAGATAGAAGAGATGGCTTATGCTCTTATTGAGGATAAGCAAAAGAAAATATTTGAAGAGAAAAATGAACTTGACTTCTCTTTTGAACTTGAAAATGTTGGACGTTTTCGTGCTAACTACTACAGAACAATCGGCGGTATTGCATGTGCATTTCGTATGATTCCCATAGATATTCCGCCGCTTGAGAAATTTAACAACAACCCAATCTTTAAAGAGCTTGTCAAAAGAGAAAAGGGGCTTATTCTCGTAACAGGACCTACGGGCAGCGGTAAGTCAACTACTCTTGCATCAATGCTTCATGAAATTAATTTGACCGTAAGTAAGCATATCATTACTATCGAAGATCCGGTTGAGTTTGTTCATACAAACATCAAATCACTTTTTTCTCAAAGAGAAGTCGGTGCAGACACAAACTCATTTGCAACAGCTCTCAAATATGCACTAAGACAAGATCCCGATGTTATTCTAGTAGGTGAAATGAGAGATAAAGAGACTATTTCTGCAGCTCTTACCGCAGCTGAGACCGGACACATAGTTTTTGGAACTCTGCATACAAATTCCGCACCTGCAACAATCAACCGTATTATCGATGTTTTTGATGCAGGAGAGCAGGCACAAGTAAGAGCACAGCTCGCATCTTCGCTTATCTCTGTCATATCCCAATCTCTTATGCCAAGAATCGGAGGCGGTATAGTTGCAACGCAAGAAGTTCTCATAACAAATCCTGCTATTCAAAACTTAATCAGAGAAGATAAAGTCCACCAAATCTACTCTCAAATGCAGTTAAACCAGAATGAGACAAATATGACTACACAAACAGACCAACTATTAGTGCTGCTTCGTAAAAAAGTTATTTCAAAAGAGGTCGCAATTACGGCTTCAAACAGACCCGAAGAGTTGATGAAGATAATTCACAATATGTAAAAATATGACATGCCCTTTGACATGTCATATTTTAACCCTTTCTAAACCGTATCATCTTAAATCTTTCACCGAGAAAATTTGGCAGTATCAATATTTTTACTTTCTCAAGCTCTTGCTTATATATCTCTTCTTTGACGTTTTCTTTAAGTATCTCTAAAAGCTCTAGAATCCCCATGTTAACAAGAGCGCTCATCTGAGCTTTTAGCTCTATAAACTCTACCCCTGCTTCTTCGTAAGCATCCTTTACATGTTCAAATGTTACATCATATGTAATATCCGACTTTGCAAACAGCTCTTCTGTTTTTATATTTTCATCGAAGAACGGGATAACTTCATGTTTTGCGTAGACTCTTAATGAAAAATCAGGACGTGCCTGCATCTCTCCGTAATCAAAACTCATAAACTCAAATTTATCACATGTAGATGCCATCTCAAGAGCAAACTCTTCATATCCAAGAGCTATCTCGCCTCTGTCTTTATGATACTTTTTTGCTTTTTGCTCTACCCACATATTATCTACGTCAAAAATGACTTCATGACCCTCTACTATTGCGCTTTTACCTTTGTAGTAGAGCTCGCATGGAAATGCGTCAAATATCTCATTTGCTATGAAAAAGGCATTTTTACACTTAAGAGAGCTGAGTGATTCATAGTGAGTAAGTTTTAGGGCATCACCGAAACTCTCGGCAAAGTAGTTTTTTTGAAACTCTCTAAGTGCTTCAAATCTCTCTATTATGACAAAGTTAAAGCTCTCTAAAAGTTCAGGACGCAGTGTGTAGATGAACTCTATGACATCCGCCAAAAAATAGCCGTGATGCGCACCTATCTCACAGATAGTAGCATCTTTATCTAAAAAACCCTCATCAACAAGAGAGATAATATGCTTTGCGATTGTGCCGCCGAAAAACTTGCTTGTACTGACTGAAGTGTAGAAATCACCGCTTTTGCCTATATTTTTATAGGTTGCATAGTAACCCTCTTTACCGTAGAGCCACTCCGACATGTAGTCGCTAAATCTACGACTCGGCATTTAGTGCCTCGCTGCATTGACCTTTAGCTCTAATCATCTTTATACATCTCGTAAAGAGTGAGTAATTCAAGCTGTTTATCTATCTCATATATCTCCACATCACTCTTTTGAATCTCAACAGAGTTTTGTAAAAGCTCTACATCATACTTCGTTTTGTATCCTGCTGTGAATAAATCATTTGTATCTTCTAAAAGTCTCTCGTAAATATCCATGTTCTCGACACTCAGCTGTTTTTTCTTCTCAAAATTATCTATATTTTGCATAACCTGTTCAAAAATTGCCACAAGCTCTCTTTTTCTATCCTCAGCAACAAGCTGCGATTTGAAATAGTCAATTTTAGCAGACTCCACATCTCTAAAGCTGTTTATATCAATAGGAAGCGTAACTTTAAAGCCTATATTGTAGTAATCTTTCTCATTTGCTCCAAACTGATACTGGGTATCGCTTTTATCCCAATTATAGCCCGCAGTTAGGTTTACCTTTGGAAGATATTTTGCCACTCTAACATCTTGAGCATATCTGTTTCTTACTATCTCGCCCTCAGACATGCCAAGAACTATATTATTTTGCAAAAACTGCTCTTGTGTTAAAAGTTTTAAAGTCGGAACAAATGCCTCTTCATGATTCAAATCACTTATTGCGTTAAATTTTGAGATTAATCTCTCTTTGTTTGTCTGAAGGTCATAAAGTGCCTGTATAACAATGTTTCTATCGATTATCGCACTATCTAAAAAACCTGAATCAAGCTGCCCGTTTAGATAATCCTCTCTCTTTTGAGCGAGATTTATCTCAGAATTTTCAATCTGCAGTTTCTGTTTGCTTATCTTCAAATCTATCTGTTTTATCTGCATCAAAAGAGAGACTGCATCTTTAACAAGTTTTCTTTTCGCAACATCTACGGAGTAGTCGGAGTAGATTTTAGAAGCCTGTGCAAACTTAATCCCATAGTAAATTCCACCACTTTGAAATATAGGCTGATCCATCTTTATGGAAGCATTCTTGGAAGTCTGCTGCTTTGTATAAGGATTACTTTTTGAGTAATTGTAGTTTAGATTTAAAGGTGCAATCCATGAATCACGAAGCTTTGAGCTCTCAGCTTCATTTTTTTCATAGTCATACCTAAACTGTTCATTTTTATTTTCTGAAATAAAGCCCTCAAGAGGCTCCTCTGAAAAAAGCAGTGTACTATAAAGAATCGACAGCGCGATTAAGAGCTTTGAAGCCTTCATCTATTTCCTCTCTTGTTATTGTAAGTGCCGGTAAAAGTCTAAGTGTGTCACGTCCAGCTTTTAAAACTATTACACCCTCTTGCCTTGCATTTGAGATTATTTTACTAAGAGTATCTGCATCTCTTACGCGTAACCCGCACATCATCCCAATACCTACCTTAGATGTAAATATATCTTTATGAACAGCATAAAACTTCTCCAGCTCACTATCAAAGTACGCTATACCTTCTTGAAGTTTACCGCTATCGTTCATTTCGTTAAGTATATCCATTACTTCACACGCAGCGGTAGTGCTTAAAAAGTTTCCGCCAAATGTAGAACCGTGGTCTCCCGCACTAAAGACTTCTTTTAGAGTCGTCATAACAACTCCGATAGGAACTCCGCCACCAAGACCTTTTGCGAGAGTAACGACATCAGGTTCTATGTCATAGTAGTTTGATGCTAAAAATTTTCCTGTTCTATAAACTCCCGTTTGAACCTCATCAATCATAAGCAGCACATTTTTCTCTTTTAAAAACTTTGCCAACTTTTGAACAGCCTCTTTATCAAGAGGCTGAACACCGCCCTCGCCTTGAACAAGCTCTATCATAACGGCACATGTATGCTCATCTACAAGAGATGCTACATGATTGATATCATCGGCATAGACAAACCCGTCAGGATAAGGTCCAAAATAGTTGTGCATCTTCTCTTGACCCGTTGCTTTTACCGTCGTAATCGTTCTGCCGTGAAAAGAGTGTTGAAGCGTTATAACTTTATATCTCTTTACCTCACCGTCTTTTTCACCGAATCTTCTCGCTATCTTTATAGCACCCTCGTTTGCTTCGGCTCCGCTGTTTCCAAAAAAACACTTCATATCATATCCACTGGCATCAACTATTTTCTGCGCCGCACGAGCCTGCGGAGCAATATAGTAGAGGTTTGAAGTGTGCGTAATATTTGAGAGTTGTTTACATATCGCGTCATTTACTCTTTTGTTTGCATGTCCTACACTTACAACTGCTATACCTGAAGCAAAATCTATATACTCTTTGCCATGCGAATCAACCAATCTAGCATTATTACCGCTTACAAACTCAACATCTGCTCTTGCATATGTCGGTAAAACATACTTTTTATCCAAATCTACTATATCACTCATCTCTTTATCTCCACTCTGTTTTCTTGAAATATAGCACTCTTTGCATAGAGTGCATGTTTTGATGTTGTCAAATTATTAACGCCTCTTGTTCCACTGTAAATCAAAATACAATCCTCACGTAAATCATCATTATGCTTCACTCTCAACTCCACGCTTCCATCTGCCGAAGATATAGTTAGCATCTCTCCCTCTTTATAGCCTAAAGAACTATGCAGATGCACACTCTCTTCCCGATTGAATTGTGAGTTTAAGCTTGTTGGACTTTTGCAGGTAATAAGATGCAAGCCCTTATCTTCATCCACTTTATAGTCAAGCTCATCTAAAAAAACGAACTCTTTGTTCTTTGTATCAAAACCGTCTTTGTATGGTATCTCTTCTCTATTTTCCACATACCAAGAACCGTCAATCTTTTGCACGGCAAAATTTTTAAAATGTTTTATATAAAAATCCTCACTCTCAAGCTCAATATCAAACTCTTTGCATAGATAAGCAGCCAAATCGTACTCGCTTATTCCTATATCGCTGTGCGCAACTTTTGGCATAAATGACATCACGTTATGAGAGTATGAAGTTCTAACGTCATTCTTATATAAAAAACTCTTAGCAGGTATAACCAGATCTGCTGCCGCGCTTGTCTCATTCTCATAAAGCCCAAAATAGACAACATTGCGCGCCTTGCTTATAGATTCTCTTACTCTAAGCGAATTTGGCATCTGCGAGAGCGGATTTGCACCCTGAATAAAAACCGTTTTAAAGTCTGCAAACTCCGTATCTACTTTAGAGACTTTTTTAGCTTTCTTATTAAAAGGCGAAACTACTCCTTCTCTTGAAGAGCCTAGATAGCTCACACCGCATCCCTCTTTGCCAAAAAGCCCAAGCATAGCAGCAAATGCGTCAATTGCTCTCATGACATCAACTCCGTTGCTATACTTCTGTATACCCACACCGCAGACTATGGCAACTCTCTTATCTTTTACCATAGCTAAGATTTCTCCTAACTGTCCCAAAGAAACACCGATTTGCTCCAAAACAGCTTTTATCCTGATGTTTTGCGTTAACTCATAATACTCTTCATAATCACTTGCATGTGCGTCTAAAAACTCTTCATCGCAGCCATTTTCAATATGCAGAAAACGACTAAGCAGCATTGCTAAAAGCAGGTCGGTGTTGGGTTTTAACTGAAGATGCAAATCTGCACTCTTAGCAATTCTTGTTTTAATCGGGTCAATTACAATAATTTTCTTATCTTTTATAAAAGGCAGAAGATGACTAGAAGTCGTATGAGGATTTCTTCCCCAAAATATCACAACCTCGGACTTTGCCACCTCATGCAGCGACATATTTTTATTGCTGCCTCTGCCCTCGATTATCCCCGCTTCACCTGCTCCGTCACAAAGAGTTCCCTCTGTTAAAACCGCTCCGTATGAAGCAAAAAAATGATCTGTAACTTCTTGCATCAAAGCAAAATTACCACTTCCTCTATAGTGCAGTATTTCACTCTTCTCATGCGAGAATATCATCTCTTTAAGTTTTAAAAGTGCTTCTTCAAGGCTTATCTCTTTGCCTTTGTATCGCGGCGTCTTCAGAGTTGCATGTTTTTCATAATGGTTCATGTGAGGACACAAAAATCCTTGCGTATGACCGCTCTTTAAACCTTTTAATCTTCCATCGCTAAATAAAATTTCACAGGCATCATAGCAGTCCAGCGGACATGCCGTGACACTACTCATTTTTTAGTTCCACCTTAACAAGCTTAGAGAAGAGTTCTGGCGAATCTATAACTATCTGAGCCATGTACTTAGATATATTTTTACTATCGGCAATATTTAAAAGCCTTGATACTCTATAAGAAGTTTTTTTTTCATCAATATAAACAATTTTTTCTTTTGCATTTAAAACGTCAGACTCATCAAGATATACGCTAAGCAGAGCTTTGGATACATCGGCAACCTTCGCCAATGGAGCAGCCATACCTACAACTTGTCCCGGTTTTACAAGCATCTCATAAAGAACAAAACCCTCTGCAACCAATTTTTTATCTTTGATGCTTTTCTCAAGCTGAACTTCTCTTAGTTGCAAGTCAGATATCTGAACTTTTAAATTTTGAATCTCTTTTCTTGTGTTGAGATAAAGATTTTCACTTGTAATCAAATCATAAAACTCTCTATCTTTCTCAACGGAAGATTTAAATTTAAGAGGCTCTATTTTTCTGTAGTTCTCTCTTTTTTTTACAAGCGAATCTTCTAAGTTAACCAAAACAGCTTCATTTATCTCTAAAGAATTTTTTATATACATCAGTTTTTCTCTAGTAAGTCTAAGCTCTTTTACATCAACCTCAGAATCAATCTCTATATATGGTCTAGAAGAGAGAACTCTTCCTATCAAAGCTTCATCTGCACTGACTACTAAACCTGAAACATTTGAGGATATATCACTCATCTCATAAGGTTCAACATTTGCATAATATACTTTTGCATGACAAAAACTAAAAAGTAAAACAACAACAATAAAAATTCGCATTAAACAGCCTTTATAAGGTTACCCTAAAATAATTAGGTGCATTTTACCATTTCATTATTAACATTCAAGCATATTTCATCATAATTTTGGTATAATCTTCTGATAAGTACAAGTATAATTTAAAGGCTGTAGATGTCCGTTTTAGAGAATGTAGATGCTGCTACAAATTTAGCAAAAAATAATGAACTGCAACTTTTAGTATTTAGAGTTAGTGACAAAGCCGACTCTGCATATTACGCCATAAATGTTTTCAAAACACGAGAAGTCGTGGAATCAAAAAATCATTTTATCACTCAAATACCCTCGTCTCACAAGATGCTTGAGGGTACCATTGTTCTTCGTGGAATGCAAATACCGATACTAAACCTTCCTTTATGGCTAGGAGTATCACTCACAAAAGAAGAAAAAACCAGATCAAATATCCTTGTTTGTGACTTTAACGGAATAGTAATCGGATTAAGAATCATGTCCGCTTATAGAGTTTTAAAGAAAAACTGGAACGAAATGCATGCACCTGAGAGTTACAGAATGGGAGAAAACAATGTAGTAATGAATGATACAAGGCTTGAAGACGGCAGTTTATGTCTTGTTTTGGATTATGAAAAACTTTTAGCAGACGTTATACCGCAAGCCATGGTAAATGTACTTGAATCTCCGGCAAATCTAAAAAATATAGAACTGCCTGGCAAATTAAAAAATGGAACAGTTTTAATTGCAGAGGATTCTAAAACGGCACAAAAACATCTAAAACAGATTTTTGAAAATGCAAACATATCTATGAAGCTCTTTGAAAATGGAAAACTTCTTGTTGATTATATAAATTCCCTCGGTGATAATGCTTCAAAAATACCTGCCGTAATTACAGATATAGAGATGCCTGAAATGTCGGGATTTACAGTTGTAAAACTGTTGAAAGGCTCTTTAAAAACCAAAAATATACCTATTATCGTAAATAGCTCAATGACCGGTTCAAATAATAAAAGAGAAGCCGAAGTCTTAGGCGCAGACGGATTTATAGATAAAACAAAAAGTCAAAACATAATTCCTCTCATTATAGAAATAATGAATATGAAAAACGGCAAATCTTAAAACCATTAATAAGTGCTAAAGGTTTTTTAAAATAGAATAAATTACCTTATCACAAAAGATTAAAACTTAATGAATTAAAAAATACAAGAGATGCAAAACCTCTCTGAGAAAATTTCAATTTTGTATGTTGAAGACAATTTAGGTCTCTCAAAAAATATACGCTCTCTTTTAAGCAGAATATTTAAAACTATTTTTATAGCAAATAATGGTCAAGAAGGTTATGTTGAGTGCATTCATTCTAGACCCAATATCGTTATAACAGATTTAAATATGCCTGGCATGAACGGTTTTGAAATGATCAAAAAGATTAAAGAGATAGAGCCTGATTGCAAAATTATAATCCTCTCGGCTTATGATGAAAAAAAGCATTTGTACACAGCTATTAAATTGGGTGTGTTTTCTTACCTGCATAAACCTGCAAAAGCAACGGAACTTGTGAATACTCTTTACGATGCAGTTATATCTATACACAAGGAAGAGAATAGCCGTGTTTTTTTAAATCAGTTGCAAAATATTTTCAACTATCAAAACAACATTGTAATTATGCTGCACAAAGACAAATTTGTTTTAGTAAACCGACGTTTCGATGAATTTTTTGGTATTGAAAATATAGAAGAGTTCTATGAAAAATATGGTGATGCCGACAAACTTCTACTTGAACACAAAGAATTTTTATACAGCACTCCTTCATCAAAATGGATAAATACCGCTGTAAAAAACCTCGGAAAGCTATATCATACTAAAATACAAAACCATAAAGGCGAAAAACGCCACCTTATACTAAAACTAAGAAGTATTCCTGAGAAAGAGGATTATTACATTCTCTCTTTTGATGATGTTACAGAGCTAAACCTAATGTCTCTTTTTGACTCAAATGCAGCAAAAAATGATGAAAACTCAAAAGATAAGATGACTATTTTAACTCTTCTACAAGTTGTTAAAGACAACTCTTCAGAAGTTAAAATACACAACTTTTATAAAGGATTGACAATTGTTAACTCTGCAGTTATAACAGAGATAAATAAAGAAAGTTTCACACTAAAAACAGTCAATACCCAACTAAAAATTGTACAAATAACTAGATATATGACAATAACCTCAGAAATATTCCCAAAAGATGTTATTTGTAAATCGGTAAAAAGTATCGATTCTGACAATCAAACTATTGTCATTGATGATGTAACTTTTGCATCAAGAAGCGCAGCCGATAGAAAATACATCCGCTTAGAACCTGATGCTAATCATGGATGCACGTTATACTTTAAAAATATAAAATTTCCCGGTGAATCAAGTGTCTTGGATATATCAGAGGTTTCTGCAAAGTTAAAAACAGATGCTCTCCCCGCCGGAATAGAGGTAGGCACAAGAATCAAAGTGGTCATAAGCCTAAAATTAAAAGGCAGGTTAATAACAATAAGTACATTAGGAAGCATTTATAGGATAGAGGAAAATAAGCGTGATTATAATATAGTAGTTCTTTATGAACTTAGCCAAAAAAATATCCATGATATAAAAGCATACTTGTCTAATCGTCAAATAGAACTTATACGTGAGTTTAAATCAATAGACATAAACTCACAAACTCAAAATAATTATTCCATATAAAAAAATTTATTAAAAGAATAATGCTCATCAGAGCTTCCAAGTAAAATAGCAGGAAGCTCTAATTTTTAATAAAAATGGCTTAACTAAAAAGTGATATAAGAATACCCGCAGCAACGGCCGAACCGATAACACCCGCAACATTTGGACCCATTGCATGCATTAAAAGCATATTTGAGCGGTCATACTCCATACCGACTTTATTAGATACACGAGCCGCCATTGGAACGGCAGAAACACCTGCAGAACCGATAAGCGGATTTATCTTATTTCCTGGAAAGAGGTTCATAATCTTAGCCATAATAACACCTGCCGCTGTTCCTGCCGAGAATGCCACAACACCGAGCGCTAAAATTGCCAAAGTATCCGCAACTAAGAACTGATCTGCTGCCAATTTTGAACCAACGGCTAATCCTAAAAAGATAGTAACTATATTGATAAGCGCATTTTGCATTGTATCTGAGAGTCTATCGACAACACCACTCTCTTTAAGAAAGTTACCAAACATAAACGCACCGATAAGAGGCGTAGCATCAGGAAGAACCAAGATGGCAAGCACTAAAACCATGATAGGGAAAACTAATTTTTCCAAACGAGAGACATGGCGCATTGTACTCATTTTAATTCTTCTCTCGGCATCAGTCGTAAGTGCCTTCATGATAGGAGGCTGAATTATAGGAACCATAGCCATATATGAGTAAGAAGCGACGGCAATCGCACCTAGCAGTTCAGGGGCAAGTTTTGTTGCAATAAAGATAGAGGTTGGACCGTCAGCTCCACCTATAATCGAGATTGCAGAAGCTTGTTGCAACGTAAAATCAAAAAGAGGAGTATACTGTGCAAGAGCAACTGCTCCTACGAGTGTTCCAAATATCCCAAACTGTGCGGCACCGCCAAGAAGTGCAGTTTTTGGATTTGACAGAAGCGGACCAAAATCAGTCATAGCACCTACTCCCATAAATATAAGAATAGGGAAAAACTGGTTTGCCAAGCCCATCTCATACATAATACCTAAAAATCCGTCTGGTCCTGCGATTCCTGCAACAGGAATATTTGCCAAAAGCCCGCCAAATCCTATCGGCAAAAGAAGCAGAGGCTCAAAACCTTTTGCAATAGCGAGATAAAAGAGCAGAAATGCAATAAGTATCATGATTATTCTGCCCCAAGATTTATGAAAATCACTCATTTTTTCGCCATGAGAACTTAACTCATCTGGATTTGGGCTCACAAAAGCTTTAATACCCGTAGAATTTATAAAACCCTCAATCATTTCACCAAATGACTGTGTCTGATATGTTTCAACTTTTTTAGTACTTACTTCATGTGAAGAAGTATCTGCAGCAGAACCTGAGGCATAGAGCGAGCTAAAACCAAATAGCATGAGCAGCGTAAGAATTTTTATAACATTTTTTTTCATCTAGATTATCCTAGCACTGCTACGACTTGACCTTCGACTACTTTATCGTTAGTAGCAACATTTATTGATTTTATAACACCGCCTTTTGGCGCTACAATGTCTATTTCCATCTTCATAGACTCTAAAATCATAATAACATCGCCCTCATTTACGCTCTGACCCGGATTAGCAACTATTTTCCAAACACTGCCTGGTAAAAGAGCTTTTATATCTAACTGAGTGCCTGATGTTGTAACTACTTTAGGAGTCGAAGGTTCCGTACTCTCTCCATTTACCTCTGTAACCTGAATATCAACATTACCCTCTGCAACTTGAACACTAAATTTTTGACCGTCTACAACTACAGTATAGCTTCCATTACCCATCTTTGAACTTCCTTCTTCTTTTTTCATATCTGATATTTTACGAACATTTAACTCGCCCTCTCCTTTGAGAAAAGCGATACCTTTCTCATGACAAGCCGCTGCTATGAAAATATTCTCTTCGGTTATTTCAATATTTTCTTCTTTGAGCTTATTAATCCAGTTACTTAAAGATTTACTCTCATCGGCATTTGCCAAATCAAGAGCTTTTTCTGTAGTAGGTTCTAAACCTAGCTTTTCAGAAGCAATTCTTACAACTTCAGGATCCGGTGCAACAGGAGTTTTGCCAAAATACCCAAGAACCATCTTCCCATAACCGGGAGCAATGGCGTTCCAAGGACCTTGCATAACATTATTGAGTGCTTGTTGAAAATAGAATTGAGAGACAGGAGTAACAGATGTACCGTAACCGCCCTTTTCTACAACCTCGGTCATAGCTGCAATAACCTCCGGAAATCTATCCAAAATACCGTTATCGCGCATCATTTGAGTATTTGCCGTAAGTGCGCCTCCAGGCATCGGAGAAAACGGGATTATCGGAGATACCATTGTCGCTTCAGGCGGCATAAAGTAATCTGATATACAGTTTTGAAGCTCTTTTTCATAAGTTAAAATTTTATTTATCTCTAAACCACCAAGATCATAATCCATCCCTTTAGTCGCGTGAAGCATAGTTAAAATATCAGGCTGGCTTGTTCCACCGCTTACAGGTGCTGCTGCCATATCTATTCAGTCTACACCGGCTTCGAGTGCAGCCATGTATGCCGCAACAGAAACGCCTGCCGTCTCATGTGTATGAAGTCTTAAATGTGTTCCCTCAGGGATTAAACGTCTAGCCATCTGAATAGTTTCAAACACTTTTTGCGGATTTGATGTCCCCGATGCATCTTTAAAACAGATACTGTTGTAAGGAATACCGCTGTCCAATATCTCACGCAATGTTTTTTCGTAAAATTCAACAGTGTGAGCACCGTAACAACCCGGAGGTAAGTCCATCATGGTCACAACAATTTCATGTTTTAGTCCATGATGCACGATTCTCTCACCTGAATATTTTAGGTTTTCCACATCATTGAGTGCATCAAAATTTCTAATAGTCGTCGTACCGTGTTTTTTAAACATCTTTGCATGTAAATCAATTAACTCTTTAGAGCCGGTATCAAGCATTACTGTGTTTACACCGCGTGCTAAAGTTTGAAGATTTGCATCCGGTCCTACAATTTTACGAAACTGATCCATCATCTCAAATGCATCTTCTCTTAAGTAGAAATACAGAGATTGGAATCTCGCCCCTCCGCCAAACTCAAAGTGTGTTATTCCCGCAGTTTTTGCAGCTTCCACTGCCGGGAAAAAGTCGTTCATAAGCACTCGACCTCCGAAAACGGACTGAAAACCGTCTCTGAAAGTCGTATCCATTATATCTATAAATTTTTTAGCCATACTAATCCTTAACCTTCTCTATGAAATTTAATCGCTGCCGTTATTGCTGCAACTACTTTTTTTTGATTATTTTGAGCACTTGATGATGAAGAACTCGCACTCGGCTGAACTTCTGGGAAAAATTTATGTACGACTCTTGACATAATACTCATCAAAAATATCATTACTGCAAGAAATAAAAATACCGCTCCCATTCCAAGCCCCATAAACTTTACACCCTCTACTACAAGGTTAGTTTCCATATCAATATACCTCTTTTTCATATTTCGCGGTTATTGTATTATATAAATGTTTAAAAAGCCTTGTTACTCTTTTTTTAATTTAAACAAAAAGTTAGATTGTTACCTTTTGATTATATAATTCATAAAAAAATAGTATAGGTGTAGATATGAAAAATGAAAATGTCGTCAAATTCGGACATATAAATTCAATAGAAGGTTACTCATATTTAGCGCTTGTGTTTATTGCGATGCCTATGAAATACTTCTTGGACATTCCTTTAGCTGTAAAAATAGTCGGTATGATTCATGGAGTGCTTTTTATTCTTTTTTGTCTACTTTTAGTAAAAGCTTGGCAAGAAGCAAAGTGGTCTTTTAAAGAAAATATATTATTTTTTATCGCCTCGCTTGTTCCGTTTGGAACCTTTTTTACCAAAGCTAAAATTAAAACTTATGAATAAAAAAGTTTTCTTTAGTTAGAATATCTCTACTAATTAATAAGGAATATATCTATGATTGCCGGAGTAAATGAGCAGGATTTTGTTGCATATCTTATATTTGGGCTTATATTAAATTTTGTCTTCTCGATAATGTTTGGGGTATATCTTAGTAAAAATATAGGCATGCAAGAGATGATTAAATCAAAAGGAGATAAAGAGCAGTCACTTTTCGTCAGCTTAAGTCTTTTTATACCGTATGCAAAAATGATGATAACTTTATATAGAGTTAGCGTTTTGCAGATATTCTTCTTAAACAAAGGATACTCACACAAAGAGTTCTGGATTTACATGACCACAAACAGACTCAATAAACTGGACTGATTCAAAACATGAACGACTTTAAATTGAAAATAATACTTACAATACTTACAGGTCTTATTTTCTCATTTGTTTTTATTATCCTTGCTTTTGTGTTGCCAACGCAAGAAGAGCCGACAATTATAAAAAAACCAAGCAACATACTAGAAGAAGTTTCAAAATCACTTAAAAAATAAGTTATAGAGAGTTTTTAACTTGAATTAACTTTAATATTTCGTAAGCACAAAGCGGATTTAGTTTAACTGCTGATATTTCCAAAGCTTTTACACACAATCTCAGATAGTCCAAATCCTCTTCGTACATTATGGTTTTTAACAACTTTTCTGCATCTTTAATCCGAAGATTTCTAACAACACCCAAATTTTTATGTGCTAAATTTCTAATGTTTGTATAATCAAGAACTCTATTTTCAAGCTCATCTATTTTAAGTTCATGTATGTACTCATAAAATATTATTTTTGATTTTAGTATCTGTATAATATAATCTTCTACAAGCTGATAAACAGTATCTTCATCTAAACACAACTCTTCTACTGCTTCATTAATTTGATAACGGTATTCAGCTATATCCAGTGCTTTAAAATTTTGTTCAATAAAAGTACTTCCTTCATGCATAAGCCTATCTATTCTGCGGCGAAGTTCGGCATTTTCCGGTCGTCTTTTATCTTTTTTATTATTGTTCATGAATTTAAAATCTGAGCTTTCGCACCTAATTTTAATCGATATGCTTTCTAAAACAACTGTAAGTAGGGCATAGTAATAAAATACTCCATGGTACTTGACACTAGTTATNAAACTGAAAAATACATGTCAATAGATATGACAAATGCTGAGAGAATACCGCTACTACCGAATGTAACACTATAAAATTAGGTGCGAAAGCTCAGTTAAAATATCATAACTTTCTTTTATTATTACACCTAAGTACAAATAAAAGCATTTAAGCAGATTGTGAGTGCTACAAATGCACTCACGGTATAAGGCTATATTGCCTTACTTATAATTCTGTTGAGTCTTGAGATAAAGCCTGCAGTATCTTCAAGTTCAGTACCCTCAAAAAGCTTAGCCTGATCTAAAAGAACATGTGCTGCATCGCTAATTAAATTTTGGTCAACCGAATTTTTAAGCTTAAGAATTAATTCATGTTTAGGGTTTATCTGCAAAATTGGAGCCGGAGCCGGCGTAGATGCACCTTGCCCCATCTGACGCATCATCTGAGCCATCATATAAGCAGGATCTTCTTTATCCTCTTTTAATTTTACCGGAGAATCTACCAAATCAAAAGTTACTTCAACAGATTTTACGCTATCGCCAAGAGACTCTTTAAGCTCCTTGATTAGCCCTTCAAACTCTTTAGCACTCTCTTGTTCTATCTTCTTCTCTTCTTTATTTTCTTCAAATTTAGCATCACTAACATGTATAAGTTTGTACTCTTTATACTCTGTTACCATCGGGAATATAATCGTATCTACCTCTTCGTTAAGTACCAAAACATCAATATTTCTGGTTTTAAATCTCTCTAACGCAGGTGAATTTTTCAACATTGAAAGCGAGGTTTTGCCTGTAATATAGTAAATCTCTTTTTTATCTTCATCTACATTTTTCAAGAAATCTTCAAACATGACCGTCTCATCAGAGTTTAAAGTATTGAACTTCATAAGCTCTAAAATCTTCTCACGATTGCCATAATCGCTATAAAGCCCCTCTTTTAACACATTTCCAAACTCTTTGAAAAATTTATCATACTTCTCTTTATCATTTTTTGCAATTTTTGCAAGTTCTGAGAGAACCTTTTTAACTGAAGCATTTTTTATTTTTGCCATAACAGCATTTGACTGTAAAATCTCTCTTGAGACATTAAGCGGCAGATCTTTAGAGTCTATTACACCGCGGAGAAATCTCATATATGTCGGCATAAGCTCTTTTTCATCATCTGTAATAAACACACGGTTGATATAAAGTTTTATGCCCGTTTGATAGTCAACTCTGTACATATCCATCGGCGCTTTGCTCGGAATATAAAATAGTGTCGTATACTCAATAGCACCCTCCGCTTTATGGTGCATCCATGTAAGATGCTCTTCTGAAGAGTGCGCAATCGATGAGTAAAAATCTTTATACTCTTCATCTTTAATCTCACTTTTTGAGATTGTCCAAAGTGCATTCGCACGGTTGATTTGAACATTCTCTATCTCGTTTCTTGAAGGTTCAATCTCTTTGCCATCATCATCTTTTTTCGCAGGAATGTATTTCTCTTTATCCATAAAGATTGGAAACGGAATGTGGTTTGAGTATTTTTTAATGATGTTCTCGATTCTATAGCTCTCTAAAAATTCACCCTCATCATCATTGAGATACATTACAATCTCCGTGCCATGTCCATCCATAGTTGCGTCTTCTATCTCAAACGTACCGTCACCGGAACTTATCCACTTATATGCTCTATCCTGAGCTGCTTTTTTAGTAGTTACTTCAACTTTATGTGCAACCATAAAACATGAGTAAAAACCAACGCCGAACTGCCCGATTAGATTAGAATCTTTCTTTTGGTCACCTGTTAGATTTTCCAAAAATGCTTTTGTACCGGATTTTGCGATAGTTCCGAGGTTGTTCATCAAATCCTCTTCATTCATACCGATACCGCTATCTTTGATTGTCAAAGTTTTTGCTTCTTTATTTGCAACGATATCTATACGCGGTGCAAACGCTACACCTTTATAAGCATCGTCCCTCAATACCAACATGTTTAACTTATCAAGTGCATCTGACGCATTTGAGACCAACTCACGCAAAAATATCTCTTTGTTTGAGTAAAGAGAGTGTATCATAAGATTTAGTATTTGATTTGCTTCTGTTTGAAACTGATGTTTTGCCATCTTTTGAATCCTTTTAAGTTAAAATTTCAAAGCAATACTATCAAAAAAAAGTTAATAAATGCAAAT
The DNA here is from genome assembly GCA_002899765.1 of Sulfurimonas sp. Taxonomy (GTDB): domain Bacteria; phylum Campylobacterota; class Campylobacteria; order Campylobacterales; family Sulfurimonadaceae; genus Sulfurimonas. The sequence continues at coordinate 24,091 of PPDH01000042.1, read as the reverse complement.
CATATCAACAACATTGAGTCTATATCACTAAATATTGCTTAGTGATTAAACTAAAAATAAAAATTAAATGTTTATTTTATTTTTCTTATTCGCACAAAAACTTAGATATAATAATGTTTTAGCGATAAGTTTTATTTTTATATTTGAAATAAAACTACAAAATATTATTCAAATTTGGAGTTATTATGAAAAAATTCACAACATTGGTCGCGATTGATTTTTCAAAAAGCTGTTATGCAGTTTTAGCAAAGGCGCTTGATTTTACGCAAAAGATGAACGGTGAGCTACATGTCGTACATGTAGTTGAGAGTTCGTTCTTTTCAAAAAAGATAGATTTAGACTCTATTAAAGAGCGTGGTTTTAACGAGCTTATCAAAAATTTCAGCGTTATTAAAAAAGAGAATTATCACTGTGTCAGCGGCAAAATAAAAGTTGAAATAGCAAACACCGCAAAAATTCTAAACGCTGACGTAATCATCATGGGAAATAGCGGCGAGACACACTTTCTAAACGATCTTCTTATGGGATCACATACAAAAGAGATTATTAAATATGCGCAAACTCCGGTTTTGGTTATGAAGATTGATCATGAGATAGAATACCAAAATATTTTAGTGCTAACAGATCTCTCAGAAGAATCCGCCAGTGCCATCAAAAAGATTGCAGAATTTTTTCCAAATTCAAATATAAATCTTATAAATCTCTTCTATCTCCCGCTTGACAATAGAATAAACACGTATGGATTTGACGAAGAAGATGTCAAAGAGTACAAAGAGTCGGTAGAAAAACAGAGCAGAAAAAATATTGATGCATTTTTAAAATCTTTAGCCCTGCCAAAAAATATAAAGATTACGGCATCTGCTATTAACAGCTCTTTAAATCCAAAACTCTTTGAAGAAGAAGTTGCAGATATCGGTCATGATTTACTTGCTATTCATGCAACACAAAACGTAAGTTTTTTTGCTTTTGATATTTTAGAAAATTCAGCTGTTGATGTTTTTGTTTTAAAATAAGCTGACTATGCAAAAAGAGTTTATTGAGCTAAGAGAGCCGACTCCTGTACTTTATTCAAAAAAATGCAGAGCAGTCTCGCTGTTACTGAAACTATTTTTGCAATACGGCTCGGCTGCAGCTACTTTTATAGCGTGGTATATTTATGATTTTTTTATAGCACTGCTGACATTGGTACTCGCTTTTATACTTATGGGGATTATTCGTTCAAAACTCCGAAACAGTGTAATTCCCTCATCTCAAAGGGAATACCACTACAACGATAAAGAGATAGCCGACTGGTTCAGTGCAAAAGAGCTATGCTATGAGACTCTTGAGAGTCTCTAGCTGAATCTAAAGAGTTATAGAATTTCCAAATTCCATAATATGGCTCTCATGTCCTAACTCATTTTTTACAACAGCTGCAAATATCTCCATTTTATCTCTCTCTCCATGAACTAAATAAAGCTTTTTCAAATTTGTAATCGGTTTTATCCAATCAACAAGCTCTTTTTGGTCTGCATGAGCAGAAAAACCGTTGATTGTATATCTCTTTGCCTTTACTACAATATCTTCTCCATATATTTTAACGCTGTGTTGTCCGTCAACTATGTTTCTTCCAAGCGTTCCTTCAGCCTGATATCCAACAAATATGACTGAATTTCTAGGGTTCCAAAGCCTATGTTTTAAATGATGCATAATACGCCCGCCGTTACACATGCCGCTTCCTGCTATTATGATAGAACGCTCTTTTACTCTGTTTATAGTCATGGATTGGTCTCTTGTGGTTGTTGTTTCAAGCCATGCAAACGAAAACGGATCCTTACCGTTTACCGATGAATACTCAAGCTCATCACTTAAATGACCAGGATACTTGTTATAAAGTTTTGTTGCTTTTATGGCAAGCGGACTGTCGAGAAAAATACGGCATTTCGGCAACTCTCCATTATCATGCATCTCATGAAGCAGCCAAAGTATCTCTTGTGTTCTCTCTAACGCAAAAGAGGGTATTAAAATCGTACCGTTAACTTTAAGAGTCGAGACAACCGCCTCTTTAAACTCTTCTACGCTTTGATTAAGCGGTTTGTGTCTGCGGTCTCCGTAAGTCGACTCTATAAAAAGAGCATCAGCTTCTTCAATTTTATCACGCTCGTCAATTATCAGCCTCTGTTCAGAACCAAGGTCTCCGGAAAATACAACACGTTTATGCTTCTTCGCCTCTTGAAAGTCAATCATAGCAAAAGCACTTCCCATAATATGACCGGCATTCCCAAAAGATACTCTTATGTGCTGCTTTAATCTATGCTCTTCATAATATTCCAGCGTACACCACTTTTTAGCAAAAACCTCTTTTACATCATCTTTTGTATAAAGCGGCTCTAAAACAGTCTCCTCTTCACCTCGTCTGCGGGCTTTTTTACTTATTGTCTTATACTCCTCCTGCAAAATACCGGCACTGTCTAAAAGCATAATCTTAGCAATGTCACGCGTTGCCTTTGTTGCAATGATTCTACCGTTAAAGCCTTCTTTAAAGAGTTTGGGAACTCTTCCGATGTGGTCAAGATGCGCATGTGTCAAAATAAGATAATGTATATCCGAAGCATCAAAACCAAACGGCTCATAGTTTTTTTTACTTCCCCCGTTTCCCTGAAACATCCCGCAATCTATTAAAATTTTTATAGAGCCTATTTTAAGCAGATGACACGAACCTGTTACCGTCTGAGCTGCTCCGTAAGATGTTACTGTTGCCATAATCGACTCCTCTTTTTATTATTATATTCAAACTTATCTATTATGAAACTTATACTATAATTACGCAACAATTAAGGGACACAAATACTTCATGGCACTTATAGATCTACTAAACATATCAAAACATTACGAAGCGCAAAAAATTTTAACCGACATAAACTTTCATGTTGACGAAGGTGATAGAATCGTCATCATAGGAAAAAACGGCAGCGGCAAATCCACACTTATGAAGATTCTCAACGCAACGCTTGAACAAGACAGCGGCGAGAGAATCATCAGACAAAATCTAGAAGTAAAGATGCTAGATCAAAGACCGGATTTCAAAGAAGGTCATACTGTACGCGAAGCCGTAGAAGCAGGACTAAAAGAGCTCAACTCTGCCAAAGAGAGATATAACTTTCTATCGCTCAAACTTGCAGATGATTTTGAAAACAAAACTCTCCTTGATGAACATGAGAGACTCTCCCGTTACATAGAACATCACAATGCTTGGAACCTTGATGACAAGATAGAGAGAATAATCCAGCATTTTGACCTTAAGCAGTATGAAAACAAACTTGTCGTTATGCTTAGCGGTGGAGAACAAAGAAGAGTCGCTCTTGCATCTTTACTGCTTCAAAAACCTGATGTTTTGCTTCTTGACGAACCGACCAACCACCTTGATGTATATATGGTAGAATTTTTAGAAGAGCTGCTTTTAAAAGAAAAATTTACTCTTGTTTTTATCTCACATGACAGATATTTTATAGACAGAGTCGCTACAAAAAGCGTCGAAGTAGAAGATTGTTCACTTAGAGAGTACAGCGGCGGATACAGCAGCTATCTTGAGCAAAAAGAGGAGTACATGCGAACGTTAGAGAAACAGCATGAAAATCTTATTGATTTGCTTAAAAGAGAAAACGAGTGGTTTTCAAGGGGCGTTAAAGCAAGACTCAAAAGAAATGAAGGTCGTAAAGAGCGCCTCATGTCTCTTAGAGAAGAGGCTAAAACAAATCCTTCTAAAATAAAAAAGATGACGTTGGAACTTGAGCGTGAAGCAAAACACTTCAACCGCGACAAAAGTATCAACAAACAAAAAATGCTCTTTGAAGTGGAGCATTTAGGATTAAAACTCGGTGATAAAGAACTTTTAAAAGATTTTAGCACGAGAATTCTGCAAAAAGACGTTATAGCTATCGTCGGTCCTAACGGAAGCGGAAAATCAACACTGCTCAAAGCTCTCTTAGGGCGCATAGAGCCTACAAGCGGAGTGATTAAAAGAGGCGAATTTAAGGTGGGATACTTTGACCAACACCGTGAAATGCTTGACGATGAAAAAAACCTCATAGAGACTTTTTGTCCTCATGGCGGAGATAGAGTAAGTGTTCGCGGTCGCGACATGCATGTATACGGCTATCTAAAAAACTTTCTCTTTCCTAGAGAGTTTTTAGATAAAAAGATAGGAATACTAAGCGGCGGAGAGAAAAACCGCATCGCTTTAGCTCTGCTCTTTACAAAAAATGTTGATATCCTCATTCTTGATGAACCTACAAATGACTTAGACATTCCTACCATAAATATTTTAGAAGAGCAGCTTATAAACTTCAACGGAGCGGTGATTATAGTAAGTCATGACAGATATTTTGTAGATAAGATTGCTAAAAAACTCTTCATTTTTAAAGAGGATAAGCATATAGAAGAGAGCTACCAAAGTTACACCGAGTATCTCGAACTAGAACGTGAACTCAAAGAGCTAGACGACATGGAGAAAGAGAGTAAAAAAAGCGAATTAAAAGTAAAAGAGAGTAAACCAAAAGAGCTCAAACTTACCTTTAAAGAGAAAATCGCATTAGAAAAACTCCCCTTTGAGATAGAGGAGATTGAAGCCAAAATAGATGAAAAAAACAGCTGTCTGGCAAATCCTGCATGTTATGAAAAGATAGGCATTACGCAGCTTGCACGGGAACTTGATGAACTTAAAAATTTATATGAAGAAAAAGTTGAAGAGCTTTTGAGTATTCAAGAAAAAGAGGAAGAGATAAATAATAGCTAGCACAAGACGTGCTAACTATTTTTGAGCTTCTCTAAGAGTATCTGCGATTAAAAATGCCAGCTCTAAAGCCTGGTCTGCATTTAAACGAGGGTCACAGTGAGTGTGGTAGCGCGAACTTAAATCCTCTTCAGTTACAACGAAAGAGCCGCCTATACACTCGGTTACATTCTTACCTGTCATCTCCAAGTGAACACCGCCTGCAAATGTACCTTCTGATTTATGAACCTGAAAAAACTGCTTCATCTCGGTAAGAATAGCATCAACAGGACGTGTTTTAAAATTGTTTGATGATTTAATCGTATTACCGTGCATCGGGTCGCAGCTCCAAAGAACTTTTTTGCCTTCTCTCTCAATAGCACGAATAAGTTTCGGCATTCCGTCAGCAACTTTGTTTGCGCCCATTCTTACGATAACATTGAGGCGTCCTGCTTCGTTATTAGGATTTAAAATATCACATAGTTTTATCAAATCATCAGGGTCCATTGTAGGTCCTGCTTTTACACCGATAGGATTATGAATACCTTTCATGTACTCAACATGAGCACCGTCAATTTGGCGCGTTCTATCGCCTATCCACAACATGTGGGCAGACGTGTCATACCAATCGCCGCTAGTAGAATCTTTTCTCGTAAATGCCTCTTCATAAGGAAGTAAAAGCGCCTCATGAGAGGTGTAAAAATCTGTTTCACGCAAAGTTCTATGTGTTTTTGATGTAATACCGCATGCCTCCATAAACTTTAAAGATTTACTAATCTCTTCAGCCAAGTCTTCATATTTTTTACTAATTTCGCTCTTATGCGTAAAGTCTAAATTCCACTGATGAACTTTATGCAAATCAGCAAAACCGCCGGTTGCAAAAGCACGTAAAAGATTAAGCGTTGCAGCCGATTGATTGTACGCTTTTATCATTCTTTGCGGATTTGGAGTACGTGCCTCGGAAGTAAAATCAACACCGTTAATGATATCTCCGCGGTAAGCATCAAGTGTTACACCATCAATCGTCTCGGTATCGCTTGAGCGAGGTTTCGCAAATTGTCCGCCGACACGTCCTACTTTTACCACTGGAAGCCCGCCTGCATATGTCATAACTACAGACATCTGAAGAATCGCTTTAAACGTATCGCGAATATTTGCAGCATGAAACTCACTAAAACTCTCAGCGCAATCCCCGCCTTGAAGCAAAAAAGCCTTCCCTTCTACAACATTTGCCAACTGACTCTTAAGCGAACGCGCTTCACCTGCGAAAACAAGCGGCGGGCAATCTCTTAGTTCTGCTAAAACTCTGTTTAACTCATCCATATTCGGATATGTGGGCTGTTGCACGATAGGCTTTTGCCTCCAACTCGAAGGTGTCCAGATACTCATTATAAAACCTTTTTTTAATATATATCAAAAATATTTTTTTGTTATTTTACATAATAGTAGCTAAAAGAGCACTGATTACTCTCTTTAAAAGGAATTAAAAGAGCATAAAAGCTTTTTTTTATGCTTAGGCTTGTATAATGCAACATATTTTTTATGGATGCACATTATGGAAAAAAACGATTTAAAAGCACTAGTAGAAGAGATTTATGAAAATCTGCTCGAACGTATCAACCTTGATGAAAATCCGACTAAAGAGCAGATTATTAGTTATCTAAAAGATGCTATAGAAGTTGTTTCCAACATAAATGATAAAGATATTGACTCTATAGAACATGCCAAAGAAGCTTTTAACAACTCCTACAAAGAGATTGTAAAACAGAGTTTAACCTCCTATAAAAATACTAATGAAAAATTTGGAGAACTTACAGAACTCAATAAAAAAACTATAGAGAAATACAGCGGCGAACATATAGATTTAGAGGTATTTACAGAAAAGTTCAATGAGATTCAGTCTTTCATGACCGATGAAGTCAAAAAGGCTAATGAAGTAATTTCAGAGTTATCAAAAAAAGTAAAATTATTAGAACAGACATCAAACCTAGACCCGCTAACAAAAGTTTTAAACAGAAGAGCCCTTATCTCTTATCTAAAAGAGGTATGTGCAGATAAAAGCACACCGTATAAACTGCATGTGCTTATGATTGATATAGACAACTTTAAATCTATAAACGACAACTACGGTCATATAACCGGAGATAAAATTCTTGTTTTCATTGCAAATATTTTAAGAAAAGCTTTAAGAGACGGAGATAAGATTTTTAGATTTGGAGGAGAAGAGTTCACGATAGTGCTAAATCGTAATAGCGATGAGCAGTCCGATGCTATAGCAAATAGACTTTTAAAATTAATCAGCTCAAACAATCTTATCTACATGGGTCAAAAAATCTCTATTACCGCAAGTATCGGGATGACAAAATTTTTAGAAAACGACACGCCTGACTCTCTTATAGGCAGAGCGGACAAAGCACTCTATATCTCTAAAAACAACGGAAAAAACATGGTATCTAAGGTTTGTGAATAATGGGATTTAGTTATTTTGACATTATAGTATCAATTATAGTTCTTTTTTTAGGGCTTAAGGGAATTATAAACGGTTTTTTTAAAGAGCTATTTGGTCTTTTAGGAATTATCGGAGGTATATTTATAGCTTCTCGTGTCGGAGATGATGTCGGGCAGCTTATCAGTAATGCTGTTTTTAAGTTTGAAAACAGTGCCGCTATCGGTTTTACGGGCTTTTTGGTAACACTTGCACTTTTTTGGCTTTTAATGGTTGTTGTCGGACTAATTTTCAAAAAACTCAGCTCTTTAAGCGGGCTTGGTATATTTGACAAAATATTAGGGTTTGTCTTTAGTGCAAGCAAGTTTTTCCTTATTGCTGCGGTGATTGCATATGCTGCTTACAATGTTAAAGCCATGAGAGCAAATATTGACTCGATAATGCAAAATAGTTTTGTTTTTCCTATATTAGTAGAAACGGGAAGTGTTATTATGAAACTTGATCCGATTGAAATTTCTAATGATATAAATAAAACTATACAAAAGGGTACAGAAGCTCTGCAAGAGGGTGTCAGTAATAATGTTAAAGATTCAACTATAAAAATTATAGATGATACTGCAAACAAGATAACTCAAAATGTAGAACAAAATTTATCTCACAAAGAGGAACGATAATATGTCTGAAATTACCACCGACTTTAATGACAAAACAGTTGCATACAAACAGCTGCTCGAAAACTTCAAAACACTTCTAAAAAAAAACAATCTAAAGTTTACGATTCAAAGAGAAGTTATTTTAGAAACTCTCTACAACTCGGATGAGCACTTAACTCCGGAATCTCTTCACAATCTTATTCAAGATAAATTTCCGGATTTAAAAACAGGAATTGCCACAGTATACAGAACACTCGCTCTTTTAGAAGAATCAGATATGGTTACCTCTTTATCCTTTGGCGCACAGGGGAAAAAGTATGAACTTGGTGCCAAACATCATCATGACCACTTTATATGTACCGTCTGCGGATCTATAACAGAGTTTGTTGATGAACAGATAGAAGAGAGACAGCGTAAAATTGCGGAGGAACTCGGATTTTTGATGCAAGATCACTCCATGCAGATTTATGGAATCTGTAAAAAATGCCAAAACTAACGAACACACTTACAAAATAAAAGTTTGCGTGAAAAAAAATAAAGGAAAAACTATTGGTTTTTGATAACAAATTTATACAACTAAGAATTGAAAAAGCACAACTTCTTAAAAAAGAGGGGATAAACCCCTACTCTAACGACTCAAAAAGAAATACGACAATTGAAAAATTTTTAAATGTTAATACGGATATTGTTCACAAAGAGAACAAAAGAGATGAAAAACGTCACTACACATTAAGCGGTCGTATAAAATTTTTTAGAGTTATGGGAAAAGCAAGTTTTATAAAGATTGAGGATGAGAGCGGAATGCTTCAAGTCTATGTGGCAAGAGATAATCTTGCAGAAGGTTTTTACAACGATGTTTTTAAGAAAAATATAGAAGTAGGCGACATTGTAGAAGTTTTAGGTTATCAGTTTGTAACAGGACAAGGTGAACTTTCACTTCATGCCGACGATTTAAAACTATTAACAAAAGCCATATCACCGCTTCCTGAAAAATTTCACGGTGTAACAGACAAAGAGATTAGATACAGAAAAAGGTATCTTGACCTTATCATGAACGCTGATGTTCGCAAAACATTTAAAATCCGTTCAAAAGTCATCTCATTAACACGTCGTTTTTTTGAAGAAAAAGGCTTTTTAGAGGTTGAGACTCCTATGATGCACCCTATCGCAGGAGGAGCAAATGCAAAACCTTTCGTTACACACCACAACGCATTAGGAATTGACAGATACTTGAGAATTGCACCTGAGCTTTATCTTAAAAGACTTATTGTCGGCGGATTTGAAGCTGTATTTTAGATAAACCGCAACTTTAGAAACGAAGGAATGGATGCTACACACAATCCTGAATTTACCTCTATAGAGTTTTACTGGGCTTACAAAACATACAAAGATTTGATAGAGATTACAAAAGAGTATTTCAAATACCTTTTTGATCACCTAAATCTTCCCACTCAACTACCTTACGGAGATTTAGAAGTTGACTTTAGCCGCTTTAGTGAAGTGCCGCTCATCGAGTCGCTATACACTATCGGAAATGTTCCGCAAGAGATAGTAAATGATAAAGATAAAATTATTACGTTTTTAAAAAGCAGAAATATTCAAATCAAAAACGACCTAAGTTTGGGTCAGCTCCAAGGCGAACTTTTTGATGAGTTTGTTGAAGCAAAACTTATCAATCCTACTTTTATTACGGAGTATCCTGTCGACATCTCTCCACTTGCAAGAAGAAGCGATAAAAATCCTGAAATAACGGAGCGTTTTGAGCTCTTTATTGCAGGGCGTGAGATTGCAAACGCATTTAGCGAATTAAACGATCCTGTTGATCAATATGAGAGATTTAAAGCTCAAGTCGAGTCAAAAGAGAGCGGTGATGATGAAGCACATGAGATGGATTTGGACTTCGTAGAGGCACTTAGCTATGGAATGGCGCCTACTGCAGGGCAAGGCATAGGAATAGACAGACTGGTTATGCTTTTAACAAATGAACACTCCATAAGAGACGTTCTGCTGTTTCCTGCAATGAAACCGATACACACAGAAGAAAAAAATCAACAAGAAGAGGAATAAAAATGAGTTTTTTAAAAGAATATGATAGTGAAATTTTTGAGTTATGCGAAAAAGAGTTAGAGCGTCAAACTGACCATTTAGAAATGATTGCATCTGAAAACTTTACGCTTCCTGCCGTTATGGAAGCTATGGGTTCCGTATTTACAAATAAATATGCAGAGGGTTATCCAGGCAAACGTTACTATGGCGGATGTGAGTATGCGGACGGCGTTGAACAATTGGCGATTGATAGAGCATGCAAACTTTTTGGATGTAACTATGCAAACGTGCAGCCTCACTCTGGAAGCCAAGCTAATGCGGCAGTTTATGCAGGTCTTTTAAAAGCTGGAGATAAGCTTCTTGGTATGGATTTAAGCCACGGCGGTCACTTGACTCACGGTTCTAAGCCAAGCTTTTCAGGGCAAAACTACTCAAGTTTTACATACGGAGTTGAGCTTGACGGTCGTATGAACTATGACAAAATTATGGAAATTGCTAAAGCGGTTCAACCAAAAATAATCGTTTGCGGTGCTTCTGCTTATGCAAGAGAGATAGATTTTGCAAAATTTAGAGAAATTGCCGATGAAGTCGGTGCAATTATGTTCGCAGATATTGCACATGTTGCAGGTCTTGTTGCAGCAGGCGAGCACCCTAGCCCGTTCCCTCACGCTCATGTCGTAACGACTACTACACACAAAACTCTTGCAGGTCCAAGAGGCGGAATGATTATGACAAATGATGAAGAGATAGCAAAGAAGATGAACTCTGCCATCTTCCCTGCACTTCAAGGAGGACCGCTTGTACATGTAATAGCTGCAAAAGCTGTAGGCTTCAAGTACAACCTCTCTCCTGAGTGGAAAGATTACGCAAGACAAGTAAAAGCCAATGCAAAAATTCTTGGAGAAGTACTCGTAAAAAGAGGCTATGACTTGGTAAGCGGCGGAACTGACAACCATCTGGTTCTTCTCTCTTTCTTAAATCGTGAATTCTCAGGCAAAGATGCAGACATTGCACTTGGAAACGCAGGTATAACGGTAAATAAAAATACCGTTCCCGGTGAGACAAGGAGTCCGTTTGTTACTTCAGGTATTCGTATCTGTTCACCTGCTCTTACTTCAAGAGGAATGAAAGAGAAAGAGTTTGAGTTTATTGCAAATAAAATAGCCGATGTTCTCGATGATATTAATAATACAGAGTTGCAGGCAAAAGTAAAAAAAGAGTTAAAAGAGTTAGCTCAAAATTTCGTAATATACAATCAATCAACATACTAAGGGAGAAAGAATAGATGACGGCATCAGACTTAAATCTTATAAAAATGCAAAGCGACCACTACTGGATCAAAAGAGATGAAGTAGTTGAAAAAATTTTATTTAAAGGACGCACATTTTACAATAAGTTCGAAAAAGTAAATGCTCCACTTTCTCAAGCTGTCATAAATCAGCATATTAAAGGCGATATAACAGTTGCTCACTCTTTAGTTAACAAACATAATAAAGTTGAAAATATAGTCATTGACTATAACGGAAGAGATCCTGAGCGTTTTTACCACAGAACGCAGCTTCTTCTTCGTGAAGAAGGTTTTATAAATTTCACGGCTTATAAAACAAAAACGGAGGGTCATCTTCATGTCTATATTCATAAAGGTCATACTACACTTCAAGAGGCTATTCAGCTTGGAAAAATGATTAGTATGAAACTAGCGGCAAAACAGCCAAAACAGTGGCGTATGTTTCCAAACCCTGATATGCCAGATGAGTATAATATTCTGACATTACCGTATGAAGTTTACGCAAAAGAGCGCGGTGCTTCTTGGTCAAAGCATATGTAATTTATTTCTTTTAAAAAGTACATTTAGTGAACTTTTTTAGAAAAACAGAACTTGGATTTTTTTAAAAAATAGTGAGAATAAACAAGTTTTGGGTATTATTATAAAAGAAGAATTATTAAGGGGTCGTCTTTGACTCCTCTTGACCCTCGGGGCAAAACTTTAGTGACTGAATATAATTTGGACTTGTTCAAATTATATGAGATTTATTAGTAGGAGAGATTATGGAAGAAAAAAATGAATTAAATGATATTATCTTAAACAAAAGCGGTTCATCTGTAGGCAATAAAAAGATTATTTTAGCAGTAGCAATTTTAGGTGTTGTTTTAATAATTGTCGTAATGCTGATGAATACTCTGACATCAAGCGGCACAGACAATCTACCGCAAGCCGTTCTTCCTCCTCAACCGCAAAAAGAAGTTAAAACTCAAACGGACGAACCTCTTTTTGAAAAAGTTGATGTTGTTCAAGAAGCTGCATCTGAGAATACATCTCTAGATGAAATTGCACAAAAACTAAAAGAAGAGAGCACAAAAGAGAGCGTTCAAGCAGTTGAAGAAGAGAGTATCAAAAGTGCTCCTCAAACACCAAAAAAAGTGGAGACGAAGACAGCAACAGCACAGCCTAAAGCAACTGCTCCCGCATCTTCGGGTGAATTTTATATTCAGGTCGGCTCATTTGCAAAATACGAACCAAACAAAAAATTTCTAGACTCAATTTTAAATCTGGGATATAAGTATAAATTTCACAAAGTAACTATCAATTCTAAAACATTAAATAAAGTTTTAGTAGGTCCTTTTTCTAGTGAAGCAGAAGCAAGAAAGGCTCTGGCATCGGTTAAAAATTCTGTAGAAGCTGGTGCATTTTTAACTAAAATATAACCAAAATAAGGTTTTTTTTGATTTATTCTAAACAATTTATACAAGACCAGTTAGCCCCCGTTGCTATTTATGCAAAATTAAAAGAGATTTTTAAAAATGAAATCTCTTATCTTTTTGAGAGTGCAGGAGGAAGCGAAGGCAACTATAGCTTTATATGCATAGGTGCTAGAGAGAGGGTTCAATATATAGACGGTAAAACTCTCTATACGGATTCAGACGGCTCAAAGCATGTAAAAGATGAGTCTCCATTCGTATTTTTAAAAGAGTACTATAAAAACATTGATACATCCACATATAAAAAAGCAACGGCTGAGTTAAAAGTAGGTTATGTCGACGGCTTTATAGGCTACATCGGCTATGACATGGTAAAAGTTTTTGAACCAAAGCTTCACACTGTGATGGACAATCTTAAAGATGAACTAAATACTCCTGACTTGGATTTGATACTTCCAAAAATCATTTTGGTTTACTCCCATAAAAACTATCAGCTTACCCTTATCTCAACACTTCATGAGATGAGCGAGAAGTTTGATATGATTGAAAATGAGCTAAAGAGCTCATACAAATATATTCACATGAAGCAAAATATCGGAAACGACAAGGGCAGCTTTGCATTCTCTAAAGAGCAGTTCTTCAAAATGGTTGATGACTCAAAAGAGATGATAAGAAGCGGTGATGTTTTTCAGATTCTTATGACAAACCGTTTCACAAGAGAGATAAAAGTCGACCCGTTTAGCTTTTACAGAATACTTAGAAGCAAAAACCCTTCTCCATATATGTTTTTGATGGAGTATGAGGATTTCAATATTGTCGGCAGCTCTCCTGAGGTTATGGTAAGGCTCACTAATGGCGAACTTCTGCTTCGTCCGATTGCAGGAACGAGAAAAAGAGGCACTACAAAACAGAGAGACAAAGAACTCGAAGAGGAGCTTCTTGCCGACCCAAAAGAGTTGGCAGAACATCTTATGCTCATAGACCTTGGAAGAAATGACGTAAGCCGTGTTGCAAAAACAGGAAGCGTCAAAGTCGAAGACATGATGCATATCGAGAGATTTTCTCATGTGATGCACATTGTCTCAGACGTAACGGCAACACTTGGAGATGATAAAGATATGTTTGATTTGTTTATGGCAACATTTACGGCGGGAACTATGACCGGTGCTCCAAAAATCAGAGCGATGGAGCTTATAGCAGAATTTGAAGGACTTAAACGCGGCTTTTACAGCGGAAGCGTAGGCTACTTTGGATTTGACGGAAATATGGACAGTGCTATTACCATAAGAACCGCTCTTGTAAAAGATAATAAAGTTGTTCTTCAAGCAGGTGCGGGCGTCGTGGCTGAGAGCCAAAATGAGCTTGAGTATCTTGAAGTTAAAAATAAACTCGGCGCGCTTGTCGCTTCACTTGAAGACCTAGACGAGAAATAAAAACAATGAAATTATTTGCCATCTTTGGCGACCCCGTTGCACACTCCCGCTCTCCTCTTATGCACAACAGCGTATTTAAAAATCTAAACTATAAAGCTTGCTACACAAGAGTTCATTTAACAGACGGCTCAAAACTAAGAGAGACTTTTTTCGCGCTTAAACTTAGCGGCGCTAACATCACCGTTCCTCACAAGGAGGCGGCATATACTGCTTGTGATGAAGTGAGAGGTTTTGCAAAAAAAGTGGGCGTCGTAAACACACTCATAAATGAAAATAACAAACTTATCGGCTACAACACCGATGCAGACGGTTTTATGTTTGCTATAAAAGAGTTCGGTGCTATGAAAAATATTTTAGTTCTTGGTGCAGGAGGAACAGCAAAAGCGCTCTGTACAAAATTTATAGATGCCGGTATAAAAGTAACTGTCCTAAACAGAACTGCTTCAAGTCTTGCATACTTTAAAGAGCTGGGTTGCAGCTGTTTTACATGGGATGATTTTATAATCGGCAACTATGATTTAGTCGTAAATACGACAAGTGCAGGACTTAAAGAAGAGATACTGCCGTGTCCATTAGAGTTAGTAGAAAAAATCCTCGCAAACACCTCTTTCGCGGCTGATGCAATCTACGGTAAAGAGACACCTTTTTTAAAACTCTCAAAAAGCAAAAAAATTACATGCAAAGACGGTGCCGACATGCTTTTAGGTCAAGGTGTTTTGGCGAATGAACTCTTTGTAAATTACGAACTCAAAACAGAAGATATTAAAAAATTCATGTCAAAGAGTTTTGAACTTTAAAGCAGAAACTAAATTTTAAATCTTTTGTGAAATTTCTCATAAACATTAAAGAGAGGTGTTGGAGCGTATAATCGACTCCTGATTCACTTTGACTTAGTGTATAATTTTTACAGATAAATATATCTACTTCGTCTTCAAAATCAAATGTTAGAGTTTTTTTTAAATATGAATCAGAGATACTCAAAGTTTTTGTAAAAAAAGTCATATCTTCTGCTAAAGAAAGATTATTTATTTTCAACATATCATACATGGCAAAATGAAGATTCCACTCATTTGCATACACCATACTTTCCTCAACTTCACTCTTTATCCGAGTATCGCATATAAGGCTGTTTTTATCTAACATGTAGCTTTTAGTTAACTCCGCCTTACTCTGTAAAATCTTGCCTTTGCACTTAAAAACAGCCCTCTTTTCATCTATACTTTCATACGGCGAGCGGACAAAACTGCCGTGCTCTGCAAACATATTTGTTTTAAAATTCTCTATATTTAAAGATTTGTCGCTTATGTGGTCAAGATTGGAGTATTTCCGGTATCTGTCTGCATATATCTGCTTATCAGTTCCTGAGATAAAAACATTGCTGTGAATTGTTTTTATCTCTGAATTATTCTGCTCCTGATATTTACTCTGTACTTGGTTATGATACTTTTCAGCTTTTCTAGTAAGCGTATTTAAGAGATTAAACTTTTTATCTCTTATGTCAAGTTCAACCAGGCTTGCTCCATAATTTGGTTTTATTATGCCCAAAAGTTCGCTGCTGCTTAGTTTATACTCATCATGTCCGTCAAAATCTATATCGATTATCTCTATTTCTTTGTTTTTTAAAATATTTTCACACTCTATAATATACCTGTAAGCAGTATCTCTAAGATTTGGCAGATAAATCCCGCCAAACACTCCGTGCCATAAGACGTCATTACACTCCGCTTTATATAAGCACTCTAAATAGTTTTCATCATTTATCTGTTTTTTTGAAAGTTCCAGTACTCTTTTGTGTATCCAGTTGCTTTGCGGGTATTTTATAAAAAAGTTTTTCCATATTCCGCCTCGCAAACTGTGCGCCTCATCAAGAGCAGACCACGTACCCATCTCTTCATAGGAGAGCGTTGGCAAATATACAAGCCACAGTGCTCTGTTCGTTTCAAAAAACTCTCTGTAGGTTTGAGTCTCAATAGTAGTGTCTGTAGTGCAGAGTTCAAAAAAATTCTTTAGCCATCCGTTGGTATAACACAAATCATAAGTCTGCGGCCATACGCCGAATTTCTCGCCGTCATCAAAGATAATAGCACCGTTGCTGCCATCTTTTAGTGTGGCAATCGACAAAAGCTGCTTTTTTATATATTCTATATCGTTAAAAGGGATAGAGTACCTCAAAGATTTGTTTATAGGAAATATTGCTATCTTATGAGAGTTGTTTTCCGTCAAATAATATCCATTAAGATTTTTTACAATGCCGTTTGCTATGAAGTGATAATCATCAACGATTACATATTTTATACCGCATAAACACAAATCAGATATTATAGAGTCCTCCCAAACTCTCTCTGTAAGCCACAAACCGATTGGTATTTGATTGAAATTTTCTTCTATAAAACTATTTAATTTTTGGATTTGAGCTATTCTGTCACAAGATGGTATCGAAGCTAAAATCGGCTCATAAAAACCGCCGCTGAAAAACTCCAGCTGATTTGAGAGACTTTGCATAAGCGAAAAAAGTTCGTTATCATTTTTTTTGATAAACTCCAGCAGCCAGCCGCTAAAGTGTACGGAGCATTTAAAATCGGGGAATAATTTCAATGTTTGAAAAAAGGGTTTATAAGCTTTAGCTATAGCGCTAAAGAGCACCTCATCAAAATTATCGACCGGCTGATGTGAATGAACTCCAAAAAGAAGTTTTGTTTTTTTCATCATATCGTCCCAAAGAATTATTTAGCAAGTTTACCCTAATCAAGTTACAATACATAAAAGCAACAAAAGGCGGGCCTTTATAAAGGTTTATTATAATTTATAATATAACGAGGTTTTAAATATGAAAGCAATCGTTTTAGCCGGAGGATTCGGAACAAGAATCCAACCTCTTACCAGCACTATTCCAAAGCCCATGCTGCCAATCCTTAACGCTCCAATGATGGAGCATATTATTATAAAACTAAGAGATGATTTAGGGATAAAAGATATAGCCGTTTTACTCTATTTTATGCCTGAAGTTATAAAAGATTATTTTAAAGACGGAAAAGATTTAGGGGTAAACATAACCTACTTTTTACCTGATGATGATTATGGAACTGCAGGCGCCGTGGGATTTGCAAGAGATTTTTTAGATGAAACCTTTATTATCGTCAGCGGCGATTTGGTAACTGACTTTAAATTTAATAATATCTATAAATTTCACAAACAAAAAAAATCAAAACTCACTATCGCCTTAACTCCCGTAGAAAACCCTTTGCAATTTGGCGTAGTAATAGCAAACAAACAAGGCAAGATTGAAAAATTTTTAGAAAAGCCTAGCTGGGGAGAAGTTTTTAGCGACACTATAAACACTGGTATCTACATCATGGAGCCTGAGATATTGAACTTTATACCAAAAGGAGAGAACTACGATTTTGCAAAAGACCTTTTTGTGCGTCTCATGTCAAGCAATATAACAATCTGGGGATGTCATGTAGAGGGTTACTGGAGAGATGTAGGAAATCCGCAAAGTTACCGTGAAGTGTATCAAGATATATTTGAAGGTAAAATTGTACTTCCCATAAAAGGCAAAAAAACGATATATCCAAAAGGGGTTCTTTATCTCGAAAAAGGTGCATCCGTATATAAAAGCGTCCAGATAAGAGGAGTTGTGGCAATCGGTAAAAACTCTAAAATAGGAGGATTAAGCGAACTAAACAACTCTGTTTTAGGTGAAAACTGTACTCTTGATGAAGATGTAAAGTTAAGCGATACTATCTTTTGGCAAGGATGCAGCGTAGGTTCTAAAACAAATATATATAACGGCATAATTTGTAATGACGTAAAAATAGACAAAAGAGTAAAAGCAAAACATGGCGTCATAATAGCCCAAAACTGTACTGTTTACAAAGATGTATCTTTCAAAAAAGATGTTATGGTATGGCCCAATAAAATTATAGAAGAGCACTCTGTAATAAGTAATAATGTGATTTGGGGAGATAAATATAAATCTTCCATCTTTGAATCGGGCAGCGTTGCAGGAAGAGCAAATATAGAACTCTCATGTGACCTATGCATCAAACTAGCCGAGGCACTGGGTTCTATCTTGCCTCTGGGCAGTAGAATCTATATGTCTCGTGATTATAATAAGAGTTCAATAATGCTCAAACGCGCTTTTTTAAGCGGGCTTCTTTCAACGGGTGTAAATGTAGTAGATGCTTCAACCGTACCTTCTGTTGTTATGAGGTACAACCTCTCGACTCAAGATGATATAATCGCCGGTGTTCATTTTAGACAATCTGCAAAAAATCAAGAGGAGACTGAAATACTGTTTTACACAAGCGAGGGTTTCTTCATTGATACAAATTTGTCAAAAAACATAGAAAGAGTATTTTTTAGGGAAAATTTCAGAAGAGTAAGATCCTCTCAAATCGGTGAGATTTATCAGGATTCTGAAACAAATGCAAGATATATAGATGCCATCAGGGAGAAAATAGATGCCAATTTGTTTAAAAACAGAGATATCAAAATAGTAACCGATTTGATGTTTGGCTCAACCTCAAAAATCTATCCAAACATCTTAAATACTCTTGATATAGAATTTATACTCCTAAATGCCTATAAGGATGACAAACAGCTGCAAAAGTTGCCCTCCGTCATCAACAGAGCACACTGTGAAGTAGGCAAAATTGTAAAATCGCTAGGATTTGACTGCGGTATTTTGATATATCCAAACGGTCACAAACTTCAATTTATAAGCGATGAGGGAACACTTGTAAAAGATTATATAGCGCTGCTTGTTTTACTCAATTTGCTGGATTTCAACAACACTCCCATTAGAAAAGTTTTTCTTCCTGCTTGGGCGCCTGATTTTATAACATACAAATATCTTGATATAACAAGGGATAAAGTCTGCGGATTAAAAGCAAAAGAGCTAAAGGAGTATGACCTCATAGCAAATACCGACGGATATTTTGCATTTAGCGAATTTTCCCTAAACACCGATGCAGTTTATTCAAGTTTTAAATTTTTGGAGCTTCTAATACAAAACAAAACAACCCTCAACGCCGCTATAGATGCGATACCGAAGTTTGCTTACAGAGGTGAGAACATACCATGCCAGAGCGCTTTTAAAGGTAAGATGATGAGAAAGTTTTTGGAAGACTCTAAAGGTAAAAAAAGCTCGCAAGCCGACGGCGTTAAGACATGGGTTAGCAAAAACGAGTGGATTTTAATGGTTCCTAATGAACATCAACAATTTCTAAATATATATATACAAGCAAAAGATGATAAAAACGCAGAGAAAATTTTCAACGAATACAAAAGAAAAATTGACTTATGGATTAATGAATAGATGGTTTACTTAAATTTTATCTGGCACATGCATCAACCCTACTATAGAGACAACCTCTCAGGCAAAACAAAGATGCCCTGGGTTTTCCTGCATGCCATAAAAGATTATTACGACATGCCTTACATGTTAAGTCTAAATCCAAACATAAAAGCAACATTTAATCTTGTTCCCTCTTTGATTGAGCAGATAAATCACTATATAAACGGCAGTGCAAATGATGAGTTTTTAGAGATTTTATCACAGGATGCAGGCATACTAAATGATGCCCAGCTGGATGTTTTAAACAGTTACGTTTTTCTCTCAAATGAAAAAAATATGATTTATCCTTTTTGGAGATACAAAGAGTTATATATAAAATTTAAAAGTTCGCAAATGGGGATAAAAATATTTGACAAAAATGAGATTGAAGATGCTCAAGTTCTGTTCTTACTATCTTGGTGCGGAAACTATTTGAGGGAAAATAACAAAACTGTAAAAAATCTAATTTCTCAAGGTGCAAACTATACTCATGTACAAAAACTAGAGTTAATACATGAACTTATAGACTTCTTGCCTAATATTTTAAAACTCTATAAACAACTTTTTTCACAAGGGCAGATAGAGATATCTATTTCACCCTATTACCACCCTATTCTGCCTCTGCTTATAGATATAAACAGTGCAAAAGATGCCCAGAGCAATGTAAACCTGCCAAATATAGCAAATGATTCATTCAAAGAGTTTAGCGAAGGGCAAGTAACAAAAGCAGTAGAATTTTTTGAACAAACATTTAACGCAAAACCAAACGGTTTTTGGCCCTCAGAAGGCGCCCTCAGCGAAGAAACAATCGAACTTGCAGCAAAACATGGCATAGCCTGGATTGCGGCAGATGAAGAGGTTTTATATAAAAGTATAAAAAACCACACAAAAGAGAAACTCTATAAGCTTTACACTCATGAAAAATTTCAAACCTTTTTATTTTTTAGAGATAAACATATAAGTGACTTAATCGGGTTTGAATACTCTAAAATCGCTCCCCAAATTGCCACACTTGACTTTGTAGATAAGATAAAAAAGATTCAATACTACGGCAGCAGAGACTATATTGTAACTATTATACTAGACGGCGAAAACTCTTGGGAGTTTTATCCAAACAACGCTAAAGATTTTTTCAAAGAACTCTACAAAACATTGCAGGATAACGGTTCGTTTATACAAACTATTCTACCCAGCGAAGCTGTAAAATTAAATATAGAGAAAGTTTCCCTCCAAAGCATACAAGCCGGCAGCTGGATAGATGCAAACTTTGATATCTGGATAGGAAAACCGCAGAAAAACAGAGCATGGGAGCTTCTTGCTTCTACCAAAGAGGATTATGTAAAAAAAAGAGCCTCTCTAAAGCAAAAAACAGATGAAAAAATCTTAGATGAATTTGCTGCCGCTCTTGGAAGCGACTGGTTTTGGTGGTACGACGATGACCATTTCACAACGCTAAAACCACTTTTTGACAAGCTTTTTAGACTGCATCTGCAAAATATATATACACTCATGGAGCAAAATATCCCCCAGATAATTATTCATCCGATAGTACCACAAAACGAGGTAGTATCAGCAAAATACGGCGCTATGCATCAACCCAGAGATTTAAAATCCATAGACTCAGAATTTAGATACTGCAAGCTAAACAAAAGATGGGTACTTTTTGCACCTAAACGCTCAGACAGACCAAACAATTTTATTAAAAAACAGGTGCAGATAGAGGAGTGTGTCTGTCCTTTTGACGCAGGGAACGAAGAACTTACTCCAAAAGAGATTACAAGAATCGGCGATACTAAAGAGTGGCGAGCAAGAGTTGTCCCAAATCTCTATAATGTTTTATCTACCGATATAACACCCATAGGCAAAAAAGATGATTACTTTGATACCTTTAGCGGATTCGGTGCGCATGAAGTTATTATAGAAACGCCAAAACATAATCTTGAGATGTTTGACTACTCCCTAGAGGAGTTTACAGACTATTTGCAAATAGCAAAAGAGAGGATTGTAAGTTTAAAATACGACTCACGTCTTGCCTACTCCTCTTTGTTTAAAAATCATGGGGAAGTAGCAGGAGCTTCAGTAAGCCATAGCCATTCTCAAATCATTGCGATGCCCTTTCTGCCGGACGAAGTCTCTGAAGAGATAGAGCACAAAAAAGAGTATTATAGAAGATATAAACGTGCACTTTTGGATGACTTGGTATACGAAGAGAAGCAGTATGAACAAAATCTTATATTTGAAAATGAGTCGTTTGTCTGCTATGCACCATACGCTTCAAGGTTTGCATATGAAGTAAAAATTGTTGCAAAAGACAAATATGCTTCTATAACTGAATTTGATGAAAATACACTTTTAAATCTGGCAAAATCTTTAGAGTTAATTTTTAAAAAGTATAAAAATGTTTTAGACTATTTTTCATTCAATATGATTTTTAAAAATCACCCCTACGAGGGATACAATGAAAACTCAAAAGATTACTTTAGATTTTGTATAAATATTCTTCCCAGGTTAAGCGGTATTGCAGGATTTGAGATAGATTCAAAAGTACATCTCAACAGCATTCTGCCTAATATTGCCGCTAACAGACTAAAAGAAGTTTACAAGGAGCTCTCATGAATATACTATTTGCTTCAAGCGAGATTTTTCCGTATGCAAAAAGCGGCGGACTTTGGGATGTTGCACAGAGTCTGCCCGCCGAACTTAAAAAGGTTGCCAATGTCTATACTTTTATGCCTCTTTACGCATCCGTAGATAGACTAAAGTACAATATCTGCTCATCTAATTTTTCGTTCAATATCTCTTTAAACGGAATTGTGCACAAAATAGATTTGTATCAAAAAACAGACAATGATTTTGAGTTTTTTTTATACAACCCTGTTTTATGCGATAGAGAGAGCCTATACAATGACCATTACGGAGAGTTTGGCGACAACCAGTTAAGATTTGGACTCTTCTCTTACGCTATTATCGAGACCATGTTAAGACTTAAACTAAAAATAGACGTTATACATATCAACGACTGGCAAACGGCGATTGTTGCCTTGCTGGCAAAGACAAAATACTCTCTTGGACAAAAAATAGTCTTTACCATTCACAACCTTGCCTATCAAGGGATATTTCATAAAAGTGCCATGAACGAACTCGATTTAAGCTGGGAAGAGTGTTTTAAAAGCGATAGGTTTGAGTATTTCGACCAAGTCAACTTCCTAAAAGCCGGTATATTTTACAGTGACGCTATAACGACGGTAAGCCCGACCTATGCACTAGAGATACAAACGCCCTCTTATGGTCACACTTTAGAAAATATGCTTATTGCAAACAACCATAAACTCCATGGAATAATAAACGGCATAAGCTATGATATCTTTAACCCCTCAAATGATAAAAATATTTATAAACATTTTGACAAACATAATTACGATTTAAAACTCAAAAACAAAATAAAACTCTCAAAAGAGTTAAATCTGCCAGAGCCGCATCGTCCTCTGTTTATCTTTATCAGCAGATTTACGCCTCAAAAAGGGGTAGATATGATTTTGCAAAGCCTGCACCTTTTAAAAGATTTTGAGATAAATGTTGCCGTCTTAGGAAACGGCGACAAATATTACAACGGCGTTTTTGCAAAACTGATAAACAAGTATCCAAATATTCATATAAAAGTCGGGTATGACGAAGGATTTGCAAGAAAACTTTATGCAGCAGCCGATTTTTTACTTATGCCTTCCATGTTTGAACCATGCGGGCTAAATCAGATGATAATGATGAGATACGGCGGAGTGCCGATAGTAGCCAAAACAGGAGGACTCAAAGACAGTGTAATCGACTATACGGAGACAGAACATTATACAAAAGAGGTCGGAGTCGGCATCACTTTTGAAGAGTACAATCTCTTTTGGTATATGCATGCCGTTACAAAAGCCGTCTCTTTGTACTCAAGGCAAAAAAAGTATATTAAATTTGCAAAACACAACATGAGCGTGGATAACTCATGGAAGCATTCTGCTAAAGAGTACATGAAAGTTTACAAATGAATCTCTACATAGATTTCGGCGGAACAAACTTTAGATACTCCTTTAATAATGGTGAACTCTTTACACTAAAAAGCGTAGATATAGAATTGGTACCATTTTTAGAATCACAAATAAATCTGCAACAAGATATCAGAAAAATCTATATCTCTTTTGCAGGACAGGTAAAAAACGGCAAAATATTATCATCGCCAAATATAGCCATACAAAATCTTGATCTCAAAACCTATTTTTACGACAAATACAGTATTGAAATTTTTTTAGAAAACGACCTCAATTGTGCTGCTGTTTATGAGCACTCAAAACATAAAAACGCAGATATTCTAGCTCTTTTTTACATAGGAACAGGTTTTGGAAGCGCCTTTGTAATTAGCGGTAAAATCCTAAGGGGCAAAGACAACATAGCAGGTGAAATAGGTCATACCCCCTTTAGAAAAAAGGATTTAAAGTGCGGCTGCGGCAGGGATGATTGTCTGGAACTTTGCGTAAGCGGCAAGGCTCTTAAAGGCTCGTTTGAGTATGCAGACGAAGCTGCAAAAAAAGAGTTTTTAGAGGGCTTGGCATTTGCGTTTCATACCGTGCTTAATTTATTTAATCCTAGAGCCACTTGCAGATTCCCGCAAACAACCAATAATTTAAGCTAATTTAAATTTTAAAAAGCCTTTTGAAATCATGTAAATGTTATAATTTTTTACCA
>PPDH01000040.1 GCA_002899765.1 Sulfurimonas sp. | reverse complement strand
TGGTTGCATAACTACTTCCTGCTCTTGATATTTATATTATTTTACCAAATTACTGCTAATAAATGATTTTCCTGGTGTTTGTTCAGAGGGTTCAATTAAAGAATATATCTACTCCCCTTATGGAAGAGCTTTATTGGCAAATAACTGTGCAGAAAAACTAAAATTAAAAAATCTTTTAAACCCTTGCGGCATAACGGAGGTAAACTGTAATATTCTGACAATTATTGAACTTTTTTCCAACAATGCAGAATCTATCGGTATCATAATAACAAACAACTCAAAATATTACGGTTTTTTATCTGCAAGAGCAATTATTACCATTATGAACGAACAAAATCTTATCCATGCGACAGAACAAAACCCTCTTACAAAACTCCCCGGAAACTCTATGATAGAGAAATTTTTTGCCCAAGTGAGCGCAAATAAAGAGTTATATATTTTATGCTATTTCGATTTAGACAATTTTAAAGCATTTAATGATGTTTACGGTTTTAGAAACGGAGATAGAGCTATTATACTTTTTGCCGATATTTTGAGAAAAAATTTACCCTCCGAGTTTTTTAAAGGGCACATAGGAGGCGATGATTTTTTTGTAGCTGTAGAGTCGGATGAACAGAGCGAAGAGGCGCATATAAATATGCTCTCTGATATGGTGAAAAAATTTGCCGATGATGCAAGAGGACTCTACTCAAAAGAGGATAAAGAAAAAGGCTACATTATTTCTACAGATAGAGAGGGGAAGAAAAAAAAGTTTCCTCTGCTTTGTACAAGTGCAGCACTGCTTGTTGTTCGCAGAAATACAACCAAAAGAAGCGCAGACTATTTAAATGACATCTTATCTCTTCAAAAAAAAGTTGCAAAACAAGAGAGCAATCATATCTCCATAAGTTGTCTGTTATGATAATTTAACCCTATAAATGTTAGAATCGCTCCAACAAAAAAGGGAGAAGATACGTGAAAGAGAGTTCAGAGGTATTAGCAAGAAAGTACAGACAAAAAAGCTTTGATGAACTTATAGGTCAAGAGACGATTTCACAAACTCTTTCACTTGCACTTGATGCAAACAGACTCTCACATGCATACCTGTTTTCAGGTCTTAGAGGTAGCGGAAAAACATCCACGGCTCGTATATTTGCCAAAGCTCTTATTTGTGAAAAAGGGATAACTCATCAACCATGCGGAAGTTGTCAAAACTGTACTATGGCGCTTGAGAACCGTCACATGGACGTTGTTGAGATGGATGGGGCATCTTCGAGAAAAATAGACGATATAAGAGATTTAATCGAACAGACAAAATACAAACCAACTACTGCCAGATTTAAAATCTTTATCATAGATGAAGTTCACATGTTAACAAAAGAGGCTTTTAATGCTCTTCTTAAAACACTTGAAGAGCCTCCATCTTACGTCAAATTTATCCTTGCAACTACCGACCCGCTCAAGCTTCCCGCTACTATTTTAAGCCGTACGCAGCACTTTAGATTTAAGTCGATTGCTACAAACAAAATCGTAGATCATTTAGCACACATACTCAATCTTGAAGGGATTAAGTACGAAAACGAAGCTTTGGAGATTTTAGCAAGAAGCGGAAGCGGAAGTCTTAGAGATACGCTCACGCTTATGGATCAAGCCATCATCTACTCTAGAAATCATGTAGACGTCCGTACCGTTACGGATATGCTAGGACTTGTAGACCCGGAGTTTATAAGCAAACTCTTCGGAGCGGTTTTTGCAAAAGATTATGCCGCTCTCATCAAGTTTATAAAGATTTTAGAAGATTATGAAGCGGAGATGGTTGTAGATGAGCTTATCGCATACCTCAAAGAGAGGATGTATGCAGGCGATGCGCTCTACTCCACGCTTGTATTAGATAGATTTTTTAGAATACTAAGCGACTCCAAATATCTATTTAGCATAAATGCGGAGGGCTCTTTTGTACTCTCGCTTATATTTTTTAAAATGATAGAAGCACTTCGCATAAAAGAGGTTGACCAGATGATTGAGTCCTTACAAAAAGAGATTCAAAGACCTGCCCTCTCATATTCTAGTGTGACACCAAAACAAGAAGAGTATCCGCAGCAAGAGGAGATTTATGAACAACATGAAAGCGTAGAAGCTGCAGAAGATTTTCATGTTGAAGTAAATCCGGATATGGCAATATTTGAGAAGCTTATTGCTAAATTAAAAGATAGAAGCCCTGAACTAGGCGAGTGTTTTGAGAAGAGCATATCTTTTATCTCTTTTGAAGAAAACACCCTTAAATGGGAGAGTTGCGCGGACGAAGAGTGTAAAAAGATTTTAACACATGGCTACTCTGTCGTAAAGCAGTTTGTAAGAGAACTTTTTGGTTTTGAAACAAAAATCAAACATGAAGCCTGCACAAAAAGAGTTGAAGAAGAAAAAAAAAATGAACCAAAAGAGCCACCCATAAATGACACCCAATCAACATCAATGATAGAAGATGCGGAAATGGGAGGAAGTGCCAGTTGTGTAAGCGGGTGCCAAAGCAGCGACTCTTCAAGAGAAATTGATGCAACAGAGATTAAAGATGAACCGATGGTTCAAAAAGCGATTGAACTTTTTGAAGCAAAAAAAATGATTATTCAGTCAAAAATCTAACTCTTTATCATATTTTGGACACTAAAGCTAAATATCGAACCTTTTGTAAATTCTGAGGTTATCTCAAGAGAGGAATCAAGAAGTCTCAAAACATAGCTAACCATCGCTAAACCGAGCCCCATGGAGTTATCCCAGCTGTTTTTATCTACTCTGTAAAATTTATTTGTAATTTTTTGCAGATGCTCCTCTTTTATTCCGATACCGTTATCTTGTACTAAAATATTACCGTCCTTTAGAGCTATAATAACATCACCGCTTGAGTATTTTAAAGCATTGTCTACCAAATTGTCCAATACAAGCTCAAGCATGGTTTTATCGCTAAAAATCATCAATTTTTCAACCTTGAGCACTATATCTCTATCTTTATATTTTGATGCAAAATTTGATGCGACTTCCGCGCAGAGCGCGCCTAAATCAAACTCACTTTTCTTAAGTGTCAAATCGCCGTTTTCCAGCTTTACCGAAAGAGCCAGTCTATCGAGCATTTTAGATATTTTTTCTCAGTTTGAGCTGATTTTGCTTAAAAATTTATCACGTATATTTTGCGGCATAGTGCTGTCTTCTTGAATAGTCTGTGCATACCCCATTATTGCCGCTACAGGGTTTTTAAACTCATGTGAAAGAGCAGAGAGGATATCGTTTCTCTGTTTGTTTACCAGCCTTAACTTTGCCATGTGTTTTGACTTTTTCTTCTCGCTTTTACTCAGTTTTTTTACTAAATTTTTTAAAAGAAGAGAAATCTGCAAAAATTCATAGAAATATTTAGTTTTAATAATCGCTTTATAGTTTTTGTTTGAAATCTCATCCAAATAATTTGTAATCTGCTCAATGTCGTAAACCACTTTTTGACTCATATTTTTAGATACAAAAGCCGCAATAATAACAATTACTACAAATACAAAAAACAATCTCGTCCACAAAGAGTAAAAGTCATACATAATTTGTGCCAAACTCATAGAGAGTCTTATATATATCTGCTCATTTTTATAGACTACTTTTTTTGCAACATATAAAAAATCTGCTTTTACCGTGTTTGAATATCTCGTTATATAACCGTAATCTTGTGTGTTAGAAGCCATAACCTCAAATCTTGATGCATGATTATCCATCTCATTTTTATCTGCATCCGACTCAGCCAAAACAGTTCCGCTTCCTGCAATTATAGTTACTCTAAGAGAAGTTTTTTCATTTATTTTAGTTGCAAAATCATCTAAATTATCTACATTTTTTAAATCCAGCTCCATAAATTCTATTGCATGTTTTAAGTGATTTTTATTATGTTGTATGATTATATCTTTAAGTACAATGTAACTAATAACTGAAGATATTAAAAGTGTGGTTATGAAAAGAAATAAAAACTTTAATATAAATATCTGATGTATTTTTAGCACAGTTTATACCCAACTCCGCGAACTGTTTCTATATACTCTTTTGTTTTATCGGGGTCTATCTTCTCTTTTAGTCTGTTTATGGCGACATTTACGGTTCTGTATTGGTACTCTTCGCCGTCTCCCCAGACATTCTCTAAAAGGTAGTCACGGTCAAGCACGCTGTTTTTGTTGAGAATAAATTCACACAAAAGATTAAACTCCAGTTTTGTAACATCTGTTTTTTTGCCATCAACCGTCAATATTCTTGAACTTTTATCTAAAACCAAATCTCTGTGAGACAAAATTCCATCTTGCATTTTCTTAGAAGTTCTTCGCAAAACGGCTTTTATACGCAGCATCAACTCTTTCATGTTAAACGGTTTTGTTATGTAATCGTCTCCTCCTCTTAAAAACCCCTCTTCTATCTCAGAGTCCAGATTTTTTGCGCTTAGATATATTACCGGTGTTGTAAATCCCTCTCTTGAGAGCCTTTGAACAAACTCGCTTCCCTCGACTCCGGGAAGATTTCTATCCATGATAAGAAGGTCTACCTCCTCTTCAATAAGCATCTGTTCAACACTTTTAGTGTTTAAAAAACCTATAACTTCATATCCCTCTTTTTGTAAATTGTACTCAATAAGTTCTAAAATATCCTCTTCATCTTCTACAACAACAATTTTTGCACTCATTAAATGTCCCCAAATATATTTTAACTATTGTATCAAAAAAGAATTTCTTTTTTATTACATTAAAAAGTGATATAATCTAAACAAATGATTTGGAGGTGTTTTTATGTTTGTATCACTTTACAGCACTTACGTTAATACAAGCAATCCAAATAAAAACAGCGATTTAAAAAACAGCG
Source organism: Sulfurimonas sp. (assembly GCA_002899765.1). Lineage (GTDB taxonomy): Bacteria > Campylobacterota > Campylobacteria > Campylobacterales > Sulfurimonadaceae > Sulfurimonas. The sequence continues at coordinate 149,221 of PPDH01000040.1, read as the reverse complement.
ACTCCAAAAGTAACACTTACTCTTTTACAGATAGTTTTTTAGATACAAAAACACCCAACTCGTACAGTGATAAAAATTTACCGATTAACTATATTTCCAACTACAAAGTTTTTCACAATCAACAAAAATTACAAGAACACTCAACAAACCAAAACGAATTTACGCTCAAACAACTTAACACTCTAAAGAGTGCAAAAACTGCTTATGAAGAGAACAGTAAGATGTTCTCTTTAGTCAAAAAACCGTCTCCTGCTTTATCTTATCTGCCTAAAATAGATGAGAAACTCTCTCCTGAAGTCAAAGAAGCAAAAGAGAAAAATCTACGTTATGCTATGGTAAATACCTATATGGAAAATGATAAATATTACCGCATAGCATCTGCCGCTTAACTCTCTATCCACGCATCTGTTTTGAGTACAATTCCATCATCAAATATCTTAAGTTTAAATGCGCTTTCACATCTGCCGTCATTGAAGTCCATTATAGCTATCTGCATTATTTTTTTACACTTTTTTGGAATATCAAAATGCCCTCTTAGACCGGTTAAAAACTGCTTGAGAGGTACTTTTTCATCCATACCTATTACATTATCTCTGCAGCCCGTAAGCCCCATGTCCGTGAGATAAGCAGTTGCATTGGCTATTTTAAAATCATCGGTTCCCACATGTGTATGCGTTCCGATTATCGCACTTACTCTTCCTTGAAGAAGCATCATCATAGCTCTTTTTTCACTGGTTGCTTCTGCATGAAAGTCTATAAAAATATTTTTTACACCCTCTACATGTAAAGACTCAACACTCTCTTTGGCACATCTAAAAGCATTGTCTGTATACGGCATGGCATAGTGCCCCATAAGATTTAGGACTGCCAGTTTTTCTCCTGCTACGTCATATATCTTGCAGCCTGTTCCGTTTACCTCATCAGGATAGTTATGCGGTCGTAAAATCTCATGTGATGTAAAAAGCGCCTCTACCTCTTTTTTATCCCATGTATGATTTCCGCCGCTCATGCAGTCAATCCCGTAACCAAAAAGCTCATTGGCATTTTTAAGAGTCAAACCAAACCCGTGAGAGGCATTCTCATAGTTTGCTATAACAAAATCAATGCCATACTCTGCTCTTACCTTTGCCAAGTGGCTCTTTAGCATATCTCTGCCGGGGCTTCCGACTATGTCTCCTATAAATGCTACTCTCAAATACTTTCCTTTTTTAAAATATCGTTTATCATCAGAGATAACTCAGAACTGTTAATATGTTGCATATAAATTTCTTATTGTTTATCTAAAAAGATATTCATTTTTTCTTTTTGGTATTCATTACCTTCTTCTCTTATCTTATTTATTACTTTCAAAAGCTTCTCTTTGTACGGTACAAAATCTGCCGAAACAGACTTTTTCTCCCATGAAAGGAACATTAAGGAGTTTTTTACAAAGTCTATATCTTTCAAAAAATATTTTTCAATATCTTCTTCTTTTACATGTGATAACAAAGATGCCGACTTATCCCCAACACCTTTAATAGCTTCATTAACTAGTTCTATTAGTTTTTTACTTGAGTTTATCTCTTCTATTTTTACGGCTTCTAAACTTTCATAATAATTGTTCAACTCAGAATGAAAAGAGGTTATATCTTCAATATTTTTCTCTTTAAATGGGTCATAATCTTCATCTTGATTTTTTTTATACTGTTGTAAATATTGCTTAAGAACCTCAATAGCAAAAGTTGTATATTTCTCTTTATTTATATTGTCATACTTTATAAGTTCTTCTATGTAAAAAATAAAATTTCCAGAATCTAAAATTTGTGTAATATTTGATTTATTTTCTTCAAACAAACTGTATAATTTTTTTGTATATTCTTCAAATGTGTAATTAAAATCATATCTTGCTTTTGTCAAACAATCATCAATCTCGTTTTTAACAATACTATATTTTTCACTTTCAATTCTATTTTCAATACCTTTTTTTAAAAATTTTATCTCTACAAACGAATTTTTAACATAAGAGATTACATTATGAGTAAAGTCACTTATATGAAAATATCCACTAGTTCCAAAATTTATATAGATCAATAGCTTTTCAAAATCTTCATTTTTAACTTTTTCTTTATTTTAACTATCTAAAAAATCATCCCAATGACCCTTCTTAGTATGGTCGCTTAACTCTTCAAAATCTATAGACAAATCAATAGCATTAATTGTCGAAATTTCCAATATATTTTCAACAAGTTCTCGCTCAATATCTTTATGTTCTTTTACTAAATCTTTAGCAAACTCATAATCATTTAAAGCATTGATTACTCTTTTTATAACCCGTATATTATTGATATTGTGTTGTTGAAAATATTCTAAAGGATAATCTTGAAATACTTTCAAGTTCTCTTTAACTAAAGAGTAAGACTCCTCCGGTGTTGGAGTATAATTAAAGTCATAATCAATAATTTTATCTTTATATTTTGACAAGTCATCATTTTTTAATTCACCTTTATTAAGTATCATCACTACATGACACTCTTTTTGCTCTTTTAGTTCCGATATCAAGCCAAGTACATCTTTTAACTTCAAGTTATCCGACATTCGTTCAAAGTCATCAAAACATACAATTACCTTTTTAAAATCTCCATTTGTTAATAATGTAAAAATCGAGCCCAAAGCATCAACACCAAACGACATTGATAAATCATCTAATTTTAAAGAACTTTTTACATTTTTTAATGAAGTAACTATTTTTTTGTCAACCCATGATAATTTCTTTTTTGTTGGTGAGGTTTGTAATAAAATAGATACTCTAATGTCATTTAACGAGGAAATTCCAAAAAGTGAAATATAGGCTATTTTTTTATCTGTAAAATTTTCTTTGACAAATTCATGCCAAAAAAATGTTTTACCCACTCCCCATTCTCCATTTATTGCAATTCCAAAAGCTTTTTCAGGTATTAATAATTTTTTTAGTCTTTCTTTTATAACTTCTGCTGAACTCATTTGTCCCACTCTTTCCCTGTCATCTCTTCGTAACTTCCCTAAAACCTACATACTTAAACGACTGCAAAGTAGTAAAGTCATCTACATCTAATAAGGGCATCTATATTCGTAGTATTTATTTAAAGGCTTTATTTTATCTAAATTAAATTTCAAATAACCTCATCCATTATTCAGCTTCTCTATAATCTCCAAAGCTCCCATCTCAAACTTTGAAAAAGCAAACCACTTTTTGCCGAGGTCTTTAAGGCTTGCGCCTATGTGATAGATCTCTTTTTCGTCAAGTATTAAAAACCTGTCATGAGCTTTTTTGAACTCATGTAGTTCTATGTTTTGATATTGTGAGTTGTATTTTTTAAAATCCAACCGCAACTGCTTTGAAATGCTCTGTGTATAAATCTTGATTTTAATATTTTGGTATTTGCTAAAGAGTGTAAAAATGTCATCGTCTATGTAATTATCTATAAGCAGCACTTCGCTTTTTGCACTACGGAGCAAATCGTTTACAAAAGCATAGGCATCGTAAATCTGACCATCGAAAAGTATCCCTTGTTTTTCTTTTAGCGTTGTGCTTTCAAGTCCACTTGAGATACTCTCTACTTTTGATTTTAAAAGCATTAACTCATTTTCAAGCTCTTTAAATCTTTGGTTTGTAATTTTCTCAGAGTTGATGACATAACCGTTTTGGATGTAACTTTTGAGAACTGATGTCGCCCATTGCCTAAATCGTACACCTTTTTGCGATTTAACCCGATAGCCGACTGAAATAATTACATCCAAATTGTAGTATTCTACATTATATATTTTGCCGTCTGTAGCAGTTGTCGCAAAATTTGCGACAACTGAAAACTTTTCAAGTTCACCATCATTAAACACATTACCTATATGCTTTCCTATGGTTTTTACATCTCTGCCAAAAAGCTCTGAAATTTGATTTCTATTGAGCCATACCGTTTCATTTTCAACAGACACATTAAGCTCAAGTTCACCATCATTATAAATTACTATTTCTGACTTATTTTGTTTATTCATAACTTAAAGTTCCATATATTCATTTTATAAATCTTACCGAAGTAATTTATGTTCATTAAAAAATATGTCACTTTGCAATACTTTTTTATATTAAGCTCAAGCCCTCAGATACTTCAGCACTGCTTTTATTATGTCGTCATCATCTTTTGAGTCAGACTTTATGCTCTCTTTTTTCTCGTCCATATAGGTAAGTGTAATATTTTGTCCATAGTTTGAAACACTCTTAATCTTCTTATGCAAACTCAAAATTTTGATGACCATAAGTTCAAAAAACTGTTTTGTAGGTGTGTCAAGTTCGCCGAAACGGTCTATAACCTCTTCTTGTATCTCATATATCTCCAGCGGCGTCTCACATGACGAAAGACGTCTATAGATGTCTAATCTGAGTCTGTCCTCTTTTACCACTTCATCGGAGATATAGGCTGATATAGTAAGCTTTATATCCACTTTTAGCTTTTCACTCTGCGCCTGATTGCTCAGTAGTTTTATAGCATCTTCTAACATTCTAAGATACAAAGAGTAGCCTATGTTCTTGATATGTCCGCTTTGGGCATCGCCGACAAGATTTCCGCCGCCTCTTATCTCCAAATCGTGATATGCGAGCACCGAACCGCTTCCTAAGAAAGAGTTTGACTCTAATGCAAGAAGTCTTTTTTTCGCATCATCGGTAAGTGTCTCTTTGTTTTCAACTATGAAGTATGCAAATCCCTCGACACTGCTGCGCCCCACACGGCCGCGGAGCTGATGCAGATCCGCCATTCCGAATCTGTCCGCACCGTCTACTATGATAGTATTTACACGCGGCATATGAATACCCGACTCTATAATGGAGGTTGCAAGCATCAGGTCATACTCCCCCGCTTCAAATTTCAGAAGCTCTTTTTCCGTCTCTGTAGCAGAAATTTTAGAGTGGAGCATAACTACTCTTAACTGGGGAAGTATCGCTTTTAGCTCTCCGAGCTTTATCGGCATATGGTCTATCGAATTATGTACGTAAAATATCTGTCCTCCGCGGCGGATTTCACGAAGGATTACCTCTTTTATGAGCTTTTCATCATACTCTTTTACAAATGTCCGCACAGGCTCTCTCTCGCTTGGCGGAGTAAGCAGCTGCGACATGGTTTTGATTGAGCTTAGTGCCTGATTAAGTGAGCGGGGAATCGGAGTCGCACTCATGGAGAGGAGATGAACATTGTGGTAAAGCTCTTTTATCTTCTCTTTTTGTTTTACACCGAACTTATGCTCCTCATCTATAATTACCACGCCAAGGTTTTTAAAGTCCAAATCAAAAAGAGTATGTGTTCCGACAACGACGTCCAAATCTCCGCTTGCAAGTGCTTTTATGATATTTTTTTTATCTTTTGAGCTTACAAATCTATCGAGCTTCGAGCACTTTATCCCAAGCTCATCAAACCTCTCATGAAGTGAGCGGTAATGCTGTGCGGAAAGTAGCGTTGTCGGAACGATTAGAGCCGATTGATAACCCGACTTGTACGCTGCAAAGATAGTATTCATTGCCACTTCCGTTTTACCAAAACCGACATCGCCGCTAAGAAGCCTGTCCATGATGTGACCCGAACTCATCTGCGCAATTATCTCATTTACGTATTGTGTCTGATCATCAGTATAAAGAAATCCTGAGAGCTTTTGAAACGCTCTTAATTCGCTCTCATCTACGCTGATTTTGGGTGCTTTTATAAGCTCTCTTGCGGCGGCGGTATTGACAATCTGCCCGGCTATCTCCATAAGCCGCTTTTTTACGCTCTCTTTTAGCTTGCCGAAACTTCCTTTGCCGAGTTTATCCAAAACAGGAACAGAGCCGCCTGAGGCGATATAACGGTCTATAACATCGAGATTTTAAACGGGGAGCAAAATCTTGTCATCGCCCACATACTTAATGACTATAAAATCTTTAATACCGCCTAAAATCTCAGTCTTTTCAATACTCTCAAAAATGCCGACACCGTAATCTTCATGAACAACATAATCACCCGCTTTTAAATCATCAAGCAAAATAGAGCTTTTTCTTCTACGTCTGATTTTTTCACGCTTGTTAAGAGAAATAACAAGCTCATCTTTAGTGAGGATATTTAAGATATAAGGAGCATAGCGAGTCTCAATCCCTTTTAAATCAAATAGCCCCGCCTGCTTAACTACTGCCTCATTTGAAGCAATAACCGTTATTTTTTTATCTTTATATACCTTTAAAAGAGCGTGAACGTCACTCACGGATATCTCTTTAAAATCATCGTATTCGCCTAAAACCTCAAGATTAAAACACTCTCTTGAGAGCGTGGGCTTATTTAGAGCATAAGCATCAACCAAAAGAGTATCAAGGTTTCTGACAAGCTTGGCATTTTTACCCTCTAAAAAATTTACCGCACTCTCCTCAAGGTGCCAAAATCCCAAAGAAGCGATATCTTTAACCAAAGAGTTAAATTCACTTTTGGCAATCTTGGCGTTTAAACTATTGAACTCATCTTCATTCAGCGAATAAAAAGCCGGTGTAATCTCTACACTCTCTAGCTCATCTTTTTGTGTTCTTTGCGATTCAAGCTCAAAATATTTTATCTGCTCTATCTCGTCGTCAAAGAGTGAAATCCTAAGAGGCATAGCGGATGATGGCGGAAAAATATCTATGATATCACCGCGAAAAGATATTTCACCCTCGACTTGAACCATATCTACAAAGCTGTAGCCCCAAAAAAGCATCTGCTCTTTAAATTTTTTTAACTCTATATTAGAGCCGAACTCAAGTGTTGTAGAGGCTAAAAGATTTGCTTTTGGCAGATTAAAAAGAAGAGTTTTTAAAGGCGAAATTATAAGAGGCTTTTTTTTAAGAGCATAATATTTTCGCAAAGTGCTAAAGAGCGCATGAAGCTCCTCTTTATATACTCTTAAATCATCCCCGAGGGTTGCTCTAAAATCAGGAAAAACCAGAACGTCTTTTTTAAAAAAATTCGCTACGCTCTCTAACTCGTGCGCCTCTTTTGCATCTTGGCAAATCAAGATTTCTAAATCTTGATTTTTGGCAGTTTTATAGTATTGAAATAGTCTGTTTTGTGACATTAATTCAGATTGAGGGCTATGATACTTTTAAAGTATCTTCTGGAATCTTTTGGCTAAGTGATGCTTTTGTAGGTGCGGCAGACACATCTTTTACAATGCTGCTTCCTTCAAAAATACCTTTTGCTTCGATTACCAATTCACATGATTCTATAGAGCCGTTTACTCTTCCATGTGCTTTAATCTCTACTCTTGCGGCATTAATACTGCCCTCTATATATCCTTGAACAACAAGTCTTGTTGTGGATATATCCCCTTTAATATGCCCGCTTTTACCAATATTAACCTCTTTGCTTGAGTTTATTATCCCCTCAAATTCTCCATCGACATAGAGATTACATGAAAGGTTCATCTCTCCTTTGATTGTAGAGCCAGCTGTGATGATGGTAGTGTTTGTGTCGGGTTTGGTACCTTTATGTGTGCTGTCGCCGTTATTAAAGATTGCCATGGTATCTGTTTCTACTTTTCAAATATATCGTTATAATTTTTTACACTCCATCTGACAAATTCTATAGGATCAACTGCCCTTTGAATAAATCTGATTTCATAATGGAGATGCGGACCGCTACTCATTCCTGAGTTACCAGTATAAGCAATTAAATCGCCTTTTTTAATAAAACTGCCCGATTTTATCACAATTTTGTTTAAATGAGCAAAATAAGATCTAAAGCCATAATTGTGCTGAAGAATTATAAGATTCCCGAATCCACTCTTCTCATGAAATCCAGCCCACTCTACAATTCCGTCAGCAGTTGCATAAACAGGCGTATCCATAGCAGCTTTCATATCTATTCCGCGGTGAAGTTCTTTTGAATTAAGCGTGGGGTGTATTCTGTAACCAAAACTGCTTGTAAGCCCGTTATATATGATTGGGGAACCGCTAGGAATAAACTGCATAAGCGTAACCATGTGTTCAGAGTTTAACTTTGTCACATTTACTCTATCTTGCAGTGACATCTCTGCTACGGGAGCAAGCCCTATGAGAGTCTCTATCTCGGAGAGCGCATCTGAAACATCCATAAGTTCTCTTTTTTTATTCACTAGAGCTATTTGTGCCTCTTTTATACTCTCGTCTAGAAGTCTATTTTTCTCCTTCTGCACCAAGTAGGCCTTTTGAACACTCTCATGCTTTGTCTCTATCTGTTCTACCGCATAATCAAGATACAAGATTGTGCCAAGGGCGATAAGAGCAATAGAGCCGATAAATAAAACTGCATAAAAAACAGCTTTTTTTATAATCTTATGAAGATTAAACTGTTTTACACCATTATCGTCATGTATAGTAATCGTAAAGTGATTATTCATAATACTCTCTTAAAAATGCTTCTACAACACTAAAATAACCAAATACCAGATAATTAAACTCAGGTTTTACCTCTTTAAATAATTTATATTTTATCTCTAAGTTTGTTAAAACAGTTTGAATACTCTCAATTTCTGCAGCTCTTATATCATTTATAACGATTATCTCAACATGTAAAACAATTGGTTTAAGTATTGCTAAAATCTCTTTGTAGTTCTTATCTTTATAGCTATTGTATACGAGTATATATTTCTCTCCCAAAAGTGCATCGACTATACTTCGAGCCGCTAAAACATTATGACCTACGTCTATCGTTATATTTTTGGCTATTTTTGTAAGTCTTCCAAAAAGCACGGGATGTGAAAAGTTTTCTATTTCATATGTAAGACCTAAAAACTTTATAGCCGCAATACTAAGAGAGAGATTCTGAGCTAAATATGGAGCAAGAGAGTAATTTTTTGAAATCTCTTCTATCTTTTGTCTATCTTCATTATCTATAACTTCATCGACTCTTTTTATATTTAAAGATTTTTCACCACGCAATCTCTGCACAGTCTCATATACCTCTTCATAGTTTTTAGTGCCTAAAATTGCACTCTTTTGAATCGCGTTTAATTTTGTAGCGGCAATCTCATCTATGTTTGAGCCTAAAAAAGCTTCATGGTCGTATGCAATCGGTGTTACAAGAGTGAGCAGCTTTGGAAATACGGCTGTCGCATCATGTTCGCCTCCCAGACCTGCTTCCATGACTACATAGTCGCACCCGCTAAAGAGCAGCATTGCCAAAAATGTCGTATACTCAAAATAACTCAGCTTATCGGCATCATCTTTTGTTAAAATCTTTTGAAGCTCTTGATGTGCCTCTTCTAACTCTATATCACTTATATTTGCACCGTTTTTCCATATCCGCTCATTAAACTCTAAGATATGAGGCGATGTGTAATGTCCAATACAAAAGCCCATAGAAAAAAGTGCATTAGCCAAAAATCTGCCTGTTGTACCTTTGCCGTTTGTTCCGATAACATGTACTATTTTTACGGCAGCAAAAGAGGATTTTATCTTCTCGTATATGCGAGGCATACGAGTATAATCAATCTGCTCATAATAAAGCGGTTTAAGATTTAAATACTCTTTTACCCTCACTTATACACAACCCTGTCTCTGCCTTCTTTCTTGGCCTTATATAAATTCTCATCGGCACTCTTAATCAAACTCTGAAGCGAAAAGTTTGACACTCTATCGCTTACTCCGCAACTAACGGTAAGCTTAATCTGATTATCTTTATACATCATGCGTGTAGTTTTTATTTTGTTTCTTACCTTCTCAGCAAACATGACACCGCCCTTAACATCTGTTTCTCCAAGAACAGCAATAAACTCTTCGCCTCCGAATCTTCCAACTATGTCAACTGTTCTTGCTTCATTTTTAAGTATCTTTGCAAAAGCAACAAGCACCGCATCGCCTGCGTCATGCCCATACGTATCATTCACAGATTTAAAATAATCCAAATCGAAAAAGACAATAGCAAAATTATGCCCGTATCTCTTAAACTCCGCCTCTTTGATATTCATCAACTCATCTAATGCACGTTTGTTGTAAAGCTTTGTTAAAAAATCCTCTTTCGACTCCTCTTTCGCACGTTGAAGTTCCTGCTCAAGATATTCTATTTTTTTACTTAACGCGCTGACTTCGCCGCTATGTTTTTTCAAATCACTTGTAAGTGCTTGTGTATTTTCTTCCAGAGCTACGGCTATGGCATATATTTTTTTATGTGCAATACTAAAATTGGTAATCGTCTTTTCATTATAGCTATCAAGCTCTTTTTTTATCTTTTGTATCTCTACGGTAGAGTTGTCTGAACTCTCTATCATCTCTATTAACCGCGAAGAGAGTTTGTCAAGAACACCGTCTATAGACTCTATCATCTCTTTAACACTCTGTTTATCGAGTGCTATTCTAAGAGCTATTGCAGACCTTATTTCGGACTCAACGGAAGCGCTCTCTAATAGTTGGGGATTCTTTTTTATTCTTTGACTGATGTCTGCTATTTTCTCATTTACACTTGATGCTATTGATGGAGTCAACGATGAAATAAGCAATGAAGCAATGCTAGAGAGTTCTAAAGAACCTAAAGGCTTATCACATAAATTGGTTAGATTTAAATTTTCGACGGTTTTTTTAAGGTCACCGCTATCAACATCTCCCAAAGCTTTTAATCTCTGTAAAAATGCATCATCATATGTTGTTATAAAATTAATCCAAAGCTGCCTAAATTGATCCATCTCCGCGACCGAATGTTCTTTATTTAAAAGTTCAAGACTTCTTTTTGCAAGCTCTGCCGCTTCTTTATTATGAAGAACTTCAACAACCTGAAGTACTCTTTTGGTAAAAACACTTTGAGATTCAAGAAGATTTGCACAGTGAGACGGGTTTGTTCTGTTGAGTTTTGAGATTAAAAAACGGGAGAGTTCTGAGATGTTTGTAATGTGATATTTTTTCAACTCATCTTGAAACTCTTTATTTAAAGAGGCGCTAAACTTATCAAGCTTCGAGCAGTCCTCGGTTGCAAATCCTGCCTTTGTGGCTTCTTTGCAAAATGCCTCCGCATAAAAATCAGGCGTTAAAAGTTTGCCCTCCAACTCTAATCTTTTTACAGCTTTTTTAATAATAGCCTGAATATTCATCACTACTCCTTATTTTTTAGTCTAGCTCCCTCGGCGGAGACTTGCGCAACAAAAGATTTGATGGCTCTTTGAGCTGCAAAGCCGATAGCTTCAAATCTGTCTTGATCCGTAACGATAGCATTGGGTGCTACCGAAAAGTCATGGAATCCTCTTGTATTATAGCTTTTTGAAGCTCCGTTTGTATGTTTTATAATGTTTAATAAAACACTCATTCTATATCCGATAACATAACCGTTTTCATCATAAACAATCGGTGCGTAAGAGGGTGTTCGCATTTTTAATAAAAGATGCGTTTGAGAGTTTGCTTTGCTTACCAAAGAAGCTTGAAACACTTCAATCACTGCTCTATCTACGGCATCTTTGATAATAACTGTATTTTGAGGATCCTCAGATGAGATAATAACACTTGTGCTTATCTTCTCTCCCATAACCTCGCGAGAAAACTTGGCACTTGATTTATATCCGCACCCGCTCATTACAATGAAAACCAAAAAGAGCAAGAAAAAAGCTTTAGTATTTAAGAAAAACTGCAATGCTAATCCTTAACAACTAAGTTTACTAATTTCTTTGGAACTAAAATCTCTTTTACAAGCGTCTTGCCCTCAAGCCACTTCTGCGCTTTTTCTTTTGCAGCTTCGAGTATACTCTCCTTGGATGCATCCGGCGTGACTTCTATTTCGCATCTGCTCTTTCCGTTAATGGAAACACCGAGCATTATAGTATCCTCTACAAAAACCTCTTCTAGCACACTTTGGGGAGTTAAGTTTTTAAGAGAGAAGAAGTTATGAGAAATTTCCCAGCAGACATGCGGGATTACAGGTTCCATAATGGAAGTAAGTATCCAGTACCCCTCGCTCCAGACATCTCTGTTTGTTTGAAGGTTAAGTGCGTTCATGGCCTCCATGACACCTGCAATCATAGTGTTAAATGTATATTTCTCACTATAAACGTCCTGCGCGCGGACAAGTGCTTCATACACTTTTTTTCTTGCAAATTTCTCCTCTTTTGAAAGAGTGGAGTGTTCTATGTAAGGGATTGCACTGATTTTGTTTACATGTGAGCTTCTATCATAAAATCTTTTTATAAATTTATAAGCACCCTCAACAGCACTGTCATTCCACTCAAGCTCCTGCGTAGGAGGCGCTGCAAAGAGTATGAAAAGTCTTGCCGTGTCAGCACCGTACTTCTCTATAATCGCATCGGGATCAACCGTGTTGCCTTTGGATTTGCTCATTTTAGCACCGTCTTTTAGAACCATACCTTGCGTAAGAAGCTTCTCAAAAGGCTCATCAAAATCCAAGTAACCCAAGTCACGGAAAACTTTTGTAAAGAACCTTGCATAAAGAAGGTGCAGTATCGCATGCTCTATCCCGCCGATATAGTGGTCAACACCTTCATGCCCTTTGCGGTGCATCCAGTACTTAATCTGCTCTTTTGAAAAAGCCTCATCCTGCCAGTTCTTCGGCGATGCACAAAAACGCAAAAAGTACCATGAAGACTACACAAAAGTATCCATTGTATCTGTTTCGCGGATTGCATCACCGTCACACTTAGGACATTTGCAATGTTTCCACGAAGGATGCTTCTCAAGCGGATTTCCCTCTCCCGTAATCTCAATATCCTCAGGAAGTGCAATCGGGAGATTCTCTTTTTTCTCCATAACTATGCCGCAGCCCTCACAGTGGACAAAGGGAATAGGCGCGCCCCAGTATCTTTGGCGTGAAACTCCCCAGTCTTTGAGTTTGTAGTTCGTTGTTTTTTTGCCTATCTTTTTCTCTTCAAAGTACTCTATGATCTTTGAGTGCGCCTCTTTGGAGTTCATGCCATCAAACATCTCCGAGTTAAAGAGCTCTCCAGCGTCCGTATATGCTTTATCAGACTCTAATTCGCCCTCAAATGGTTTTATAACTGCATTGATAGGCAAATCGTATTTTTTAGCAAAGTCAAAATCTCTCTCATCATGTGCAGGAACAGCCATAACCGCGCCGCTTCCGTAGTCCATCAAAACAAAATTTGCAACCCACAAAGGTATCTTCTTGTTTGTCAGAGGATGGAGAATATCAAGACCCAGTGCAACTCCGCTCTTCTCTTTTTGTCTATCGATTGATGAAGCGTTTTTCATCTGTTTGATTTTTACAACCGTCTCATCATCAAGAAGTGAATTTTCAATCATGTAGGTCACTATCTCATGTTCAGGCGCTAAAGCTGCATAACTTACACCGTAGATAGTATCTGGGCGTGTCGTAAAGACATAAAAACCCTCAAAGTTTTTTTTCAATTTAACAAACGATACATCATCAAAGCGAAGCTGAAATTCCAAACCGTTTGACTTTCCTATCCAGTTCTCCTGCATCGTCAAAACCTGCTTAGGCCAGCCATTTTCAAGCTTATGCAAATCCTCTAAAAGTTCATCGGCATACTTGGTGATTTTGAAGTAGTACTGATTCATGTCTTTTTTAACGACCACGGTATCACATCTCCAGCATGAGCCCTCAATTACCTGTTCGTTTGCCAAAACTGTATGACAACTAGGACACCAGTTTAAAAAACCTTTTTTGCGGTAAAGAAGACCCTTTTCATACATGTCGATGATAAAACCCTGTTCAAACTTTGTATAAAGCTCATCGCTTGTAGCAAGTTCACGCTCTTTTGAGAATGAAAATCCAAGCGACTTAAATTCGCCCTTCATGTAGTCTATGTTGTCATAAGTCCATTTTTTCGGATGTGAGCCGTTTTTAATAGCCGCATTTTCTGCAGGCATACCAAAGCTGTCAAAGCCGATTGGGTGAAGAACATTAAAGTCTTGCTGACGATAATATCTGGCAAAAGCATCGCTGAGCGTGTAGTTTCTTACATGCCCCATATGAAGTCTTCCACTTGGGAAAGGGAACATGCTAAGTATATATTTTTTCTCTTTGATAAAATCTTCACTAGGCTCAAAACTTCTGTTTTGCGCCCAATATTCTTGCCACTGTTTCTCTATGGTCTTTGCGTTATATTCAAATTTAAAACTTCCTGTAAAATTATTCTGACTCCTAAAGAGTCTAGCTTTTCTAAACAAACCAAAGGTTTTGTGATCTAAGCAGTCTTAACGTACAAATACTTAGTACTCATCACGATTTTTTGAACTCTCAATGTAGACAAGTCCTACGGAAAATAGATTTGCGATTAAAGCTCCTATTGCCAAAGCTATAGCCCACTCTAGATTGCCGACAACTTCGAGATATATAAAAGCCGGAATAAGATGCAAATCTGCTACTAAAGAGGAAGCTAAAAGTTCAGCAGAGAGGAGATTTCTCACACCGATTTTCAAAAATGTAGAAACCAGATTTAAACTGCCCGCTACAAAGAGCGCGACAGCACTATGTTCATATAAAAAACCTGCGATTGATGTTAAACTCATCAATGAAAAAAACACGTATATTACTTTGCCCCAATCCATACCGATACCTCTGCTTAAATTAATTGGCAAGATTATACAAAAATTATCTTAAGTAGCGACTGAAGTATCTATAGCGCGCTATTTAAGAAGTAAATTTTTTTTCATAAAAAAGAAAAAAATTGCTAAAGGCGGAACAAAAACAACACCTATTAGCCAAAAAGCTTTTTGCTTCTCTTCTTTAAATCTGCCTTTATAGACAGAGATAATAGAGTAAACCCAAAAAGCCACAAATAGAAAAAAAACAATAAGTGTAATATTGCTCATAACAGACTCCTTTTTTATTATTGTATCTGCTATTGAACAACTAAAAACAAATATGATTTTAAAGAAGTTTACATGACTCCTGATTCAAACTGTGATCTAATTCTCTCTTTTTCTGCTTCTCTTTTTGCTTTCTCGGCAAGTTTGACGTGATATTTTTTCACATCAAAACCAAAAACAAGCAAAGTAGGAGAAGCAACGAAAATTGATGAGTACGTTCCTACGATAATTCCCACTAAAAGAGTAAATGCAAAAGCATGAATTATCTCACCGCCGAACATAAATAGCGTAAATACAACAAACAGAGTCGTGAGCGAAGTTAGTGTCGTTCTAGCTAAAGTTCTTGTAATAGAGTCATCTATTATCTCGGCAAACTCGATATCTCTGCCTTTTACAATGCCCTCACGGATTCTGTCAAATACGATAATAGTGTCGTTGAGCGAATATCCAAGAATTGTAAGAAGTGCTGCTAATACGTCAAGATTTACTTCCAGCCCTACAAGAGCTATCGCTCCAAGAGCAATTGATACATCATGAACAAGCGCCACTATAGAAGCTACGGCAAATCTCCACTCAAATCTAAATGCTACATAAATTAAGATGCCCATGACAGCTAAAACAAGAGACATTATCCCTTTCTCTTTTAGTTCGCTTCCAACTTTTGTACCGACAATATCAACACGGCGAATCTCAAACTCTCCTGTGCCCACAAGAGTCTCACGGGTAACATCTCCGACATCGACAACAACGTCTCCCGTTGTTGTTCTCATACGGATAACCACCTCTTCCTCAGAACCAAACTCCGTTATGGAAGCACCTTCAAAGATAGCGTTGCTCTTTAGTTTTTCTCTCATCTCATCAATAGGCGCAGCAGTGTTATACTTTACCTGAACAATCGTTCCGCCCGCAAAATCGACACCGTAGTTAAGACCTTTTGTCGCCAAAAGAGCAAATGAGCCAAGCACTAAAACTATTGAGATAATCATAGCCACTTTTGACTTGCCCATAAAATCAAAGGTTTTACTAAACTTAAAAAATTCCATAATTAGCCCTTAATCCCAAACCATAAAAGGTTGTTTTTACTTTTTTGTATTCTCTTCTCAAGCATCTCATATATGCCGTGAGTTCCAAGAATCGCCGTTAGCATTGAAGCAAGTATTCCTATGCTGATAGTAATAGCAAAACCTTTAATTGCTCCCGTTCCGTAAGCATATAGAACAACAGCGGCTATAAGCGTCGTTATATTTGCATCCAAAATAGCGCTCATGGCATTTGCATATCCGTCTTCTATAGCTTTATGAATAGATTTTCCCTCATGTATAAGCTCACGGATACGTTCAGAGATGATAACGTTTGCATCAACCGCCATACCGACGGTTAGAACTATTCCCGCCATTCCAGGAAGCGTGAGAGTTGCCCCAAAAAGACTCATGACTGCCAAAATAATAAAGAGATTTGCAATCAAAGCGATATTTGCTATGATGCCGGCCATTCTGTAGTAAACTACCATAAAAACTATAACAAGTATAAATCCGCCTACAAGCGCGATTAAACTGGCTTTAATACTATCAGCTCCCAAACTAGGTCCGACCGAACGCTTTTCCATAAGGTAGATTGGAGCCAAAAGAGAACCTGAGCGAAGTGCGATAGCCAAGTCTTTGGCTTCCATAACGGTATAGTTTCCTGAAATTTGTCCGCTTCCTCCACCGATACGCTCATTTATAACCGGAGCCGAATATACTTTGGAATCCAAAACTACCGCTAAATGTTTTCCTACACTTTTACCCGTAAAATCGCCGAATATTTCAGCGCCTTCTGCATTGAGAGAAAAGCTAATCAAAGGACGGTTGTTTTCATCAAACCCTACATGTGCATCTGTGAGCATTGAGCCGTCTAAGATTGGAATCTCACGAACCAAATGTTTTACCTGCGGATTTGTGGCATCTTCTAAAATAACGTCTCCGTATGATGCAGCCTCGCTCTGAGTCATGCTATAAACTCTTGCCGCCCTGTCTTCATCAACAGCCATAAGCTCAAGCTTTGCGGCACGAGAGATAAGTTCGCGTGCACGCTGTTCCTCTTCTATGGTTTTGATACCTGCTAGCTGAACAAGAATCTTCTCCTCGCCTTGACGTGCTACGATAGGCTCCGTCAAACCAAACTGGTCAAGCCTGTTTCTAATCGTCTCAATAGCTTGAGAAATCGCCTGCTGCTGTGTTTTTAAAATCTCCTCATCACTAAGACTTAAAGAGACACTCTCATCTACTGCAACTACGACAGCGCCTTGTATTTCATGAAAAAAAGATTGGATTGTTTTAACATCGTCTTTGTCTAAAAGAGTAAGCGTGATACCGTTTTCATCAAAGTTTAGTTTATCGATTAAGATATCTTTTCTCTCACTGAAATGCTTTACACTTGCAGCTATCGATTTAATCCTTGACTTGACTGCTTCTTCGGTTTTAACACCAAGAAGCATATGAAGCCCGCCTTGAAGGTCAAGACCTAAAGTTACCTTTTTTCCGTCTTGCAGCTGAAAAAGAGAAGGTGCTGAGAAGAATATAACAAAAATTATAGCAAGAGCAAATAGGGTTATTCGGTAATTAAGCTTCATCCTCATACTTTCTAGCAACGGCGTCTTTTGTTGCTTTTACAATTACATCATCATTCATTTTAATACTTAAAAACTGCTCTTCAACTTTATATATAGTTGCTATGATTCCGCCTACAGTAACAATTTTGTCACCTTTTTTTAGAGATGCTAACATCTCTTGATGGCTTTTTGCCGCTTTTTGCTGCGGACGAATAATTATGAAGTACATAATCGCAATTAAAATTATAAACGGGAGTAGTTGGCTTATTATTTCCATGGGTATGGGTTTCCTTTGAATAAATTGCGGCGATTATACAAGAACTATATTAATAAAAGACTGAAGTAGTGTTATAATTCACATCAAAAAAGATAATAAAAAAATGATTAAAAAAATCCAAACCATCAGAGACAGCTGCAATCCTCTTCTTTTTGATTTAACATGCGGAGTTATAACCGCACTCCTCTTTAGTGCTTTTATCTATCTGGAACACTTCGGCATAACTCTAAAAATTATAAACACGCTTTTTGGACTTTTTGCTTTGGCTCTTTTGCTCTACATTCCAAAACGCAGCGTCTTGAGTGCCGTATTTTTCATAGGACTTTTATGGTTTTATTGGATTGGCTACAGCTTTAAATATAACAATGTAGGTTACATGGAACCTATCGTCACTATACTTTTTGCACTTATCTACATGCTCTTCTTTGGGGTTTTGGCTCTTACAAACAGTGTTGCCATTAGAGCTGTTTTGCTATTTGGTTTAAGTTTTGTAGAGCCTTTTGATTTTAACTGGCTTCAGATAGAACTTCTTTTTGTAGATAGCTATCTGGGTATTTATAAATATCAACTCTTCCTTGTGCTTCTTGCTCTCTCGCTCCCTTTTTATTTAAAAAAATCTTCTTATAGATATGCTCCGCTTTTACTGATTATTCTTGGCATAAATTTTACTCCCCCCATCCAAAAAGAAGCTCCGCTTAAGATAAAACTTGTCTCAACCGACATACTCCAAGATAAAAAATGGCAAAAAGAGAGTCTTGCTCCGACAATTGAGCTAATCTTTAAAGAGATACATGAAGCAAAAAATAGCGGATACGATTTAGTTGTGCTTCCCGAATCCGTTTTTCCACTCTACATGAACAAAGCACCGCAAATCATAGAAGAGCTCCGATATCTCTCCCATAACATCGCCATTGTAGCAGGCTCGCTCCTTAGCGAAGACGGCATGCAGTACAATGTAACTTACATGTTTGAAAACGGCAAGTTTGAAGTAGCAAAGAAGTTGGTTTTAGTCCCTTTTGGAGAGTATATTCCTCTTCCAAAATTTGCACAGGAGTTTATAAATAAGATTTTTTTCGGCGGCGCGTCCGACTTTAAGACGGCAGCCACACCGACCGACTTTACAATCAAAGGAGTGAAGTTTAGAAATGCCATCTGCTACGAGGCTACATGTCAAGAGATTTACGGCGGAGATGTAGATTTTGTACTAGCCATTAGCAACAATGCGTGGTTTGCCCCCTCAATCGAACCGACTCTGCAAAAGCTTCTCATGAGATACTACGCTCGCAAAAACGGCACTACAATCTATCACAGTGCAAACTACAAGGGCAGCGGAATAATAAAGTAACCTTTATTTGGTATAATTCGACCTTATTTAAAAATCTATATTTATAGGGATTTATAATGATAAATCTAAAAAATCCGAGTCTGTACAACAATCGTGAAATCTCATGGCTTCAATTTAACACAAGAGTTTTAAAACAAGCGCAAGATGAGTCGCTTCCGCTTTTAGAGCGTCTTAAGTTTCTAGCAATCTACGGAACAAACCTAGACGAATTTTATATGATAAGAGTTGCAGGACTTAAAAAGCTTTTTGCCGCAGGCATCATAGTCTCAAGTGCGGACAAGCTCACACCTCTTGAACAGCTTCGCGAAATAAGAAAATACCTCCATCAAGAGCAACAGGTAGTTGAACACTGCATGAACGGGATTTTAAAAAAACTTGAGCCTGAGGGCATCAGCATAAAGCTATACAAAGATGTAAATCAGCACCAAAGACATTATCTAAACAGATATTTTAACGAAAATATTTATCCCGTAATCATCCCTATCGCCGTTGATGCGACACACCCTTTTCCACACCTAAACAACCTTAGTTTCGGACTTATCGTAAAACTACAAGACAGCGACAACACAGCTATTGAGAGATTTGGAATAATCCGCGTGCCTAGAGTTTTAGATAGATTTATAGAGCTTGAACATGATATCTATGTTCCTATAGAGAGCTTGGTTGCCGAACATGTAGAGGATCTTTTTCCGGGATACACACTTATAAAATTTGCCTCATTTAGAGTTACGAGAAACGCCGATATAGAAATTGAAGAGGAGGAGGCAGACGACTTTTTGGAAATCCTAGAGGAAGGCTTAAAGCTTCGCCGAAAAGGTGCTATGGTAAGACTTGAAGTCGGAAGTGACGGGGATGAGGAGATTGTCAACTTTTTCAACCGCCACACAAACGTATACAAAGACGACATCTATAAATTTCATACTTTTTTAAACCTCTCAAGTCTTTGGCAGATAGTCTCAAACAAACATTTTGCCCATCTTTTAACAGAACCGTTTAAACCAAAAACGCTTCCTCCGTTGGATAACAGTGAAAATATATTTACTACCTTGGAGAAGCAGGATATTCTGCTCTATCATCCGTATGAGAGTTTCGACCCCATAGTAAAACTTATTCAAACGGCGGCAAAAGACCCTGATGTCGTATCCATAAAGATGACGTTATACCGTTCAGGAACAGATTCGCCAATCGTTAAAGCGCTTATGAGTGCGAGTGAATCAGGCAAGCAGGTAACCGTTATGGTTGAACTTAAAGCAAGATTTGATGAAGAGAACAACCTTATCTGGGCAAAAGCGCTTGAAAAAGCGGGCGCACATGTAATCTACGGTATCAAAGGTTTTAAAGTACATGCAAAAGCAACGCTCATCACAAGAAGAAAAAATGCCAAACTAAAGCAGTACGCTCATTTGGGAACAGGAAACTATAATCCTGCTACCTCAAAAATATATACAGACATGAGTTATCTCACCTCAAAAGATGAAGTAACAAGCGACATGACACGATTTTTTCACTTTCTAACGGGATTTAGCAAAAAAGGGAAGCTCAACGAACTCTACATGTCGCCTTCACAAATCAAACCCAAAGTTCTCTCGCTTATCCAAAACGAGACAAGAAAAGGTGCAAACGGAGAGATTATCGCAAAACTAAACTCTCTTGTCGATGAAGATGTTATCAGAGCTCTTTACAAAGCAAGTCAAGCGGGCGTAAAAATCAATCTTATAGTCCGCGGTATCTGCTGTTTAAAAACTGGGATTGAAGGGGTGAGTGAGAACATCAGAGTTATCTCGATACTCGGAAAATATCTTGAACACTCACGAACATTCTACTTTAAAAACGATGAGACTGGTGTTTATATCTCAAGTGCCGACTGGATGCCGAGAAACCTTATGAGACGCATAGAGCTCTTAACGGCGATTAAAGACAAGGGTGCAAAAGAGAAAATTATCCAGATACTAAGACTTCAGTGCGCGGACAATACTTTGGCGCATGAACTCCAAAGCGACGGTTCTTATAAAAAGATAAAAAATGAGGGTGCAAAAAATATTAACAGTCATACTCTTTTAGAGGATTATGCAAACAAAATAGCCAAAGCTTCCATCAAAGAGAGTGCTCATTTAGTTAAATAACTTATGGCGAATATATTTACAGAGGAGCTATAAGAGATGTTGTACGATTTTAAAGATATAAAACCTAAAATCGGAAAAAACAGCTGGATTGCACACTCTGCAGATGTTATCGGTGATGTTACATGCGGAGAAGATTGCTCTATCTGGTTTGGAACCGTTATAAGAGGCGATGTTCACTACATAACAATAGGCGACAGAGTAAGTATTCAAGATTTGAGTATGGTACATGTAACGCACTATAAAAAAACCGACAAAAGCGACGGACACCCAACAGTCATCGGCAATGACGTTACAATCGGGCATAGAGTAATGCTTCATGGATGCACCATAGAAGACGCATGTCTCATCGGAATGAGTGCTACCATACTTGACGGCGCTGTAATAGGCAGAGAATCTATCGTGGGAGCAGGCGCATTGGTGACAAAAAACAAGATTTTCCCGCCACGCTCGCTTATCATGGGAAGTCCTGCTAGGGTAATCAGAGAACTAGGCGAAGAAGAGGTCAAAGAGTTATATGCTTCTGCATCGCGCTATGTAGAATTTAAGTCTCATTACCAAAAATAGATGCCTGAGTATTTTATATTTGCCGATATCATAGGCATTACCGCATTTACTATAAGCGGCTTTTTAATCGCCATAAAAAACAATCTTGATATACTGGGCATCCTTATAGCAGCAACTCTTACGGCTTTAGGCGGCGGAATAGTGAGAGATGCAATCCTAAGTGCGCCTCCTTTTGCTTTTACATATCTGCATCCCGCTCTAACGTTAACGATTACCATTGCCTTAGTATTTGCCTTTAAAATCTATAAAAAAGACTCTATCGAGAGAGGATGGATATTTGTAGTAAGCGACACCATAGGGCTTGTTGCATTTAGCATAACAGGTGCGCTTATGGCAATAGACGCGCAGTTTAACTTCTTTGGCATAGTTATTCTAAGCTTCATTACCGCAGTCGGCGGAGGAGTAGCAAGAGACATCATGATAAACCAAGTCCCCTCAGTCCTTATCAGCGACTTTTACGGCTCTATCGCGGTTATAGTAGCACTTATCTTAGGCACGCTTAGCATTTTTGACGTTGTTAATGAGTTTAGTATCCTCACAACCGCACTCTTTAGCATAGCGCTAAGGCTTTTAGCCTATAAGAGAGGATGGCATCTGCCAAGGGTTGGGTAAAAGGTTTCTAAAGACTTTTTAAAACATCATCTTTTGTAAAATGGCCTCTTAGAGGTTTTTGCAGGTAGGACTCGTCCTTGCTTGAGACAAAAAAGAGGCTCGGAAAGGCTTGTGTGTAAAAAAGCTCTATAGGGTAGCTGTTTTTATCCTCAAAAAAAGCGACAACGGCAATGTATTTTCTGTTTACCTCTTCTTGCACCTCTTTGTCATTAAAAACCTCGACAAAAATTTTTTTACATTCCGCACACTCTTTTTTTAAGACTAAAAGCAGTATCTCTTTCTTCTGTGCTTTTGCTTTAAACAACGCTGCATCAAAATCATTTTGCCATCTTATGTGGTCTGAAAAAAGCGTTGCAGCTATCATAAGAAGAGCGAAAAAAATCTTCACTTAAACTCTTTTTCTATTTTCATCAACTCAACTACGTTTGGATTTGAAAGAGTCGGAAAGAGTTTTTTTACCGCATCTGTTGCCCATTGCGGATAGATTCTAAAGTTGAGTTTTATACTTACCTGCAGCGGATACAGAACATCTTTTGGCAGTTCAAACTTCTCCGCTCTTCTCTCCCCTGCAGGTATTCTCGTATCACTCAGAAGAGTTTTATACTTCCAAAAAAGAAGTCCTACAGGCTCGCCGTTCTCATCGCCGAAGACTTTTTGAAAGAGTCTGCTTCCATCTTCTATATTGCCGTCCTTTTTTAGTTTGCCGCTAGAGAAAATAACAGCGCCCTTTTTATCTTTAACCTCGACATCAAGCCACAACTCTCTAAAGTCTGCAACTCCAGTCGGCAGATGATGTCCTGCACCTACATTTTTTACGCCTACTTCCAAAACTCCCTCTTTTATATCCATGTCAAGTTTTGCCGAGGTTCTAAGAAGCTGTAGAGTCTGTTCCTCATGCTCTTTATCTCTAAGTCCGCTCAGAAAGTGGTTTGAGCCTGCGAAGTAGTGAACTTTAACGTCATCCTTTAGAACACCGCCGTCGGTAGAAGTACCCTTTAGCGGTGCAAATTTTCCGTCTTGTAAGTATGTCATGTGACAATCTATACAGCTTTTATGTTTGCTCTTGTCTTTTGGATTGTTGTACGGCGATTTTTCCCACTCTTTAAAAGTAGAGACGATTTTTATGCCGTTTTGCGGATGAAACTCATCATGACATGAGGCGCAATATTTACTCTCTTTATAAAGCTCTTTAGAGTAGCTTTTTTTATGCACATCGGGATTTGAGTTGATTAATTTTTCGCTAAACCAGCGTCCCAAATCTGAAGTACTATCTTCAAATGCGTATTTTTGCCTCTCTAACGAGAGCTTAAATGAAGCATTTCCCTTGCTTGAGGCGTCTGTTATTTGATGACATGTTATGCATGAAACACCCTCTTCAACCCTAAAATTGCCATGCTCTTTAAAATCATCTTGAAGTGTTTTTGCACTTTTTTAAAACATCTCGGCACTAACAATATTGTCATCCATGGCATGTGTTGTTTTAGGATGCCCCAAAGAGAGTGCGCTTGGGTTATGACAACTCATGCACCATTTGCGAAACTCTTGCCCCTCAACCTCTCCTGCAAGTGTCTCCATAACCATGTAGTACGGGTTTGAGCCTGCAATATGCTTATGATTTGAGTTACTCCACTGTTCAAATATCTCGCTGTGGCACGATTTGCACTTTGCAGAAGAGGTCCAATCCTCGCTATGATACTTCCCTGTCTTTGTCTCTATCTCAAGAAGTGAGAGCTCTGTTATTTTGCTATAAGAGAGAGAAGGATATGCGGTTATAAAGAAAAAAAGAGCTATCAACGGCTGCATATTTTGCCTCTTTGACATAAAAATATGCCATAAAAAAAGAGCTAACAAAACAAATGAACCAAAGAGATGCAGATTAAAAGAGAGTATTCCCAAACTATCTCCCCCGGTATTGCCCACTAAAAAGAGGTATAAACCGCTGAAGGTGACAAGAACAAATGCACAAAGAAGTAGCCATCCGTCTACGCTGTTTATCTTTTTGACAAAGTAGTATCTGCGTATA
The DNA here is from genome assembly GCA_002899765.1 of Sulfurimonas sp. Taxonomy (GTDB): domain Bacteria; phylum Campylobacterota; class Campylobacteria; order Campylobacterales; family Sulfurimonadaceae; genus Sulfurimonas. The sequence goes on along the minus strand of PPDH01000040.1, from coordinate 124,923 downwards.
TGTTTATAGATAAAAGAGTCCATAAAAAAGAGCATTATCAAAAGAGAACTTACTATATGCAGCGGCTGAATAATTTTAAAACTCTCCCATGAGAGACCCAAAAGTTTGAGTTGCAACACACCTGAGATAAACATCACAAGAACCAAAACCTTTACAAAAAATCTTCTCATTTCTCATCTCCCGCTCTGTAATCTACAATATCGCCCTCAAGCGTTCTAAAAAAAGCGACTATTTCATCAATCTGCTCAAGCGTAAGATGACGTCCTATCTGGTGTCTTGCCATAACATCTACCGCTTCTCGAATTTTTGCGACTGCTCCGTTATGAAAGTACGGGGATGTTTTTGTTACATTTCTAAGCATCGGAACCCGAAAAAGATGCTCGTTATCTTTTCCCAAATAGCCGCCTTGATTTTCAAAAGGAAATTCTCTATCAAATCGTTTAAGCTGCGGAAGTATCTCGAAATTTGGCTTTACGTCATATAACTGAGCAAACTCTCTAAGCGGAAATCTCTGAATACTCTGAGCGCCAAAAGCGATATCGCTGTGACACCCTTTGCATCCAAAGCTTATAAAGTTTGCCAACCCTCTTTTTGCTTCTTCACTCATTGCACTATTGTCGCCCTCTAAAAATCTATCATAAGAACCTCTTGTTACAAGTGTCTTTACGTAAACTTCTATCGCTTTTGCCGTATTTTCAAATGTAATGCCATCTGCAAAAGATTCTGCAAACATCTGCGTATATTTAGAACTCTCTTTTAATCTTTGTTCAAGCTCTTGCGGCGTTATATTCATCTTATGGGGAGCTTGAAGCGAATTTGCACTCTGCTCTTTTATGCTGCTTACCTCGCCGCTCCATGTAAAGTATTTGGCAAATGCCGTATTTAAAATGGTTTGCGTATTTAAAAGGTATGGATGCTCTACTCCGGCATCACCCTCTGAGAAGGTAAATCTATCAACTCCGCTTTGATCCTGCAAATGACAAGCCGCGCAATCGGTAATCTTTGTATCTTTTTGCGCAAGCATTGTCAGCATTGCGCCTTTGTTTTTAAGATCTTTATCAAAAGAGTGACATGTAGCACAGCTTGTTGTTTTTGTTTTTGAGAGATTTGTATCAAAAAATAGCTCTTCTCCCAGTGCAATTTTTTTATGCGTCATGGGATTTGACGCGTCATCTACAAGCTCCAACAGCTTCTCAAACGAAGCAGGAACAGGTTTTAAACCTTTACTCAAAGCCATCTCTCTTAATTTTTCATCACTATAATTTGGAATCTTTTTACTTGGTGTCAAAAGTGCTATCGTAACAACGGTACTTAGCACTGCTATGGCGAGAAGAAGAGAGTAAAAGAGCAGCTTTTTCATCTATATACCAAACGTCTCTTTGACTTTTTGCTCAAACTCTTCGTCGCTTAAGCTTTTTCTCATTGGCACAAATGTTGTTGCTTCTGCACCTACAGGAACGGCAATAGGAGCATTTTCATCTTCGATAATCATCTTGATTGCATCTGCGATAGGCTGTGCGGATGGTCCTTCATTGATAGCTTTTGCCACAATTGGAACAAAGTGTGCAACAAGCTCTTTGTAAGGAGAATCTTCGCTTGTCGTTTTTGCATTAGCAACCAGACCTTTTTTGACAAAGTTTGTTCCAAAGAGTCCAGACTCAATGGAGTGAACTCTCACTCCAAAAGGAAGCGTCTCAAATCGTAAAGAGTCTACTATCCCCTCAACCGCATATTTTGAAGCATTATAGTGTGATAATAGAGGAAGCCCCATTTTGCCTAAAAATGAGCTGATATTGATAATAACTCCGCTCTTTGCAGCTCTCATGTAAGGAAGAACTTCTCTTGTCGTCTTGATTAGTCCAAACACATTTACATCAAACTGATTAAAAATTTCCTCATCCGTTCCTTCCTCAAGCGTTGCTAAAAGTCCGTAACCTGCGTTGTTTACGAGGACATCTATCTTCCCCTCGTTTTTTATAATTGTGTTGATTGCTTTTTTAATTGTGTCGGTTTTTGTGACATCTATATAGATATTTTTTAGGTTGCCTTCACCAAGTGGTACATTTTCATCTCTAGTGCCTGCATAAACAGTGTATCCATTATCTGCTAAAAATTTTGAAGTAAGCGCACCCATCCCCGATGTAGCACCTGTTATTAAAACTACTTTTGACATAATGAACTCCTTTTTTTATCTTTAAGTATAGGAAAAAAAAGAGTATCAAGCAAGCTTTTTTTAGCAACAAAAGGATTTTATTTTAGCACAAGAGGGATTTTATGAATTTTTTTTGAGCAAATCTTTTGGATAAACTCCGTAAGTCTCAAAAAAGAGCTTTGAAAAATGACCTTGATGTTTATAGCCTACCTCTTTTGCTATTTCGCCTATATGAAGCGAGCGTTCCCTTAAAAGCAAATTTGCCTTTTCAAGCCGCAGTTTTTGTATATAGCCGTATATGGTAGTTTTATATACTTTTTTGAATACTTTTTTGAGTTTCGTCTCGTTTGTGGCGCACATGTGAGCCAAAAGTTCTATGCTGGGAGGATTTGTAAAACTCTTAAGCAAAATATCCTTAGCGCTCTTTGAGATACAAAATTCATCTTCTTCTATCTCTTCTTCAACCATATCAAAAAGAGCAAATCTATGTACGATAAACTCTAAAATATGGTGTTCACATATGATACTTTTCATTATTGAATCAGGTTTGATATTGACTATCTTATCTATTACATACAGACTTAAAGCATCTATGGGCTGTATGTTTATAAGTTCACATGATATATTTTTTTGAAGCAGGTTATATAAAAAATCTATAGGCTCGTTAGGCTTTGTACTTAAATATCTTTTTAGAAAAAAGTCCGCGATGCAAAGTGCAAAAATCTCTGTTTTTTCATCTTTTTTTGTACTAATCTTAAAGTCCTCTTTAGATGAAACTATTATATTTATGCTGTTTTGTTTTAAACTAAAGTCTTGCTTTTTTATGTTGTCATGAAGATTTATACTTCCGTTTTTTATAACACAAATAACAGCTGTTCTATCAAGATTTTTAAACGCAAAATCAATATTCGCCGAGCTTAGTTTAATATCTAAAAAAAATATACCGTTTGATATATCTACTCTTTTGATATGCTCGCCTTTATCTTTAAAGAGTTCGCTTACTTTATAACTTGTGCTCGTTATGTTAAAAAAGAAGCTCTCCATTAGAGATTGTAGTACTCTATAACCCGTCTCTCAAAATCTTCATCACTAAGCTCTTTTTTCATAGGGATAAATTTTTTGGCTTTATCGCCGACGGTAGAGCGAGCAGGAAATTTTGGATTTTGGATTATCTCAAAAATCATCTCAGCAACCTCTTTGGCACTGTTTCCGTTGTTAATCTGTTCAACTATAACGGGTGCTAACGTTGCAACTATTTTTGCATACGGAGAGTTTGCATCAAATGTTTTTTCATTTGTCACAAGGTTTTGCCTTGCAAATTTGGTATCAAAAAATCCGGGCATTATGGAGTGAACTCTTATACCAAAATCTTTAAGCTCGTAACGCAAAGAGTCCGTTATGCCCTCAAGCGCATATTTACTTGAGTTATACATGGTCAAAAGCGGCAGACCGATTTTTCCCAAAAAAGAGCTTATGTTTATAATCAAGCCGCTTTCGTTTTCCCGCATCAAAGGGATGACGCTTTTACACACACGCAAAGCTCCAAAAACATTTATGTTGAACTGGTTTAACATCTCCTCTTCTTTTACGTCTTCAACGCTTGAGACCAGCCCATACCCTGCATTGTTTACCAAAATGTCTATCTTTTGATGTTGAGATTTTATAAATGCTACGGCTGCATCTATACTCTTTTGATCTCTTAAATCAAGTTTCAGAGGAGTAATATTTTCATTTTTATAGTTATCGATCTCTTTGACATCTCTGGTTCCCGCATAAACCACAAAGCCTTTTGCAGACAAAAACTCTGCACTCGCCCTGCCCATTCCGGAACTCGCCCCCGTTATCAAAACAACCTTTGACATATTAAAAACCTTCTGCTTTATTGTCATTTACAAGAACTAATGTTATATATTCCCAAATAAATATTTATCATAGATATACACACATAAACTTTCATCATTAACTACATCTTCTTCTAGCAGATTACTAAAAAAAGTATCATCCTTTAACTTCTCAATAAGTCCATCGTAATCAATATCATTAATTTGTTCACTTTCTAAATCACTATATTCTAAAAGTAGCTTTTTGATATTTTCCACTTTTGTGAAATCTCTTTCTATACTAATCATTGTAACTCCTAGTTTTTGCTTAATTACTACTCTTGTGCCCTTTGATATCGGACAGCGTGAAAGTAAATATTCTCTGTAGCCGTATTTTACCATAAGTGTCCGATTGTAGATTTAACCCTTACGCATAGATGGAATTGTAGCTCTCCGCAAAAACTAGCCACAATAAAATTATAATTTATCTACTTTAAAAAACTCAAACAATCTTTTCATTTTAATACTATGATTATCTGCATGATTTCTCGGATACCAAGATGTGCAAGAACAAAGATCCTTTGCATCCTGTACTTTCGAGTCTATATATTTTGTTTTTTTTCTTTCAAAATATTCATTGCTTGCACTAATATTTAAAGCTTTTTCTAATGGAATTAGATTCCCAATAGTATTTAAATTTTCTTGCCAACTATCTTGATCCCAAGCATCATAATCGTTCCATTTTTTTGGAAGAATATGTTCTATGTCAACTCTACCATCTAATAGGTCTTTAAAATCATCTTGATTTTGTTTTGGATTTAAATAAGAAGATATTAAAACTAGTCCTTTCAAGTATCGTCCATATTGGTTTTCATCCATCTTTCTTTTAAATTCCACTAAATCATTTTCAGAAAGATTATCAATATAGTGTTTTAAATAATCTTCTTCTTTAGCAATTGATGCAGCAACTTTAAAAACAGTATCTTTTACACTATTGACAGAATTATGCACTACACCCTTAATAAAGAAATATTTTGTTGTATCTTCAATAAGTTTAGTAAATTTTTTTAAATTTTCTTCTGATAACTGAAATTCATTAATATTACCTAGTTCTCTATATTTATGAAGGAATACATATAATTGATAATTCCAATATTGATTTGGATAACTTTCTAAAATCCTCCAGAAGATTGTAATTACTGGTATTGCTTCCCATTCATATGTAATACTATGTATAATACTAAGACTTTGCATAATTGTATTACTATCTAATAGTCTATTCATGGTAGAATTCGTAAAATAAGAGCGTAGTGCTATTTCTTTCCCTACATCATATTCTTCGGCTCGTTTTATATGCATTAATATCCTAAATAACCATTCATGTTCAGTTAAACTATTCCATTCTTGAATAAAGTCTTCTTTAGTGCTCTCCGCTTTTTGATATAGCTTTGCTTTAAATATATCAGCATCAGTTAATGCCATACCTCGATTATTTAAAGTTTCAAATATTATTAAAGCATCATCTTCTGAGCCACAATGAATCGGTAGAAGCACAATCTGGTCTAGCAGTGTTAAAATAAAATCATTGAATTTTTCAGAATCAGGATTAGCCAATCTCCATTCATCCAGCTTTTTATTAAAAAAATTAAAATTTATTTTAAATTTTGATGTGGAAACAATATGATCAAAATGTCCATTGATAATATTTACAATATCTTTACTGTCGTTAGCCATAACATGCGATGTGATGCGAGGCTCGTTTGTCAATTCTTCAGTCAGAGGGTCTTTGATTTTTAAGCAAGCTTCTAAAGCTTTTACTGTCGCGGCATTACTATGTAAGGCTTTTATGAATAATAACATTGTAGTTAACCGTTGTTGTCCATCTATTACTGCATAAGCATTTTTGTCTTCATGTATAACTATGTTACCAAGAAAGTATCTATCCTCTTTTGATTGTTTTTTATCTATAAAATCAATCAAATCTTCCCATAGTTTTTCGCATTGTTCTATCTCCCATGAATATGGTCTTTGGAAATCAGGGATAATATATGCATCTGAAAAGATCTTTCTTATTTCTCTTGGATCTGCATGAATAGCTTTCATTTAATATATTCCTTATATTTTATTTATAGTATATAATATTTTTAAAACCTAATGTTACCAACATTATACATATAAAGTTAATTGGATTATTTTTACAATAATTAGTGTTATTAAATTTACATCTAAAATTATTTCTAATTTTGATATAATTATTTTATGAGTGTCAGAAAAATAAAGAATAGCTACATCTCTTGTGTCGGATATTTTAAAAGCTATAAAAACAACAAGCAGTTAGCTTTTGAATCAATCTTGGAAAGAGATTTTTTCATGTTGTTGGAATTTAACAAAGATGTTGTTTCGTTTGAAGAGCAACCACTGAAAATCAAATACAAGCTAAAAGCAAAAAACACAAGATATACCCCTGATGTACTCGTGACCTACAAAGACGACTCTAAAAAAATCTTTGAAGTTAAATACCAAAGCGATATAGACTCCGATCCAAAGCTACAACATAAGATATCTGTTTTAAAAGAAGAAATAGCCCGACAGATGTCTCTTCCTTTTGAAACGTTCACAGACGCACAAATAGACCAAATATATTTCAAAAACTGTGTTTTTCTCTATAAAAGTGCTTTTATCTCTGAGAACAAAGCAATATCTACTAAAATCCTAGAAGCTATCAATAAGATTTCTGAACCTATCGCTATCAAGTCGTTTGTAGAACTTTTAGCAGCCAATCAAACTGAACAATTGCAAACACTTCCCTATCTTTGGCATGAGATATTCAAGGAACCTTCTCTGATAAACATGCACACAAAGATTACTATGTCTTCTCTTATCCTTAAAGGAAAAACTCATGAGTAAATTAGATCTATCCATCGGTTCAAAAGTTTTTTACAATAACAAAGAACACATCATTCTAAAAGCAGTCAACTTCCACACTCTCTCCATAGCTCCAACGGACAATCAAGCTGAAATTATCAATATAAAAATACAAGATCTATCTTCAAAGCCCCAAGAGGAGAAAACTAAGATAGACAGCTACACGGATGAAGAGTGGAGTGAAGCAAAAAAGAAATACGATGCTATTAAAGAGCTCGTCTTTAGAAAAAAATCACGTGACGAAGTTGAAGAGGTAGCTGCTAAGTACAAAGTGACCGCTATGACAGTCTATCGCTGGATTAAGACCTATGAAGAATCAGAAAAAATCAGTTCACTTATCTCAAGTAAGCATAAACGCGGCAAAAAAGGAAGTCGCATAGAACCTTTGACAAATAAAATCATTGAAGAAGTTATAGAAGAGCTCTATCTTACCAAACAAAGAATCGGTTTTCCTAAAATCTTCAACACAATTAAAGCAGAGTGTAAGAAACTCAATATCACTATTCCACATGAAAATACTGTCCGCAATAGAATCAAAACAATCGATCCAAAATTCGCTCTAAAAAAACGCTTTAGTGCAAAAAAAGCGAATGAAAAATATGGAAATTTTGAAGGGGAATATCCAGAGGGAGACTTTCCTCTTGAGGTGTATCAGATAGACCATACTCCGCTTGATATCATACTTGTTGACTCTCACTCAAGAAAACCTCTAGGAAGACCTTATTTAACACTGGCGATTGATGTGTACTCCAGAATGGTTGCAGGATTTTATCTCTCCTTGCAAGCGCCCGGATATTTCAGTGTGAGTCAGTGTCTCTACAATGCTTTTTTGCCAAAGGATGATTTTCTAAAAAAATACGATATTCAAGGCGAATGGGAAATATACGGGATTCCTTCAAAATATGCTGTCGATAACGGCAAAGATTTAATTGGGCATGATATGCAAAGAGTGTGTGATGAGTTTGGCATGACTATGGTTCGAAGACCGGTTGGAAGACCACAATACGGAAGCCACGTAGAGAGGGTCTTTGGAACAATTAACAAAGAAATTCATAATTTACCAGGTACTACATTTTCCAATATATCCGAAAAAGCTGAGTATGATTCCGTCAAAAACGCAACATTTACTCTCGATGAAATAACCAAGTGGCTCACGGAGTTTATCGTCAATGTTTATCATAACCGTGTACATCATGGGATAGGCATGACACCAAGACAAAAATATAGTTTAGGCATCTTTGGAGATGATGAGAATCCGGGTACAGGCTTGCCGCCGATTGTAGAAGATAGGGAGTCTATTAAAATCGCTCTCTTACCTGCATTTTACCGAACCGTTCAAAAAGACGGCATCACACTTGATGGCATTACGTACTATTCGGATGTTCTGAGAACTTGGATAAACAGGGATGATGAGCAAGGCAATAAGCTAAAGTTTAAAGTAAAAAGAGACCCTTTGAGTATCCAAAAACTTTACTTCTTTGACCCGGAACTCAAAGAGTATTTTGAATTAAGCTACAGAAAGCTTCATGCTCCAGATATGACCGTATGGGATCTGTATGCAGCCAAGAGATATCTAAAAGAGAATAGCATCAAAGATACAAACGAAGATGACCTCTTTGATGCTTACGAACTGCTCACACATATAGAAAAACAGGCAAAAGAGAAAACAGCCAAACATAAGATGAGAAAAAGCAAAGCACCTAAAATGAGCGACATCAAGTAAAAAAGCAAAACAGAGCCTTCAGTTGCAAGAAAACAAGAGACCAAACAAGCTGATGATGTTTTTCATGACCTCTTTGACAACATAGAAACTTTTCACATTAAAGAGTAGCGTATGAATATTGAACTAACAGAAGAAACAAAAAAAATACTTGGCAGCTCTGATGAAGAGAGGATCAAATATATAAACGAAGAGTATTGGATTGACTATCCTATCGCTCAAAACATCTTAGAAAAGATGGAGGATATTTACGATTTTGGATATGGCAAGACCAGATATATCAGCATTTTGCTTGTGGGCGGAAGCAACAATGGAAAGACATCTCTGCTCAAGCAGTTTTTAGAAAAACATCCACCTTATGACTACAATATCGATGGTGAACAACCTGATTGGATTGCAGATGACTTCTTTGATAAATATACCGGCATTGGCAGACCTGTTTTATATGTCATCTCACCAACAGAACCAAGCGAGAGCAGACTCTACAGCATTATCTTGGAGCAGTTAAATATACCCTATAAAACACGAGACTCCTTGGACGTAAAAGCCAAACTCGTAGAGTACTACCTTAAAGCCTTAAGTGTCAGAGTCCTAGTTATTGATGAAATCCATAATATTCTCAATGGTTCACCTGCACGACAAAAGCAGATTATGAGTGCTATAAGAGACTTAAGCAGTAAGCTGACAATGCCTGTTATCTTAGCAGGGGTCAAAGAGGCTTTGCGTGCTGTCAATACAGAGGACCAAATCAGCAGCAGGTATAGACCGGAATATCTAACTAAATGGAAGATAGATAAAGATTATATAAGTCTATTAGCCACTACAATAAGCAAACTGCCACTAAAAAAACAATCTACAATTATCAACAAGAATGATGCACAAGAGATTCTTGAGCTATGCAACGGATATATCGGAGAGATTGTGAACCTAATAAAAGCTGCTGCTGTACATGCCATAAAAACAGGAAGCGAGAGAGTTACCATCAACGAGATAAAAGAGTGTGGATTTAATACTCTGCAAAATATTCATAAGACTATGAATCTCAAAAACATATGATCAAAAAGATAAATTTTCCGGAACTAAAAAATGAAAACTTTGTAATCATCCCTCTACCGTTTGAAGATGAACTGCTTTCTTCCTGGATAGTTCGCACGGCATATGCTCACAAGACGCATCCGCATACTTTTACAAACCAATATCTCAATTACAGACACCACTCTTTTTTTCTTTCTCAAAGCGATATTACATTAGATGATAAAATGATTAAAACAATCAAAGATAAAAGTCATCACAAAATAGATATCCATTCTCTAATGCTAACGACTTACTCTGGGTATATTCAAGAAAATATCTATGAGAATAATCCAGCTACATTTTTTACCCATCAAAAATATTGTCCTATCTGTCTACGAGAAGACAAAGTGCCCTACTTTAGAAAAAAATGGCGGGTTGTTTTTTACAATATTTGTCATAAACACCAATGCCGCTTATACGAGCATTGTCCTTCTTGCAAAACAAAACTCGATACCTCGCAAATGTATGAAAACAGGCTACCTTACACACACTGCCACCATTGCGGATTTGAACTGAAAAAAGGAAGAAAACTGTCGATTCATAAAAAGCATATTTCAAGTCTTAAGTATCAAAACAAGATTTTTAAAACTATAGAAAACGGCTATATTAAGTTTGGCGAAACTCCTGTCTACTCATTTTTATTTTTTGAAGTTTTTTCAAAACTATCCAAGCTTATACTTCTAAACGGTAAACATCAATTTATAAACAAACATCCGTTATTTTCACTCATAAAAGATGCGAAACACCAAAAAGTCAATCATCCTATATTTAAAAAAGTAGATGCAAAAGCACAATCAGCCCTTTTTGGGTTGATTATGTATATATTTGAAGACTTTCCACACAATTTAAAAGTCTATATCCAAGCAAACAACCTTACATATTACAACTTGACTACAAAGGTGCAGAATATACCGTTTTGGTATGAGAGCATTGTTAATGACATTTCACCGAGATACCTGCCGCATAGTATGACCGTCACAAAAGAAGAAGTAGAACATGCGGAGAGATATTTAAGGTCTATAGGTAAAGATATCAATAAAGTGAATTTGACTAAATTATTAGGATGTAACTTTTATAGTCTTGACAATAACTTAAAATATTTTATATAAAAAGCTTAAAACAATCGAACAATTATATGATATTTCCAAGTGGATACTAATAAATTAGTTCACAATGACAATAAGAAGCATTCCAAAATCAGCTATCTATAAATTTAAATATGCATATGTGTACTCTTCCATAATCTTCCTAATCATTTTGAAATATCTAAATTTGATTTTGCTCATTTTGACTTATGAATCCTTAAATTTATAGATTTTTGATTTCCTTCGTATGTTATACCATAAGTGTGTACTGTGTTGCAATATTGATGAACATAGCTTTTTATTGCCTTAGCGGTTTTCATAACTTCTTTGTCCTCTGGTAAGTGGTGTATTAACTTATCTGATATAACGACTAAAACTTTTTCTTCTGCTCTTGAAATTGCAACGTTTGTTCTATTTAAATTTAGTAAAAAATCTTCCTCTTGACTAATTATATCAGGGTCACCAACACCAAAAGAAATAATGATAAATTTGCGTTGACTCCCCTGAAACCTTTCAACAGTATCAATCGCATTATCAATATATCGTTTACTGTTTGGAAAAGTACCATATAATAATTTAGAAATCATGACTTTTTGAGCTTTATGTGGCGTAACTACGCCCAGCTCTTTTTCCCAAAAAAGCTTGTCATATTCTGTAATATTTGTACCGTCATAAAACTTATTATATGCTTCAATTATAATAGCAGCAACAATCTCAGCTTCAAATGGATTAGCTTGTGAACTTAAATCATCATAATGTGTCAAAGACATAACTTCATTATTTACTTCTATAATATTAGAAAGCAAATCATCATTAGAAAGTGAATCTTTATAGATATTTTTAATAATGTCTTCATGATTAATGTTGAATTTTGCTTTACCTTTTGAGGATTGTAGATTATCGTACCCAAGAGTTTTAATATAGTCAACAATTTTCTTTGTAGATCTATAGTTGATATTTAACATGATAGGATTTACATGATGTCTTTCTCTGAGATAATTTAAAAAAGAGCCAACGTTATGTTCAATATTTAATGGTGGTTCCACTTGATGAATAGGAGGCATTTGCAAGTGATCACCTAATACAACCAGCTGTCCCTCTTTTTTTAATCCATATAAAACCCCTAGTGCCTTCGCAACATCACATTGAGATGCTTCATCTAAAAGTACGAAATCGAAAAACTTTCCTATACTTTTGTATTGGCATTTTTTAGGCGCACCACTTTCTAAATTTTCATTATAAAAACCATTAAGTGCTGCTACTGGTGCGATAACAACTTTAATTTTTGATGAGTTTGTTCTTAAAATATCTCTAAAACTTGGGTACTCTTCTTTTCTATCATTAATTATTCTTAGATTTATTTTCCAAGAATGGCTTCTCGTAATAAAGTCTTCAAATTCTTCTTTTCTATTTTTAGACTTAATGACAATAAATTCAATATCTTCAAATCTTGCATCCAAACGGGAATATATTTTTTCAAATAATTCAATACATGCTTGATATGTAAATGCCGTTAAAAGAATATTTTTTTGCAAATTATTATTTTGTAGCAATAGCAATAACGTTTTAATCAAAATGCTGGCAGTATTCGTCTTCCCTGTTCCTGGTGGTCCCCAAATAATTGATAGTTTTTTATTTAAAGTGGTATATATTGCTTCTTCTTGTTTTTCATTTGGTTTATTGTCTAAACTATCTGTAGCAATTTTATATGCAATGTCAATGTTCAAAGTACTTAAATATGAATTTTCTTTCTGTAATGAACCTGCATTCCATAGGATATCTGCTGCCATTGTATCCGGACTCGATTTAGTTCCTTTCTTATCACTGGTTAGTCCTAGTGCTCTTAATGTTTTATCTTCCGCATGAGATATTAATGGTGTTTTAATCGCTTTTATATATTGAAGAGTATGGTATGAGCCAGGAAAAGCATTTATTTCGAGGATGTAAAGTTTTTCATTCAAGTTGAGAATATTTGCTTTAATTAGTTCTTGAAGAGCATCGGCTATTTTTTCACTGTACGCTGTGAATTTAATTGCTATAAAGCCTTTTACTCTATCAAAGTTAACAATTTTAACTTGTATCATATTATGTATCTTCATATTCTTTATAAACCATTCAAAATCACCATGTAGATAGTCACATAGTGCTGAAAACTTTTTATTTAAAAAAGAAATATCATTATAAATTCCCAAGCTCAAAGATGAGGAATTGTCTTTAATTTTTGTATTGCAAGAATCTTCTCCAACATAGTATGTCAAAACAGAGCCAATATTATAAATACCAATAGAATCTAACCATTTTTCTCTTTCATCATTTAGCATCTGCTTTTCTAGAATAATAGCTTTATAGTTTGCTTCCATATCATCAACATTTTTGAATAAATCAAGTTCATTGCTTAAAAAAGAGTACTCTTCATTAAGTCTGTGATGTAGATACCATAACTTTGAATCAACAGGTAAAGTTTTAATACCTTCAAAGTCTTTGAAAATTTCAAAACTTATTTTATTAGCTTCTCCTTTTATTAATTGTTTAAAATCCTTTGTAAATTGAACAGCTATCATTTGCAAAGCGTCTACCTGACTTTTTGCTGTTAACATATAAAGATTTCGGATATCTTGATAGTTTGGTTTTTTAACTTTTAACCATATTTCGTATAAGCGTTCTTTTGGAATATAGTCAGAAAACGGATCATAAAAAGCTTTCGAAATCTTTTTATTGAAGTCTGTATAAGCAAATGCAACTTGAAATAAAGTGTAGTCGAACTTTACACTTAGTGCTAAGTTTGATTTAATAATATCCTGAGCTTTCGCACCTAATTTTATAGTGTTACATTCGGTAGTAGCGGTATTCTCTCAGCATTTGTCATATCTATTGACATGTATTTTTCAGTTTTTNCTAGTGTCAAGTACCATGGAGTATTTTATTACTATGCCCTACTTACAGTTGTTTTAGAAAGCATATCGATTAAAATTAGGTGCGAAAGCTCAGTAATATCTTTAATAAATGTAACATTGGGTGATTTAACAGCTTGATAGTCCTCTAAAACTTCATCTGTTCCAAATAGCCATATTAACGATTTTAATAACTTATGTTCAAGAATTATCCCAATGTGTTTTCCAATAAGCTTCTTTAATTCTTCATATTGTGTTCTGTCCCAAAAATAAACATGATATGTACTTTGTTTGAATTCTGGATGTGGATTATTTTCTTTAGAATTTGCGAATACAAAATATTCGTATAATTGATTTAAGAAGTAAAAAAGCATATCTCGTTCACTTTCATCATTACCTTCTTCTGTAAAAAATGAATTTGTCGAAAAGCTTCTAGTGTTAGTATACCTCTTCCTGTCTTCATAAGTAGAAAATTCTTGCCAATAACATTTAGTAGCAATTGAAGAAACTATTCTCGTACTAGGATCAAAGTTTAAAGTTATGAATATATTCGTTAGAGCAAACTTTGGCATATTGTAAATGTATCTATCTTCATATGATGTATCATTATTTTTTATAGAATTAGCTCTTTTAGGGATTAATGAAGAATCTATTTTTAGTTTACTATGTTTTTTGTATGTATCTTCTTCTCCACTAGTTTTTTGTATATTTGATACAGTGTCAAGTGAGTCATTCGATAATACCTTTCTCATAGCACTTGATAAAAATGGTATCTGTGACAAATGGTCGATGCTCAAGGCTTTGCTGTGACAGTGTTTTTCTGTTACTTTATCTTTATTTTCTTTGCTAAGCCATTCTTCATAGGCAAGCCAATCACATAAACCACATTTTTTGCCAACATGCCATTCTAAATTTTCCCAATCTTCTGGATTCTTTAAAATTGGAATTAAATCATTTATCATAACATTTCGTAGAGCAATCACTAATTGGTCGTGCTCTACATACTCAACATAACTCAATAGCTCATTATATTTTTCATGAATATTTATTCCGTTTAAAGGTTCATACTGTTCAGAAAATGAATTAACTTTTAATGCTGCTGGAAAAATTCCACTTTTATTTGTTACTGCATATTTATGTGAAAGTTGATTTTCTTCTAACCATATTGTTAATAGAATTGAATACAAAACGACTTCTGCATCATATCCAGAATTTGATTTTTCAGTGTTTTTTACATCAATGACAGAAAGTAATATTCTGTCATCATTTATTTCTTGAAGAGATCCATCTCTTTTCACTTCATAATATAATTCATTCTTTTGAGGGATCATAACAGATAAAATATCAGGTCTTATATCTGAAATTGACAATTTATCTTTAAAATTATTTAATGACTCGCCAAACTGATTTATAAATATTTCAAGTAAATCATCTGTTAGAAATTCTGGCTCTATCAGAAATAGTTTTTTTTCTAAATCATTTTGAAAAAGCTCTAATAAATTTTCTTTACTTTTTTTAGATTTATCAAAAATAATTGAGTATTCATCTCCAAATTCCTGTTTGATTAAATCATAAACTAATTTTTCAGCTTTTGTTCCAGCTTTTGCAAATATATTAGCACTTGGTCTTGCAACTATAGGTTCAGGCATACCGTATTTAATAGCAAGCTTTTTTTCTGTTTCACTTCTATATAACTCTAATGCAAGAAACTTTTTACAGTCAGTTTTTATATACCTTGAAATTGTACGTTTACTAAACTTTGGCATATATGCCCCTCAATAAAAGATGTCAATATTCTACTATAAAAGTTCCTTTATCTATTGCAAAGCAAATCCAAAATCGATATAATAAGTAAAATTTATTACTGGGAAAGATATTTAAGATGCTAAAGAGTATGACATCACCACCCTATTATACAAAACCTACATCGGGAACTTTGGATGGTAGATGGTGTTCTTTTGGTCCTTATTATGCAATGTTTCCAATTGATTTTTCTTTAAATACAATATATTCATATACAAATGTAAATGACTGGGTTCTAGATCCGTTTTGTGGGCGTGGTACAGTACTATACACTGCGGAAATGCTTGGCAGGCATGCTGTTGGATTTGAAATTAGTAAACTAGGATGGTTATATTCTTCTGTAAAACTTTCTCCAGCTAAAAAAAACACTGTCGTCAAAAGGGCTAAAGAGCTTTTTGAATTAAGCATAACAAAATATCAACATTCTTATAAAGAATACGATGAATTCTTTAATACATGCTATTCACCACAAGTTTTAAACTTTTTAATTGCTGCTAGAGAAGAATTGAGTTGGAAAACTAATAAAAGAGATAGAACACTAATGGCATTTATCGCTGTAAGTGCCCATGGTGAAGATGGACAAACATTTTCAAATCAGATGCAACATGTTAAGGCATGTGGACCAAATTATGCCATTAAATGGTGGAAAGAAAAAGGCTTTAAAGCACCAAATATAAATCCACTTGATTTAATTATCAAAAAAATAGAATGGCGATATGCAAAAGGGTTTAATAACTTTTATGAAAGTAAGATCATATTGGGGGATTCCGGTAAAAAAATTTCCAGAAGATATTTAAAAGATAAAAAATTCAAAATGCTTTTTACATCACCACCATATTATAAAGTAACAGATTATCACCTAGATCAGTGGATTAGACTTTGGTTATTAGGAGAAACTAATGAACAAAAATTCAATCCTGATCCAAATAAAAACAACTTTGGTAATCAAGAACATTACATAAATTTACTTACGGAAATATTTACAAAATCAAAAAAGTTTTTAACAGAAGATGCTACTGTATACATTAGAACAGATGCAAGAGATTTTTCAAAAAAAACAACAATCGAAATTTTAAAAAATGTTTTTAAAGATAAAGAAATGACAATAATTGAAAGACCATTTTTAAAAAGAACACAAACTGCATTGCATGGTGATATTCGACAAAAACCTGGCGAATGTGATATTATTCTTACACCGCTAAAGAACTAAATCAAAGGATTATAGTAGTCGAGTTTTTGTTAGAGGTATATATAGCAAAATTATAACTATGGCGTTTGATGGTTGTTTTTGTCACTCCTCTTTATGATTTGAAACTTAGCTTTAAAATATAAATAAATTTTTTTCTGAGATATTTAAACATTCTAGTCTTTAATTCTTATTCTATTAGTTTTTTCAAAACACTTTCACACCATCGCTCAATACTATCCTCATCCACATCGCCTTTTTTATGCTCTTTTTGCTCAAATGAAAGAGAGTAGTTCTTTTCAACATACTTAGCAAGGTCTTTATATGATAAATCTTCTTCAATGTAGTGTTCTATTATCTTTTGCATATCATGTTCAGTATACGGCTCCGTATCTTCACTTGTAAAAAATATCCAGGTAGATGGTCCCCAACTGCTGTCTTGCTCTATCTCAACAATGTATACAGCTTTTTGGTCATAAGCAAGCTCTCCAAACAAAAATCTTCTTTGCTTGTTCTCATCACCATACAGTAGTAATCTTGACTTAGTTGACTTTCGTTTTTTGTTTTGAATTTTTTTTATTTTTAACGGTCCAACCAGTTCAGAACCTTCTACAAATGCAAAAGTCAATAAAGCCTCATAAAACTGATAAAAGTTTTCTAGATTAAATATCTTCTTCTCTGTATTATTTTCTTCTGGGTCATTTGATATGGCAATTTCACCAAGATCTTTATCTCCATCAGCTGTCGGAGTTTCAAAACTGTTTCCTACTTTTTCCGGAATATTATCAATAACCAGTTCAGATTCATTTTCCAGATGAATTGTACTACCATACATTGATACTTCATTTTTATAATATTCATCTTCGTTTGTGCGTATTATATATGTTAAATATTCACTAGATGGAGTACCAGTATAAATCTTATTGCTTCTTTGAGGCTTTTTTCTTTTGAACTTTTTCTTAGGCGGTTTGGGAATATTATATTGTTCAGGACCAATATCTCTAGGGTCTGCTTTGGCACTAAATTGTTTATAGTAAAGTTCTTCAAATCCTAACGCTGAGTTGTCCGAATGTATATTTAGGACCAAATACTTAGGCTTACCTCTTTTATCGTCTCCTAAGTATATATATGAAGCGTATATCTCGAAATGATTTTTAACAGGGAACTGTGCTTTTATTGGTTGATACTCAAAGTTAGCGCTTAAAGATTTTTGATTTGCAACATATTCAAGCCTTGTTCTTGCAAAGGAGTTACCAATAAACCGACATAGAAAAGGCAGGTCTTTTTTTCCAGCTTTCTTTTTAATATGCAGCTTTACGACAATCTCGCCTTTTGAATTTTTTTCAGGATGAAAACTTCCCTCATAATAAAGCTCGCCAATAGTCTCACTCATTATTGCATGTTTCATCGAGGAGGACAGAAAGTAGAACCTATTTGCAATGGTATAGCACGGTATTATGAGTGTACAATCATCTTGCTCCTCTACATGAGCATATTGTCTCAACAGGTACTTAGTTACATCTTCATAATCTATTATGTTTTTAGCCTCTTCTTCACTAAGAACAGTTGATAAACGCACAAGATTTACATCAATATTTTCATTAACTGTAAACTCACCCTTGAGCAAAGTTTTATTCTGACCGACATGCTCACCGTCAGTATATATATTACCGACTTTATACTTATATCTCATCATCTCTGGAACAAGAAACCGGGAAAAGTATTTATTGGTTCTTATGTTTCTAAAAATTGCTTTGTAGTAGTTAGGATGTTCTTTGATATTGATATCTGTAACTGTGACAAATTCAAACGGTTGGTTAGGAAATTTTGAGAAGAAGTCGAGGATTGTTGAATTGTTTTGTGACAAATCTCAATCCTCCTGTAACATTTATTCTTGTCGAGTAACTTTTGTTCTTGTAAATGACATTTATGTCCTATAATCAGCATTTATCTTCACATACTCATGTCCTAAGTCGCATCCGTACGCCTTAAAACTGCCCTCACCTATGCCGAGGTCGCAAGAGATGGTGAATTTTTTATGCTGCATCACTACCGCGCACTTCTTCTCCATCTCAGCGTCAAAAAGAATCTCTCCTCTGTCATAAACGCATAGATTATCAAATGAGATTTTGAGCTTCTCTTCATAAGCTTCAACTCCGCTTGCACCCACTGTTGAAGCGATTCTTCCCCAGTTTGGGTCTTCTCCAAATAGTGCAGTTTTTACCAAAAGCGAATCGGAAAGGGCTTTAGCGGCAATCTCTGCCTCTGCATCATCTTTCGCACCCGTTACTTTGTAGGTTACAAGCTTTGTCGCGCCTTCACCGTCACGCACCATCTCTAAAGCTAAAAAGTGCATTACTTTAAAGAGTGCTTCTTTAAAAGCTTCTCTCTCATAAGCACCGCTTCTGCCGTTTGCCAAAACCAAAACAGTGTCGTTTGTAGAGGTATCCCCGTCTACGCTTATGGCATTAAAAGTAGTTTTAACAACCTCATCAAGCAGCTCTTGCATCTCTTGTTTGCTCACTTTTGCATCCGTTGTTATAAAGCAGAGCATTGTTGCCATAGCAGGGTTTATCATCCCCGCACCCTTTGCAATAGCTCCAATATTGAAGCTGCTTGCATCATCCAAAACAACTTTAAAAGCCACCTCTTTTGCAAAGGTGTCCGTTGTCATGATAGCTTTTGAAGCAGATGCAGAATCTCTTTTGCTCAAATCAAAAAGTTTCATCCCCTCAATTATTTTTGCTTTTGTAAGTCGCACACCGATTACGCCCGTTGAACTCATGATAGGATTTTTAACTTCTAAAGGGCAAAAAGAGAGCACCTCTTTAATGTCTTCAATACCCGCTTGACCCGTCATCGCATTTGCATTTTTTGAGTTTACAAGTATAAAGTTTGTTTTAAAATCCCCCATTTGACGAAAATGTCTAATCGGTGCTGCCGTCATCTTGTTTGTCGTAAAAACAGATGCAACTTCACATGTATCTTCACTATATATAAATGCCATATCTTTTGCATTCTCTTTTTTGAGCCCAGCACTTACTCCATCAGCAAAAAAACCTTCACTTGCGCAAACTCCGCCTTGCGAATATACTATATTATACAAATCTTAACTCCTTTGGCTTATCTCTTCTTCTAAGTAGCTCTTTTGTCACGTTAATACCTTGCTGTGTTCCTATAACAAGTAGTTTACATTCACTTGTTATAAGCACATCGCCCTTAGGCATCGTTATAAACTTTCCGTCTTTTTTTGTAATACCGACTACGGAAGTATTTGTCATCTCTCTGATATGTGTCTCTTTGAGCTTTTTAAGAACTGCCCAGCTATATTTTGGCACCTCTATCTCTTCCATATCCAGCGGATTATCGCTCTTATACAAGAACTCTTCTAGCAAATTCTCCATATCAGGACGTGCCGCCATAGCGCTTACTCTTTGAGCCGTTAGTTTAGTAGGAGAGACAACGGTATCGGCTCCGAGTTTTTTTAATTTTTCAACATCACTTACGCTCTCGGCGGAAGAGATTACATAGTATGGTCTTGGAAGAAAATGCTCTTTTTCAAATAATCTTACAGAAGCTATAAGAGCAATATTGTCAGATATTGAATTAGAGAGCGTGATGAGACCTTTTGCGGATGAGAGGTGCGCTTTTAACATAGTAAGCTCCGCATGCGGTTCTGCTTTTAGATATGTAGTATAGTTATACTCCACGGCCCACTTATGTATCTCTTCGCGCGGATCGACGACAACAAAAGGTATATGATTTTTTCTTAACTCTTTTGTTACTTCAAGAGTGTACTCATTATGATAACATACTACAAAGTGCTTTTTTAGCCTTGCTATACTATACAACATTCTTCTCTCCCTTACTATTCTTTTAAGATTTCCTCTTCCTACAACATCAACAACAATACCGATTGCAAGAGTAAATACGGTAAAACCCAGGATAATAAGCGTTACTGTAAATATATGTCCTACAGCTGAGAATTCACCCTCTTTTAAAGAGCCGAATCCGACCGTGGTAAATGTGTACCCCGCTTGAAAAATTGCATCCATTATGGTGTAATCTTCAATATAAATATAACCTAATGTCCCTATAAGCATAAGCAACTGGACTAGTATAAGCGGTGTTCTAAATGGTAAAAGTTGGGAATATAGCTCACTGTTGAGCGTTATGTGGGGTTTGGGAGATGACTCCCAATGTAGAAATTTTCGAATCTTCTCTAAGAGATTCAAACTGATTTCCTGCTACTCTTAAGAGTTTTTCTTAAGTGTGCGCAACTCTCTTGCAGAGATTTTAACCTTTTGAGTCGTACCATCGTCTAAAGTGATACGTACTGTTCTAAGGTTTAACAAAAAACGACGTTTAGTTCTATTTTTAGCATGAGAAACATTGTTTCCGCTCATTGGGCCTTTGCCACTTATAGCGCATCTTCTTGCCATATTAGCTTCCTTGTGTTAGGTTTGATTAAAGTTGCGAATTATATCAAGCCTAAACAAAACTTCTCCTTAAGTTAAAGCATGGAGTATGTATCAGAAAATAAAGAAAAAGACCCTTTTATATTTGTTTTATACGTTTATGGATAAAATAAGCGAAATTAACATTGTGCAGCGAGATTATGATAACAAAAGAGCAAGTAAATAGTTTTATAGAAAAAATACCGCCCGAGCCGAAAGTTCTAAATGAGACTTTTGCACTACTCAGAGTCGGAGAACTGCTAAAAGCCGCAAAAGTTGCCGAAAATGATTTAGCTCTCAAAGCATATCTTAAAAACATAGTTAACAAACCTATCTACGGGTTTAAAAATGAGGTCAGCGACATATCTCAAATATTTGGTATTCTTGGTGTTTCATTATCACAGCAGAATGTTTACAACTACATGATATCTCTTCTAAGTCCAAAAAAATGGACTTTGTTTAAACTTAATTCACACCTATTTTACGAACTTCAGGCAAACCTTTCAAAAAAATGGCAGATTATATTAGAACATTTAAATATTGAAAACAAAGAGATATATGCTGCGGTAAGTCTGCTTCCTGCAAGCATTATCGTCACAGAAGCTCTTTTTAACCAAAAGATAGACGATGTTAATCTTTTGAGAAGCACAAAAGCACTTGATTATAACACTATTTTAGTACGTCTTTGCGGTATTGACCTTTTTGACATTTGCGAACAAATTGCAAAAAAATGGGAAATGGACGAGAATATTTATAAAATAGTTCAAGCAGCATCGGGAGTAAAACCATCAGATGATGAAAAAATAAATATGCTTGCAAAATGGATGCACCTTCTTCTCTTTTATGAACTCTCAAATCCACATTTTATAGAAGCAGGGCTGAATGATTTTGTTGATTTTCAAGTTGATTATATAAGCGACATATACGATGAATTTTCGTCACTAATGGAGATTGAATGAAAGCGGCACTTAAAGACGGAATCGCAACATTTTCACCACAGGGTTTTTTAGACGGTAACAATGCAAATGCATATTTAAGCATTGAAGACGTAGAGGCTGCATCAAATCTAAAAGCAGATATAATCTTGGTTTCACTCAAGAGAGTTGTTTTTTTTAACCGTAACGGCTTAGATATTTTCATAAAGCTCTTTTCAAAAATTCGTAAAAAAAACAGTGCGACTGTTGGATTTTGCGACTATGACCAAAATAAATATGCTGCCATCATGAGATTTTATAAAGATGATATAAATTTTTCACTCTTTAAAACTCTTGAAATTGCTTATCTCTTTTCATCAAGCTATAAAAATCAAAACAAAACGATACTCGTACATAGCGATGACAAATCTCAGCGCTCTGCTATTGCGATTGAGCTACATGACAACGGTCATAGCCCTACAATTGCTAAATCTTTGGAAGAGTATAACGAGAAAAAGAGTGCTTTTGAATATGTAATAGATTCGACATTTTTAGGACAGATGGGGCAAAAAGTAGCCACAAGGGTAAGCGGAAATGCGATTATCTACACAATTACTTCGTTTTTAGATGTGGAGATAAGCAATAATTTCAATATTGAATACCACAACAACTCGCTCAATGTAGGCTTTAGACTTTTTATATTTGATGCCTATAAAGTTATCAGCATGAACGTACATGCACTCAACTTTTTCTCCAAACTCTCAACTTCAGCTGCAGAGTATAATGCGACAATATGCTTCGTAGGAATGAAGTTTGATAAAACTTCCGCATCTTTTAAGGAAAATATGGAAGATGCAGGAATACTTTTTTATAATCATATGGATGATATTCTCCAAAATAAAGAACTTTTAAAAGAGTTAGGAGCGAGCAGCGCTGCCAATATAAAAAACAAAAGAGTCTTAAATAAACAAAACGTTACAGAACTTCCAAAGTTTATAAATGCCGCAGCCGTTACCATAGAGATGATGACAAACACAAAAGCTATAAAAGAGTCTGCAAGTGTTCAAAATTTGATTATTTATAAAAAAGAGGGGAAAATTGCCAGTTCTATCGGTTATTACGGTGATATTGACGGAATGGTTATCTTAGTTTTTCCCTCTGCTATTGCAAAAAAAGCATGTGAGCTTCTTATAGGAGAAGACACCAACGATATTGATATGATTCTCGATACTTTGGCAGAACTTGTAAATATAGTCGGAGGGAAAATAAAATCACTTCTCGCCGATGAAGAGATATCCGTAAATATCACTCTTCCAAGAACATATCAAGATATAGACAGCCTGCTTGAAGTTGTTGAAAACAGAAAAGGCGTTCAAGTAGAACTCTCTTTCAATGACGATAAATTTCTGTTTTTCTTAACAAGATAAAAAGATACAAAAGTGTACAATTCCAAAAAAAACAGACTCCTATTCTGCCTACAAGGAAAATAAATGAAAGTAGCTCCTAGCGTTTTATCAGCTGATTTTGGCAACTTGCAAAGAGATGTCGAAGCCATCTGTGAAGCCGGATGTTATTTTGTACATGTAGATGTAATGGATGGGCATTTTGTTCCAAATCTAACGATAGGTCCCGTTGTTGTCTCTGCTATTGCCGCATGTGCTACAAAACCGCTTGATATTCACCTTATGGTTGAAAACAACACATTCTTTGTAGACCTTTTTGCTCCCTTAAAACCAGAGTATATCTCTTTTCACATAGAAGAGGAGAAACATCCGCACAGACTAATCCAAAAAATCCGCTCTCTTGGCATAAAGCCTGCCATAGTTCTTAACCCTCACACACCGCCTGAGTCTATCGAGTATCTGCTAGGCGATTTGGATATGGTTCTTTTGATGAGCGTAAACCCGGGTTTCGGCGGTCAAAGTTTTATCCAGAGCGTTGTTCCTAAAGCAAAAAAGCTAAGTGCCATGAGAGACAAGTTAAACCCAAACTGCCTTATAGAAGTTGACGGCGGAGTGAGTGATAAAAACATCCATCTCTTAAAAGATGCGGGTGTAGATATTGTAGTTGCAGGAAGTTATGTCTTTAACCACCAAAACAAAAAAGAAGCGATAGAGAGCTTAAAAGTATAATGCGTTGTAAAATTTGCGGAATTACATCTTATGAAGACGCAATGGCGGCAATTAATGCGGGGGCAGATGCGCTGGGCTTTGTTTTTTATGAAGAGTCTCCAAGATATATTTCACCGCGCGAGGCAAAAGAGATTATAAAAAAGCTCCCTCCCTTTGTTGAAAAAGTTGCCCTTTTTGTAAATAGCGATGCACAGGTTATAAACTCCTACTGCCAAGAATCTGTAGCGACTCTGGCTCAAATCCACTTTGAAGCTCCACATGAGCTTTATGAGCAGCTTTTTGTCCCATATATAAAAGTAGTACGCGCAAAAGAAGCCGAGGATGTTTTAAAATTCAGTGATGAGTACAGGCTTATAGACGCCTACTGCCAAACCTACGGCGGAAGCGGAAAAAAACTCAACATTGATTGGTTTGAAAATATCGACTGCTCTAAGATTGTTTTAGCAGGCGGACTTAATCCCGACAATGTCTCAGCCGTGAAAAAATATGGTTTTTACGGTGTCGATGTAAGCAGCGGCGTAGAACTATCTTACGGTAAAAAAGATGCTTCAAAAGTAGAGGAATTTATTAAAAATGCAAAGAAGTAGATTGTAGTAATGCTTAGTAACGACTTCTCTTTAGATGCAAAAAGTATCCATAAACTATCCTCAAAAGGACTCTCTTTAAAAACTCTAAAAGAGCAGATAGATGAAGATTTAGAGTTCCTTTTAGAACTTTGGCACTCTCAAGGTTTGGAGATTTTAAAACAACAGGGAAATTTTTTCTTTGCAACGAAATTTATCCCTCTGCAAGATGCAGTTTTCTGCATAGTTGATATTGAAACAAACGGCTCCAAAATAGAGACGCATCAAATAATTTAGATTGCCGCCCTTAAGATAAAAGGCGGCAAAATTATCGACACTTTTGACTCTCTTGTCAACTGCAAAGAGATAAATCCTCATATTAGCGAAATCACGGGAATAACTGTTGAAGATACAAAAGATGCACCGACTCTTAAACATGTCATGTATGATTTTAAAAACTTTTTAGCGGATTCTGTTTTTGTTGCTCATGACGTAAAATTTGACTACAAATTCATCTCACAAAGCATGCAAAAAGTGGGTCTAGCACCTCTTCTCAACAGAAGCTTATGCTCACTCTCTTTGGCTGAGAGAACCATCGCATCATACAGATATGCTCTCTCATACTTAAATGAATCATTTAGCCTTCATCCAAGTGCAACACACCACAGAGCCATGAGCGACGTACTTACTACATACGAACTATTTAAACTCTCACTTGCTTCTTTAGATGAGAGTATAAAAAGTGTTGAGGATATTATCAGGTTTTCAAAAGAGGCAAAAATGCTTAAAAGACCGAAGTTTGACCCTCTGCTTGGGGAGAGTCAAAAGTAGTTACTCGCTGTAAGCTCCAACGCCTACAAGTTTATTATATCGTGCCTGCATTCTCTCTTCTTCAGAGACACTGCGAAGTTTTGTCAACTCTTCTAAAAAGTACTCGCCTATTGCAGCTGCAGCGCGGTCTCTGTCTCTGTGAGCGCCGATAAGCGGTTCGGCAATTATGTCATCTATAAGATTCAACTCTTTCAAGTCTTGGCTCGTAATCTTCATGGCATTTGTTGCTGCTTCAACTTTTGCAGGGTCATTCCATAAAATTGCAGAACAGCCCTCCGGTGAAATAACACTAAAAACAGAGTATCTCATCATGGCAAACTTATCAGCAACTCCGATAGCAAGTGCTCCACCGCTTCCACCTTCTCCGATAACTACAGAGATTGTAGGAGTTTTAAGCTCTGAGAGCTCAAGCAGATTTCTGGCAATAGCTTCACTTTGGTTTCTCTCTTCCGCCCCAATACCCGGATATGCACCCGGAGTGTCTATAAGCATAAGAACAGGAATATTAAACTTCTCAGCAAGTTTTGCCGCACGAAGAGCTTTTCTATACCCCTCAGGATGAGGCATTCCGAAATTTCTTTTTATCTTATTTTTAGTTCCGCGGCCTTTTTGCTCGCCGATAACCATAACTTTCTCATTACCGATATAGCCTATATAACAGAGTATAGCGGCATCATCGCGGAAATGTCTGTCTCCATGTATCTCATACTTATCTCTCATAAGCAAATTGATGTAATCAAGTGCATACGGCCTATCTACATGGCGTGCCAATTGAAGTTTTTGAAAAGGAGATAAATTGTTGAATATTTTTGAAACTTCTTTATCTAAGTTCTCTTGAAGAGTTTTAACTGCAACTTCATCATGACGAACCTGCGCAGATATAATATCTTCTTGAATAAACTTAATCTTATACTCAAAGTCTAAATATGTTGCCAAATTGAATCCTTATACTTAGATTTTTTTGAATATTAAAACGCCGTTTGTTCCGCCAAAACCAAAAGAGTTGCTCATTACCGTATTTAGCTCAGTTTTTCTAGCTACATTTGGAACAATATCCAAATCACAATTTTCATCAGGTGTTTCATGGTTTATAGTAGGAGGAATTATTCCATCACGCATTGCCATCAAACATACAACAGCTTCTATACCGCCTGCTGCACCTAAACAGTGACCTATCTGCCCTTTTATAGAACTCATAGGAGGACAGTTTTCTTTGCCGCCGAGAAGTTCTTTAACCGCAGCTGTTTCATTTTTATCATTTATAGGCGTACTTGTTCCGTGTGCATTTACATAGTCGAGTTTAGGTTCACCCGCCATTTTATAAGCCGCTTTCATAGCGCGCGCAGGACCGTCAAGACTCGGTGTCGTAATGTGGTTTGCATCTCCGCTCTCGCCAAAACCTATTATCTCTCCATATATATGCGCGCCTCTTGCAACTGCATCTTCATATACTTCTAAGACAAGAGCTGCTGCACCCTCTCCCATAACAAAACCGTCACGATCTGCATCAAAGGGGCGAGAAGCACCTTTAGGATCGTCGTTTCTAGTTGAGAGTGCTTTCATAGAAGCAAACCCGCCGACGCCTGCCCCCGTAATCGCGCACTCAGCCGAGACGACAAGCATCTTATCCGCACCGCCGCACATGATTGTTTTTACGGCTTCGCTTATTGCATGAGTTCCCGCAGCACAAGCGGTAACACTTGAGAGATTTGGACCCTTTGTTCCATGTGCGATAGAGACAAAACCGCCAAGCATATTTACAAGAGCACCCGGAATAAAAAACGGGCTTATTCTTTTTGGACCTTTTGTCTCGATAATAATAGAGTTTTTCTCAATAGAAGGAAGCCCTCCTATCCCGGAACCTGCGCTTATACCGAATCTTTCCATATCTGTAGCTTCAGAGAAGTTGGCTTCAGCCATTGCTTCTTGCGCAGCTTTCAATCCAAGATGAATGAATCTATCGGCTTTTTTTACCTCTTTTGCTTCCATAACCGTCGATGGGTCAAAATCTTTAACCTCGCCTGCAATTTTTACACTGTAATTCTCTGGATCAAATAGAGTTATAGTATCAATTCCACATTCACCCTCGCATATAGCTTTAAAAGAACTCTCTTTATCATTTCCTACCGCATTTATCATGCCTAAACCAGTAACTACAATTCTTCTCATTAAAATCTCCGTAAAAAAATATAAAATACTTTTAAAAAGTCAGAACACTCTGAGCATTGAAAAATATTTACTACCGAGGAGTCCTCAGTAGATTTTAGACGATTATTTGCTTTCTATGTAGTTAACAACGTCTTTAACAGTTTGGATTTTTTCCGCTTCATCATCAGGAATTTCGATATCAAATTTCTCTTCAAGTGCCATTACTAATTCAACCACATCAAGGCTATCTGCACCCAAATCTTCAACAAACTTTGCGTCTTCTTTCACTTCGTCAGCATTAACGCCTAATTGCTCAACTACTACTTCTCTAATATCATCTAAAAGTGCCATTTTAGCTCCTATTTTTATGTGTAAAATCTCGTAATTGTAGCATATTTAGCTTAAACAAACAATCGGCATACTAAAATTAATAGGAGCTTCTTTGATGAATATTTTACATCACAGTGAACTCTTTTTATACTGTTTTTTTCTCTATTTTATAGTTTTGTTTTAAAGAGTTAAACAGCTTTTTTTGCCGCTTCTTTATGCACGACTATAGGTTTTGGATACTCTGCGATGGTATTGTTTAAAAGATACGCTTCATCATGCAGAAATTTTGGCGCAATATGAGCTAACGCAGGAAGCCATTTTTTTATATAAAGTGCCTCTTTATCAAACTTTTTACTCTGCAAATATGGGTTAAAAACTCTAAAGTATGGCTGCGGATCGACTCCGGTTCCAGCACTCCACTGCCATGAAAGAACATTGCTGGCCGAGTCATAATCTAGCAGATGCGAAGCAAAAAATCTCTCTCCCCATTGCCATGGCAAAAGCAGGTCTTTGGTAAAAAAAGAGGCAGCAACCATACGCACGCGGTTATGCATCCCTCCTGTATCCAACAGCTCTCTCACGCCTGCATCAACGATAGGCACACCCGTTTTTGCTTCACAAAAAACTTTAAACTTTTCATTATCTTCTATGCCGTTAAAGCTGTATTTATAGTTTTTAGTCTCTAATGTCGGGATGTGAAAAAAAAGATAGGCGTAAAAATCTCTAAAAATAAGCTGCCTAAAGAACGGCTCGATTTCTGCACCTTTTAAAGAGAAAAGAGCTCTTAAAATTGCCCTCATAGAGATAGTTCCAAAACGCAAATCAACACTTAAACATGAAGTAGCATTTGTTGCTAAATAATCTCGCATCTCTTTATAAGCATCTATCTTTTTTAAAAACTCTTCTAGCTTTACATGTGGAGTTACAATTTCGATATTTTCTTTTACAAATCCTATACTTTTGAGTTCTAGAGCAACCCTTCCCTCGCCAATTTTTTGAATGCCTTTATAATCCTCTTTTGCCAAAATATGCTCTGCGATTTTCACCTCATCGATATTTTTACTGGGGAGCGCCGCCCTTGCTTTTTTATAAAAAGGGGTGAAAACAAAATAGGGTTCGCCATTATCTTTTAGCACCTCTTTTGGCTTGAAGATGTAAGTGTCATTCAGATAACGAAAGTGTAGCATGCGAGAGATTTTAGCATCGCGCTCTCTTGCGTATGAGTCATAATCTCCTGATGCTACAACCTCATCAAAACCACTGAAGTACTCAAAAATCTCCTCAGGCTTGCCGTAAAAAATTTTAAGGTCTAGCCCTATCTTTTGCAAATCGGACTTAAGTTTTACTACATGATAGAAGATAAAAGTAACTCTTTTGTCGTTTTGGGGCAGCTTTTTTAAGATATGTTCGTCGAATATAAAAATGGGAAGAACCTCTCCGCCAAGACTTAAAAGCGGATTATCCTCCACTCTTAAATCTCGCGTAAACCAGAGAATACGCTTCATTTAGAACTAAGCAGACTTGAGCGAAGTGCTAGTTCTTTCGGATATGGCTCTAAAAAAGTCTGTCCTAAAAGATAGCTTGTTTTGTATTTTTTAGCATAAAGTTTTATAGTAGAGAGAGGAACAATGATGGGAACTATCTTTTTTGCATAATCATCTATCTGCTCATGCAAACTCTCTTTTTCAAGCACGCTTAGCTCATTTTTAAAAAACCCGGACATGTGTTCCAAAACATTTCTGTTTCTTTTTATGGAGCTTTTTTGAGCGATAGCAACTTTAAAGTTGTGCTCATAGCTTTCAAAAAGTTCCTCAAACGGCAGATTTTCATGGTTGCCTACGATATTTCCAAGAACGCGATAGAGTTTCTCATCTTTTGCCTGAAGCAAAAACTTGTTTCTTGTATGAAAATCTACAACCGCCTTCATGCTCGGCTTGCTCTCTTTTAGTTTCTCTATAGAGTCATACGCAAAAAGCTGCATGATAAAGTTTTCTCTCAGCCACGCATCCTGAAGCCTGCCCTCCTCTTCCATCGGAAGAAACGGGAATTTTTCTCTGCAAACACTCGCAAAAACACCGTCGGTTTTTGAGCCTGCAAAGCCGTTATCAAGATATGCCACCGTGCTTCCAAGTCCGCAGCTCGGAGAGCGGGATTTAAATATAATGCCGCCGAGCTTTTCATCTGCAATTCTGTGAACTTCTTCATAAGATTTATCAAGAAGTTTCTTAGTCAAATCCGTGCCGTCTTTATTTGAAACAACCAAAATATTCTCATCTCTGCTCACAAGTTTTACGGATGGTCTTGGAGTTCCAAAAGCTATAGCCTCTGGACAAAATGGAACAAAAGAGGCATAACGACCAAGCTCATCCGTAACAAATCTGTCATGTTTGTGTCCGCCGTCATAACGGACATTCTCACCTAACAGACACGCTGAAACCGCTATATTCATAATTTATTCCTGTGTTATTTTGGCTTACGCCATGTTCATCCCGCCGTTAACCTTGAGCGTCTCTCCAGTTATATAACTTGAGTGGTCTGAGAGTAAAAATGCCGCTGCTTCTGCTATTTCGGCAGGATTTCCAAAACGACCCATCGGGATTTTAGAGGTAAAACTCTCTTTTATCTCATCACTTAAAACATCCGTCATCTCCGTTGCGATAAAGCCCGGAGTTATCGTGTTGTAACGGATACCGCTAGTAGCAGCTTCAAGCGCGAAACTTTTTGTCATGGCAATCACGCCGCCCTTGCTTGCAGAGTAGTTTGTCTGACCTGCATTTCCCGTCTCACCCACGATTGAAGCGATATTTACAACCGAGCCGAATTTTTTCTTTCTCATCACTTTCATAGCTTCACGACAACCAATAAAACATGATAGAAGATTTGCATTTATAACCGACATAAAATCTTCGCTCTTCATTCTAAGTGCTAGCTTGTCGTTTGTAATTCCTGCATTATTTACAAGATATGAGAGTTCACCGTCACAATCAACAATAGTTTTTATAGCATCCACAAACGCATTCTCATCGCTTACGTCAAAACCGATAACAGCGGCACTTCCGCCTGAGGCTTCGATAGCATCTTTTATAGCATCAGCCTCCGCCGCACCGCTTCTGTAGTTTATCCAAACTTTAAGTCCGTAACTTGCCAAAACCTTTGCTATTTCCGCACCAATACCTCTGCTTGAACCCGTCACTAAAACATTTTTTCCGCTAAATTTCATACCGTATCTCCTTGATTTTTTTAATTTATATTTTTACTCAAACAAAATGAGCGATTCTGCAACCGTAGGGTCAAAGCTTTAGCTTTGTGGTATCCACGGTGAAGCCTAAGCAAATTTGTTTAGAGTAAAAATATTTAAAACTTTTATACTAGAGCGTGATCCATCTAGGATGGAATCTCAAGCCCCATAAGCTTTAAAACAGTCGGCGCAATATTATTTAATCCGCCGCTTTGT
This sequence comes from Sulfurimonas sp., assembly GCA_002899765.1. Taxonomy (GTDB): domain Bacteria; phylum Campylobacterota; class Campylobacteria; order Campylobacterales; family Sulfurimonadaceae; genus Sulfurimonas. The sequence continues at coordinate 93,438 of PPDH01000040.1, read as the reverse complement.
ACTTTTGTAACACCGTCGGCTTCCACAAAACACCATACTTTTCCGACCGTGTGGTTTGTTAAGATGTGACCTTCTTTGTCTCTCATCTCTTCGCAGTTTCCATGGTCTGAAGTAATAACAACTCCGTAATCCTTCTCTTTTGCTTTGGCTAAAATCTTACCAAGCTCAGTATCAACCGCATTTACCGCAATTTTTGCAGCTTCAAAATCCCCTGTATGTCCTACCATGTCGCCGTTTGCAAAGTTAACGACCACAAAATCATACGCTTCGTCCATTGCCCTTAAAACTACATCGCCCACTTCTGGTGCGCTCATCTGCGGCTTTTCATCGTAAGTTTTTACATTTGGAGAAGGTATCAAAATCCTTGTCTCATTCTCATACGGCTCATCAATTCCGCCGTTAAAGAAAAATGTGACATGTGCATATTTTTCGGTCTCGGCAGTATGAAGCTGTCTCAGGCCTGCTTTTGAAATCACCTCTGAGAGCGTATTTAAGGGTGCATCTTTTTTAAAGAGAACAGGATAAACAAAACTCTTGTCATACTCCGTAATCGTAGCTACATGAAGCTTTTTAAACTCTCGCTCAAAGCCGTTAAAAGTTTTATCTCCTAATGCAGTTACAAGTTCTCTCATTCTGTCGCTTCTAAAGTTTATAGTTAAGACGGCATCACCGTCTCTCATACCCTCATAACCGCTAAAAGCCACAGGCTCCACAAACTCATCAGTCTCATTTTTTGTATAAGAAGCGTCAATGTACTCTGAGGGATTCATGTCCGTTTTTGGAGTTGCACCGACTATTGCCTCATATCCTTTTTGAACTCTATCCCAGCGGTTGTCTCTGTCCATAGAGTAAAAACGGCCTGAAATCGTAGCTATTTTTATATTTTGACTAACATGTCTGCTTACCTGCTCTAAATACTTTTTTGCAGAGGTAGGCGAAACGTCTCTGCCGTCCGTTATAAGATGTAAGAAAACCTCTCTGCCTTCTCGCGCTGCGATATCTGCTATACCCATAAAATGGTCTATATGCGAGTGAACACCTCCATCGCTCATAAGTCCGATTAGATGTAGTCTATTTGATTTTTCCAAAAGATTTTTAAACTCGCTATTCTCTTTAAATCTATTTTCACTTAAAGCAAGAGAGATTTTGACCAAATCCTGATATAAAACTCTTCCGCTTCCTATACTCATATGTCCGACTTCAGAGTTTCCCATCTGACCCTCAGGCAGCCCGACACTTAGTCCGTAAGTGTAAATAAGCGAATGCGGAGTTGTGCTAAAGAGTTTGTCATACGTCGGTTTTGCAGCATTATAAAATGCATTAAACTCAGTTTTTGAGTAGTAGCCAATGCCGTCTGTTATGACTAAAACAACCTTTTTTGCCAATAGAAATCCTTCATAACAAAATTTTTATGCAATTATACTATAATGTCATTTTTATTTATAAGGACTGTATACTTGCTCTATTGGCTTTCAGAAATTTTTCATATTAATCTGCTTGGATATATCACGATTCGTGCCGGGATAGCTTTCTTTTTGGCACTTTCTTTCACACTCTTTTTACTTCCTCGTTTTATAAGATGGGCGCAGAGGACATTAAGTGTTCAGCCTATCAACAACTGGGCACCCGAGCGTCATCAAGGCAAAGCAAAAACGCCTACCATGGGCGGAATAGTTTTTATTTTTTCAACTATTTTAGCCTCTTTGATTACTATAAAATTTTCAAACATCTATGCTCTTGGAGCAATCCTTACACTCTTTTTATTTGCTCTTATAGGCTTTAAAGATGACTTTGCAAAAATCAAAAAAAATGAAAACCTTGCAGGTTTAAAAGCACGAACTAAGTTACTTTTACAAGTAATCTCTGCGCTATTAATAGCCGGTTTTTTATATCTTTTTTCTGATTTCAACACAGATCTTTACGTACCCTTCATTAAAAATCCCGTTTGTGATATGGGCGGTTTTGCAATTATTTTCTGGGTTGTAGTCATGATAGCCACCTCAAATGCCGTAAACCTTACCGACGGTCTTGACGGTCTTGCGACGGTACCCTCTATCGTTGCACTAACCTCTTTTAGCATCATAATCTACATAACGGGAAATGCGGTAATCAGCTCCTACCTGCTTATGCCAAATATAAATATCGGAGAAGTTGCAATAGTCTCAAGCGCCCTTATCGGAGCACTTACAGGGTTTTTGTGGTACAACTGCCATCCTGCAGAAGTCTTCATGGGCGATAGCGGTTCTCTGACTTTAGGCGCATTTTTAGGCTACCTTGCGATAATCTCAAAAAGTGAGATTCTTCTTCTTCTTATCGGCTCTATCTTTGTCATAGAAACACTCTCGGTCATCCTTCAAGTGGGAAGTTACAAACTTAGAAAAAAAAGGGTGTTTTTGATGGCGCCGATTCACCACCATTTTGAGATGAAACAGTGGGCGGAGAACAAGATAATCGTTAGATTTTGGATTATCGCCATTTTATCAAATATCATCGCCCTTATCTCACTAAAGATTCGCTAATGTTACGAGTTTCTCTCTTTGGATATGGCAAAACCACAAAAGCGCTGGCAAAAATATATCCCAACGCACTGTTTTATGATGACAAATGCACAAAACCATTTAAAGACGAAAACGGTTTCAAAGTCAAACCCTCATCCGATTTTGATTCAAAATACTCTGATTTGGAGATTCCCTCTCCCGGGATTCCTCCATCAAACCCGCTTATAAAAAAAGCAAAAAATCTCATAAGCGAGTACGATGTTTTTGCACTCACTGCACCTCTGTCTATATGGATTAGCGGAACAAACGGTAAAACCACTACAACGCAGATGATGCAGCATCTGCTTCAAGAGAGAGGCTCACAAGCAGGCGGAAACATCGGAACACCTCTAGGCGCGATGGATTTAAAGGCAAATTTGTGGATACTTGAGACAAGCTCATTTACTACCCACTACACAAACAAAGCTGCACCGAATATCTATGTATTGCTTCCTATAACACCCGACCATCTCAGCTGGCATGGAGACATGAGCGAGTACGTAAAAGCGAAACTTAAACCCGTTGCGATGATGCAAGAAGGGGAGATTGCAATCGTTCCCGAAACATATAAAGATGTAAAAACATCTGCTCATGTCATTAGCTACAAAGATGAGAAAGATTTGGCTTCTTACTTTGAAATAGATATAAACAGAGTGAGTTTTAAAGGTGCATTTTTGATGGACGCGCTTTTAGCGATGGCGGTAGAGAAGATACTTTTTGACAGAATAAATTATGAAAAAATCAACTCTTTTGTCATCGACCCTCACAGGCAAGAGGAGCTAAGAGACAACAAAGACCGTCTCTGGGTAAATGATACAAAAGCGACAAACCTTGACGCTGCCATAGTCGCACTAAGACGCTATAAAGAGCAACATGTACATCTGATTTTAGGCGGAGATGACAAGGGTGTAGATTTAAGCGAACTCTTTAGATTCCTTCAAAACTGCGATGTTCAAATCTACAATATCGGCTCAAATAAAGAGAAACTCTCTGACTTGGCACGTGAGTACGGTATTGTATATACCCTCTGCGAAAACTTAGTCGATGCAGTAAAAAAGATTGATAAAAACTTAAAAGAGGACGAAGTTGCACTACTCTCTCCCGCGGCTGCAAGTCTTGATGAGTTTACCTCTTACGCACACAGAGGCGATGTGTTTAAAAATAGCGTAAAAGAGCTATGATGACAAAAGTAGCAGTACTTTCATCACACAACGGAAGCGGCTTTAACGCACTATATGAAGCCCTAATCAAAAAAGAGCTGAATATCGAACTTGTCTTAGTCATATCAAACAACCAAAATGCTTTGGTTTTGCAAAATGCCGCAAACTACGCCATTGACAACTTTGTCGTAAACTCAAAAACAGATGCAAATCCTGATGAAAAAATAGCACTGCTTTTAAAAGAGTATGGATGCGAATATATATTTTTGTCCGGCTATATGAAAAAACTCTCTAGTACTTTGACAAGAAATTTCAACATCATAAACTCACATCCTGCACTTCTGCCAAACTATGGCGGTGAAGGAATGTACGGGCGTTACGTACATGAAGCGGTTATAAAAAACCGTGAAAAAGAAAGCGGTGTTACGATTCATAAAGTCAATGAAAATTATGACGAAGGAGAGATACTTTTACAAAAAAAAGTAACTCTAAGTGAAGATGAAAGTGTTGAATCTTTAGAAAAGAAGATAAAAATGCTTGAACAACTCGCAATAGTTGAAGTCTTCAAAAACATTTAAAATAGCTCTTTGTAAGTTTACTTTCAGTCCCTAAAAGATATAATTGCGCTCTTTAAAAGATGGCCAATTAGCTCAGTCGGTAGAGCAAGTGACTGAAAATCACTGTGTCCTTGGTTCGATTCCGAGATTGGCCACCACCTCTTTTAAATAACTTCACGGCCAATTAGCTCAGTCGGTAGAGCAAGTGACTGAAAATCACTGTGTCCTTGGTTCGATTCCGAGATTGGCCACCACCCTTTTTTTAAGAAAATCAATATATAGCTAATTTAAATTATAAAAAATACTTCAAGCGTTCATGATAATGCAGTTGTAAAAAAAGTGTAAAGCAAAAAGCTTGACATGTAGAAAAATTTTAGTGCAAAAAGTGTCTAACTTCCGAGAAATAAAGACTCATACCAAACTCGTTTGCAGCCTCTATAATCTCGTCATCTCTTATGCTTCCGCCTGGCTCTATTACAGATTTTACGCCTGCTGCAGCTGCTGCGTCAATAGAGTCGCGAAACGGGAAAAATGCCTCGCTTGCAAGTGCGGCTCCAGTTACGTCTAGTCCCATCTCTTTAGCTTTTTTAAGCGCACACTGGCTTGCATCAACACGGCTTGTCATACCCATTCCAACGGCTACCATAGCAGAGTCTTTAACATATACGACACAGTTTGATTTTGTAAGAGATGCAACTTTGTAAGCTATCTCCATATCTTTTTTCTCTTGGCTTGTTGCTTCTCTTTTTGTCATGAGCTTTGCATTTTTTACTTCATCGTCATTTACTTTATCCGCATCTTGGTAGACAAAACCGCCGTCGATATGTTTAAAATCTTTCTCATCATTTGCAAGAACTAACTTATCATGACCCATTTCAAATAGTTTGATACGTTTTTTAGAAGCAAACACCTCTTGTGCTTCCTCGGTAATGCGTCCTGCAATTATGACTTCCAAAAATATCTCGTTCATTTTTAAAGCCAACTCTTTTGTCACGACTCCGTTAACCGCAACAACTCCGCCAAATGCAGAAACAGGGTCGCATTTTAGAGCCTCTACATACGCGTCTACCAGATTATCACGGATAGCAAAACCGCAAGGATTTCCATGTTTTGTTATACAAACTGCATTCTCGCTTCTAAAAGCAGAAGCAATCTTAACAGCTCCGCTCAAATCGTTTAGATTGTTGAAACTTGCTTCGCCTTTTAATGTTTTAAAGTTGTTTGAGTAGTGTTTGTAAAACTCGTACAAAGCACCTTTTTGATGAGGATTTTCGCCGTAACGCGTATCCATCACTTTCTCGCCGACAATAAACTGTTTTTCGCCGAAACCGCCGTTAAAACGCTTGTTCATGTAGTTTGCAATCATTGAGTCGTATGCCGCTGTATGCTCGAACGCTTTTATCATGAGATTACGGCGAAATTCAAGCGTATTTTTCTCATTCTCAATCGCATCTATCACTTTTGCGTAATCATTTACGTCTGTTACAATCATAACGCTATCAAAGTTTTTAGAAGCAGAACGAACCATTGCAGGCCCGCCGATATCGATATTTTCTATAATATCTTCAAAATCATCTGTTTTTTCTATCGTCGCTTTAAACGGATAGAGGTTTACACAAACCAAATCAATTGCTTCAACGCCCAGCTCTTTTGCCTGATCTAAGTGAGACTGCTTGTCACGTCTGTGTAAAATACCGCCGTGGACATATGGATTTAGGGTTTTTACACGCCCCTCAAAGCACTCCGGAAACTTTGTAACCTCATCTATCTCGATAGCTTTTATACCCTCTTCTACCAATATTTTATAAGTTCCGCCTGTTGAGATAATCTCAAAACCGTTTTTTACTAAAGATTTGCAAAAATCTACCACGCCGCTTTTATCGCTGACACTTACCAATGCTCTTTTCATTTATAACCTTATTACATGTACATTAAAAAATAAATTATGAAATTTTATCTAATTAGAGATTAGAAGATGGTAAACTTAAAAAAATCAAAACAGAGAAAACAAGGATGAAAAACATAGCTATTTTATGCTCGGGCGGTGATGTAAGCGGTATGAATCCGGCACTTAAACATTTTGTAGAGTATTCACTCCAAAAGGGATTAGCGCCGTACTTTGTTTATGACGGCTTTGAAGGATTGATTGACAATAAAATAATTAAAGCGACTCATAAAAATGTAGCAGGAATTATCAATCGCGGTGGAACGATAATCGGGAGTGCCAGAAGCAAAAGATTTATAAAAAAAGAGTTTAGAGAGATTGCGAAGAACAATCTCGATGCTCTTGCTATCGACATGCTGCTTGTTCTCGGCGGAGATGGCTCTTTCAGAGGAATGGAGATTTTTTACAAAGAGCACGGGGTAAAATTTTGCGGGATTCCATCTACTATCGACAACGACATAAACGGCACCGAGTATTGCTTGGGAGTCGATACCGCGCTAAATGTCATCAAAGACTCCATCGACAACATAAGAGATACTGCAGCCTCATTCTCAAGAGCATTTGTTATAGAGACCATGGGAAGAAACTGCGGATATTTAGCTCTTGTTTCAGCTTTGTGCAGCGGTGCAGAACTCTGCTTAATACCTGAAATAGAGTATGATTTAAAAGAGTATGAAGAAAATTTTAAAGAGCAGATAAAAAACGGGCGCAAATATTTTATTGCCGTAATCTCAGAGGGGATAAAAGAGAAGTCAAGCGAGATTGCAGAGTGGTTTGAACAAAAGATAGGACTGGAGTCAAGAGTGACTATTTTAGGACATACACAAAGAGGCGGGAACCCGACAATTTACGACAGACTTATGGCATATAAATTTATAAATCACGCCATCGACGGTCTGCTTGGCGGCAAAGATGAGAGTGTCGTCTGCTACACAAAAAAAGGTTTTGAGTACAAAAGTATAGATGAAGTTGCGAACAAGAAGTATCAGCTAGACAATGAACTTTTAGGCTATTTAAAGAGGTTTTAGATGTATAAACTCAACTTTTTTGTGCCGTCTGATGATAAAGAGAGAGTAAAAGAAGCTCTCTTTGGCGTCGGTGCAGGCAGATATGAAAACTACGAATGCTGCTCTTTTGAGACACTCGGAACTGGTCAGTTTAAGCCCATAAACAAAGCAAATCCTCATATCGGCGAACTTGACAAGATAGAACATGTAGAGGAGTATAAGGTCGAGATGATATGCGCTGATGGACTTATACATGCGGCCGTAAGAAAACTAAAAGAAGCTCACCCTTATGAAGAGGTGGCTTATGAGGTTATTAGGATGGAAGAGATTTAAAGAATCTTATCCGTAGGCTCTCCAAAATAGTAGCCTTGCGAAAAGTCAACTTCTAGCTCCTGAACCTTCATGAAAACATTTTTGGAGCAGACAAACTCCGCTATAGTTTTGATACCCATATTTTTGGCAAAATTTACAATTGTTTTTGTAATTATTTGAGAGTTCTCATCCGTATCTATATTTTTTATCATGGAGCCGTCTATTTTTATATAATCAACTTTTAGCTTCATAAGATAATCAAAGTTTGAGTAACCTGTTCCAAAGTCATCTATGGAGACTTTTGCTCCGTAACTTTTCACACTTTTTATAAACTCTAAAACTTGATTAAAATTTTCTATGCCCTCAGATTCTATTATCTCAAATACTATTTTTTCGCTTATTGAGCTCTCTTTTAATTTATTTAAGATAAACCTGTTAACGTCTTTATTTAAAATATCCTCAACAGATATATTACTGAGCTTTCGCACCTAATTTTAATCGATATGCTTTCTAAAACAACTGTAAGTAGGGCATAGTAATAAAATACTCCATGGTACTTGACACTNAAACTGAAAAATACATGTCAATAGATATGACAAATGCTGAGAGAATACCGCTACTACCGAATGTAACACTATAAAATTAGGTGCGAAAGCTCAGTATATTAATTGAGACCGAATAAGGCAAGTCTTGAAATTTTTGAAATGTTTTTTCAATTATTGTTTTTGTAAGTTGATGATAAAGTTTATTCTTTTTAGCGAGTTCTAAAAAATGTATCGGAGCGATATATGTTCCGTTGTCATCGATTATTCTCATCAACGCTTCATATTTTACGATTTTTTGTGTTTTCGTATCTACTATAGGCTGAAAAAGCGGAACTATCATATCCTCTTCTATAGCTCTTTTTAAACGTTTAGTCCACTCAAGATTTTTTTCATACTCTTTTGCCATGTACATCGTCTCATCATATACCAAAAAGTCTCTTTTACTTTTTTTTGCGATTTTAAGAGCTATGTCTGCATTTTCGAGCAGTGTTTCATGTCCGTAAGATATACCGAATGTAGCACTTAGGCTCACTTCTCCGTTTGAGTTAATCTTAAAAGATTTGTGCGATATTTTTTCACTTAACACAGAAGCAAAAGCTTTAAACTCCTCAATATTGATATTTTTATCGCATATATATGAAAACTCGTCGGAGTGAAGCCTGTATACAGCATTGTCTGTAGGTATAATATCTTTTAAAAAGTGGGCAAAATCTTTAAGTATAGAGTCTCCTGCCTCATTTCCGTAAAGGTCGTTTATCTCTTGAAAAGAGTCTATATTTATAATCATTAAAAATACTCTTTTTTTCTCTTCTAACTTCTCGGTTAATTTTCTTCTATTTTCCAGACCAGTTAAAACATCGTAATAAAATTGATGCTCTATTGAATCCAACATGACATTAAAGACATCTTTAATCGAATCTATCTCTTCGATGTCATCATCAACTTCTATTCTTTTGGTCATGTCATGTGACTTGGTTATATTTTGAATTACATTTGAAAACTTTTTAATGGGCTTAATAATGTACTGATTAAATTCAACGAAAATTGCCAAAAAAATCACGACTGTAAACACAATAATAAATATTATAAAAAAGTTTATCATCTCATCTAAGGATATTTTTAAATTATTGACCGGATAAGATACATCTATGATGCCTAAGACATCACCCTCTTTTGCATTTGTATGACACCTGAGACAATCCTGTTTTGTTGTAACGGGATAGTAATATTTTATAAAAGTTGAATCGGATATATTTAAAATCTCTTCACCATTCATCGCTTTTTGTATATCTCTGTTTTGAGTGATTGCAAGCTTATCTTTTTCTATAACACCAAAAATCTCAGCTACCAAATCTGTTCTATAGATATCAATTTTCATATCCGGGTCTACATGATTGAGTCTGCTTATAATCTCTCTTAAGTCCTCTTTATTCCACCCTTTTTGCATAGCCTAATAGAGACTCTCAAAAATAAGCATACTTGTTTTTTTGGCATCTTCATAAGCAAGAGTATGTATGGCATTTTTTTTCATATATTCGCCATAAATAAAAGCAGATGCCAAAGTAAAAAGAAGCGTTATAAGCATTATTTTTGCCGTAACCCTTGTGTATGTTGTCTTCTTGCCCATATTATTTATCTATTCCTTGTGTTTTATCTACATGTAAAGATACAATAAACAGAAAAAAGGTGCTAAAAAACAGATGCTTCAATTTATATCATTTTATAAATCTGACTCAACAACTTTTTTAAATGTATTAAAATAGTTATCTTGAAGCTCTTGCATGCTTAATGAGACATTATTGATTTTAATCTTATCTCCGCCGACCATACCTAGTTTTTGGCACGCTAAAATTCCTGCCATACTTTCAAAAGAAGCACAATTTTCTTGCTTGACTTCAATTATGGCGCGGCTCATGCTCTCTGCAAAAATATCTCTTTCATCATTTACAGGTATTCTAACACTGCATCCAAGCCCGCTAACAGCTGCCATTTTTGCCAGAGCGATAGCCATACCGCCGCTGCTTGCGTCTTTTGCACACTCCAGGATACCTTTTTTGTTTGCTTCTATAACCAATTCCCAAAGAGCAAGTTCTTCTTCGTAGTTAATCTCGGGAAGTTTTCCCGCAACAGCTCCGCAAATCTCTTTCATGTAGAGTGAACCGCCAAACTCGCTTTTGCTCTCTCCCACTAAGTAAAGAGTATTTCCCTCACCTTGAAAACTTGACATCAACACTTTATCCGCATCGTCGTTTACACCCACGGTTGCGATAGAAGGTGTCGGAAAAACAGACACGCCGTTTGTTTCATTGTAAAGAGAGACATTACCGCCGATTACCGGAGTTGTAAGTGCCGCGCAAGCCTCTTTTATGCCTAGGCATCCTTGTCCAAACTGCCACATGACTTCAGGATTTTCAGGGTTACCGTAGTTAAGACAATCTGTAATTGCCAAAGGTCTCGCACCGCTCATGGCAACATTTCGCCCGCTCTCGATTACAGCCGCAGCTGCTCCGCCTTTTGGGTCTATATAGCAGTAGCGCACATTGCAGTCAGCCGACATTGCAAGAGCTTTTCCATTCTCTTTTACACGGATAACCGAAGCGTCAAGCATACCGCCTTTTTTAATAGTATTTGTTTGTACCATTGAGTCATACTGCGTATAAATCCACGATTTATCAACAACTTCCATAGATTTTGTAAGCCTCTCAAATGCTTCTTGATTTGCAACACGCTCAAAATCATCAATTGTCACATCACCGATTTTATCCAAATATGCAGGGCGCACCATAGGACGATTAAGAACGGGCGCCTCTTCACTTACCGGATTAACCGGAACTTCTGCAACCTTGTCTCCATGCCAGAAAAGCTCCATATTTCCAGTTGCAGTTACCTCACCGATTACTGCCGCATCCAAATCCCATTTCTCAAAAATCTTAATAATCTCGGCTTCGCTTCCTTTTTTCGCACAAAGAAGCATACGCTCTTGAGACTCCGAGAGCATAAAGTCATAAGGAGTCATCCCCTCTTCACGGGCAGGTACTTTATCTAAGTGCATAATCATACCGCTGCCGCTGCGTCCTGCCATCTCAAAAGATGAAGATGTAAGTCCTGCCGCTCCCATATCTTGGATACCGACGACATGATCTGTTTTAAAAAGCTCTAAACATGCCTCAAGAAGAAGTTTTTCTGTAAAAGGATCACCAACTTGAACAGTCGGGCGAAGAGATTTTGACTCTTCGGTAAAGCTGTCAGAACTCATCACGGCTCCGCCTAATCCGTCACGACCAGTTTTAGCGCCTACATAGATTACAGGATTGCCTATGCCATCCGCACGACCATAAAAAATCTCATCGCTCTTTGCAATACCCAAAGTAAAAGCATTGACTAAGATATTACCGTTATAACACTCATCAAAGCTTGTTTCTCCACCAATAGTAGGAACTCCCATACAGTTACCGTAACCGCCGATTCCTTCAACTACGCCGCGAACCAAATATCTTTGATGTTTTGAGATATCATCATCATTTAACACATTGCCGAATCTTAGTGCGTTAAGGTTTGCAACAGGACGAGCACCCATTGTAAAGACGTCACGCATAATCCCGCCTACACCCGTTGCAGCACCCTGATAAGGCTCTATAAAACTCGGATGATTGTGCGACTCCATCTTAAATACCGCCGCATAACCATCACCGATATCTATGACTCCCGCATTCTCACCGGGACCTTGAATAACCCACGGAGCTTTGGTCGGAAAACCGCTTAAGTGAACTTTTGATGATTTATAACTGCAGTGTTCACTCCACATTGCAGAAAAGATACCTATTTCTACTAAGTTCGGCTCACGCCCTAAAATTTGCTTAATATGTGTGTAATCTTCACTTGAGAGCTTATGTGAAGCAAGTACTTTTTCAATATTTTCTAGTTGTTGGCTCACGGGAAATCCTAAAAATTTGGTTTTTAAGCGCAGATTATATCCAACATGAAGTAAAAAGAGTTTTAATGAAACGAAAAGTCTGCTTTTGTACGAATATTTTTCTTTAAAGAGAAGATGTTTTTGTAAAATATTTCGACTATCTCATACTCTTTCTTTGTAAGGGGAAGTTTGATTTTAAACTCATCTTCTACAGCTTTTCCCATCATAGCACGAGCTAAAGGGGAGTGTATCGATATAAGCCCGTTTTCGGGTTCTGACTCCAACACCCCGCAGATAGTATAACTCTCCTCTTCATCCGTCTCAAGATTTAAAATCTTTACGCTGCTGCCGAAGCTTACTCTCTCATGCGAGAGCTTTGAAGGGTCTATGATTTGTGATTTCTCTATCATTGAGTTTAGATAAAAGAGTCTTTTATCTATAAATCTGAGCTTCTCTTTTGCCGCCTGATAATCCGCATTTTCACTTCTGTCACCCAAAGCTGCCGCAACTAATTTCTCCTCTGCAACTTTAGGTTTTTCCACTTCAAGCAAAAACTTAAACTCTTCGATTAAAAGGTCATAACCCTCAACACTCATCGGCTCTTTGTTAATGGTTAAATCCTATTATATAATAAGTGTTTTTATCTTCTAGTTTATTTATTATTACTTTGTATTTTTCACAAAAATGTCTAATTTTTTCATGTGCTTCTTCGGCGATTTCTTGGCTTTGGGCTTCAATCTTTATTTTAAAAAAATCGTTTGAGTTTGACATTGCAACATAAGAATCATCAACTTTCAAATGATCATGCAAATCCATGATGTGTTTTTGTATTTTTTCATAACCCGAGGTGTTCTCTTCTATTCTCTGGAGTTGTTTCATTAAAGCATCATTTGGTACATAACCTAACTGTATAAGCATCGCTTCTTTTTGCATATTCTTCCCTCTTTTTTTAAAAAAGGTAGGAAAATAATATCTACATTTTGTAAATATTCAGTACTTTTTTATGAATAAACATGTATTATCTAGCTAAATTAATATTTGATAAAAGAGAGAATTAGATGACCGAAGAGATACTTAAAAAAATCAAACAACTACCGCCGCTTCCCGAATCAGTGATGCAAATTGAGTCTGTTTACCAAAATTCTGAGAGTACTTTTAACGACATGGTCAAGATTTTAGAGAGGGATCCTCTCTTAACGGCAGATATTTTAAAAGCTGCTAACTCTCCTCTTTATGGTTTTTCTCGTGAGATTAACTCTATAAATCAAGCAGTCGGTCTTTTTGGAATGGGAACCGTAAGAGGCTTTGCTCTTGCCAGCATTGTAAAAAAAAGCTTTGCTCTTGACCTTTCACCTTACGGCATTACAAATGACATGTTTTCTCTTCTCTCAAAAAAACAGCATGCCCTAACAACTGCTTGGTGCATTAGAAAAGAGCCTAAACTTTTAGGAATTTTATCGCCTGCTGCATTTCTGGTTGAAATCGGCAAGGTTTTAATAGCCCAGCAAATTATTGCAAATAATGCTCAACTGGAATTTAAAAATGCTCTTTTATCTCTTAAAAATGTTGAAGCGGCAGAGAGAGAAGTAGTTGGAGTTGATACTCCCGAAGTTAGTGCCAGTGTTTTTGAGCATTGGAGATTTGAACAAGATCTTATAGACACAATACGTAATTGCGAAAACCCGCAAAACGCAAAAGAAAATAATCAAAAAGCTGTCAAAATATTACATGTAGTTCGTACTGCCGTGCAGATAAACGGTGCAACTACAGAGGAAAGCACGGCCGCTGCAAAAGAGTTAGTAACCAAATATGACCTTGACATGGAAAGCTTTGAGAAAGCGTTGCAAAACTTTTAATGCTTGATATAAAATTACTTCTGATAAAACTTACAAACGGTCTAAGCGAGCAGGATGCTGCCTCAGATGAACTTGAGCTTATACAGAGTTTTTTAGCCAAAGGCTACATCACCAAAAAAGAGAATGTTTACAAATTCAACTCCAAATACCGCGCAGGCACTTTGGGTCTTATTCAAAAAGAGACTGCATATCTGCATGTCATCGGAGAATACACCCGTGACATGTTTATAGGCGAAGGAGATTTAGCAAGCGCTAAAGCGGGCGACCTTGTTATCGTGCAAAGACTGCTTGGCAAAAGAGGCTCTCCTGCCGCAAAAGTTGTTGAGATTCTCGGAAGAGCGCAGAGCTACAGCGTCGCTTATATAATCTCAAAAGAGGGTAGAAAATCTTTGGTTGATTTAAAAACCGAGTACCCGACGGGCGTAGAGTTATCACAAGAAGAGTTAGACGCGTATGAATATGGCGACGTATTTAAAATCAACAATCAAGACTTTACTATTATGGAGCGTCTTGGCAACATAAAAGACCCTCTAGTTGATGAGAAAATAGTTCTTGCGCAATTTAACAAGCATGACGAATTTGAGCCTGAAGTATTAGAACTAGCTTCCTCTTTTAAAGAGGTAGATGTCTCAAAATATCCTTCAAGAGCAGATTTAAGAGAGTTGCCGTTTTGTACAATCGACCCCGTGACGGCAAAAGATTTTGACGATGCAATATTTTGGGATGATAAAAACTCCACGCTTTATGTCGCCATAGCCGATGTCAGCGAATATGTTACTCCTTTTGGAGCAATCGACAACGAGGCTATTTACAGAAGTTTCTCTATCTACCTTCCCCACCGCTCCATTCCGATGCTTCCGCGTCAACTAAGTGAAACTCTCTGTTCTTTACAGCCCGATGTTGACAGACTTTCCTATGTTTTTGAGATAAAACTAAACCTTGACTCGCTTGAAGTAGAGAACTCGAAAGTTTACGAAGCGATAATCCATTCGCAAAGAAGATTTAACTACGAAGAGATTGATGAGTTTTTAGAAGGAAAATTAGAAGCAAAAAATGAATCCGAGAAGATAATATTTGAGTATATATCCAAACTAAAAATCATAACGGACAAACTAAAAGCAAAAAGACTTGAAGTCGGTTACGATTTCCGCTCAAACGAACTTGAGATGTTTATAGATGAAAACTCAAACATCACGCATACTACTTATGCGCAGGAAACTCCCTCTCATGCCTTAATTGAAGACTGTATGCTGCTTGCAAACAAAGAAGCTGCCAAGAGATTTACAAAGGGCGTATTTCGTATCCATGAACCGCCAAATCAAATAAAACTCCAAAATCTCTATCAGGAACTCGCAGGCATCGGTATGTTTGTAGATATTAAAAAATCGATTAAAGAAACCATTACCGAGATACAAAGACAAGCACGGGAAATAGGGCTCTCCAGCGAAGTCGATACGCTTATCATCCAGTCTCAAATGCAGGCAAGGTATGCACCGTTTAATGTTGGGCATTTCGGACTCGGTTTTGATGAGTATACACACTTTACATCACCCATCAGAAGATACTCCGATTTGATTGTTCACAGACTCTTAAAAGCGATTGCAAGAGGCGATAAGGAAGAGAGCTCTTACGTGCTTAGAAATATCGAATCGCTCTGTATGAGTGTGAGCGAAAAAGAGAGAGAAGCTTCATCGATTGAAAATGAGTTTATGGCTAGGAAATTTGCACGCTGGGCAGATGAAAATATCGGCGGTATCTTTAAAGCACGAATCACCTCCACCGACCCATACCTAAAAGCCGAACTTCATGATGAGATTCAGGGAGCTAGATTTTTAATAAACCATGGAGAGGATGCACAACTCTTTGAAGATGTAAAAGTAAGAATCGACAAAGCAGACATTGCCAAAGCAAAAATCTATGCAAGCGTTGTTGAACGAATAGAGAGAGAAAGCTGATTTGTACAAAAGCGAACTAGACAAACATATTCAAAACGGCTCTCTCTCAAACAGTTTTATCCTTTTTGGAGAGAGCACTTTTCTTATAGAGAGATATCTTGGGATTTTAACAGATATCAAAGATGCTTCTGTGGCAAAATTTTATCATGACGAGTATGATTTTGCCTCTGCAAAAGCACACTTATCGCAAGCTTCACTCTTTGGCGATCAAAATGTTCTTATAATCAAAAGTGAAAAGAAAATTCCAAAAAAAGAGCTGGACACGCTTGTAGAGCAGTGTGAAAAAAATCCAAACAATATTTTCGTTTACGCCTATTATGGGGATGATCAAAAAGCATATGCAAAACCGAGTGCCAAAACAAAAACAATGTGTGTCAGATTTTTCCACCCAAATCAAGGTGAAGCTATTTTTACCGTATCACAAGTAGCCCGTGAAAAAAATGTAAATATCGACAACCATACAATCAACCATCTTTTAGCAATTCACAACTGGGATATCGCTCTGGCATCCAACGAGATAGAAAAATTGAGAGTTTATGACAGAGTCATAACGATTAAGGACATAGACAGTCTAGTTTTTGGACTTGCACAAACAAGCATAGACGATTTTATAAAAAAGATTTTAAACAAAAAAGATTTCAAAGAGGACTTAAAAAGTATTATTGAACATGGAGAAGATGAGATAAGAGTGCTAACGGCCATAACATCCTATCTCACGCAGCTCTACATGTTTCATATCTACATACGCGTAAACGGCGCTCCAAATGCGCTAGAGATACTTGGATATCCAGCTCCAAAGTTTGTAGTAGATGAAAAAGCCGCAATGTCTATAAAAATAAAACCGCAAACTTACTATAAATTACATGAGCTGCTTCTTGAGAGCGAACTAAAGATGAAAAGCTCACATGTAGACAAAGACGCTATTTTACTCTCTACGCTTTTAAGAGTACAGCAGCTATTGTAAAAATGTAAAAACTAAAAGAGTGGTGGAGTTTCAAGGCGCATAGCGAGGAAGCGTGCTAAAGCACGTGACGAGTGTAGCAACGCAGAAAATGCGTCGCTATTTTAGTTTTTAGTAGTGTCTACTATTTTGTTTGCTGATATCCATGGCATCATAGATCTTAGTTTCACACCTGTCTGCTCAATTAATGAAGCTCTTGCATTTGTACGTTCAGCGTTCATTCTTGGATATCCTGCTTGACCTTCAAGAATAAAGTCTTTTGCAAATCTTCCGTCTTGAATCTCTTTTAGAATCTCTTTCATCGCAGCTTTAGACTCTGCATTGATAACACGTTTGCCTGAAACATAATCGCCATACTCTGCAGTGTTAGAGATACTATATCTCATGTCGGCAATTCCGCCTTGGAACATCAAGTCAACGATAAGTTTTAGTTCATGCAGACACTCGAAGTATGCAAGCTCAGGAGCGTATCCAGCTTCTGTCAGTGTCTCAAAACCTGCTTGAACAAGTGAAACAGCTCCGCCGCAAAGAACAGCCTGCTCTCCGAAAAGGTCAGTTTCAGTCTCATCTTTGAAAGTTGTCTCAATGATTGCAGTTCTTCCGCCGCCGATAGCTGATGCGTATGAAAGTGCCAACTCTCTAGTTTTTCCGCTTGGGTTTTGTCCTACAGCGATTAAATCGGGAATACCGCCGCCTCTTACGAACTCACTTCTAACAGTGTGTCCCGGAGCTTTTGGAGCAATCATAGTTACGTTGATATCAGCTCTTGGGTGAATTCTTCCGTAATGGATGTTAAAACCGTGTCCAAATGCGATAGTTGCACCTTGTTTTAAGTTTGGCTCAATCTCATTTTTGTATATTTCTGCTTGGTTTTCATCAGGTAAAAGAATCATAACCATGTCAGCGTAAGCAGAAGCTTCTCCAACTGTCATAACCTTAAAGCCTTTTGCTTCAGCTTTTGCCCATGAAGAACCATCTTTTCTTAAACCAACAACTACTTCAACACCGCTGTCTCTTAAGTTTTCCGCATGTGCGTGACCCTGAGAGCCAAATCCTATCATTGCAACTTTTGTGCTTTTGATGAGTTCGATATTACAATCTTTGTCGTAGTAAACAGTTAATGCCATTGTTTTTCCTTGATGTTATATTAAGCTTAAATGCCTAAAATTTTTTTGGCATTATACTAAAATAAAGCAAAAACTTTTATAATGTCGGCAAAAACAGAGGAATATTTATGAAAAAGTTTAATCTTTTTAAAGAAATCATCACTGCAGATAAAAAGAGTCTACAAGAAGCTATAAACTCAGGCAGAAAATTTGGAATCAGAATCGATGGAGAGATTTGTCATGAGCCCTTTGGTTCGCAAGATATCCTAATTTACGCCGGCACAGTTGAAGCAAACACTCCTTTAGAGGCAGCTCTTGGCAAAAACTATCAAGTTTTAGAAGATAATGAGAGAGTGCTTATAAAAGCTTCCGCAAACTTGCAAGAGATTATAGGGTTTAATAAACTAAGAGCTACCTACGATGACACGACCGCGGACGGTGTTGATGAGTTTAGCACCAAAGAGATGGAAGAGATAGGATGGCATGCTACAGAGTTTAATATAAAGTACAGAACTTTAGTCGAAGTAATTGAAGATAAATGCGACGGCACTCTTATTTGTATAGAACAAGAGGAACCTTATCAATTAAGCGGGCTTGGTTTTGTTGATAATTTAACGCATGCAAAAGATGTTATGTTTGATTACTGTCAAAAAGAGGTTAAAAGAGTTATAGCCGAAGATGAAGATTTCGCACGAGATAATCTAAGCGAGGATGAACTTGAAGCCGCAGAGTTTTTTAAGGCTCTTTAGCTTCTAAATTTGCAGTCATTTTATCATTGCGAGCGAAGCATGGCAATCTCTCTTTTTGTTAAAACTCTGTGAGACTGCCACGTCGCTTCGCTCCTCGCAGTGACAGATCTCCACTTGTGGTTGGATTCTTAATGGTTACCTAAATCTTCAGTTACTTTTTTTTGCCAATTTTTGAGACAAGAATATAAAAGAGCGGTATAAACACGATAGCTAAGAATGTTGCGGCTAACATTCCTCCGACAACTCCCGTACCGATGGAGTGTCTGCTTGCCGCTCCCGCTCCGCTGCTAATTGCAAGAGGAATAACTCCAAGTGTGAATGCGAGTGATGTCATGATGATTGGTCGCAGACGAATCTTTGCCGCTTCCAAAACAGCATCCACCAACTCCATACCCTGCTCTCTCTTTTGCATAGCAAACTCCACGATAAGTATCGCATTTTTAGCCGAGAGTCCGGCTAAAACAAGGATACCTATCTGGAAGTAGATATCGTTTTCAAGCCCTCTCATGCTATTTGCCACGACTGCTCCAAAGACTCCAAACGGTACTGCCAAAATAACAGATATCGGCATCAACCATCTCTCATATTGCGCTGCTAAGATAAGATACAAAAATATGATTCCAAATACAAACGCCAGATTTCCCGCACTACTTATCTGCTTCTCCTGATACGCCGTACCAATCCAACTGATAGCATATCCCTGAGGCAAGACCTCGTTTGCAACCTCTTCCATGGCTCTTAAAGCATCCCCTGAACTGTATCCCAAACTTGCCTGACCTGCAACTTTTGCGGCACTAAAGAGGTTAAATCTCTCAACTAAATCTGCACTTGTTGTCTGCTTAAGTGTTACAAAAGAGCTAAGCGGAAGCATTTCGCCTTTGAGGCTTCTGACATAAATCTTCTCCAAATCCTCCGGTGTTTTTCTGAAAGATTCATCTGCTTGCATGTTTACCATGTAAGTTCTGCCAAAGAGGTTAAAGTCATTAACATAAAAACTTCCAAAAGTTGCATTTAGCGTTTGGTATATCTGATCTACATCGATTCCTTTTGATTTTGCTTTTGCGGTATCGACGCTGATTTTATATTTAGGCACAGCTGTATTGAGTGTTGTTCTCACCCCCGCGAGTTCGGGTCTTGCACTTGCTTTTTGGATAATCTCATTGACATATTTTTGAAGCTCTTTAATATCCGTGCCTGTTTTATTTTGCACATACACCTCAAATCCACCCGCAACTCCCATGCCCATGATAGGCGGAGGAACCACTCCAAAAGAGAAACCGTCACTTGTAGCAAAGAGCTTTTTACTCATTTGTGCGGCTATTTGGCCTGCATGCTGCTCAGGTTTTGTTCTCTCATCCCACGGCTGAAGCTTTAAGATAGTGGCAGCCGAATTTGTTCTTTGCGCAAAAGTTACAAAGTCCATTCCTGCAAATTGGACAATATTTTTTATGCTCTCTTTATCTTTTGAAGCGATATTATGAATCTCTCTCGTTAATTTATCCGTTCTGCTTAGAGATGACCCGGGAGGGTTGTAGCTAAATACAAACACCGTTCCTTTATCTTCTGAGGGAACTAATCCAGTTTTGAGGTTTACAAACATATCGTACGTTACATAGATAAGCCCGCCAAAGAGGAGCAGGCTTAAAAACGCGTATCTGATTGTGAGTTTTACTACACTCGTATAACCTCGTGTCATAAAATCAAATGTATTATTAAACCATTTAAAGAAATATTTCGGCTCTTTGTGTGCAGGTTTTAACATAAGCGCACATAAAGAAGGCGTTAAGGTAAGTGCGACAAACCCTGAAATTGCCAAAGAGATAACGATGGTTACGGCAAACTGTCTGTACATCTCTCCGCTAAGCCCGCCTAAAAATGCGACCGGAATAAATACGGCAGAGAGAACTAAAACGATAGCCACAAGCGCACCTGAGACCTCTTTCATGGCTTTTAGGGATGCGTCAAGAGGAGAGAGACCCTCTTTCATGTGTCTCTCCACATTTTCTATAACGATAATTGCGTCATCAACAACTATCCCGATTGCCAGAACAAGCCCGAAAAGAGTAAGCAGGTTGATACTAAATCCCAACATGTACATTCCCGCAAATGCTCCTACAATCGAGACGGGAACAGCTAAAACAGGGATAAGCGTAGCCCTCCAATTTTGCAAGAAAAGGTATATAATAAGAATAACTAAAATAATAGCCTCAACAAAAGTTTTAATAACTTCTTTAATGGATATCTCAACAAAATCGGTAATATCATAAGGAATTACATACTCAACATCTTCAACAAAACTCTCACTGATTACAGCGATAGTTTCTCTTACCTCTTTTGCGGTTTCAATCGCATTTGCTCCGCTTTGTAAAAAAACAGCTACTGGAACAGCAGGAGCGTTATTGAGCTTAGTTTTCATATCATAGCTTTGAGAACCAAGCTCTATGGTCGCTACATCTTTAAGCTTGAGTGCGCTTCCATCCTCGTTTGCTCTGATGATAATCTCAGAAAACTGTGAAGGCTCGCTAAATCTTGATGGAGTCTCAATAGTATAGGTAAACATTTCACTTCCGGCAACAGGCTCTGCGGAGAGTTTTCCTGCTGCATACTGCTCGTTTTGTTCACGAATTGCAACTATAAGGTCATTGACCGTTAATGAATATTTTTTGAGCTTCAAGGGGTCAATCCAGATACGCATAGAGTAATCTTTTGCACCAAATATTACTACGTCACCGATGCCTTTAATCCTTTTTAAACTATCCACAACATTCATAAGTGCATAGTTTGAGAGAAATGTTACATCTTTTGTCTGTTTAGGTGAGTTAAGGATTATAACTTGAAGCATGTCCGGCGATTTTTCATTGACGCGGACACCCTGTCTCTGAACCTGCTCTGGAAGTTTTGAGAGTGCTGCTTGAACACGATTGTTGACGTCTATTTTTGCATCGTCGGGATTTGTTCCGACTTTAAAAAAGATGCTGATGCTAAGAGAACCGTTATCTGCCGCAAGAGAATTCATGTATAACATATCTTTCGCACCGTTTATCTGCTCTTCAAGAGGTGCTGCAACTGTTTTAGAGATTGTCTCGGCACTTGCACCTTGATAAGAAGTAGAAACTACGATTTGCGGGGGAATGACTCTTGGATACTCGCTAATCGGCAGTGAACGCATAGAAATTACACCCGCAAGCACGATAATTATAGCGATTACCGATGCGAAGATGGGTCTTTTAATAAAAAAGGCAGAAAACATCTTATTTGCCTTCCATGATAGTTACTTTGCTATTTGGTCTGAGTTTTGCAATATTGCTTGTAACAACACTCTCTCCCTCTTTTACTCCACCCTCAACTACGGCAACACCGTTTTGCACTTGAAGTACTTTAAGAGGGCGCATAGTAACGGCTCCGTTTTCTACAACATAAACAACAGTTGCATCAGGAGTTTTTATCAAAGCATTTTGCGGGATTTTAGCAACATTCTCATAACTAAATCCCTCCAAGCTAACCTCAACGTAAGAACCGACGACAAGCTCTCTGTTAGGATTTTTAAAAGTTGCTCTAAGTAAAAGAGTGTCTGTTTGCATGTCAGCCCTCGGTGCTACATAATCAACTCTGCCTATAAAACTTTTTGCACCCGCTTTAAGTGTGATTTTTGCGTCCGTTGTTATCTGCGCTCTATACTTTAACATGTCACTGCTAGGTATGGAGAACTCTGCATATACATAATCCAAAGATGTTATGGTGGTAAGATTTGCATTTTGTGAATCTACGTTAATATAACTTCCCTCATCGCTGCTGCTCATGGCAATAACACCGCTTATCGGCGCTTTTATTGTCGTGTAACTGTAATTTAACTCTGCATTTGCAACTGCGGCTTTTGCTTTTTGTACCTCGGCTTTTGCATCATCATAGGTATACAGCAATGCGTCTCTTTGCTGCTCGCTTATTGCGCTGTTTTTAAAGAGATACTCTGCTCTGCTCCAGTCCTTTGAAGCTTTGTTGAAATTTGCCTCTGCTTTTGAGAGAGCCGCTTTTGCTTCATCTAGTGCCGCTTTATACTCATTTTTTTGTATCTCATACAAAACATCGCCTTTTTTTACAAACGCACCTTCGATGAAGTTCTCTTTTTCTAAAATTCCGCTTATTCTAGCGACGATATCTACCGCTTTAAAAGGTTTTAAAACTGCCGAGTAATTTTTCACAAAATCGACTTTTTCATATTTTACCACTTGGGCTTTTACCGGCAGAGGAGGCATTTGAGCCATTTGCGGCTGACTTGAAGCGGCACCTTTTTCATCACTACATCCTACTAAAAGTAGTGACGCCACTACAAGCGATAATGCTAAACTTTTCATCTATAAAAACTCCTTAATATCTTTTGCACTGTAATAAATCAACTCTGCTTTTTTAATCTCTAAATCATAAAGCGCTCTTTCATAATCTCTTGCTGCATCATACTTTTGACTAAGCGCTAAAAGATATGCAACATTATCAATCGTTCCGTTTTGATACTTAAACTTGATAAGTTCGTATGCCGATGTTGCGGCATCAAGTGCGGCTTTTGATGAATCAATTTTGAGCTTTGAAATCTCTAATGATTTTTTTGCAAGTCTATAATCGACATCTGCTCTATGTTTCTCATGTTCTATTGTTGCTTTTTTGCTCAGATACTCTTCATATTTGGACTCATAACTTTTTGTAGTTGAGCCAAAATCAAAGACGTTCCATGAAGCGTAAATCATAGCAATATTTTGCGTATCTACTAAAAAACTGGTTTGGGGCTTATCCTCAAAATAGTACTCACTGTAACTTAACATATTGTCAAAGTAGACCTTTGGCATATTCTCGCTTTTTCTTCCGTTTGCTTCATATAAAAGTGTCGCGGCATCATACTCAAGTGATTTTATGTCAGGTCTTACACCGGAGACAGGTTCATCTGAGAGCTTTATTTTTGAACCGCTCTTTATCGTGTCAACTTTTTTTGTTGTATAGTACTCTAACGCATGAAGGATTTTCTCTTTTTCAAGTTCAATCTCATGAAGCGATACAAACGCATTTTTAAGTGTCGCATCAATCTTCTCTAACTCATCTTTTGTCACAGAACCCGACTCATAAAAAAGCTCCAATCTGTGAAATTCGGCTTTGAGCTGCTCTATCTCTTGAAGCGTTGCTTGTTTGTCTGCACTCAGTGCCATAAACTCAAAATAGAGTATTGAAACATCAAGCGAGATGCTGTTTTTGATAGCCTCAATACTCTCTTTGCTAGACTCTATGCCCGATTCAAGTTGATTATAAAGGCTCTCTTTTTTTCCGCCGTCGTAAATGGTGTACTTCAAGTTTGCTTGAACTTTAATGGAATCTTTTGCTAGTACGGCAGTCTCTTCATATACGTTTTGATAAGCCGCACAAAGCTCCAACGTAGGCAGATAAGAGCTTTTAGTACTCTCATAAGCCTTCTCTTTCGCATTTACAATATGTGCGGCAGACTCAACGACTCTGTTTTTTTGCGACAACTCTATAAGCTCATCCAACGTGTATGCATATAGAAAAATCGGCAAGCAAAGTATCGGTAAAAAAATTCTCAATAGTTCTTCCTTAATTGATTTTGCAAAATAGTACCAAAACAACTCTTAAATATGTCTTGCTAGAAAGATATAATTTTTGTTATAATTCAGTTATGAAAAAAAGTAAAATAAATAATAATCTAATTACAAACTTTTATGAAAAAGTCGAGTCTAAAGAGCTCTCAGAGGTCTTTATGATGACCTTTCCCATAGCACTTATTCATAGAACCATATTCTCACATGCAGAAGTTTTTCTAAAAGAGAAGTTTGACCTGCTAAACTCCGAAGTAGATGTTTTAGCTTCACTATATACACACAATAAAGTTTTAACCCCCACACAGCTTTATGATTTGACCATCTTCTCATCAGGCGGAATGACAAAAGTTTTAAAAAGACTTCAAGATAGAGGTTTGGTCTATAGAGAAGAGGACAAAAGGGATAAAAGATGCATGCTTGTCTGCCTAAGCGAAAGCGGTGAAGAGCTTGTGAAAAAAGCTCTGAGTGAGATCTCAAAAGAGTGCAACAAATATTTTGAAATTTTTGACCCAAAAGAGAGAGAACTTTTTGGCACTCTTTTAAAAAAGATTCTTGTAAATATAAACAAGATTTGATACTGCCTAATCACGTTTTATCTCTATGCAAGCAGTTACGATATAATTACTTCTCTCTCAACTAGCCATCCGCTTTGAGGGATGGCTTATATATCTATCTCTTGCCTAAGTAAATCCCGACTGCTTGGAGTTGTGTGCCTTTAATATCTCCGCAAAGATTGTTCGACATTACAAACGCTTTAGCCTCAGCTGTTGAGCTAAACTTTTTATCTGTTTTTTTACACATTTTGTTATATATCATCTCGCCTTTTTTAGCCATGTCAGCTTGTTTTTTAGCCACCATTTTCATTTCACCCTCAAGAGCCGTTGATGCAACCTTATAAGTTTGCTCAAAATTCATAAGTTCTCCACCAAATTCGGCATTAAATGCTTCTGCATCCTCAGCTTTTTCAGACGCATACTTACTCACCATACTCATAGTACCTTTTTTACTACTTCCAACTACATAGTGAGCACTTTGCGCATCTATGAATTTTAAAGTTTTAGTATCTACGACTTTGATATCTTTTAAAGAGTTATTGTTTTTTAAATTTGTCTCAGCCAAACAGTGAAGTGAACAGTACTGCTCTGTATGGTCACCATGAGTTGCAGCATGATTTGTTTTAAAAAACATAGGAAGCGTCATTCCGCACGCAGGGCAGTACATCTTAGCTTCACCCTCTTGAAGAATTGTGGCTTTTTGCATCGGCACACTTTGAAACATCTCCATCTCTTTATTTTGAGGTTTACCCTCACCCATAGCTCCAAACAACATAGTGCCTAGCACTAAAATACTCACGATAATCTTACGCATTTTTCTATCTCCTATTCTTATGATTTGTATAATCATATAAAATAATTGTTAAGAAAGTGTTAAGTCGTATGAAAATCTTTAAAAGATTGACTTTTTTGCTAAAAATCTCTGCAAAATTATCATAGCGGAGATTGAGTCGATGCGTCCGTCGCGAATCTGCTTTATTTCGCCCTTCATCATGCTCTCTGCCTCTTTTGATGAGTTGCTCTCATCTTGATAAAAAATCTCGCCTTTGAAATCGACAAGGTTCATAAAGTGTGCAACGCGGCGCTTCATCTCATCCTCGCTGCTTCCGCCCATCGGTATACCGACTACGACTGCATCAACTTCCCATTCGTCAAGAACTTTTTTGACATCTCTTGCCGCTTGGTCTCTGTTTTTCCGCTCTACTGCCTTTAGAGGAGTAACCAAATCTTTATGCGCGCTATATGCCAAACCTATTCTCTTAAGCCCCAAATCAATTGCTATATATTTCAATCTTCTACTCTTTTATATAAACTATATGAGCAAAGCCCATATAGTTTGCGCTAGCCGCTATGTAACTAAAGTAGCCTTTAACAAGACTTAGGAAAATAGAATTTATCAATTCTATTTTCCTAGACAAAAAGAGCCGAACATCTTATCGAGCATCTCATCGTTCTCAAAAGGTCTTGTTATCGATGCCATCTCTTTTACGGCTTCATTTAGATGAAACGAGAATATTTCAAGCTCCCCATTGCCAAGCGGCTCAAATGCTTCGTCAATATTTTTTAGCGTATTTTGCACCGCAGATATCTGTCTCTGCGATATAAGCATCATCTCATCGGAAGAGTTTGCTCTGTTCATAATATCTTCAAGAGATTGAATCAGCTCATCAACACTCTCTTTCGTATTAAGCTCCATGTCAAACGCTATATCCAAAGATTCAAATTTCGGCTCCAAATCTATCTTGTTTTTGACATACAAAATATCTTTGTCTTTGACATGTGACTTTAGTAATGAGATTATCTTCTTATCCTCTGCATCGGCTTCTCTTGAGGCATCAAAAAGAGCGACTACTATATCGCTCTCTTTTATGGCTTCGAGTGTCCTCTGTATTCCTATGCGCTCTATCTCATCGCCTGCCTCACGAATACCCGCCGTATCTACTATGCGGATAAGATGTGTGCCTATTTTGACCTGCTCTTCTATCGTATCTCTTGTCGTTCCTGCGATATCGCTTACAATCGCACGGTTGTAACTAAGCAGCGCATTTAGAAGTGAGCTTTTGCCGACATTGGGCTTACCGATGATTGCTACTTTAAAGCCCTGCATAAGCCCTTCTCTTGCCATGCTTGCAAGAAGAGTTGAGGCAAGCGAACTTTTGAGTTCTTTTAATTTTGCCTCAATTTGCGCTACCAAATCCTCAGGCAAATCCTCCTCGGCATAGTCTATACTAACTTCAGAATAGGCAAGTATATGTATAATCTCATCACGGATTTTCTCAATGTACTCTTTGAGTGAACCCTTCATCTGTTGTGCCAATATTTTTGCGGCATCTTCTCTTTTTGCTTCTATGAGCTGTGCAATTGCTTCGGCTTCACTCAAATCAATCCTGCCGTTAAAGAAGGCTCTTTTAGAAAACTCGCCGGCAGTTGCGAGTCTCGCTCCATGTGCGAGCGTAGCCTTTAGTATGCTTTGCGCAACTATAAAGCCGCCGTGACACTGAATTTCTACTACATCTTCGGCTGTAAAAGAGAAAGGTGCTTTGAAATAAATGACTATTGATTCGTCTATAAGCTCGCCCTTAAAGTCATAGACACTGCTTAGCGTTGCATATCTTGGGGAAAAATCTTCTTTGAGGGTAAGTTTTTTTGCAATACTCAAGGCTCTATCTCCGCTTATGCGGATAATCGCAATAGAGCCTATGCCATTAGCTGTCGCGATTGCACTTATGGTATCTTCATTCATCTCTTAGTTGTGGTAATCATTTATAATGATAAATTTAAGTCCGTCACGTGTAGAGCGAACGGCTACATATTTGTTTGGATACTTCTCTCTTAGCTCTTTTAACGCAATTTGGATTAAAACACCGTCAAGTATTTTTGTCTGTGCTCTGCCGTCTCTTTCTACATTTTCACAGACACTAAGAAGATATCTTGCTACCGACTCCTCTTGATTTTTTAAAAACTCTGCAATCTCCAAACGCAACTGTAGTTGATATTTAGTATTTATCCAGTTAAAAATCATGTACGAGAGAGCTTTGTATCTGTAACCCTCTTTTCCTATAAGAAGTGCGGCATCTTCTCCTTTAAACTCTACAAGAAGTGTAGTTTCATCATAAGCACTAACCTCTATCTTTTCAATTTTAAAGCAAATCAAAGCAAAAAGTTCATTAATCTCTTTTTGTACTTTTTTAGCAACTTCATACGCACTAAAAACTCTATCAGAGCCAGACTCTTTCTTCTGCTCTTCTTCCTCTTCATAATCTGCGGTATAGTTAATATCCGCCATATCATAGTCATCATCGTCTTGCATGCTGACAAATGACTCGGGCATAATCGTATCATTGATTATGTTATGCGAAGGTTTCTTACTCTCATTTTTAAACTCTTTATTTTGTGTTCTTTTCTCTTGCGGCTTAACTTCTTGCATCTGTTTTTTGAGAGGTTTTTCATCAGCACTTTTTATCTCTTGCTTTTTCTTAGCAGCAACGATTATGGCACTCTTCTTAAAAAGACCCATAAAACCGCTGCTTGGACTTTGAACAATCTCTATTATAAGCTCGCTCGCTGAACACTCTAAAGCAGTTGCAGCATCTTTGCAAGCCTGCTCCAGAGTAGTTGATTCTATCTTAATCATTTTTTTTCTCCGCATGTTTATGCGTTGCTATCTCCGCTTCTTTGGCATTTTTAAATTGTTGGTTTACAATAAATTGCTGCGCTATAGAAAATAGGTTGTTAACAAACCAGTAAAGAACCAATCCTGAAGGGAACGTTAAAAAGAAAAATGTAAATATTATCGGTAAAAACTTAAATATTTTTTCCTGCATAGGATCGGTAAAATTACTTGGTGTGAGCTTTTGCTGATAGTACATTGAAGCACCCATTAGTATAGGAAGTATAAACGTTGAATCCATTCTATAGAGGTCGTTTATCCACAATGCCCACTCGGCACCCTGAAGTTCAACCGCATTTAGAAGCACACGATAGATTGCAAAAAATACCGGAATTTGCAGCAGCATCGGCAAACATCCGCCAAGAGGATTTGCTCCATGTTTTTTATATGTATCCATCACGGCTGCATTCATTCGCTGTGGATCACCTTTGTACTTTTTCTGAAGCTCTTTTATCTGAGGAGATAGGTCCTTCATCTTCTGCATAGAGACCATGCCCTTGTACGTTAAAGGATAAAGAACTGCTCTTATTATAAGCGTAAGCGCTACGATAGACCAGCCCCAGTTGCCAAAAACACCATGAAGCCATGACAGCAGCTGAAAGAGCGGTTTTGATGCAAATGTAAACCATCCATATTCAATTGCATTTGTCAAAACAGGGTTTATACTGTTTAAAGTTTTGTACTCTTTTTGTCCTATATAGCCGCTAAAAGCCATGCTTTTAAGTGCTTCAAAATAGATAACCGGATCGTCATTTCTATCTCTCTCTGCGATTATATTTGTATCTTTTGAAAATCCGTACATTATTGTCGCTGAGTACTGATCAAAAGCGGATATAAGTTCAACACCCGTAAATGTTTTTCTTCCTGCCGCATCTCCGTCTTCTATAATAGTTACTATTTCATCATCCGTATAAATCATAGCGCCTGAAATAGTCATCATCTGATCTGTAATACGCGGTCTTTGACCCAAATAAACAAAATATCTTTTATCATCAGAGAGTGAAATTTTTACATCATAGTGTCCGTCTGCAAAAAATACTATCTCTTTTGTAACTTTAAGACTAGGCAGTTCCTGCGTCAGCGTAACTTTCCCTGAGCCATTATCTACAGACAGCTCTGAGTGTGTTGTTTTATAAGGAACTTTAGATGCCTCATCGTTCAAAGCGGGGTCTAAAAATCTAACAAAAAGAGGCTTAGGTCCGGCATCAGGAATAAGCTGTGCATGTTTGTCGTCTTTGTCATTATATTTATCTTGAAGTAAAACTTTTGAAGAGATACGCCCCAGTGTATCCAACTTAAGTATAAACTTACTGCTCGTTACCGTTACTAAAGTACTTAAGTCATTTGCAGCCATCTTCTCATCGTTTGAGATTTCATGACTTACAACATCTTCTACTTTTGCAACCTGCGGTTGAGTGGTGGATGGATCTTGAGTATTTTCTACACTTTGTATTGTCTGATTGCTTTTTGCATTCTGTGTTTCCTCTGGAGGAAAGATGAACGTATATACTACGAAGAACAGGATTGAGAGCACAACTGCTATCATTAATCTTTGATTTGGTGTCATTTTGTCTAACACATTTTACCCTTAAATGAAAAATTTTTTATAATATAAAAACGGTTTTTTTTATTTGGAACCAACCAATATTTTATAGAATCAACCCCTATTTTTGTGGGCTTTAGTGACAGTTTATCGAGCAGTGGATACTCTATGCCTCCGTCAAACAATTGATTACAACGCAGTATTCTAGTAAAAGTGTGGTAAAAAGCACTTGAAATAGAGTTATTTTCAAAGTTTATTCTTGCATATTCACTACATGTCGGGTAATATCTGCAACTACCGTATCCAATAAGAGTAAAAAACTTCTGATAAAGCCACAAAAGCTTGAGTAAAAACTTCCTAAACATCAAGCTCTTTCTTTAATGCATTTAAACGATTTAAAATCTTTTGGAAATCATTTTTTAGTTTTTTATATGTTACGTCATTGATTGCTTGCTTGGCTACAAAAATATATGTGCCATCTTTAAGTAAGGGGGAAAATTCAAGAAAAAGAGCTCTAAGTCTTCTTTTGGCTCTGTTTCTTTTTACGGCATTGCCGATTTTTTTGGTAGCCGTAAAACCCACTTTATGAATCTCATTTGCGGGAAGGAAAAAAAGCACGACACTATCAGCGTGTGCATCTTTTCCTTTTCTATATATGTACTGAAACTCTTTGTGGAGTTTCAGCGTATAGAAATTTCCTAAACCGACAATTTTTTACGACCTTTTGCACGACGACGGTTAATTACATTGCGTCCATTTTTTGTCGCCATTCTTGATCTAAAACCGTGAGTTCTCTTTCTTGGCGTGTTATGAGGCTGGTATGTTCTTTTCATGACATATCCTTCTTTAAAATTAAGTCCGAA
Organism: Sulfurimonas sp.; assembly: GCA_002899765.1. GTDB lineage: Bacteria > Campylobacterota > Campylobacteria > Campylobacterales > Sulfurimonadaceae > Sulfurimonas. Next base: position 62,608 of record PPDH01000040.1, on the reverse strand, counting down.
ATCATATAAGAAAGTTACTTAAAGCGCGGTTAAGATTTGCACATCAGGGCAATTAAACACACTTATGTAACATCTAAAGATTCTTATCAAGATATTTTAACCTTTATTTCACCGTCTTCAAAATCAAACTCTACATGTGAACCCTCTTGAACTTTACCTTCAAGAATGAGTTCCGCAAGTCTGTCTTCAACTATCTCATAAAGAGCACGCTTAAGAGGTCTTGCCCCATAAACCGGATCAAATCCGGCTTCAGCTATATACGCTTTTGCATTTTTGCTAAGTGTCAGGGTTATATCTCTAGAGGCTACTTTTTGCGCAATTTCACTAAAAAATATATCTACTATTCCCACTATCAGCTCACGTCCAAGCGCGTTAAAGATAACTATATCATCAAGTCTATTCAAAAATTCCGGTTTAAATGCCTGTTTCAACTCACCCAAAACCATCTCTTGAAGCGCATCTGAATTTGGATTGTTGATTATCTTATCACTTGCGATATTTGAAGTGAGTATTATAATAGTGTTTGTAAAGTCAACCGTGACACCTTTGTTATCGGTTAATCTTCCATCATCTAAAACCTGCAGTAAAATATTGAACACATCAGGATGCGCTTTCTCAACCTCATCAAATAAAATTACGCTGTAAGGCTTTCTTCTTACCGCCTCGGTAAGCTGTCCGCCCTCTTCATAGCCCACATATCCTGGTGCAGCTCCGACCAAACGAGAAACTGAATGTTTCTCCATATATTCGCTCATATCTATTCGAATCATAGCATCGGCAGAGTCAAACAGAAATTTTGCCAATGTTTTAGCAGTTTGCGTTTTCCCCACACCCGTAGGTCCTAAAAAGAGAAAACTTCCAATCGGCGAGTTGCCGCTTGAGAGTCCTGCTTTGTTTCTTTTTATCGCGCGAGCAACTGCATGTGTAGCCTTGCTCTGTCCGACGACCTCTTTGTTTAGCTCCTCTTCAACATTTAAAATCTTATCTTTATCGGCTTGGAGCATCTTCTTAACAGGAATACCTGTCCATCTTGAGATAATAGAAGCAATTGACTCCTCATCGACGCTGTTTTTAAGAAGCGTTCCCTCCTTTTGAAGTTTTTCCCAACTCTCGGTAATCTCTTTTTCTTGTTTTAAAAGTGCAGGAATCTCACCATACTCTATCTCCGCGGCACGGTTAAACTCTGATGAACTTTTTGCCACATTAGCTTCTCTTCTTTTTGCTTCAATCTCATTTTTGATACTTGAGATTTTTCCAAAAACCTCTCTCTCATAAGCAAACTGCGCCTCTAAACTCCTCACTTTCTCTTCAACATCTGCAAGCTCTTTTTTAATCTCAACAAGACGTTTTGTATTTGCGGGAGTATCTTCCATTTTAAGAGCCTCTTGCTCAACATGTAGCTCGGAGCTTTTTATCTTTGCATTGCTTAGGGCATGCGGCTCTGATTCTATCTGCATCTTAAGTTCGGCTGCGGCTTCATCTATAAGGTCGATTGCCTTGTCAGGTAGAAATCTGTCTGCTATATATCTGTCTGAGAGTTTTGCCGCGGCAACTAAAGCGCTATCGGTAATAGTTACATTATGGTGAGTCTCAAGTCGCTCTTTTATACCGCGAAGAATCTGAAGCGACTGATTTACGCTCGGTTCATCAAGATTAATCGGCAAGAAACGTCTCTGAAGCGCCATATCCTTTTCAAAATATTTTCTATACTCTTTAAGTGTCGTTGCCCCAATCGTGTGAAGTTCTCCGCGTGCAAGTGCAGGTTTTAGGATGTTTGCCGCATCCATGCTTCCTTCACTTGCTCCCGCTCCTACAATCGTATGAATCTCATCTATGAAAAGTATAATATTACCGCTCTTTTTTACCTCGTCAATAACGGCTTTGAGTCTATCTTCAAACTCGCCTCTATATTTTGCACCGGCAATCAAAGCGCTCATGTCAAGTGCTATTACCTTTTTATTTTGCAGAGATGTCGGAACTTTTCCGTCACTGATTCTTTGAGCCAAACCTTCTACAAGTGCTGTTTTACCCACACCAGGTTCTCCGAGCAGCATAGGATTGTTTTTAGTTTTACGGATTAGTATCTGCATCATGCGCGTAATCTCTTCATCGCGTCCGATAACAGGAGAGAGTTTTCCCTCTTTTGCTTCTGCGGTTAAGTCTATTCCATATTTTTTAAGCGACTCCAGCGTCTCGTCCGAACTTTGAGAATCAATCTTTGTAGTGCCACGGGAAGCCTCTATATTTTTTGCCAATTCGGATATATCAGTGTACTTTTTTAGAAGAGTGAAAAACGGTTCATTTTTCAAATTTGCCAGCAGATATGTGTCAACAGCTAAAAACGAATCTCCGTTTTTTGTCATAAGCCCGACACCGTTTTCAAGCGTCTGAACAAAATTTTTAGAAATTCTTATGCTCTCTTTTGAGACGGTTGAAGATTTAGGAAGTTTTTCGCTTATGCTCTTTACATCAAGCTCAATCGCTACTTTGTCAATATTCATTTTGTTGAACATCTGATTCAGTACGGAGTTTGAGTTAGTGAGCTGCGCCCACAAAAAGTGTATAGGCTCTACCTCTTGATTTTTATTATATAGTGCAAGCGAGAGTGCAGATTCAATCGACTCTGTCATATTGTTTGTAAGTTTTTCAAATATATTATTCATTTATAAATTCCTTTTTTTTATTTTGAAGATTATTATATCGAGTTGAGTTACATATTGTCAAGTCTCCTTAGTCTTTAACTATTATAGTACCTTTTAATTCAATTTATATTATAATTTCAAAAAAGTTTTACTTAGGATTATATATATGTCAACAATTATCGATGCTATCGTAAATCGTTCATCAAAAAGAGCCTTTTTACCAAAACCCGTGCCGCGTGACATTCAAGAAAAAATTTTAAAAGCTGCTTCTATGACTCCAAGCGGAGCAAACATGCAGCCTTGGATTACATACGCTATCAGCGATAATAAAGTTTTAAAAAACATCGGCGATGCAATAATCGATAAAATGAACAACGGTGTAGAAAACGACCAATTTATCCAGTATTACCCCCTAAACTGGAAAGCTCCTTATAAAAAAAGAAGGGTAGAAACGGGCGTTGGACTTTACACTTTAATGGACGTAGATAGAAAAGACATAGAGACGCGGACAAAGATGTGGCATGATAACTTTAGATGGTTCGGTGCGCAGAGTGTTTTTTTCGTCTTTACGGATAAAACCATGATAGAAGGTGCGCAAGGAGCACTTATTGATTGCGGTGCATACATGCAGACAATTATGCTTGCAGCTAGAGAATTCGGGGTAGAAAGCTGTCCTCAAGGCTCAACAACGGAGTATGGAAAAGTTGTAGCAGATGTACTTAAAGTTCCACAAAATCTTGCATTTTTATATAGCATCGTACTCGGTTATGAAGATAAAGATGCAAAAATCAATACATATCAGCCAAAAAGAGCAGATATTGACGAAAACGTTATTTTCATCTAGCAGAGTTTTTAAATAAACCTTTTTGTTTGTATCTGTTAATCATGCTCTCATTTCCGCTTACGCCACCGCTGTGTATATAGAGAATCTCTTAATCTGTCTGCTCCAAGATTGCTCTCCACATGCCGGGTGCGTATATCAAATCAAACTCGACCCCGCTCGCTAATAGCTTTTGTTGAATATCTAAAAACTCTTTATAGGGTTTTGCAAAATGATACTTTTTTTGAGGTTTGAGTATTACTAAGTTCTCAGGAATCTTTGAAAGGGCTTGCATCTGCTCTCTTAAATATGACACATCACCGATACATGGTGTTGTATAAACTCTATACTCAGGCAAGGATAGAGCCAGATAAAGTGCCGTTGTTCCCGTTCCCGATGGAGTGGCTAAAGATTTTACATGTAAACTGCTGCTTCTTATCTCTTGTGCCAAAACTTCTAAGCCTTTTTTTGCCTCTAAAACAGCTCCTCCTTGGTCAATTATAAATGTCTTTTCATCAAGATTGAATCTCAAAGAGGTTATAAAATCTCTGTAGCACTCAAGTTCGATTTCAACATGATGCATTCCAAGATTTTTGGCATGATAAAAATTGCCGCAATCTTCATTTTTCAAAGTTTCACTCAGCGGCTTTGTATAATAAACAAACTTCCAGCTTTTGTCTTTGCACATGGCCGCAATTGCAAGCATTGCATTGGACTGTGTTCCGCCGTAAGAGATAATAGTGTCAAATTTATTTGATGGGGTTTGTAGAAGCGTATAAAGTTTGCGGTATTTGTTTCCTGCTAAAAAAAGATCTATAAGATCATCTCTTTTAACATAAAAACGTCTCCCATCAACATCTATTTCAGAGATAGGAGAATACATAAATTTTGAATTTATTTGATTTGTGCTTTTTTCTCTAGCTCTTTCATCTTCTGCAGCATTACATTTTTAGCTTTTTCGACTTTTAACCTCTGCTCAATTGCCGCTTTTACTTCAGAGTAGTTTCTTGTTGTTTTTGGTTTTTTATCTTCAATATAGATAACATGATGTCCGAATTGCGTTTTTACAGGCTCCAAAGTAATCTCTTTTTCTTTCATAGAAAATGCTTTATTATTGAACTCAGGCACCATTTGCCCCTCAGAGAAATAACCTAAATCTCCACCCTCTGGAGCGCTGGCACATGAAGACTTCTCTTTCGCAATCTCCATAAACTTATTTTTAAGTGCTTCGCCTTTTAAAGGTTTTAACTGAGCAATAATGTTCTTTGCATCGCTCTCTTTTTCCACAAGTATATGACGGGCTCTCACACTCTCATCTTCAGCAAACTCTTCTTTATTTGCATCATAATAATCTTTTTTCTCTTTTTCGGATATTGCTATCTTGTCAAACTCTCTTTTTTGCCAAACTTGAATAGCAACCTCTTTTTTAATTCTGCTAATTACTTCTTCATATCTCTCTTTAAAATCCGGCGAGTTTAGCAGTCCTGTTTTTTTTGCGTCATCATAAACAAGCTCTTTAGCGACTAGCTGTTCTAGCACCTGTTTTCTAAACTCCGCCTGCTTCTCTTGAGGAACCTGATTTAATCTCCCTTGTGTTGCATTCATAAGCTCTTTATCTACATCTTCTTGAGTAATTGCGGTACCGTTAACCGTTACCAACGTTTGAGCCATCGACATTGTCGATACTATAGCTAATGAAGCTACCAATTTTGTTACTGTTTTAATTATTCTTCCTTATTTATGTAAAAAAATTTTAGTTAGTTAAGACTAATGATTATTAAACAACTCTCATTTTGTATATAATTGCACCATGAAAAAAGCTACAAAACTAGAAATTAAAGAGATTCACGACCTTTTTATCGAAAAATACAGTGACGCAGTTACCGAATTAAACTACAAAAATGCTTATGAACTAGTTGTTGCAGTTGCACTTTCGGCGCAATGTACAGATGTAAGAGTAAATCTTATAACACCCGCTCTCTTTAAAAAGTATCCAAATCCAAAAACTTTAGCCGAAGCTGACATTGAAGATGTTAAATCAATCATTAAAAGCTGCTCCTTTTTCAACAACAAAGCAAAAAATATTATAGCAATGGCAAAAAGAGTCGTAGAGGTTTACGGCGGTGAGATTCCGATGGACGAAAAAGAACTTGTAACACTCGCAGGAGTCGGACAAAAGACGGCAAATGTTGTCATGATAGAGTATACGGGAGCCAACCTTATGGCTGTTGACACACATGTTTTTAGAGTTTCCCACCGACTGGGTCTAAGCGATGACAAAACAGCAATAAAAACAGAAGCAACACTTGTAAAAAAATTTAAAACAAATCTACGTACGCTTCATCAAGGAATGGTTCTTTTTGGGCGTTATATATGCAGGGCAAAAAATCCAAAATGCGATGAGTGTTTTTTAACTTCATACTGCAAAACAAAAGAGAGTTTTAAAGTATAAAACAGAATTGGATTAATTTTTGCTTGAAGCTATTTATGAGAAAATATATATTAATCACTTCAACACTTTTTCTTTTTTTAGGCTGCGCAAACAGAACGGGCATATCTGCTAAATACTATGCAAACGAGTGCAAAGAGTATTATGATGTTCAAGGTTATTACCACAAAGATTGCAATGATGACAATATTGTAACATACGAGGATATCGGCAAAAATGTAAATAAAATTGTAGAATATATTATAGGGGAAGATGAAAAAGAGGAAAAAGAGACAAAACCAAAAGGCAATGTCTGGTAGTTTTAAAACAATTTTTATAAATTAAGAACTAAATATGAAGCTATTTATAAAAATCCTATAAATTAAAATTACAAAATAGTTCTAGGCAATTTAATAAAAATGTACTCTAATACATTGAGATAAATTAACGACGAAATATAAAGTAATTTTATTTTATAGCTATGAAAGTTGCAAAATTTGCCCAGCGAAATACTACCTCACAGTGCGAAAAACCACAGTTTTTTGCCATTTTAATATTTTCATCTTCACTATAAGGCACCAGAACATTCTCAAGCGCTTCTCTTTTTTGCATTATCTCATACTCAGAATAACCCTGCTCTTTTTTAAAGTCGTAATAACACTCAATAAGATCTTTGTTAAGCTTTGGGTGATGACTTATAACTTTTTCGCTAAAGATAAAAAGTCCCTCTTTTTTGAGTGAAGCCGATATCTTTTTTAGAAGTTTCTCACGAATCAGCGGTCGAATAAATTGCAGAGTATAATTACTGATAAAAAGGTCTGCTTCTTTATAGTCATAATCTAAAATATCAGCATTTTCTAACTCTATATCTGCTTTAAATGCTTCGCACTTCTTTCTCGCCTGCTCCAGCATTGCTTCTGAGTTGTCAAGTCCGACAAGAGTGGCACCCGTTTTTAATTTTCTGCTTATGCTTATGAGGAGTGTGGCTGTTGAGCACCCTAAATCATAGGCAGTTCCGCCATCTTTGAGCTGTTTTATGGCAAAAAACTCAGTAATCTTTTGCGACTCTTTATAAAAAGGCACGCTTCGCTGTAACATGTCATCAAAGACTGCAGCAACCTCTTCATCAAATTCAAACTGTTTTTTTATCGGTTTTGTAAATACTTTATCATTCATTTTCATTTCCTAGGCTGAAATTTTAACCAAATATTATGATACTTCCTCTATAATTAACTAAAAACAAAAGGTAGCCTATGGAAATTGAAACATCATCTCTTATGATGATATTTTTTATACTTCTTTTTGCGGTTAGCTTTTGGAAAATATATGCATTTTTACCCAATAAACAGCTAGAAGATGATGACACGACAAAAGAAGCACAAGAAGAGCTGCAACATTTAATGCTAAAGGTAATCAAGAAAAACGGCGGGAATCTTGAGGGCAAGAAACTTTTTGATTTAATGATTACTGATGAAGAATTTGATAAAAAAAAGTTTTGGAGATTTAACGAAAACAGATTAAACAGAGTGCTCTTTTCATATTTTTTACAAAACCCGCATCTCAAAAATATAGAAGACATTTATGAAGAGCTAAAATAACATGTAGAGGCTCTACATGTTATCTGTGTTAATTTCTACCTAGAGCATTCAGATCTGAAAAAGCACTCTCAACTCTTTGAATCAAAGTAAGCTGACCTGCTCTAAGCCATTTTCTAGGGTCATAGTAGTTTTTATTCGGCTTATCTTCGCCCTGTGGATTTCCAATCTGCCCCTGAAGATAATCTCTATTTTTCTCATAATACTCTTTGACGCCTATCCATGTAGCCCACTGTGTATCGGTGTCGATATTCATCTTAATTACGCCATAACTAATTGCTTCACGAATCTCTTGCAAAGTTGAGCCTGAACCTCCGTGAAATACGAAATTAACAGGCTTTTCGCCGGTGCCAAATTTCTCCTCTATATATTTTTGAGAGTTATCCAAAATTTTTGGAGTAAGCACTACATTACCGGGTTTATATACACCGTGAACATTACCAAATGATGCGGCAATAGTAAAATGCGGAGATACTTCGCTCAACTCTTTGTAGGCATACGCAACATCTTCAGGCTGCGTGTAAAGAAGTGAGTTATCGATGTTTGAGTTATCCACTCCATCCTCTTCGCCGCCGGTAACACCCAGCTCTATCTCTATACTCATGCCGATTTTACTCATTCTTTGAAGATACTTTTTACAAATTGCCACATTCTCTTCTAAAGGCTCTTCGGAGAGATCTAACATGTGAGAAGAGTATAAAGGCTTGCCATGTATTTTGTAATATTTTTCACCCTCATCAAGAAGTGCATCTATCCAAGGAAGAAGTTTTTTTGCCGCATGGTCTGTATGTAAAATAACAGGGATTCCGTATGCCTCTGCCATCATATGTATATGTATCGCACCCGATACTGCGCCTAAAATCGCCGCTTTTTCTCCTTCGTTACTTAAACCTTTTCCTGCATAGTATGATGCTCCGCCATTACTAAACTGAATAATTACGGGTGATTTTACTTTAGCTGCAGCTTCGAGTATCGCATTTACGGAGTCTGTCCCGACAACATTTATTGCGGGAATAGCAAACCCGTTCTCCTTAGCATATTGATAAACTTTTTGCACATCATTGCCAAATAACACACCCGGCTTCACAATATCTAAAATACCCATTATTAAACTCTTTTTATAAAATTTGTCCTGAATTATATTATAGGCTTCATTTAAAATAACTTTCATAAAAACTTTATTATGCTAAAATATACAAAAAAAATCGGATAATTCAAATGAGACTAACTATAGATGAGTATTGCAAACATTTTAAGATGTCTAAAGAGATGCTAAACTCTAAGATTAGGGCAAAAAAACTAAACTATATTATTGAAGAAGGCAAAACTTATATCATGGTAACAAAAAGCCCGCTTGAGAGAGATAAAACAGAAGAAATTTATGAAGAGAAAAAAAGCATTCCAAAAGAGCCAAACCAAATAGCAAAGCCAAAAACAACTGTGGCGACAGTTTTGGCACTCTACCAAAAAGAAAATAATTTCCTAAAAAACAAAATAGTGCAACTTGAGGCTAAAATAGATAAACTTATAGATGACAAAGAGCAGATGCTTCGTGCAGAAAGAGATAAAATCGAGCAAATTTACAGTTCAAAAGATGCACAGCTAAAAAACATTTTAGAACTTGTAAACAAAAAGATGAGATTTGAGCACGAAGCTACTACCGTTCATACCATACATGAGATAGAGAGCTTTGAACATCAAGACAAGATTACGGCTCCTCATAATCTTGAAGTAGTAGAATTAAAAGAGTATTTAAAACTTTTGGATCTTAAATCATCGCAAAGAAAAACAATAAAAAAACGATTTTTAGATGCTTATGACAATGATGCAAGAGTAATTCATAAAGACGGAAAACTTTATCTAGATTTTTCAAAATACGACTATAGTGATTTGCTTGCTTACTAAAAAGTTTAAAACAAAAAATATCAGCGCCACCATAAATAAATTTGCGGCAGAAAATGAACGTTCAGAGTTAGAGTTTTCTTTTAGCATAAATGCTGTAGAAACTTATATAAAAACAGTTGCAGAGGATAGTTTTGTACTCTACAAAGAAGATATACATGACTACTACAAAGATCATGACAAACTTATCAACGAACATGTAAGAATCAAGCAGATATACACTATTACGGTAAAAGAGACTCCAAAAAGAATAGTAAAACTAAACTACAGTATTAATCTCTCGGATAACAATGTCTCTCCTGCAATTATTCTACATCCTGAGTCACAGATTCCTTATAAAAAATATCAGCCAAAAGAGATCTACCTGCTTCTGCTTAAAGAACTTAACAACATAAAAGCGTTAAACGGGATTCTTATAAATATTTTTGATATACAAATGAAAGAGAAGCTAAAAGCTTTTGTAAAATATCTCTACAATGGCAAATTTGTCAAAAAAGTAAAGATTCCGCTCTTTAACGGTATAGAACCTGAGATAAGAAGAAACAGCAAGCTCATTATGCGTTTTTTACAAAAAGAGACAAAACATCAAGTCATAGAAGTTGATGCGGGAGAAGTTTTAGTTGATTTTATAAAACCGATTTTTGGAAAAAACGGACTCGACGCATTTGGCGAAATCATAACAAATACCTATACAAAGAACAATGAAGATTTAAAATGCCATGTAGATGAAAATAGCATTGAGATTATTGAAGATGACGATAAAAAAATATATAAAAGCAAAGTCAAAGGATATGTCCATTTTAATGAAGATAACTTTTATATTGATAATAAGATAAAAATGCAATCCCTCTCTCGTGTTCAAGATTCTGTTGCAAAAGAAGAGACCAATAATATAGAAGTCATCATCTCCCAAAATGACACATCCCTAGACAGTCTCGGAGAAGGCGTAGAGCTTACATCAGAAACAATTCACATAAATGGGCATGTCGGTGCAAAATCGACTCTTAGAGCAGTCAATCTAACAATAGACGGTGCGACACACAAGGACTCCAAGCAAGAAGCAAAATTTGCGACAATAAACAGGCACAAAGGTAAACTAAGATGTCATAGCGCAAAAATCAAACTTTTAGAAGGCGGTGAGGTTCATGCTACAAATGTAGAGATAGAGAACTCTCTTGGCGGAACGATCTATGCAGAGAATGTAACTATAGAACATGTAAAAAGCAATCTTAAAGTTTATGCGTCTAATTCTATTACTATAAAACGTGTAAGCGGGGAGGATAATCTGTTTAAAATAAGCTACAAAGATATTCCCACTTTAAATAGTAAATATAATTTTATTTCGCAAGAAATAGAAGATTTGAAATACAAGCTAGAAGGAGCTCTAAAGCATAGCCCTTCAGAAGTTATGATATTAAAACAACAAATTAATGGGCTGAAAACTCAACAAGAGAAAATTATCAACTGTGTGAAACATGCAAAAATAAGCGTAAAAGAACCATTTAAAGGTCTAAATACTATCTCTTTCACATTTATTAATGGTGAGGAACTTATCTATAAAACACAAGAGAGAGCTTATGAACCATTTTACATAGTTGAGTCAGACAACTATATCACTCTTCATCCTACAAACAAAAAGATTACCCTAGAATCATAATTTTTTTTCTCTTTTTTTTCTTAATTTTCTTAATTTTTACCAAATTAAGAAAATTTTCATTAAAATAATATACGTAATACCGTGTGTAATATAGTATAAATATAACTTTATATATATTTTAAGATATACTATATAGCTTTATACTTGCAAAATACAACTAAATATGTATATTAATAATATATAAATGTATATTTAAGTATTTATTCCGTACAATCCATTATGCAAATAAATGACCTGTTTAATATTCTTCATAACTCTTTAGAGTCTCAGAACAATGGAAAGAAGATATCTCTTAAAGATATGGCCAATTCATTAGGGATATCTATGCGCACATATCAAGACTGGAAGCTTGGACGTGCAAAGCCGCAAGCTGCGATTACAGTTATGCAAATGCTGGGCAGACTAGAAGATGATGAGATTATTAGAACAGTAAGAAAAATAAATAAACTTAAGGATTGAGCTTATGAGTACGCTGACAAGACAAGAGAAAGATGCTTTAGAGGATGTATTTTTATCTATACACACAGGCAAAAATAAGTATGAAAAGTTAAAAGAATTATCGTCTTTTATTATAGCAAATGACATCAGCAGTGTTGTATCTAAACTACTCAAACGTGCAAAATTCGGACTAAAAAAGAAGAAAAATATGAATTTTTTCTCTTTTTTAGATAAAAAGAAGAAATATTTAAGCAAATAAACTATAAAGTGTCTGTAGCTGAATTACTTAACTGGTTAAATTATATTTTGGAGTTTTGTAGTTTCGGAAAATCTTTATAAATTCAAGGGTAGATTTATGAATAAAGCTCAATTCGTTGAACTAGTACAAGCAAGTGGTAATTACAAAACTAAAGTTGAAGCTGAAGCAGCTATCAAAGCATTCACAGATGCGGTAGCATCTGCATTAGTAAAAAAAGAAGACGTTTCTCTTGTTGGTTTTGGAAGCTTTAGCGCTTCACTGCAAAAAGGGAAAAGTGGTAAAGTTCCTGGTACCGACAAAACTTATACTACAAAAGATAAGATGGTTCCTAAGTTTAAAGCAGGAAAAGGTCTTAAAGACCGTATTGCTGAAGGTAAATAAAACTTTCATTTTGTCGCAAGTTATTTGCGGCAAAATTCTTCAATAAATTAAACTCTTCTTTCTCCTTTTATTTAAACAATACTATTTTTTTTTCAAAACAAAACCCTTAATACTATATTCTAAAATTCAATAAAAATAGGTACAATATAATTATTATAACAAGGAAATAAAATGAAAAAGATTCTACTTATATTGCTAATATTTTTTTCTATAAATATTAATGCGCAAAGCAATAAGCCTTATGTGGTTTTAGAGACGACACAGGGGATAATTGAACTTAAATTATTTCCTGAAGTTGCCCCTTTAGCAGTAGAAAATTTTACAACACATATAAAAAACGGTTACTATAATGGTGTTATTTTTCATCGTATAATCAAAGACTTTATGATTCAAGGCGGAGATCCTACCGGAACGGGAAGAGGCGGAGAGAGCATCTGGAGGAAAGATTTCAAGGATGAATTTACAAACAAAATATTTGACAAAGCCGGCATACTTGCTATGGCAAATAAGGGATCGCACACTAACGGTAGTCAATTTTTCATAACAACGGCTCCGACTCCTTGGTTAAACGGCAGGCATACTATATTTGGTCAGGTAACTGCACAATCAATAAAGATAATAAATAAGCTGCAAAATGTTGCTACGCTTGGAAGATCAGGCGGAGACAGACCGATTGAAGAGCAAAAAATTATAAAAGCATATATAAAAGAGTAGTACTTATTATATTAAATAATAGTTTGTAATTAATTTATAATTAATTTTACAATATAATCGCACCAACAATAAAAAGGTATTTAATGGAAATTCGTACTGTTAATAAAATTCAAAAGCAGGCGCTAAAAAAAAGTGCTACAGATTTTACTAGGCTGGGTTTTGCTCTCTTTTTTATGATAGGCGTTTTAACGTTTAGTTTTTTAAATAACGGCGGTGTTTCTAATAATCTATTTCTTGCAGTAGCAGCACTAATCGGCGCTTATATGGCCATGAATATAGGAGCAAATGACGTTGCAAACAACGTCAGCCCTGCTGTTGGGGCAAAAGCCATGACTCTTACAACAGCTATTATAATTGCTGCTATTTTCGAAGCTGCCGGTGCTTTAATAGCAGGCGGGGATGTTGTTAAAACTATTAAAAACGGGATTATTGACATCTCCGCTTTTGGCGGAAATCCAGATCCCTTTATCTGGGCTATGATGGCTGCTCTTCTTTCAGCGGCACTATGGTTAAATTTTGCAACGATGATGAGAGCTCCGGTATCTACTACACACTCAATAGTAGGCGGTGTAATGGGTGCAGGAATTGCAGCTGCAGGTTTTAACATAGTAAATTGGGGAACCATGGGCAGTATAGTTGCATCATGGATAGTTTCTCCTGTTTTAGGCGGGGTTATCGCAGCAGCCTTTCTCTTTGCAATCAAAAAATCAATTGTCTTCAAAGAGGACAAAATCGAAGCGGCAAAAGTTTATGTTCCATTTTTTGTCGCCATTATGTCTTGGGCGTTTGCCACATATCTTATACTAAAAGGTGTTAAACACGTTTGGTCAAAAATATTGGAACTTCTTAACACACTCCCTTTAATCTCGTTGGAGATAACAAAAAAACCATCTTTTGCAGCAGCTTTTACGATAGGTTTAATCATAGCAATTGTTGTTTACATGTTTGTAAAAAAAAGAGTCAACTCAAACACAACAACACTTCAAAACACAAGAGAATCTGTAAATACACTCTTCACTATTCCTCTTATTTTTGCAGCTGCTCTGCTTAGCTTTGCCCATGGTGCAAATGATGTTGCAAATGCAATCGGACCATTGGCTGCAATTAATGATGCCATTGTAAACGGTGGAGTATCATCAGCCGCTTCTATCCCGCTTTGGGTTATGGCTGTCGGTGCCATAGGTATATCTTTAGGTCTTGCGCTATATGGTCCAGGTTTAATTAAAACAGTTGGAAGCGAAATAACAGATCTCGATCAGATAAGAGCCTTTTCTATTGCTATGGCAGCTTCTATTACAGTTATCATAGCTTCTCAGCTAGGTTTGCCGGTAAGCTCTACTCATATCGCTATAGGCGGGGTATTCGGAGTTGGATTTTTAAGAGAATGGCTCTATGTTAAAGATGAAAACAATCATACAATCGAGGATGATATACTTATTATTGAAGATGAAAAATTGACTAAAAGTGCGTATGAAAATGAGTTAAAATCATTAGAAGACAAAGAAGAGAAATCACAAAGTGATTACACAAGAATTGCCGAACTTTATAAACTTATTGCAAATGAAAAAAAGATAATAAAATCAACTAAAAAAAGTATCAAAAAGGCTAAAAAAATTCAGTACGTCAGAAGAGATGCAATTAAAAAAATCGTTGCTGCATGGCTTATTACAGTGCCGGCTGCCGCAGTGCTTGCAGGGATGCTGTTCTTTACAATAAAAGGAATTATGATTTAAAATTAGCAAGAGAAGACACTCTTGCTATTAAACTCTTCTACTTATAGTTTTTAAAATCTTTTTTAGCAATATCCAGAGCTTTATAAAAGTCCATAATCTCTCCGCCATGTTGCGCTTGAAATTTTTTTGCCATATCTTCATTATAAAAAGCATATTTACTGATTCTGCTCATAGTTGCGCTTTTCTTGCTTCCTACTACATAATAAGCTTTTGTGCTGTCTATAAACTTTAAACTCTCTACATCTACCACTTTAGGATTCTTGAGCACTACTCCATCATTTAAATGCCCTTCTAAACAGTGAATTGAGCAGTATTGATATGTTTTTGAGTTATCAGTTGCACTATGGCTTGTCTTGTAATATTTAACCAAATCCATGCCACATTTATAACAGTAGTTTTTGTTCTTCCCGTCTTGAAGCAAAACAGCTTCTTTCTCATTTACACTCTGAAACATGGTAGATTTATATGTAACACCTTTTTCAGAGCTACAGCCAATTAGCATCAGTGCTAAGACTGATGAAGTTACTATCTTATACATAATCATCCTTTTCTTTGTATAATAATAGCAATAGATAATTACAAAAGTGTTAAAATGACAAAATTTTGACAATATCATGATGGTTTATGAAAAATAAGATTATTTACTATTTTAAAGAGATAGTTCTTTTTATTGTTGTTATGACAATATTTGCAAATATTTTAAGCCTATATAGAAGTCAGGAGTTAAATAAAGATAAATTAAATATCTCAACATTTGAGCTTTTAAATAGCAGCTTCTATACTTTGCCCAAAAATGAACCCCTCCTAATCCATTTTTGGGCAACTTGGTGTCCTACATGTAAAGCAGAAGCTTCAAACATTCAAACAATATCACAAAAATATAACGTTATAACCGTAGCACTTAAATCAGGAAGCGATGAAGAGTTAGAAGAGTATTTAAAAAATAGAAATTTTAATTTTAAAGTTGTGAATGATTATGACGGCTCAATTACTCAAAAATTTAATGTCGCAATTTTTCCCACAACTATTATTTACGATAAAAAGGGAAATGTAATATTTAGTGAAGTGGGATACACAAGTACTTTTGGATTATGGCTTAGGATGTGGTGGGCAGGCTTATAAAAGTTTGACTATATTATATAAAAAAGCCAACCTCTTACGAGGTTGGTGGCTTATTTTGAAATTTTAACCGCGTATGCTTTAGCTGATAAAGGCACCCAAGGACGTTTAATATGTCTTGGACGGCGAAGTGTAGAGTTCTCATCTAATCCGCGAGTAAGCTTATCTCTCCATCCCTCATAAACTTTAAAGTTATTATCATAGTTAACATGTATATCGCCTATTTTATCACCGGCTTGCGCAGGTTCTAAAATAACTTTTTGATGCCAGCAGTGCATACCTGAAATCGGATCAGGATGCGGAGCGGCAACGGCATTTTGCCATGAACCGCTCAATCCATCCCACCATATATTTCCGCTGTCTTTATTATAGTCTGCAAATCTTTCTGATTTAAACGGTTTGATACCCTCAACATATTTGAGTTTACCCTCTTTTCCGTCCATCTGAAGTTCAGCAGTAGGAACACCAAAGCTATTTATCCCGCCATGACCGCTATAATCTTCAATCTTAATTTGTCCACCCTCTTTACCTGCATTAATAGGTGAATGTGCCATAAATTTAGGGTCATTCATATTTCTGGCAACTGGCTGAGAATCAACTTTACCGTCTGTAACACCGTTTGGAATACTTACCGAGTTAACAAGCTTCCAGCGTCCGCCATGGTGCGAACATGCCAGTGTACCGGGTAAAACACCCTCTGTGGGAACAGCCATAGCAACAAAATAACCTGACTCCAATCCTGTTAAGCTGTCTACAATTCTAACACGTATTGCATCCCCGCGCTTAAATCCTTGACGTGCAGCATCCGGAGTCGAAATCCAGATAGGGTCATGGTTTTGCGAAATCTCCATCAAGTGTTTAGAGTTTGCTGAACGAGTATGAATATTATACGGCAATCTAAATACGGTATTTAATGCATACGAGTTATTTTCAGTCATAAAAGAGTGATTTACATGTGAGACAATATGAACCATCTCTTTTTTCTCTTGCTCGTTTCTTGGGTAGAACGGAATAGCGTACTCAGGCCATTTCCAATCTACCATCCAATCACAGAAGAAGTCAAGCTTCTTGTCAAGCGTTGCAAACCCTTCCATCTTAACACCGTCGATTTCAATACCCATAGGTACTTTTTTACCGTTGTGTTCTGCAGTCATAACACCTGTTCTTTTGTTAATATGAACATGTTTTTTATCATACTTATGTCCGTGAGAGATATAATTTTCACCGTCATCTTTAATCTCGCGCTCTTGAGCAGAGTAGATATGATTCTCTTCCATCCATGCACCATAATCTCTCATGTATTCGTAAACAGGATATTCAGAATTTTTATATCTTTCATCAGATGTAGCCGTTGCTTTAAGATTTGGCAGATTATCTCCAAATGCAGCATCATACCATTCAGAAATAGTAACAGGCTTACCAGGATTCTTTTTAGATACCCACATTGATTTAACAGTTTTAGTTTTTTCTGCATCTAGGAATATATCACCTTTTGGATCTATATAATTTACACACATGTCAAACCAAAATTCATTCTCTTCCCAAACTTCACCGAGACCTGCTTTAATATGTGCTTCTAATGTCGCACGATTTGGATTTTTCGGTTTCCATCCTGCTTTTTCAAGAGCTACACGCATAACAGGTTGACGGAAAGATGTCCAACGTGCCGGCATTGTTGCTTCAGAGTGCTGATCGTGTCTCTCACCTGCAAGACCTACAGGCAGGATATAATCAACATACCAGTTAGTCTCACTCCATACCGGAGAAAGATTAAATGTAAGTTCCATTTTTGATTCATCTTTAATAGTATCTATCCATCTAAATCCATCAGGATTAATCCATACAGGATTATACATACGAGGAATCCAAACAGCCAGCTTTTGCTGTACGCTAAAACCTCTATCTATCCATTTTTTCTGCCACTTCTTATCTGCAAGAAGATGCGGTAAAAGAAACGATAACTCATAAGTGGAAAGAGGCCACTCAGGCGGCCATGTAAGTTCATTGTAAACATCTATTTTAGGCACATCTGCACTACGTTTTCCTTGTCCAACAGTAGCGCTTCCGCCCTTTCCTGCAACAGAGATAACATGCCAGTGATGGAAGAATGTTCCTCCTTCTGGTCCAATAGCACCACGAAGAGCAAGTGATAGATAACCTGAACGACCACTCATCCATCCACCGCGGTTACCGGCTGCCGTTGCTCTCCAGAAATATGAAGATATAGCAGTTCCTGCCCAGATAAACATGTCATAAAGTTTTTCAAGTTTATATGCGGGGACATGGGTCTCTTTTACGGCATAATCAAGTGTATATGGAGCGTAAAGTTCTTTTAACATATCAACAAATGCGTCAAAATCATTGCCTGAAGGCGCTTTAGAGATATATCCTTTTTCTACCATAAAGTTTAGATAATTTTTATTATCCATCATAACTTCCCAGTTAAACCATTTTTTTACAAATGATTTATTAACTTTGCCTTCAGTAAGCATACGCTGAGCCAAATAGAGATAAATTACAGGCTCGGTTCCAGGCCATGCAGCTATCCACAAATCCGCCATACCTGCCGAGTTAGACATACGAGGATCCATAACCACAAGCTTAGCACCCTTAGCTCTTGCATCTGCAATAAACGAAGCTGATTGTTGAAAATAGTGACCCGCATCGGCAGCATGCGATGAGTTAAGAAAAACAAGTTTTGCATTAGCCCAGTCAGGTGAAGTTCTATCGTCATTTGCCCACTGGATTGTCGGTGTACGCCCGCCTGAACTACAGATATTTGTATGTGAGTTAAAAGAGTCTTGTCCTAATGTATGCCATACCTTGCCGGTAAATCCGTTTTCATTCGGACGACCTACATGGAACATACATGATTTTTTAGATAACTCATCGTCACCCTTTATTGCATCATGCATTTTATTACCGATTGTAGTCATAGCTTCATCCCATGTGGTACGAATCCATTTACCTTCACCGCGAGCAGAACCGGGTGCACGCTTAAGCGGGAATGCTATACGATCCGGGTCATACATTTGAGATTGAGTTGCATAACCTTTAGCACAATTTCTACCGCGAGAAGCAGGGTGGAGCGGGTTACCCATATACTTTTTAACTGTAAAAGTTTTCTTGTCAATCCACGCAGTTAAACCGCAAGATGCTTCACAGTTTGAACAAGCAGTTGGCACGATAGCATAATCGTTCACTTCAATACCCTCAGGGTTTGATTCGCTTCTTACGCCATGACGGTCTATACCGCCTCTTTTCCAATCATCTCCGTCTAACTCTTTAAAATCAGACCACTGATCCATAGGAGGATAAAATGATAGAGAATCCGGAGTGTTTGTAAACTTGCTTTGGCTAACAGAATCTGCAATAGCATCGGTCGTAAACACACCTTTAGCAATTGTGGCACCTGCAACTGTAAATGCAGCGCCTTTTAAAAATGTTCTTCTACTTTCTAAATACATTAAAATCTTCTCCCTAACTCATTGGTAATAATTGTGGAATCATCAGCCATACATGTTTAACTATAGCCAGACCCACCAAAGCTAAAATAGCTGCAAGTTTTAAAATACTTTCACTTTTACTAGCCCTGCTTAATAAAATAAGCAGCATCGGTAAAAGGTAAGCTATCCATTGACCTAACCAGAACATAACAGCATACGGTCCGTCACCTTTGATATAATCAAGAACAGCGGCAACCTCTTCTGCTTTCATAGGTCCAAATATATACTCCGACATATAGATTATAAAAGCCATTAATGCACTAAGTCCAAGAACAACACCCAGAGTGTTTTTTGCTTCATCAGAAAGTTTACTTCCGCCGAGTAAAATCATTGCAGCAGAACCAGAAAGTGTAGCCGCAAGAATCATTTGAGCAGCCTCTGTCGGCATTTGCCACAATTCACGAGCGGTACACTGAGCCATAAGAGCAGCCGTATAAAGTGTTACAGGAATAGCCAGGATTGTTGTCCATACCAATACTTTGTCAAATGTTTCATTGTTTTTCTTGTATGCAAGAAATGCCAAAATTACCAAAAGACCTAAAAATACCGTAGCCATTAATGAACCCCAAGCGATTGCGGATGAAAAGCTAGAGTAAACAAATATATGCCACATTCTAAAAGGCTGATGTAAATCGGCAAGTGTAAAGAGTAAGAAAATATTTATAAAAATAAATGCGACAACAGCGGTAGGCAGCCTTAAATTTTTTACAGAATCAGGATGCATTCTAATAAGCATAAAAAGCATAAGTATAACACCCGTCCCGATACTTTTTGCCCACATATTAACCGTTACTAACCACGGCCAAACTATACCGGGAAGCGCTACATCTAAAGTTACTACAGCATTTGTCGCCGCTAAGATTTCATGTGCCATTAATGGTGTCCTCCTACTGGAAGTGTTGTTATTTTGTTAAACAGAGAGTGTCCTTCTATTCTATGCGAAGCCAGAGGATTAAGCGCAACATTTCCGCCGTTTACATAGAAGTGGTGAGGATTTGTACCTTTTTCAGGTTTACGAACCTGTATATTACTTTGATTAACTTGAATATACTTAGAGATATTTGAAGTCGGGTCTTCCAAATCACCGAAGATATTTGCTTGAACGGGACAAGCAACTACACATGCAGGCATCATACTTGAAGCAACGCGGTGAGCACAGTATGTACATTTGTCTGCTGTTTGCGTTTGAGGGTCGATATAAATCGCTCCGTAAGGACAGGCCATAACACAACCCGCACAACCTATACAGCGCTCTTTGTCGATGTTAACAATACCATTTTCAAGATAGTGAAGCGCACTAACCGGACAAATTCTCTCACACGGTGCATTTTCACAGTGGTTACATCTAAGCGGTGTAAATGTTCTTTTTGTCTCAGGGAAAGTTCCCACATCTACATATTTAACACGAAGTCTCCATGTGCTTAGCGGAACTTCATTTTCCACTTTACATGCGATTTCACACCCTTTACATCCCATACACAGATGCAAATCAACTAGGAAGCCTAATTGCATACACTCTCCTTATAGTCTTTAAATATACAAATATTTAGTATTTATAACTATGGTTAATCTTTATAACAAGACCTTCTTATTTTTAATAAAAAGGAGTTCTTACTATGGATATACTACCTATATAAACCTTAAACTAGTTATAAAAATGTGATAATTTTATAATATTTTCTATTATTAGGAATATTTGAAAAGTAAAAAGCAATGCCAGGCTTTTAGTTCTTAAGTCTTACCCTAACCGACTGCTCATGAGCACTTAGTCCTTCCGTATTTGCAATTAATGCGCACTCTTCTCCTATCTCGTTTATTGCTTTTTGGCTAAAGGAGATAATTGAAGATTTTTTCATAAAATTTTCAACTCCCAGAGGTGAATAAAATTTAGCTGTTCCGCCTGTTGGCAGCGTATGATTTGGACATGCAACATAATCGCCTATCGCCTCAGGCGTATTATGTCCTAAAAAGATAGCCCCCGCATGTTTTATATTTGGAAGCAGCTCAAAAGGAGACATAGTAGCAACCTCTAAATGCTCGGGTGCAAGTTGATTCATTAACTCCACTGCTTCATCCATATCAGAAGCCACAATTACAGCGCCGCGCTCCTCTATCGATTTTCTTGCAATCTCTTGACGAGGAAGTTTTCTTAGCCAATTTTCTAATTCGACCCTTACCTCATCGGCTAACTTTTGTGAAGGAGTAATAAGAATAGAACTTGCCATCTCGTCATGTTCTGCATGCGATAACATATCAATAGCCATATGTGAAGGGTTTGCACTGTCGTCCGCCAAAATTCCAATCTCGCTGGGTCCTGCTATCATGTCGATATTGACATCGACAAAAACCATCTTTTTTGCAGTTGCAACAAAGATATTGCCAGGCCCCGTAATAACGTCGACTTTTGGAATAGTCTGTGTGCCGTAAGCCATAGCCGCTATGGCACTCGCACCTCCGACTTTATAAACTTCGCTTACTCCGCAAAGATGACATGCCGCAAGCAGAAGCTCATTTGGCTCATTATCCGGTGTCGGCGTACAGACGACTATATTTTTAACTCCCGCAACTTGAGCCGGAATAACGTTCATAAGAAGCGATGAAGGATATGCTGCCTTTCCTCCGGGTATATAAAGACCCGCACTGTCAACTGGTGTAACTTTTTGACCTAAAATCGTTCCATTTCCTTCTGTATCGAACCAAGATTTTGGCTTCTGTTTTTCATGATAACTTTTTATTCTCTCATACGCCAAATGAAGAGAATTTTTGAGCTTTTCATCAATATTTGCATACGCTTTACTCATCGACTCCGTAGATATTTTCAAATCATCATCACTGCTTGGAATCCATTTGTCAAATTTAGCGACATGACGCTTAAGTGCATCATTTTTGTCACTTTTTATTTCAGCTATTATTCCTCCGACTATAGCAGTAACAGACTCTATATCCATCTTGCCACGCCCTAAAAGCTCTTCAAATTCCGCTTTAAAATTACTATTTTTTGTATTCGTAAAAATCATTTTTTGCTCGCTTGGTTTTTAAACTCTTCTTCAACAACAGCAAGTGCTTTTAAAAAATTCTCCGCATCAATAGCACCCATAAGCGGCTGGAACATAGGTTCTGCATTTGGCATCAAAAACCAGATAGCTGGAGTTCCTGGCTGCCATAATTCTTTTGGCATATAATCATTTTCATCACTATACGATATTATCGAGACAAAGTTTTTATTTAGCTGTTCTACAACTCTTGCATCCTTAAATGTAGTTTCATCTAAAATAACACAATATTTACATGAGTGTCTTGATGAGACAAAAAGTACCGGTTTTTGCTTCTCTTGCGCACTTTTAATACCCTCATGATAATCTTTCGCCCAATTTATCTCCGCGCCAAAGAGATTGACTACAATACCAAATACCAAAATTATAAAAATATTACGCATGTTCTTTTACCTTTTTTAAAAGTTCTTTAGCGCATTCAAGTGCGCTTTTATCAGTCACGTCAATCACGATATCCGCAACAGCCATATACTCCGGCAGCCTCTCTTTATAAAGCTCCTTTGCCTTTTTCAAATCATTTAACAACGGTCTTTTTTTAAGTTTTTTTGACGCATTGGGATGACTTTTTATCCTCTTTAGTATTTTATCAAACGGGGAGTTTAGAAAAACAACAACTCCAATATCTTTGAGATTTTCCTGCTTATAAAATCCGCCGCCTGTTGATATAAGAGTATTTTTTACACAGTTCTCAAGCCAAAGAGAGATTTTTTTCTCTAAATTTCTAAAATATGCTTCACCCTCTTGCTCAAATATCTTCTTGACGGTTCTATTTTCCATACTCTCTATCAAGTCATCCGTGTCAACCGACATATACTCAGATATTTTAATAATTTCTCTGGCAACACTGCCCTTTCCCACACCCATAAAACCTATTAAAATAATATTTTTATTATTCGGCATTTAACGTCTCCCTGCGCTCTACTTTTATGAGTGCTAGCATATGGTACTTTCCACTCTTAATTCTTATCACTTTTAATTTTATACTTTCATAGTAAACATGCTCATGTCAAAATCAGGTTTGGTTTTGATGGTTTTTAAATATATCAAGACCGCAATGACGATATTGTACTCTAATATTAACATGCTTGCTATAAATACAAATGCGGATATCTCTAAAAAATAAGGCACAAAAAAAGAGATGCTAAAACCGATCAGCGAAACTATAAAAAGCACAAACTGCGTTGTTGCAAGTTTTTTATTGACCATATCGTTCATTGTCGGAATACTCATATAACCCTTTGCATTAAGATGAAACCAGACCAGAAACGGAACTATTTTATAAAGCATTCCCGACATTATCGAGAAAATAAATCCGCCGCCTATAAATATGGAGACAACTACTATATACTCTGCGTTAAAAAAATCGTTAATAACCCATGAGAAAGCGCCCAGAGTCATAAAAACAGCCGCACTTCTCCAGTACCAGATTGTTACGTCGCTTACTTTTCTGCGGCGGGCACTCAGCTTCATGTAAACCGTTGTTGCAAATGCCCAAAAAAATGTAGCAATCCATATCTTTGCCGCCACTGCATATGAATCAAAAAAGATATTAAGCGCCAGCCAAAGAAGAAGCCCCGTACTTATAAGCCAGACAACTCTCTGCTTACAAAATCTTTTAAACTTCGGTGCGACATAAAACATAGGCAAAATATGAAAAGCAACCCCTATTATCAAAACTCCAGCAAAACCGAAAATTGCCCAGACACTATGAATATTTGCAAAAAGCAAGTGTGAATCGGAAAATCTGCCGATTCCATGCGATGCCAAAAGATGCACTCCCATAAGTGTTATAAAAAGAGCAAAAACCAGACCTGTAATCATAGCTCTTATGCTTGCAGTAAAATTGATAACATTTTTAAAAGCAGCCAACATGGAGATAATTATAAGCAAAAAACCGCCGCCTAACAACGCAGACGCCCCAAGCAGCAGGATTGACATGTTGAACCATAACCCAAAAATCATACAAAGAGTACCCGTTAGCAAAAATATATACGATATTTTGTAAACCAAATCTACCTTTGCTATTTTAACTCCGGCTAAAACAGGCAGCATTTGAGTAAGTGCACCGAACATTACAAAGCTTAAAAAACCGATAGTTATGGCATGCGTGATTACGATTGCCTCCATTGAGTGTCTGCTTATAAGAGCAGCGGCATCACTAAAAAGAATTAATATCCCTGCTAAAACAGCAAAAAGAGGTGCAGTTAGAAAAAATCTAAGAGGTGCTGATATAGGCGGTGCTTGGTCTACCGAAAGTCCGTCAAAATCCAAATCTGTATCTTTTTATCTACTGTACAATCATTGAACGCATCATCTCTACTATGCGGTCTGATTCTGCGCTTAGGTGCTGTTGCGCCATTGTGTAGAGCATCTGCTCCTCTTTCATGTTGTGCTGCTGCATTAAAATCATCAATGTTTCGCTGCTTCCAAAAAACTTGTCTTTGTCTTTAGCCTCAATTGCTTTGCCCATATCCGAGATAAGACCTCTCATCTGTGTATGTTCATGTCTCATCATGGCAGTCGGACCTTGCGTCATTCCTGTTTTTTGCTCAAACTCCAAAAACATAACACGCTCTTCCATTTGAAAGTGTCTCTCTGTCTCATGTGCAAATTCTTCAAAAGAGGCTTTTGCGCTCTCTATTGAGTTGGCTACAGCATCTTCCATCGCTGCAAATAGTTCGTCGCAACGACCGTGATCTGCCGCTAAATACTCTTTTATCGTACTCATTGTTTTTATGCCTTAATGATTAAAATTTTCGTATTATATTAAAAATAATTTAAATAAAACTGAGCTTTCGCACCTAATTTTGTAGTGTTACATTCGGTAGTAGCGGTATTCTCTCAGCATTTGTCATATCTATTGACATGTATTTTTCAGTTTTTTNAACTAGTGTCAAGTACCATGGAGTATTTTATTACTATGCCCTACTTACAGTTGTTTTAGAAAGCATATCGATTAAAATTAGGTGCGAAAGCTCAGAATAAAAATTACTGCATGTCAATTTTCTCAAAGTTGTTATTTAAACAGCTTTTTACTATAATGTCCTTTTTAATTAATACAGGAAAAATAATGAAAAACAAAAAATTGCTTACTCTTGGTTTTGCCTCGGTAACGGTTGCGTTGGCCTTAGTGTTTTCTACAAATCTTCTTGCTTCTACTGCGGAGAAAAAAGAGAGCAAAGAGGCATCCAGACTTGAGTCTTTAGCAAAGTTTACAAAAGTTATAAGTATTGTTGAACAGTACAATGTAGATAATGTAACTATTGAAGAGTTAATGGATAAAGCGCTTGAGGGGATGATGAGCAACTTAGACGCTCACTCAAACTATCTATCACAAAAAGATTATAAAAATTTAAAAGTCCAAACAAACGGTGAGTTTGGCGGTCTTGGCATCACGGTAGGTGTCAGAGACGGCGCACTTACTGTCATTGCACCCTTAGAAGGCACTCCTGCGGACAAAGCAGGTATTAAAGCCGGTGATATCATTTTAAAAATAGACAAAGAGTCCACACTCAATATGACGATTGATGAAGCTGTATCAATCATGAGAGGAAAAGTCGGTACTCCTATAGAATTGATGGTTGTCAGAGAGGGAGAGAACAAGCCTCTGGTTATAAATATAGTAAGAGGAATAATTACTATAGAGTCTGTATATGCAAAATCTATCGGCAATGATATTCAATATATCCGCGTAACTAGTTTTGATAAAAAAGTTGTAGATGAAGTTACAAAAATCATCAAAAAAAGAAAGTCTTCTACAAAAGGAATTGTTCTTGATTTAAGAAACAATCCTGGAGGACTTCTTGACCAAGCCGTCGGACTTGTAGACCTATTTGTAGATAAAGGAGATATAGTCTCTCAAAAAGGAAGAAACAAAGCTGACGATGAGATATACTCTGCAAAAACTGAAAATACCATTACAAATGTTCCTTTAGTGGTGCTAGTTAACGGCGGAAGTGCAAGTGCGAGTGAAATTGTAAGCGGGTCGCTTCAAGACCATAAACGAGCTATTATTGTAGGTCAAAACACATTTGGAAAAGGGAGTGTTCAAGTTGTTCTTCCTATAACGGAAGAAGAAGCTATCAAGCTTACAATAGCGAGGTACTATCTTCCAAGCGGAAGAACCATCCAAGCACTTGGAGTAAAACCGGACATAGAAGTATTTCCCGGTGAAGTTACAACGCATAAAAATGAATTTGCAATAAAAGAGGCTGACTTAAAGAAACATTTAGAAGAAGAATTACAAAAAGTTGACGGTAAAAAAGAAGAGGAAGAGGCGCAAAAAGACTCAAAATATATCATAACAGATGAGATGATAAACAAAGACATGCAACTAAAAGTTGGTGTTGATATTGTAAAAGCATTAATAATTACAAAAGGACTATAAAAAGATGCAAAAAAGAGAACTGCTTTACGAGGGAAAAGCAAAAAAACTGTTTACTACTGATGATGAAAATCTTCTTATCTCAGAGTTTAAAGATGATTTAACAGCCTTTAACGGAGAAAAAAAATCAAGTGAAGCAGGCAAAGGTGCACTTAACAACAAGATTTCAACCGAACTTTTTAAGCTTTTAGAGGCAGAGGGTATACAAACTCACTTCGTAAAGATGTTAGACGACAATAACATGTTGCATAAAAAGACAAAAGTCATTCTCATAGAAGTTATCGTCCGCAACATAGCGACTGGGAGTCTAAGTCGCAATCTCGGTATCAAAGACGGAACCGTTCTTCCATTTACGCTTGTTGAGTTTGATTATAAAAACGATGCTTTAGGAGACCCTAAACTCAATGACCAGCATGCGCTAATCCTCGGTTTAGTTGATTTTCAAGATGAGCTTGATAAACTTCGCCGCATGGCAAGACAGGTGAATGGCATTCTTAAGCCTTACTTTGCAGGCAAAGGTCTTAATTTAGTCGACTTTAAACTTGAGTTTGGAAAAGATAGCAGCGGCAATATCATTCTTATAGATGAGATTAGTCCTGATAATTGCCGTTTTTGGGATATAACAAGCGGTGAAAAGATGGATAAAGACAGATTTCGCCAAGGTTTAGGCGGACTAACTGTTGCCTATGAGCAAGTTTTAAATAGAATTTTAGGGAAGTAGAGATTATGAAAGTTATAGTAAACGTATTTTTAAAAGCGGGTGTTTTGGATTCTCAGGGAAAAGCTGTACATCACGCGTTAGAGTCTTTGCACTTTGACAATGTTAGCGATGTTCGTATCGGAAAACAGATAGTACTAAATCTTGATGAGAGCAATGAATCAAAGGCGATGGCAGATGTTACAAAAATGTGTGAAGAACTTCTTGCAAACACGGTAATTGAAGATTACAATATTGAGCTGGTAAAATGAAAGTAACAATATTACAGTTCCCAGGCACAAATTGCGAATATGACGCGAAATATGCCTTTGAGAAACTAGGAGCCAAAACAGAGATTTTGTGGCATAAGTCACAAAGCGTTCCATCTGACACAGACCTTTTGGTAGTTGCAGGCGGTTTTAGTTACGGTGACTATTTAAGAAGCGGTGCTATTGCAAAATTCTCTCCAGTTATGAAGGCAGTAGCTGTATACGCTAAGAGCGGCGGAAAGGTTTTGGGAATCTGTAACGGTTTTCAAGTTCTTACGGAGTCAGGTCTTCTTCCTGGTGCTCTTAAAAGAAACGAGAGCCTGCACTTTATTTCAAAGCACCATCATCTAAAGGTTATCAACAATGATAATATATTTTTAGAAAAACTTGATAACAACGATGTCGTAAATATTCCAATCGCGCATCATGACGGAAATTATTATATAGATGAGAATGGGTTAAAAGAACTTTACGCTAATAATCAGGTTCTTCTAAAATACTGTGATGCAAACGGAGATGATAAAAATCCAAACGGCAGTATAGATTCTATTGCCGGCATCTGCAATAAAGAGAAAAATGTTTTTGGACTTATGCCGCATCCCGAAAGAGCGATGGAGTCTCTTCTTGGCAGTGATGACGGGGTAAAAATGTTACAAGGATTTTTAAAAGCGTGAGAGTATTAGCATGGTTTTTTCTTTTTACGGCTCTGTTTGCAAATGCAATAGAAGACGTGAATTTAAGCAGCTTTGCTGATACTCAAAATAGTACCCAATCCACTTTTATCAACGAAGAGGAGATACAAAATCTTCCAAAAGTCCTCTATTTAAGTTATGAAAAAATCCCCTCAAGAGTTCTAAAGGGTGAGATATTTACGGTTACCATAAAAACTCTCTCTACTGTTAAAGAATTTATGGACATTGTCTATACAATCTCCAATTCAGAAGGCTTAAAACTCCTGAGTGACTTTCCCTCGCGAGAGACGGACTCCAAATACTACTATGAAACTTTTCACTTTTTGGCAACTTCAAACACCATAAGACTTCCGGATTTTACAGCTACTCTTCTTGGTCTTACAAATGAAGTCTACAGAACTACGACCCTGCTTGGTCAAGCATTAAATGTTATTTCACTTAACCCAAAAAAAGATTTCTCAAATATAGTAGCCAGTTCGTTTGAGATACTTGAGTATAAAACCACAAGCTATGATAGCATGCACAACATAGTTGTATTTGTTGCAACCGCTAAAAACTGTGACATCTCTGCTCTTAATTTAAACGGTGCCTACAAGCAAGGGATTGAGTCTATTACAGAATCATACTTTGACTCAAAAATCACATACTATGCAATAATTGATAAGAAAATGGAAAATTTATCATTTTCATATTTCAATTTAGAAAAAAACAGATTTATCCCTATCTATATACCAATTGTGGTAGATGATGACAGCGTAACAACGCAGAGTGATTTAAAGCCAAAAGACCAATCCCATGAGATATTAAAGATGGCAATTGCAGCTGCAATTGCTGCGGTTGCTTTATTTGGCGTTTTTCTGAGAAAAAAATATATCTATCTTGTTTTTGTCGTGCTGCCTCTAGCATACATTATCTACGTCGGTGTTCCCTCAAAAGAAGTATGTATAAAAGAGGGTTCTGGGATACATCTTCTTCCTTTGGCAAACGGAACGGCGTTTGAGATAACTCCAAGCAAATATTACCTGCAAAAAGAGGATGAAGTAAAGGGCTGGGTTAAAGTACAGCTTAAAAATGAAAAGATAGGTTGGGTTAAAAATGAAGATATTTGCTCACGTTAGTTGGCTTTTTGCAACTCTTATAATTGCAACTTCACTCACTTTCATGATTATCACTTTTCATCTTCTTCCAAGACCTTACAGCAGAAAAATATCTGCATGGCTAATCAGGTTAGGTACTTTTTTCAGTGTTGAAATAGAGGGCAAAGAGGATCCTAAAACTCAAATGTTTTTAGTAAATCATCAAAGCGACATTGATATCGTAGTAATGGAGACTATTACCTCAAGAGATATTACATGGGTTGCAAAAAAAGAGCTTTTTGACATGCCTTTTTTTGGTCTGGCACTTAAAATGCCTCAAGATATTGCCGTTGAGAGGGAGAGCAAAACATCTCTTATAAAACTTCTTAGAGATGCAAAACGTGTTCTTAAAACAAATAGAGTAATTACTATGTTTCCGGAGGGTACGCGCTCCACAAAAGACACTATGCTGCCTTTTAAATCAGGGGCGAAGATTATCGCAGATGCAAACAATCTTCGCGTTCAGCCCGTAGTTTTGATGCAAACTGGAAAATATTACAACACAAAAGAGTTCTACTATAAACCCGGAAAAATAAAGGCTATCTTTTTAGACTCTTTTGTTGCAGAGAAAAATGATGAGAACTGGCTGAGTGATTTAAGAGTAAAAATGCAGAAGGTGTATGACGATGAGCTGGCAAACAATCCTAGCCATAGGTAGCGGCGGTTTTATCGGTGCAGTTTTAAGAGCTTATCTAAACGGTCTTATTTCTCACAAAGTTCCCCATGACCTGCCTTACGGAACCCTAGGAGTTAATCTGATAGGCAGTTTTATTATGGGAATATTGATAGCCTACTTTATGTATAGCACTATTTTTTCTCTACATGTAAAGTCTTTTTTATCTACCGGAATATTGGGAGCACTAACAACCTACTCCACATTTGCGATTGAGAGCTTTTTACTGATAAACAGCGGTCATATACTTTTAGCTGTCGCAAATATATCTCTAAATGCCTTTGGTTCTATTTTTATGGCAGGTGGCGGTTTTTATCTGGCAAAGTATTTTCTCAAATCATAATAATCTCATCCGCGCACCATTTTGCCAAATCCAAATCGTGCGTGATAAGCAACATTCCCATTCTATCAAGGTGTTTTACAAGCATGTTCATAACCTCTAACTGGATAACATTGTCAAGTGCGGAAGTCGGCTCGTCAAGAAGAAGCAGTTCAGGTTTCATTAGCATAGCTCGGAGTATAGAGGCACGCTGAAGCTGCCCGCCTGAGAGTTCATGAGGCAGTTTTAAAAGCAGCTCGTAATCAAGGTTTATATTTTTTAAGTATGATTCAATCTCATCAAGTTTTGCAACATCTTTTATCTGGTTTAGCAGAGTATAGCTCGGATGAAAAGAGCTGTAGGGATCTTGAAAAACTTCAGAGC
The DNA here is from genome assembly GCA_002899765.1 of Sulfurimonas sp. GTDB lineage: Bacteria > Campylobacterota > Campylobacteria > Campylobacterales > Sulfurimonadaceae > Sulfurimonas. The sequence goes on along the minus strand of PPDH01000040.1, from coordinate 31,807 downwards.
AAAACGAACTTTTGATGCTTCCGCCAAGAGGCTTTAAGTTGCCCAGAATTAGCTCAAAGACAGTGCTCTTCCCCGCTCCGCTGGCTCCTACTATCGCTTTTATCTCCCCTTTTTTTAGAGAAAATGTTAGATTCTCAAAAAGCAGCAGCTCTTTTTTATATCCAAACGATAGATTTTCAACTTCTAGTATTGCGCTCAAACACTAGCTCTTATTTAACGCCAAATAGAGTTTGGTAAGCTCTTTATAGAGATCATCGGGTTTTATATCACTATTTTGCTCTAAAATTCTCTTCATAATAACGTTATCCTCTTCTCCGTCCCACTCTTTAATGTAAGAGCCATATTTATAACCGTTGTCTTGTCTGAATTGATTTAAGATATTTTTTCCTACATACAGTCGGTAGAGGCTCTCTAAGTTAAGTCCGCTCATAACTACAAGATCAAAGAAGTCGGATATAAGTTTTTCAAGGTCAAGAGTACCTCTTGAGAGCGTATCTATCATAATCGACTCTATCTTTTGGATGGTCTCATCCTGCTTTGCAAAAAGTTCTTCTTTGGTATCTATCTTTTTAAAACTATCTGATTGTGAAATGTTTATCGCCAAATCTTCAACCTGCCCTCTTAGAGTTTGAGAGTAGTTCTCTATCGCCAAACTCATAACAAAGTGCCAAACATCCACAACCTCAACTTGAAGATTGTCCCAATCTGCTTCTTGGTCTATATTTTTCCAATGCTTCCATGTAAAAGAGTCTATCATCTCGGCGCACTCCATGTAGATGCAGCGTCTCCAGTTAATCACCTTGCCATTTTTTGTAATACCACTAGTCCACTTATCACCATTTGTCGCCTCGTTCAAATCGGCTTGGAGCTGTAACATCAATAATATCTTGTCCATATTTTCTCTTTAGTATTTAATTCGCCTATTGTACCAAATATGCTAAAATAGCGCACTTAAATCAAGAGCTAGTATGAAAAGAATTAACTGTAGAAAATGTGAATATTATTTTGTTACATGGGAAGCCTCAAGACCTCATGGATGTAAAGCGTATGGATTTAAATCACAGCAAATACCCTCACTGCTTGTATTTCAAAGCAGCGGAAGCGATTGTACGATGTTTAAAGAAAAGAAGCCTGCCAAATAATCTTTTTGCCAAATCCCAAAGTATTGTCAGTCAGCTTAAAGTAGTCTACTTTTATCTGCCAAAGTTTTGGATTCATAGCAAGAGCGTAGGGAAAAGTTTTAAAGTAGAGTCTCTTTAAATCCTCGTCATGAAGTTCTAAAAACTCGCCCTTAAACTGAACACCCTCTATCTTACCTATAATCTTTGTCTCTAAAACAACGGTTCCGGCAACTTTTTGATTTTTAAAGATGTTTTTTATATGCGTCGTATCATCGCTGCTTGCGACAACAAATGAAAGTTTTGTTTCATCAAAAGCGTAAAAAAGATTACATGCACTGAGTTCTAAAGTATCCGATGTAGCAAGACTTAAAACATGATGTTTAGCTAAAAACAGTGCTATCTTTTTTAAATCACTTTGCGACATTAAAGTCTCTAAAGAGATACTTTTCCAAAGCCTCTACGCTGCTAAGTTCCCGCTTATTAAGCATAAGTTGCGCAATATCGTCATTTGCCATTGTCTCGTACATCTCTTTTATATTTGTCATGTTGTAGTAGCTTTTTAAAAAATCCAGCAGTACTTCAAAATTATCATCTTTTTTATTGCTGTATTGTTTAAAAAACTTAAACTCATCCCAATTTATATCAATCAATTTTACTTCCTATTCTTTTGCAACGCTTTTTCTAAATTTGTAATTATCTTTGACATTTTAGCATATGAGAGAGCAAAATTCAATCTCATAAAACCTCTTCCTTCTCTGCCAAATGATATTCCGTTACTCAGTCCAAGCCCTGCTTCTTTTACAAAAAAATTTCTCAGCTCTTTGTCGCGCAAACCCAAACCTCTGCAATCGAGCCAAGCCAGATATGTAGCCTCAATGGGAGTGATTTTTATCGGATATCTCTCACACAGCTCTTCTAGCATGGAGTAGTTTTTTGCAAGATGAATTTTTAACTCTTCAAGCCAGAGTTTGCCCTCTTTGTAAGCTGCCTCAAACGCGACATGTGAGAGTGAACTTCCATGCGCAAAGTGAATGCGGTTGTATACTTTTAAAAACTTATCTCTTAACTCTTTGTTTGGAATTGCTACGCTGCTTATAGCAAAACCTGCCATGTTAAACGTTTTTCCAACGCCCATAGCCGTAACGGTAATATCTCTCGCCTCTTTACTTAAAGAGACAAACGGTACATGTACATTTGGTTTATATACCAAATCACAATGAATCTCATCGCTAAAAACAACTATGTTATGCTCAATACATAACGCCAAAATCTCTTCAAGTTCATCTCTCCTCCACACACGTCCAACGGGATTGTGGGGCGAAGACAAAAGCAGAAGTTTTGTCCTCTCATCTATCTTTGACTTCAAATCATCTATATCAAAAGTGTAACTTCCATCATCTCTTAACTTCAGAGGATTTTTCAGAACCTCTCTCTCATGCTCTGCCACGCTGTAAAAAAAAGGTGCATAAACGGGTGTTTGAACGATTATTTTATCGCCTTTATCCGTAAATGCCTCAATAGCAACGTTCATGCTGGCGACAACCGAGTGCGAGTAGAGCAAATCTTCAACCTCAAATTTGACTCCATGCTCTTTTTTTATCCAAGCCGCCTGAGCTTCAAATGCGCTGCGGGGCACTTCTTCATAACCTATGATTGGATGCTCCAGACGTTTTTTAACCGCACTAAGAACAAAATCAGGCGTGTCGATATCCATATCCGCCACCCACAAAGGCTCCACGTTCTCAGTGCCAAAGAGTTTTTGCCGTAAAACATACTTCTCGGCATTTGTATCTTCTCTCGGTGAGGAAGTTGAAAAATCATAATTAGTATAGATTAAAATATTTGATTGCGGTTTCATTTTTTTCTGCCTTTTGATAGATCAATATTAATATAGAAGTTAACTATTGTCAATCTAAATATATGCAACAGAGATTCACTCTCAGTGCAATTTTAAAAAACTCTCTATCTCCTGCGATATCTCATCAACGGCTTCGGTCGCTTTTTTGTAGAACACTTTTGAGAAGTAGGCATCATCTATGGCACTGCTAGACTCATAGTTGTTCAAAATCGACCTTGTAGCAAACTGCGCCATTGTATTTACCCCTATGACATTGCCGCTTGTGCCGATGACGACGAAGAGTTCACAATCCTGAATATGTCTGTTTAGCTCCTCATACATGGGTGCCTGCTCGCCGAAAAAGACGATGTTAGGTCTAAGTTTTGAGTTACATGTAAGACATCTTCCGCCGTTAAACTCTTTTTGGCTTTTATAACCTACGTCAAAAACTTTCCCGCAATATGAGTCTTGACATCTAAGCTGGGTTAAAAAACCGTGCAGATGAATAACCTCACTGCTATCAAGTCCCGCTTTTTCAAAAAGATTGTCCACATTTTGAGTAATAACCGCTATCTCTTTTTTGTACATGTTCTTTAGTTCGGCTACTCTTTTGTGAGCATAATTTGGCTCTTTTGTCTCCAACTCCGAGCGTCTTTTGTCGTAAAACTCTATGGTTAGCTCTTCGTGCTTTTGCATGCTGTCGTAGTTGCAGATAACGCTTACATCGTACTCATCCCAAAGACCGCCACTGTCTCTAAATGTACTTATGCCAGACTCCGCACTTATGCCCGCACCGCTTAAAATCAAAACTTTTGCCATCTGCTTTTCTCCGTCAATCCTTAATTTTTAACGCTTTCGCCGCAGAGTCTAAATACTCGATAAAATCTTCTTCTACATGTGAGAGTTCATTTTTTGTTTTTTCTTTGTATGACATGTACTCTTTATTTACCTTTTCTATCGCCTTTTCATGACTGATTGTGCCTGCGTGAGCGAGTATATCTTTTCCTGTCATTTTCAAAAAATCATCCAGTCTTGCTATCCAGTCTTTCATGTACATCGGTGTTTTACTCATCGCTTGAATCTCTGCTATCTCGATATATGCCGTTACCATACGATTTAAAAGAGTTAGTTCATCAACATTCAGATAGTTTTTGGCTATCTCGGCTTCTTGTTTTGTTGGTTTGCTGCCTTTAAAGTTGGTAAGTCCCATATTTGGTTTTGTGCCGTCTGCTCTTTTATAAACTATCTCCGCTGCCGTGTTACCATGAACTGCCCAGTGCATTTTGTTCTGCACTGTTTGAAAAAAGAGCATAGAACTCTCCGCCTTTGGGTCGTAGTCTATACTCGTGGCATAGATGTCTAGCACCTTTCTCCAAAATACTTTTTCACTGCTTCGTATATCTCGAATACGTTCTAAAAGTTCTTCAAAATAGTTTCCGCCGCCTGCTTGTTTTAAGAGTTCATCATTCATAGTAAAACCTTTGACGATGTACTCTTTGAGCCGTGCCGTTGCCCATTGTCTAAATTTTGTACCTTGAAGCGATTTGACTCTATAGCCTACGGAGATGATAACATCGAGGTTGTAGAAGTTTGTAGGCTTTGTAGAAAAATCGGAATTTCCGATTTTTCTCATGCTCTCATCTTTTTCAAGCTCAGCTTCTTTATAAATGTTTAAAATATGTTCATTGATTGTTGAACGGCTTTTTTGAAAAAGCTCTGCCATTTGTTCAATAGTAAGCCAAACCGTCTCACCTTCGAGCCGTGTTTGTATTTTTGTTTGCCCATCTTCGGTTTTGTAGATGAGGATGTTTGATTGTGAGTTCATCTTCTTTTTGCCTTTTTTAGAGAGAGTATTTTATTTTAATTTTTTGTTCTATACTATCTAGAATTTAACTTACATGTAAATATCCAAGACTTGAAAATTTTTTTTTATCTAAAAATTATAAAGTGATTTAAGGAAGTCATACTAAACAATTGACACATAAGATATATTTTCAACTACTGAAAAAATTTTATTATTCTTAGATTTTTTCAATTTACCAATTGCCAATACATATCTGCCAGACAAATCTTCTAACTCTCTTATTTTAAATCTTTCCATAAAAGAATTTGATACCTTTTCATCAATTAATATACTTACTGTGTTATTACCACCTGTATTTATCCATATACTTTCTATATTTTTTTTATCATACTGAGCATCTGAGACCATGCCCCAAATTGCTCTTCTTGTGTTAGGTCTATTATTTAAAATATCATCAACATATTCATTTGTTAATTTATTGAAGTTTTTAAATAAATTTTTAGACAAATACGAATATCCTTCTAACTCAATTTTTAAATTTGAATTATTAAAATAATTTTCATCTATCATTAAAGTTCTTAATATTGTGCTTAATCGTCTATGTGATTTTGCAGTAGCTTTCCCATTCTTTGAAGAATGGTGCCCTGCTTTACTTTTATCATCTATATCATTCTCATCCGTATCACTTACATGTTTTGTATTTTGAGTTCCAAAGTTTAAATCTAAAATTAATTCTTTTCCCGAATTAAAATATTCTTTTTCATCTTCAGATAGAGTACCATTAACAGTTTCACTTTCTTGAGCAGCAAAATCACATCCTTCTTTATGAGGTCTTGCGCCAAAGCATGCTGCCTGACCGCTTGCTGATGCTTTTCTAAAAAAAGCTGAACCTCCACATTGACATTGTAAAAATCTTCTTTTATTTGCCAGTTCTGACGCGTCTAATTTTTGAAACTCATGAGCTTTATATTTTTTGTTATCTATTGTACATATCGCAAAATCCATTACTATTAACTCCTTAAACAAATAATTTTGATGTAAGTGATGTAGGTTTAATATTAGGCTCTTTAATCTTAATAATAATTGGCATTGGCATTTCAATACTTATTAAAAGTGCTTCTCCTGATTGTAAAGTAGGTAAATATGATAATGAGCTTTTATTGCCTTCTGAACAAGCTTTTTCTATTACACTTCTATCTGTTTCATTTATAAGTCTATGAACTATGAAAGTACCAATTTGGCTTAAAGTTCCTACAGGAATATCTCTTGGTGTTTGAGTTGATATACATAAAAATAGTCCATGTTTTCTACATTCTTTGGCAATCTTATCAAAAGCATCAAGTTCCAAATCTTGAAAAGAATCGTCAGAAATTGTTTTTTTTAGAAATTGGTGTGCCTCATCAACAAATAAAACTATTGGATTTTCTTTAAATTTATATTGTCTTGCTTCTTCAAGTAAATAGTTGCCAATTGCATTCGTTAAAATTTCTCTCAAACCCTTTTCAAAAGAAGCGTCTTTTAAAGAGATAATAAATAATGTTTGTTCTGTTTGTGCTGCATCTAAAAAGTTTTCTAATTCTTGATTAAATTCATTGTTGTCACCTAATTGTTTATTAAACCCAAAGATATTTTTAAATTCTGGTTGTAATCTTAAATGTTCAATTCTACTAATCAATGAGCGAATATTTGCAATAGCAGTGCCATCGGATGTGCCAAAATTATTAGAATCACCATGTTTTATACATTCCTCATTAATCTGTTGTGTTAAATTAGATAAATTAAAATCACTTTTATCAGATTCAATAATATCTCTATATGTTCCTATTTTAGTAAAGTAACTACTTTTCGGTTGATTTTCTTTAGGAAAAATATTTTGTCCATAATTTTCATGTATTTGTAACTGTTTAACAAGTTTTAAACTTTTAATTGCATCTATTAGCTTTGGTTTTTGAACACCTTCACTTGGTTTAAACAAAGCTACCAAGTCCATAGTTCGAAGTCTTGAATAGTGAAAAAATGTATCTTCATCATTTGCACCGAACTTTACAGTTTTTACATTCTCTAAATCATAAAAGTTTTAATACTCACCAGTTGCATCTATTAAAATCGCTTTTGATTTATTTAGATGCAAAAACTCTTCAAGTATCCTTGATATGGTATAGCTTTTGCCTCCTCCAGTAGTGCCAACAATCGCACAATGTCGCCCAAAAAGTTGATTAGGATTTAATGGAAGGTCAGTTTCCAGACCATTAGTAAGTTTGGCTATATCAAAAGATACACTACCACTAGAGTTGTCACTTACAAATAATGTTTTTATTAAATCTGCTGAACATAAATATACTTTAGAACCAACGGCAGGATATTTATCAAGTCCTTTATCTATTTTTGTAGAATAATAATTAAATGATAATAATAATTCTATTTTACCTTGCGGATGAAAACTAGAATCATAAAAAGCATGTTCACCTAAAAAATTTTGTTCTTTTTCAGGTAAAGACACTTCTTGTAGTTTTCCTAAAAAACCAAAATTTTCACCTTCAATTATAACATAATTGCCAACAATACCACCAGATAATTCATCTTCATAATGCCAAAACTTTTTCAAGAGCGTAGGCGTTGGAAAATGAATGTTTGAATAATTTGGCGTAACTTTTGATATATAACCTACAAATTTATCATTGACAAAGATGTGTTTTTTCATTATTTATCTCCATTAAAGTCTAAATATTGACTAGATGGCAAGTTAGTTATAAAATCTTTAAAAAATTCACCTATGATTAACACTTGACTACTTCTTTTGGATAACTCAAACAGCTTTTTGAAGTTTTCATTCACATCAGGATTAATAAACGGTTCTATCATCACAATATTTAAACTTGGATTTTGATTTAAAGCTTCAATAGTCATTGTAAAAATATGTTTATCAGCAAAACTAAATCCTACAACTATCAAAGTAGTAGTTCCACCTTTTCTTAGTTCACTTTGAAATCTGCTCATCATTTCAAAATAAGGCTGTTCATAAGATGATTCATATTTGTTGCTGTTTGGATATATCATCATAGCTTTTGATGGTTTATCTACTTGAATAATATCATTTCTTTGTTTTTCCCAATTTACTGAACCGTGTAGTTTATACAAGTGAAATACATTATTAGCAAAGTTTTCAGTAGAGGAAGTACGACTATTTTCTCTAATAACAATATCATAATCAAAATATTTACCACTAAATTTTCTTGGCTGAGTAAATGAAAACCCATCAATTATTACATATCCACCTTCTGCTCCAGCTTCTTCAAATGCCCTATCATAGTTGGTTGTAAATATTTTTAATCTTGATTGTTTTGTTTTTCGACTTGTGAGTTTTTTTATAAATTCTAAATGTATGGATTTGTCTTTTAATGAAAAGTTACATAAAGTTAAAATATTTTTTTCGATTGATTCAACTAAACCTTCCATTCCAACAGCATCATCATTAAATTCTAAATACAATTTAGCTTTTGATAATATTGTTTCTAAATCTTTTTTGTCTTTAGTTTCGGGACTAATTTTTAGTATGTTTAACATCATTTCAAAAGAAAAACCTTGATAATTTAACGAAGAAACAGCATCCCATAACTCCCACATTAATTTTCCACCAAATAATTCATCATCTTTTGAACTACCAGCACCAGTTAAAACAAGTAGTTTTTCAGCAGATACCAATTTCTCAAGGAATTTTATATAGGAGTTTTGGGCTAGTTCTAAGGCTTTATTTGTCAAGTTTTCTTCATTCATATCATCAGATAATTTATATTCAATAGTTTGTTCACCTTGTTTATCTTTTAATAGAACATTGTTAATTCTCAACTCATCTTCTTTAATCTCTATTACTTTATTTTTTGTACTTAAAAATATTTTATCTTTCATGTTTTCCCTTTGTTTTAGTAACTGTATTAGCACATTATACTAAACTACCCTACAAACTCTCTCCATCAACCCAAAACTCTCCACTTCCAAAAGTGAAAACACAAACCACTTTTTACCAAGGTCTTTTAGGCTTGCTCCTATGTGGTAAATCTCTTTTTCATCGAGTATCAAAAACCTGTCATGAGAGCTGTTAAACTCTTTTGCCTCTAGGTTTTTGTACTGGGCGTTGTATTTTTCTATGTAGAGTTTTAATTGTTCCAAAATGGAATAGGTTGTATATGAGCACATCTGTTTATTGCATATATTTTTCATTGTTTCGTAAAAGCAAAAGCAAATGGTAAAGATAAAGAGTGTTTAAGTTTTTGGAATCGGTCACAATTTACGACCGGTTCATTTTTCTCTTGTTCATTCATGCGCAATTCCTACTTCAAACCTATATGGTTATATTTTACCTAAAACAATTGTGTTTTTTAATTTATAACATAGAAAATGATTTTTGCAAGAAAGCATTGCGATTTGCAATACTTTTGTTATGAAGGTTCTTCTACAGCGCTTTTGCGCTCTTTGCCAGTTCTGCCCATGCGGAGCCAGGTTCGGCATCTATGGCCGCTTGGTATGCTTTTTGTGCGGCGTCGTCTCTCCAGAGTTTTTCAAGGACTGTTCCTAAAAGATACTTCTGTATTGCTCTGTTGTTTTTGCTTAACTCTACAGCATCCAAAGATTGTATAATCTCTAGCGCTCTGTTATAGTTCTCTTTGTCGCTGTAGGCTTGATAAAGTGCGAACTCAACAAAAGGGCTTTGTGCATGTGAGTCTGAACTCTCTTGTATGCCCATTATCTTCTCACCATACTCTATAACCATGTTGTTATCTTTTATCTCGCTTCCTACCGCCATAACTGCTACATATCTCTCTATATCTCTATAGTCGTCTTTGTATGCTTTTATCAGCTCGGTTATGGACTCAATCATCATCTGTTGATTTTCAAGCCTGTGATAGGTATCAAAAACAGTTCTGTAGACATCTTTATATTCAGAGTTTTCATCATCTTTTATGAGTGCTACAAGCTCTTTGGAAGCTTCGATAACATTGGAATAGTTCCCTGTTGCAAAATCGACTTTTATGTATCTATAGAGCCACTTTTTCCTATGCTGTATATCTTTTGATTTGAGATTTTTGTCCGCCATTTTTTTAGCAAGTGCAAAGTCTGCACCCTTCATGGCACATTCATAAACCCCGTCATCCCACTCATCCGATAGCTCAATCTTATACTGTGATGAGATAAGAAGCACGCTGTTGCACTCTTTTACATTAAGAGCTTGCTTCATGGTTCCTATGGCAGCTTGAGTGATTATCTCCTGCGTATCTTGATACTCCTGCGGATTCAGTTTCAGAAGTTCCTGCTCCATAGCAAGTGCTTCGGCAAATCTCTCATTTTGAAGAAGAAGTTTTGCTTTTTCATATATAGCTTTATTTCCTATACTGTCATTTTGATACTCTTGCATTAGCTTGTCGTACGTATTAAGTTTTACAGAAGCATTTTCATCGCTTACATCAAAAAAGAGTGCATCTTTTGCGATTTGAACTTCTTGTGCATACATCCCGTCTTTAAAGAGTTCAAGGTATTTGTTTAGAGCAAGCAGAGCCTCTTTTTTCATCTGTGTCTTACTTAACCAGATTCCCACATTTCTAACAAGTTCTTCATATTCATCTTCTACCGGCTGCATTTTCTCAACTAAAGCTTTTGCTATAGCGGAAGCTTGAATTAACTGCGTGTTGTCTGCTAAGTCATACATCATGTCCATAGATTTATATATATCAATACTAGAGAAGTATTCAGGTTTTGCTTTTACTATTTTTTCTATTTGAACGGCTGCATCTTTGGCATTTGAGTTTGCCATATGATTTCGTGCCAATTTAAATGCGGCTTCTGCGGCAATATCTATATCGTTGCTATGTGAGAGCACTTTTTCATAGAGCGTTCTAGCTCTTGAGGCACTGCCCTCTACTTCTAAAGACTCAGCCATATATATGTAGCACCAATCGGCATATATAGACTCAGGATGTTCACTAAAGAGTCTATCGAAAAAGTAATCGCCATCACTGTTCATACCAAGCTTCGTGTAAGATTTTGCTATTAGAGATAAAACCTCTGCAACGTTCTCATCTGATGAGTACTCTCTTAAGTACTCCTTTGCAGCTTCGATAAGTTTATCATTTTCGTCTAGTTTTGAGTAAGCTCTAATCTTATAAAAAAGCAGTTCGGCTTTAAATAAAGAGTTTGGATACTCTTTCATAATATCATTGATTAACTCTAACGTAAACTCATAGTTTTTCTCTTCATAATACTTTTTAATTTTTATATATTCAGTTACATCACCGACTTTTTTAATATAAACCGGATTGCCTTTTATATCTAAAGAGCCGACATAAGGAAGCATGTCTTTAGCATATGTAAATGGGAAATTTATGGCGGCATCCGAATACTCATGTTTCTCAAGATACGGCATCTCGTCCATATAACCTACAATCATCCAATGGTTTGAGAGCTTTATATCTGCACTAAATGTTGTATCCTCTTTGCTTAAGTCAAAAACTATAGAAAAGAGTTTCATTTTCTGATATGGCTTAATAACAAGGAAAAAAGTCTTATTTTTTATCTCTGTATCTATCTCAAAAAAATTGTTTTGAAGTTTTTTTATTTTTTGTGAAGGAGCTTTGGGAAATGCACAAACTATTTTAGAGACTGCGTCAAAATCATCTTTAAACTCTTGACAGAGGAATTTATCCTCATCTTTTATATGAAATGTAGAGTATGGCTGATGATTCTCTTTTGCACCTTGAAGAGATATCTCCAGGGCAAAAGCATTGAGTGATATGAAAATAAGAAGCAGTGTTTTTAACAAATCAGATACCCCTTATTTACATTTTAATAGCCGCTATTATATACAAACACCGTAATAAATTCTAAAAGCATATTTACAGCTGCAAAAGCAAAAATGGTTCCTATTGCTGCTATACCGATGATAGTTTTGAGTGGAAGCGTAGCATTTGCGCTATACACATGACCGCCGTCTTCAACAATCGGATCTTTCATAAACATATAAACAATAAGTTTTAAGTAGTAATAACCGGCTATCGCAGAGTTAAGTGCCATAATAAGTGCTAAAACAGTATATCCGCCTGTAACTGCCGAGCTTATCATGTACATTTTACCCCAAAACAGAGCAAATGGAGGAAGACCTGCTAAACTTAACATAAACAGAGCCATAATGGTTGCAGCAACAGGCGCCGTTTTAATCATCCCTGCAAACTTGTTGTAACTGTGATCTGACTGCTGATGAGCAGGAAGATTTTTCTGTCTGCTTATCCAAAGCATAGAGAATGAACCTAGATTTGTAAAGCTAAATAGTATACAGTAAAGAAAAAGTGCGCTGTTAGACTGTGTCGTACCGATTAAAATAGCCGCCATAACAAAACCTGCATGTGAAATAGAACTGTACGCAAGCATTCTTTTTACATCCGTTTGAACCAGTGCCCAGACATTAGCCATAGTCATGGTTAAAACAACACCCATATAGAGAATCACCTCTAACCAAACTACGCCGCTGTGGATTAAAAACTCAAATATTCTCATAGCAACAATAAAAGCCGCTATTTTTGGAACGATTGACATGTAACCTGCAAGTGCCGCAGATGAACCCTCATAAACGTCAGGTGTCCATGTATGAAACGGAACCATAGAGAGTTTAAATCCAAATGATGCAAGCAAGAATACAACACCGATAAGCACAAATGCTATATCTTCATAGTTGTTAGCACTCAAAACTGCTGCAATCTGGTTAATCTCAACAGAACCCGTAAGAGCATAAAATATCATAGAACCGAAGCTGAAAAATCCTGCTGCAAGTGCACCCATCGTAAAGTACTTAACAGCTGCTTCAAACGACTTGTCACGGTTATGCATAGCTATAAGCGTATAAAGTGCCAAAGAAGCAGTCTCAAGTCCTACAAATACAAGGATAAGATTGTCCGTTGCAACCATAAACTGGAAGCCTGCAATCATAAATAAAAATAGCGCGAAGAACTCAGGATAAGAGAACTCATGAAATCTCTTATGAGTAAGTGCAAGCGGGATAAAGAGCATAGATGCACCGACGATTATGAACTGCGATAAAATCGCCAATCCATCTATAAGCATCACATCAAAAACACCCATGACCGTACCGTTTTTCTGAAATACGCCCGCAGAATCCATTAGTGCGACAAAATCCACTCCTAAAACAAGGAGGCTTAACATTACGTAAAGAGACTTATGCTGCTCACTCTTAAAAAGATCAATAACTATGATTAGCAGAGCGCCTACGATTGGTATCAACATTGGCACAAGAGTCATTAAATTTAACGACTCAATCGAAACATTTACCGGTGATAACATTAGTGTGCCTCCTTAGCTGAAGTTTTATTAATGAGAATATCCAAATTAGGAATTCTTGTCTTTGCTTCTTGTGAAATCGCTTTTTCATGCATTAATTGAACCACGGACTCAACACTTGTGTTGATAGGTCCCAAAACAGGTTTAGGATATATCCCCAGCCAAACAGTTATGACTGCAAGAGGGATAAGAGCAATAAGCTCTCTTTTGTTTACATCTGGAAGATTTCTGTTCTCCTCTTTTGTAACAACTCCAAAGAACATCTTTTTATATGCTGCTAACATATAAATAGCAACTACTATGATAGCCGTACCCGCAAGAAGCGTTAAGATATGTGACTGTTTATAAAAACCTAACAAGCTTAAAAACTCACCTACAAAGTTGATAGTCAGAGGAAGACCCACGGAAGCCATTAACATCAAACCAAAGATAGTTGCATAACGCGGCATAACCGAAGCCAAGCCTCCAAATTCACTCATAAGCTTTGTGTGTCTTCTGTCGTAAATCACCCCTACAAGTAAGAAGAGCGCACCTGAGACGACACCGTGTGCTATCATCAAAAAGATTGAACCTGAAATACCCTCGACATTGAGTGCAAATGTACCTAGGATAATAACACCCATGTGCGATACCGAAGAGTAAGCAACAACTTGTTTAATATCTTTTTGCGCGTATGCTACCATCGCCGTATAAATAATCATGATGATTGCCAAAACAGCTATCGGGTACATAAAGTAAACCGACGCATCCGGAAATAACGGAAGCGAAAAACGGATAAACGCATAAGTACCCATCTTTAAGAGTATTGCAGCAAGGATTACGGAACCGATAGTCGGTGCTTGACCGTGTGCATAAGGTAACCAAGTATGGAACGGGAACATCGGAACTTTGATTGCAAAACCGATAAAGAATGCAACAAACAACCAAGGTTGAAAAGATTCAGGCAGAATCAGGCGATACCAATCAAGAATCGCAAAACTCCACTGACCAGTTGCCTGATAGTAGAAGTACGCCATAAAGAGCATACCTACAAGCATGACTAGTGAACCTGTAAACGTATAGAGAAAGAATTTTACAGATGCGTAAATGCGAAGAGGCCCGCCCCATGCACCGATGATATAAAGCATCGGTACGAGTGAGAGTTCCCAAAATACATAAAAGACTATAGCATCAAGAGCAGCAAAAACACCTACCATTGTCATCTGCAGAAACAGAAGCGTGATTATCATGTTTTTTACATCTTTTGTCTCGCCAAGCGAAGCGATACCTATCATGGTAAAAAATGCCGCAAGTATAATAATAAAGAGTGAAATTCCATCAACTCCTACTATATAGTTGATGCCGAATGTCGGAACAAGTGCGATATGCTCCATAAACTGCATTCCTGATGCATTTGCATCAAATGCGAACCACAACCACAGTGCAAGAAAAAACTCAATTGTAGCAACAGCAACACCATAAGAGCGCATGCTCTCTTTGTTTACTACAAATCCAAGCATCGCCGCGAGTGCCGGGAAGAAAATTAAAATCGATAAGATATGATCCAACATCTATTAAACTCCTAAACCTGAGAGAAATGTTTTGATTTCCCCAGAATGTCTTGCTGCAAGTCCAAAAACTACAGCCAATGAGAGCAGAACAACAGTTCCAGCTACCATCCACTTAAGCATAGTCGATAGATTACCGCTTTGCATAACTCTTGTTTTCTCACCCGTTTGATAGAACACGTTTGCTATTCCATCAACAGTTGCGTCAACAATTTTTTGATCAACTTTAGTCCAAAATACCTCTGAGAGTTCTCTATATGCTTTTACAATATAGTTTTCATAGAAATATGGGATATAGTACTGATTTATAAGCAGTTTATACCCGAAACTATTCTCCATCTTTGATGTCCCATCAGGTACTTTAATATCTTTGCTCGTATACTTTTTGTATGCAAAAACAATTGCCGCGATTACAAAAAGCTGTGTTCCGATAGTCATAATCCAGTATGTCGTTGCCGAGTGAACATGATACTCGGTTGCAGGAAGCAAGTCTGTTACCATGTTGAAATATCCCATTTTAAACGCACCCGCAATAACGGCAAGAACTAAAAGAGGACTCATAGCAACTAGCATAAACTTATACGCTTCATGCGGATGGATACCGAAATGTTTATATCTGTCTTCACCATGGAAGATAAGTGCAACAAGTCTAAATGAGTAAAATGCGGTCAAACCTGCAGTAAATAGCAGCACTGTATAGATGATAAAGTGATGTTCAACAAACGCAACCTCTAAAATCAAATCTTTTGAGAAGAAGCCCGCAAGCGGAAAGATACCCGCAAGTGCGACGGAAGCTACCGTCATCATGATAAACGTTCCCTTCATCACTTTGCCAAGCCCTCCCATTTTAAACGGGTCAAGCTCATCATGCATAGCATGCATAACGTTACCTGCACCCAAAAAGAGAAGCGCTTTAAAGAATGCGTGAGCCATAAGGTGAAAGAGTGCAACCCAGTAAGCGCCCAAACCAGCAGCTGCAAACATATAGCCAAGCTGTGAGAGTGTTGAGTATGCGATAACTCTCTTCATGTCGCGGTTTACAAGCGCCATAGACGCTGCAAAGAGTGCGACAAAAGCACCAAGAGAAGCGATAAAAAGCCCAACATTTGGAATCAAATCATAAAGAGGATTTGCCCGGACAACAAGATAAACACCCGCCGTTACCATGGTAGCCGCATGGATAAGAGCAGAAACCGGAGTCGGTCCTTCCATCGCGTCTGCGAGCCAAGTGTGAAGCGGGAACTGAGCCGATTTACCCATAGCACCGATGAAGAGGAAGATTCCCATCCAAGTCAAAACATCATGCTCCAGTGAAGGCATTGCCGCAAAAGCCTCCTCATACTGAAGAGTTCCCGTATTCCAGTAAACCAAAAAGATACCAATTAGCATCCCAAGATCGGCGATACGGTTCATGATGAACGCTTCGTTTGCAGCCCATGATGCGCTCTCTTTGTGGTACCAAAATCCGATAAGAAGCCATGAACAAAGACCGACGCCTTCCCAACCTATAAAGAGACCTGCAAAGTTGTCACTCATAACAAGTATCATCATAGAGAAAACGAACGCAGAGAGGTAAGAGAAAAATCTGTTAAAACCTTTGTCGTGATCCATATAACCGATAGCGTAGACGTGAACAACGGTTGAGACCAAAGTTACGACTATCATCATGGTAACGCTTACCTGATCGACTACAAATCCAAAAGGAATGTAAAGATCGCCCGTTGCCATCCATGTCATCATCTCTACATGTATCGTGTGTCCTGTAACCATAACCAAAACAAGAAGTATCAAAGAGCTTAAAAACGAAACTCCAAGGAGAATACTTGGAACGATTCCCGCAATTTTTGTTTTTGGCGATGCTCCGAAAAGTGCAGCAAACAAAGAACCCACCAGTGGTGAGAAAAGTGCCGTATATAAAAAGAGTTCCATATCTTATCCTCTCATCGTTGACATGCTGTCAAGATCTATATTGTTATGTTTTTTATGCCAAACAATCAAAAGACCGAGTCCTACGGCTACTTCAGATGCAGCAATCGCTATAACAAAAAATGCTAACATCTGCCCCGTCAAATCACCGTAATAGTGTGAAATCGCGGCAAAAGAGATATTTACAGAGTTTAAAAGTATCTCTGTAGCAAAAAACAGCATAAGCAGATTCTTTCTTCTCATAACCCCGACCAAACCAATAGCAAAAAGGATTGTCGAGAGTACAAGATAGTGATTTAGTCCTATTTCCATCATGAGAGCACCTTCTTGTTTTTATCTTCTTCTCTCATCTTTAGTATCTCTTGCTCGTTCATAAGAGTAAGAGAGAGATCCATTTTCTTTCCTGCAAGCACAATCCCTGCAATCATAGCAACCAAAAGCATTACCGCAGCCACTTCAAAAGGAACAAGATACTTTGTAAAAAGAACCATACCGACCTCTTTAACATTACCAGCACCCTCAGTCATAGGATAAAGCGCTTCAATATTGCTTCCGATAATCGGCGCAGAAACTATAACAACAATCAGCGCAGCACTTATAACGCTTAATCCTAAGATTATCGCCTTATTGCCCTGCTTCTCTTTTACATCTCTTGTCGTATCAAAAAACATCATACCAAAAGCATAAAGCGCCATAACGGCACCGGAGTAAACAACGATTTGAACCGCACCTAAAAAATCAGCACCTAAAATAAAGAAAAACGCCGATATAAAAATCATTCCTGCTGCCAATGAACTAAGAGCATATAACGCCTGTGAGGTCGTTACCGCTATATAGAACATCGAAATAGTCAAAAAAGCAAACAGATAAAATGCAATTGCTTCAAACATAATCAAACTCCTTAATATGCTAGAGGTGTTTTTTTAACACGCTCATCTTCATGTGGTGTAATCGCGCCAAAACCTTCAAACTCAACCTGAGTTCCGGCCTTCATCTGATCAAGCGGTGTCAACATATCCCCAAAAGTCAAGAAATGCTCTCTTTGATCACTCGCATTTTCATACTCGCCGCCATGCGTGATAGCAAGTTCTGGACAAACCTCCGCACAGTAACCGCAGAAGATACAACGACCTAAATTTATACTGTATTCGCTAACCTCTTTACGAGAATTTTCGTCAAGTTTCGTATCGATTCTGATACAATTAGAGATACAAATCTTCTCACAAAGACCGCACCCTATACATCTCTCTGTATCAGATTCCCAAAGTCGTTTCATCTCATGAACGGCTCTATAACGTGGTCCTATAGGCATCTTCTCCTCAGGATACTTTACTGTATGGATATCAAATCTAATCATCTCGCGAAGAACAACCCAAAGACCTACAAAAAGTTCGCCTCTTAAAGCTCTTTTTAGAACTCTTTTAAACTTGCCCCATCCATCAGTTGGATAAGGAGCAATATCTACCATGTAGTAGTTGCTGTCTATTTCCGTAACATTTCTATTGTTAAAATGTTCTTGTACATGTTCATTATGCATGCTCACCCCTTACATCATTACTATTGCAGTGATAACTATATTTATCATAGCTATAGGCATTAAAACTTTCCAACACAACCACATCAGCTGATCCGGTCTAACGTCAGGCCAAGCCGCTCTTGTCCATAAGAAAAAGAAGAAGAAAAATGCAACTTTACCAAGAAGCCCGAGTGCGCCTAAAAAGCTTCCGTCTCCATATCCGCCTAAGAAGATAAGAGCCATAACAAAAGAGATAAAGAACATATTTGCATACTCGCCGATGAAGAAAAGACCCCATCTCATACCTGAGTACTCCGTTCCAAATCCATCAATAATCTCATGGTCGTTTGCTATTAAGTGAAACGGTGTACGGCCTGTTTCGGCAAAAGCCGCTATCCAAAAAAGTACAAATGCAACAGGCTGAGACCAGAGTATCCAGTCCGTAATTCCGCCTGCTTGATACTCGTTAAAGTCAATAAGCGATAAAGAACCGACCATCATAACAGGCGCTAAAATAGATAAGCCCGTAATAACCTCATAAGAGATAAAGATAGCAGCTCCCCTCGCAGCCGAGAGAAGCGAGAATTTATTTGCTGATGCCATACCTCCAAGAAGAGGACCGTAAAGTCCTACACCCATGATTCCAAGAATATATAAGATACCGATATTGATATCTGCTACTATCGGATGAACTTCATATCCAAAAATCGTAAAAGAGGGTAAAAACGGGATTGCAGCTGCCGCCATAAACGCAGTTGCCGCCGTAATAACCGGTGCAATTTTAAAGATACGGCCGACTACATTCGTAGGAACGATATCCTCTTTTGTAAAAAGTTTAATACCGTCCGCCGCAACTTGCAAGAGTCCAAACGGACCAACATTTACAGGCCCTAAACGGCGTTGCATAAATGCAAGAACTTTTCTCTCAAAATAGGTTCCAATTCCCGCTAATGCAGAAAATATAAGTAAAATGACGACGATTTTAATAATCGTCTCAACAAAATATGCTGTTTCCATATATTACGCCCTTTCAATCGAAGCTGTTGCAAAGCGGTATGAGCTAAACAGAGCCTCTGAATTTATTTTAGAATCAAAAGTCGGCAGAACGATAATATCTCCGCTGATTTTGTTGTCACTTACAATATTGGCTACAAGCTCACCTTTTTGGCTTTTCACTCTCACACTCTCCCCCTCATTGAAATCAGATTTACTCAAGAACTCTTCACTCATGTAGACACCGCTTATCTCATCAAGATTGGTAGCTTTATTGGTAAAATCCGTAAATTGTCTTACAGGATTTGCCATGTAGATAAGTGTTCCCTCTAGTTTTTCGTCGCTTATCGCAGCAACCGACTCATCGCCGCTTGTTGCAACTGCTGCATTATCAAGCAGATAACCGCGGTGTTCGGTGCCGTCATTGTCATAATGATTCGGAAGATTATCAAACATCTCAGCCTTAAATCCTTTTTCTACAGGAAGCATCGGCGTATAGTCGACAACAAGTTCAGCACTTAAACCAAGCGCATTTGCTATATCGTTAAGCTCATAACCGTTGTATCCGATTGCCGCATTTGTCGGATTTACTCTTTTGTTGATGCTTGTAAGCGTTCCCTCCTGCTGATTAATAGCAGGCATATCCAAATCGCCGTTACCTAAAGCCGAGAGCGTAAAATCTCCCTGAGTGTTGTAACCTACGGTATAAGAACCTGCCTCATCATCAAGCTCGCAGATAAGTGCGACACCAAGAGTGTTTGTCAGATTCGGTATCATTGTCAACTCAAACGCACTGTATTTTTCTATAAGTGCTAAAAGGCGGGCAAGATTTTTTGAATTTGGATGAGTATATAAGTCAGCTCCCGCAATTAAAGCAAACGTATCTTTTTTAGCCAAGTTTTTCTCTAAGTTTTCCATAAACTTCTCATCTGCACCTAAAATCTCTAAAAGACGGTTCTCATCAACTTCTACCTCTTTTGAAACCTTTTTAGGAACCATCTTTTTCTTCTCTTCTTCTACCTCTTCCTCTTCGCCGCTCTCTTCATTTTTCTTCATAACTTTTACGATTTCGGTAATCTCTTCTTTGATTATCTCTTCAACCGTTATAGTTTTTGTAGAGTGAAATGATGCCAGATAAGAGACTATATCTGAGGGAAGTTTCTCTTTATCTGCAAACAGATCAAGAATCAGATAAAGAACAGCTTCTTCTTGTAGCGGTGCATGATACATAGTCATGATGCTTTTTCCCAGACCTTCAATTACAGGATCCCTTAGATGATGAAAATATAAACCTGCACCTTTATTTACGGTCATGGAGTTATTTAGTGCATATCTTGCATTTGGGTTATCGCTTTTTAATGCAGCCCCTACAGAGATAACAAAGTTAGCGTTGTGAGTAGCTTCAAGGTCGTAACCGTACAGTTTTGTACCGCTGATTTCGCTGTAATCGTTTAAAAATGTTTGAAACGCTTTTGCTTCACTGTTTACAAGCTTGTAACCGAACTTCTCTTTTAGTTTTTGTAAAAGAAGCGCCTCTTCATTTGTTATAGTAGATGTAAATTTGATAGTATCTGCTTTTTTAAACGCCTCTATAGCCTTTGCAAATGCCGCCTCATCTTTACTCTTTACTTCATTTTTATAATCAAATCCGTATCTTCCCGCACCACAAAGTGAAACATAGTTCCACTCATTCATAACGCGGTAAATTTTTTCATCAGTGTTATCAATACTTGTATGTTTTACATCGTAGCTTATTTGACATCCAGCAGAACAGTGTCCGCATGTAGCAGGAATTTGTTTAAGTTCCCATGCATTTGAAGTATAGATAAAGTGCGTATCAACAAGCGCTCCGACCGGACAAACAGCAGCACACTCGCCGCAGCTCGTACAATCAAGCATCTCTTCACCACTCGTTAAGCCGATAAGAGATTTGTTAAGTTTGTTCCACATAGCATACGCATCTTTCGGCATGCTCTCTTTATACTCTGCTTCAAGTGCATCTGCACCGCGCGGCACTGTTTTGAGCGAATTATCGCCTATCATATCTTTACATGTAGTGACACATCTCTCACAAACGATACATAACCCCGGATTATAGTGAATATGCCACCAGTCAACATCGCTTCTATCTACATCCTTAACCGCATAATGCTGTGCATCCACACCCATCTCTAAAGTGTAGTTTTGAAGTTCACACTCGCCGGACTGGTCACAAACACCGCACTGAAGAGGATGATTTACGTCATAAACCTCCATGATTGCACGGCGCTCTTTTGCAATGTTTTCACTCGACGTTACAACACTCATGCCCTCTTTTGATTTTGCGTTACAAGCATACACCTGCTTGCCGTCAGCTTCTACAAGGCATAATCTGCATGCAAGTGTCGGACTGCATCTTGTCAGATAGCAGATTGCCGGTATAAAGATATCGTTTGCGCGAGCGGCATTGAGTATATACTCACCCTCTTGCGTCTGAATCTCTTTTCCATCAATATTTATAGTAATTTTACTCATTACATTACTCTCACTATTTTGGATTTTTCAAATCTGTATCTGCTTGCATCCACACTTATGTCAAAAGTAGGATTTAGCGCTACAGTTCCTTTGAGTTCGTCATCTAGTTTAAATTTTCTTTGTATTTTTGTTGCACCAAAGCTGATTTCAACCATATCTCCGTCCGAAATTCTCGCAGCTACGCTAAACTGCGCAGAACCTCGTAAAAAATTCTCGCTTGGAAGCTGCTTGGCTTTTGACGTATAGTTGTTAAACTGAAGTACGGGATCGCATTGATAGATAATCGTGCCGTTGAACTCAGGAAGGTCATCAATCTCTTCAAGCACACCGTTTGCTTCACATGCAACTTCATCAAGAAGATAGCCGCGGTCGTCTTCGCCCATAGGCGATAAAAAGTTCTCCAAATTATCAAAAGCTACGGCTTTAAATCCTGCTTTTTTATTTAGTTCCTGCGTATACTCAAAAGTCTCTTTTTTATGGATGCCTAATGCCTGTGCAATATCATTTAGAGTGTAACCCTCGTAATCTAACGCAACGTTTGCCGGCAGAACTCTGTTATCAATGTTTACAAATGTTCCCTCTTGCTGATTAAGAGCAGGTACAGACAAGTCGGCACCTTCTAACGATGAAATGACAAAATCGCCTTGTGCATTATAGCCTACGATATTTTCTATTTTTTCATCAGGGTTGAGAGTATTGATAAGCGATACTCCAAGCGTATTTACATCTCTGGGAACTACCACAAAAGAGAAATCGCTGTACTTCTCTATAAGAGCCGCAAGTTTTGCGATGTTAAGTGCTCTTTCATGGGCAATAAGGTCGTTGCCGATGATAAGTGTTCGTTTTTTAGCTCTTGTGAAAGATTTACTCATAAAAGAGAGTTCTTCTTCTCCGATATTTGTCTCGGCACACAAATAACCAAAATCAAGCTCATCAAAAAATGCTCTCTCACTCTCATCCAAATCAACGTCTTTTAATATTTCGTGCGCCAAAAGAGCCATAACACCCTCTTCCGTTCCCACTTCATACTTCATCATCTGTGTCATGACATTCTGCATTAAAGCATCTTCCATAGGATGCGCATAAACGATTTTCGCACCGTTATGTTTTGAGGCAGTTGTTAACGCATATCTCACGCCCGGATTATCCGTTGCGATTCTGCTTCCTATAACAATTACCGCATCTGATTGTTTGATGGCATCAAGTGAGCCGCTATGGTGCAGCTTCCCGCTCACAGAGCTATATGATTTCATAAACTCGCCAAAGAGTCTTGCATCTTCATTAAATAACTTGACTCCGAGCTTCTCTTTTAGAATTTGTAAAATATGCGCCTCTTCATTTGTAATCATAGAAGAGAAACGGATTGCTTTTGCATTTTTCAAAGCTTCTACTGCTTTGTTAAATGCGCTCTCATTACTTTTTGTTCTGTTGTTAAAGTCAAAACCAAATCTACCCGCACCGCAAAGTGAACTGAATTCAAAGTTATTTTTAACTCTAAATATCTCATCTGCACCGTTAATAGAACTGTGTCTTGTCTCATACTCAAGCGGGCAGCCAGCCGAGCAGTGAGCACATGTAGAAGGAATACGGCTCAACTCCCATGCATTTGCTCTATAGCGAAAACCGCTGCTTGTCAGTGCGCCCACAGGACAAACGGCTATACACTCTCCGCAGAAAGTACAATCAAGCATTTCGCTGTTTTTTGGGATAATAGTTGAGCTGTATCCGCCGAATTTTACCTCTATGGCATCATCGCCAATAACCTCATTACATACATGCACACACTTTTCACACATTATACAAAGAGAAGGCTCATAATCTATAAGCCCCCAATGCTTAATCTCTCTATGCTGATCACGAGCCGAAAAATTTTGGCGTTCTACACTAAATTCCAACGTTTTATTTTGAAGGTCACATTCGCCTGATTTGTCACAAACACCGCACTAAAGAGGATGATTTACATCATAAAGCTTCATGATATTTACTCTCTCGTTTTGCAGAGCATCGTTGTTTGTGATTATCTCTATGCCTTCGGTCGGAGGTGTATTACAGCTAAGTACAAACCCTTCAACGCCGCTTGCTTCAACAACACACATACGGCATGATGCACACGGAGAAGTTTTAGAGATGTAACACATAGTAGGAATATATATTCCGTTTTTGCGGGCAACCGTTAAAATTGTCTCACCCTTTTGCGCAGCTACCGAGATACCGTTAATTTTAAAATTAATCAATTTATTCATATCTCCCATCCTCTACGCCTGTACCATGGCGATATAGTAACAACGCATACAGCGTTCTGCTTCGCTCATAGCTTCTTCTTGGGTAAAACCTAGGTTTACCTCTTTGTTGTTGTATTTTCTATCTTCAACATCAAGTACCGTGGAGTGCTGACGAGGTACACCCGGCAGCCATCCTGTAACTTTTTCTTTTTTATCGTAAACGCGGAGTTTTCTTAAGTGGTCTTCCATAATCTCATCGTCTGTTAAAGTGACCTCGCCACTCTGAACATAGCGCGCCATAACGGAAGCTGCACGTTTTGCCTGCCCTACTGCATTAACAATCGTCATAGGTCCGTACTCACAATCCCCTGAAGCAAAAATACCTTTGCGTGACGTCATGTAATCTTTGCCGTTTGTTTTGATGGTAGCCCATGAAGTTTTCTCAATCTCCCACTCTTCGGGAAGAAGCTTCAAATCAGCCGACTGCGAAACTGCAGGGATAAGATAATCCGCCTCTATCTCATAAGAAGCACCCTCGATTTTTACAAGTTCGGGACGTCCTCCGTTTGGATCTGGAACCAGCTCAAACTTATCAATTAGAAGTGATTTTAAAATATCATCCTCATCCCTCATCTGCGCGACTGCAGAGTGGAAAAGGAACTCTACTCCCTCTTCTACGGCTTCATGGTATTCTTCATAGGTCGTATTTTTAATAATAGTTTTCTCATCTCTTCTATAAATCATATATACTTTTTTCGCATTGGCACGGATTGCACAACGCACAACGTCCATAGAGGTAAAACCTCCGCCGACGCAGACAACTGTTTTACCTGTTAAATCCACATAAGGAGTTGTTAAAATATTCTCTTCTTGTTCCTCTTTTGAGATTGTATAACCATACTTTTCATAAAGATTTACTTTGTCAAGAAAGTCGATTGCACCCCAATAACCTTTGATTTCAGGTCTCTCATTGTCACAATAGACTTTTTTAGAGATTCTTGTTCCCGTTGCTACCATTACGGCATCATACTCTTTCTCAAATCTTCTCATATCATCGGCATTGATTTTAGAGTTCGTTATAAAATTAACTCCCATATCTCTCACACACTCGATATCTTGATTGTACTTGCCTATAGGCATTCTGTATTCAGGTACTCCTACGGCAACTTCACCGCCAAGCACCGGAAGTTCTTCGTAAACATCGACATCAATACCCTCGGCTGCAAGATAGTAGGCAGTTGTAAGTCCTGCAGGGCCTGCACCGATAACAGAAACTCTTTTGCCTATGCCGGCTTTTTTCTCCATCGGATGAAAAAAGTCAGATCCATGGTCAGTCTCCCAATCGGCACCTAAACGCTTAAGCGACATAATCGATATAGGCTCATCAAGGTTTGTACGACGGCATGCATCCTCACATGGATGCGGACAGACACGGCCGCAGACATGTGCCAGCGGCATAGTCTGGCGGGTAGCCATAAGTGAATCATCCATTCGTAAATCTCTTACACCCTCAATGTACGCGGGGATATCCACATGAGAAGGACAGGCATCCGTACACGGTGCAGTAATTTTTGCAATGTAGCCTATTTTCTCATGATAATGTTTAGAAGGCTTCTGCTAGTTTATGCACTCCATAAAAACATCTTCAAAGTGCTTCATCAAATCAATAATCGGATTTGGAACAGTTTTGCCAATCTCACATTTTGAAGTAATCTGCATACTTTTACCAATCTCTTTTAGATGGTCTAAATCAGCCACGCTTCCTTCACCTCTGGCAATTTTGTCTAGCTGATCATATAGAATTCTGCCGCCCCAGCGCCCGGGCGCGCATCTCCCGCATGCCTCAGAATACTCTTGATACTGTGCAGCATACTCCATAGCAAGACGAATAACATCTACATCTTCATCAAAAAGTGCGACACCGTCCCAGCCGATGAAAGCTTTTGATTCACGATGAGAGTCATATTGTGCCGGTAAATTATATGCCGATTCTTTCCACTCCTCTGCGGGCGCGCCTATATTATTGACAAACTCGCCATTCCAAGTAGAAAAATATACTTTGCTCAAAGTTTAAATCCTGTCTATTTTTTTGTTACGATAGTACAGTCGACTTCGTTGAACTTTAAAGAGTTTAACAACTCATATCCGCACTCTTTTACCAAATCAGCTGATTTTTGAATAGGCGAAAAATCACCTATCTCAAATAAAAAAATTGCAACTTCTCCCGCTTTGTGAGATGCTAAAATCTCTTTCATGCGAGGCTCAAAACCATCTTTTAAATGTCTTAAATCATATATTTTCATTAGCGGTCAACCTCTCCAAATACGATATTTGTCGTTCCTATAATCGAAACTACATCCGGAATATAGTGACCCGGCAGAAGGTCGGTTAAAATCCCCGTGTGCCAGAATGACGGTGCACTAAGTTTAAGTCTATAAGGATACGGTCCGCCTTGAGAGTTGATAAAGAAGCCAAGCTCACCTTTTGGAGATTCCGTTGCGACATAAACTTCGCCCACAGGAGGTCTCATACCTTGTGTCACAAGAACGAAATGCTGCATCAAAGAGTAGTTCTGAGTCATGATATCAAGTTTTGGAGCTGATACGTATTTCGGCGCATGTGCCATAAGTTCAGTTTGTCCCTCTTTTACGCATTTCTCATACATGTCGATTGTCTGATAAAGAATCTTTGCAGACTCTCTCATCTCTTCCATGTACATTCTATATCTTGCAAAGTTGTCGCCTTTGTCCGAGTAAGGAACTCTGAATTCTACTTCATCGTAAAGCTCATACGGCTCCTCTTTACGGATATCCCAAGCAACGCCTGACGCTCTAAGCATAGGACCTGAGCAACCCCATGAAAGTGCCATCTCTTTTGAGATAGTTCCAACCTCTTCCATTCTCATAAGCCAGATACGGTTAGTATCAAGAAGGTCTTCGTAATCTTTGATATTTTGAGGAAGCTTGTCTAAAAATGTTCTTAACTGAGCAATAAAACTATCTTGAATATCCAAAGGAACCCCGCCGATACGGATAGCCGCGTGGGTAAGTCTCGCTCCGCAGTATCCCTCGATGATGTCCATCAGATACTCTCTCTCTCGGAAAGCAAAAAGAAAAACAGTCATAGCACCGATATCAAGAGCAGTTGTTGCCAACCAAAACAGGTGAGACATTAGACGGTTTATCTCTAAAAGCATCATACGGATAACTTTTGCACGGCGAGGTACTTCAAGACCTATCAGTCTCTCAACCGCCAGAGCAAAACCGTAGTTATTTGCAGATGATGCAATATAATCCATACGGTCGGTTGTCGGCATGAACTCATTATAAATCATATTTTCAGCCATCTTCTCCATACCGCGGTGAAGATAACCGATGTCGGGATGTGCTTTTACTATCATCTCTTGCTGAAGGTGAAGCATTAAACGTAACTGTCCGTGAGCTGAAGGATGCTGAGGACCGAAGTTTAAAATCATCTCATTGTCTTCTCTATCAAAAGTGATATTTTCAAAAAACGGGGTTAATCTGTTTTTTACTTGCATGGTACTCCCTATCTTTGAGGGTCGTTTATAACGACCGAATCTTTTTTATCGAATTTTTTAATCATGAAAACACCACCCTCTTCTTGGTAGTTCTCTTCATTTTTAGGCTCATTGCCGGTAATTTTTGTTCCCTTAGGCACTTCATAACCCAAACGTGCAAATCTTTCAGAGTCATAACGGTCGACTTTTGCAGTATCTCTAAGTTCAGGCCCGATGATATCACGTGCTTCTTTGCCGTAGATTTTATCAACTTCATACCACGCGGCAAACTCATCGCCTTGCAATGGATATGTTTTTAAAAGCGGGTGTCCCTGCCAATCGTAAGGCATAAGGATACGTTTCATAAACGGATGTCCGTTTGCTTCAATGCCGAACATGTCAAACATTTCACGCTCAGACCAGTCTGCCGAGCGGAAAAGTTTTTCAACGGAATTTACGGCCTCGCCTTTGTTGATAAACATTTTTATACGCAGACGTTTACGTTTGTTCATACTAAGCATCTGGTAAAAAACCTCAAAACCGCCTCTTTTTGCAAGCCAGTCAATCGCGCTCATTTCACTTAGCTGCGTATATTCACATGTGTCTCTTAAGAGTTCTAAAACTCTGTAGTTATCTTCAGGCTTAATGAAAACGACCATTTGTCCCACTTGTATATATGCGTCAAGGACTTCTACTTTTGCTTTGATAGCTTCTAAATCTGCTGCAAAAATTTCATCACTCTCTACAGCGCTTTTTGGAACTTGAGGAGAAACATAAAATCTGTCCGTATAGTACGCTTTTTTCTGTACATCGTCTTTAGGTTTATAAGCTCTCATTACATCAACCTTTTAGCTTTTTGTGCTCTTGAAGCTTGATTTGCACGAATCTTCTTTTGCAAAAGCATTACACCGTACTGAAGTGTCTCGGGACGAGGAGCACAACCAGGAAGATACAAATCAACAGGAATGATTCTATCAACTCCCTGAACTGTAGCGTAAGTGTTAAACATACCGCCCGTATTTGCACATGAGCCCATCGAAATAACCCATTTTGGCTCTGTCATCTGGTCATAAAGTCTTTTTATAAACTCTGCATGTTTTTTTGTAAGCGTTCCTGCAACTATCATAACATCTGCCTGACGCGGAGACGCTCTAAAGATTGTTCCGAATCTATCAAAGTCATATCTTGAAGCACCCGAAGCCATAATCTCGATACCGCAGCAAGCAAGTCCGTAGGTAAGCGCCCAAAGAGAGTTTGAACGTCCCCAGTTTACAATCTTGTCTATACTTGTAAGTGCAACCGGCAATCCGCCGTTTTGCGTATAATTTATTTTATGTTGTGCCATTCAAGCGCTCCTTTTTTCCATGCATAAATAAAACCGATTGTTAAAAGCAGTATAAACATTAACATCTCGGCAAAACCGAACCATCCAAGTAATTTAAAATCAACAGCCCAAGGGAACATGAAGACTATCTCTACATCAAAGAGTAAAAAAAGCAGAGCAAAGAGATAAAACTGCGGAGAGATTCTGTTAGGCTGTTTTGTAATCTCAGGTCCACACTCATAAACTGATAATTTAATTTTTTCAGTATTTTTAGCCGCCAATGCACGGCTTGCCAAACGCGCTATTATCGTTGTAACTATAAATGCACCGAATGTCAGAAGAAAAAGTACAAATACCCCAAAATACGGATTTGAAGTCACTACATGCTCCATATAACCTACCTTTGTTATTGTTATTGTTTTAAAACGCATAAAAACATAAGCCGTTTGACTTAAATATTTTCACATATTTTTAGAAAAAACAGTTAGGTGGATTGTAGCAAAAAGAGTATTAAATAAAACATTATGATGCTATTTGAAGTAAGTCGTGTTACAAAATACTACACTATTTTTTGGGCTTTTATTTATAATGTGTATATTTGAAACATGAATGAGAGAAAATTATTACAAAGTTTATATTTGTAACACTACCTAGTGAGGTAGCGTTTTCTTTTTTGTTCCTTTAATTTGTTTGTATCCACAACTATAAAGCCGTCAACACAGTTCTCAAACTCTTTGTCTTTTCCGAAATCTATAAACTCAACGCCGCCCGTATCGCAAAGCTCACTATACTGTTTATAAAGTGTCGGGATAGCGTAACCCATTATTTGAAGTTCATGTTTTAAAATAACAATATCCTTTTCATAATCATCGCCGAAGAAAAGTTCGTTAAATCTTTTTTTCTTTGATTCATCCATGACATAACTCTCATGATGCTCTACGCTCTTAATCTTTGAACCGAAATAGTTCATATAAAAATATACAAGTAAAGCTGTTGCTTCGTCGTTGTAAGAGTTTGAGATACTTACACAGCCGAACATGTAACGGATATCGGGATTTGTTCTTAAGTATGCGCCTATCCCCTGCCATAAGTAATCAAGCGCTCTTGAGTTCCAGTATTTTGGTTGTACAAAACTGCGTCCAAGTTCTATCGAACTTTGCAAATATATATCAAACTCATCTTTAAACTCAAAAAGTGTTGAAGTGTAGAGTCCGTCAACTCCGTAAGCATCCACCATTTCACTTGCTTTTACTATTCTATACGAACCTGCAATCTCCAAGTCTTTGTCATCCAAAAGAATAATATGCTCATAACAGTAGTCAAAATCATCTATGTCTCTTTGCTTTCCGCTTCCCTCTTTTACCTGTCTGAAACTAATCTCGCGAAGTCTTCCTATCTCTTTTATAAGTACGTTTTCCTCCGCATTGGCGTAGAGATAAATCTTCTTGCCATCCGTTGTCTCACCTATCTCTTTTGCATTTTGAAGCTCTTTTTTAAGCTCTTGTCTATTTTCTGCCAAAGCTATACCGTTGTGAGTTTTAAAAATACCTGTTTGCTTTTTTGAAATTTGGTAGAAGTGTTTACGCAACAGCTTTACTCTGTTTGAGATTTCAATATTTGGTGCATAATAACTCTCAAAAGGGATGCTCTTTCCTATGGTAAAAGAGATGTTTTTGTTGTAGTGTTTAAACATCTCATGAGGAATTGTTGCCGTTGCAAGAGATTTGTTTATCATGGAGAGCAGATAAAAAGTTCTTGAATTTTTTGCATCGATATATATAGGCAGAATCGGTGACATGGTATTTTGAGCTATCTTTAAAAACCCTTTTTTCCATTTAGTGTCTTTTATGCCGTTTGGACGTGCGCGGCTCACTTCGCCTGAAGGAAAGATGACGACTACCTGCTCTTTTTTAAGCGCTTTGTAAATTGCTTCTACGGAACCTCTTTGCATCTTGCCTTTTATGTTTTCTATCGGTATAAGTACATCATCTAGATTTTTAAACTCTTCTAAAAAATTTGATGCGACAATCTTTATATCTTTTCTTACATCTTTGATAACATTTAACAGTGCCAAAGAATCAAGTGCTCCCAACGGATGATTTGCAATTATGACAACCCTGCCGTAAGAGGGAATTCTTGAGAGCTGATTTTTATTTATGTTAATGTCAATGCTGAAATAATCAAGCACAAACTCAATAAAATCAAACGCATCAAGGTGTCTGTTTTTTATCAAAACATCATTTATCTCATCTTCATGAAAAGCTCTTTTAAAAAATGAGAGCACTCCGTTTCGCACAAGAGTGGGCCATTTGGCAAAAGAGGGGTAGTTATGGTTAAAATAGTTCTCAACACTGACTGACATCTTACGCCACCATGTAGATTGAGACTAGGTATTTAGCCATCTCTATGGCACTATAATCTCCGTTGACATACTCTTCTTCAAGATAATTCCACTCATCATGAACCATCTCTCTGGCTTCATCTGGGTTTATATTGTAATATTTAACAAGACGATTAATTATGGCTGTTGTAAAAGCTAACATTTAGCTCTCCTAAATAACAAATTTAATAGTAGAATTTTGCATCAAATTTGTTACAGACCAGTTACCGAGAGGTTACGGGAGTATTACGAATTATAATAAAGCTGATGTTTATAAATATAAACACAACCATGTCAGTAGAAAATCTTATCTTCCTTTGCATTCCACGCTTCAAACAGTTTCAAGCACTCTTCTGCGTCAATGTTTCTTAGCTATAAAAATTCTAACATGTTACTCTGTTTCTCCTTTTAAAGTACGCTAAATTGCTCTATTTTTCTTTGTTTAAAGACTCATAAGCAATCAGTATTTTTTTACGCTCAATCCCCCATCTATAACCGCTCATGGCTCCGCTTTTAGCTATAACTCTGTGACATGGAATTAAGTATCCTATGTGGTTTCTTCCGATGGCACTTGCTACTGCTCTGGTTGCTTTTGGTTTATCTAGGAAGTTTGCTATATCTTGGTAGGTTGCGACTATCCCGTTTGGCAGATTTAAAAGAGCTTTCCAGACATTTATCTGAAGATTTGTTCCCTTTACAAATAGGGAGTATTTTTTATTTTTTATGAAGATATTTTCTAAGTACTCATTTGCGGCTTTTTCAT
>PPDH01000041.1 GCA_002899765.1 Sulfurimonas sp. | reverse complement strand
ACTTGCCATCCATTTCGATGGACGGCTTGATGATGCTTTAGATTTGTGATACAATTTTAGGAATTATCCGATGCTGACACGGAATCTTGAACACTACCGGCTTATCTTCTATTATGCAAAAATATATTGATAAATCAAAATTCAGAAATGTGATTTTAGGTCAATAACCTTAAATTTTATAAATTTTATTTTTTTAAAACTTCTATAATCCCCTTAATACAGCCATTTAGGAAAGATTCTTTCTTTTTATCCTGAATTGTAATCCCCAAATTTTTAATATTATACTCTCATAGCTTCAAAAATATGAAGTTCAAATTCACAGTTAATTTAAAAACTGTATGTTCTTTAAATTATCATTGTTAACAAAATTCAAAAAGGTGTAAATAGATTCACACAGTTGATAGCAATATCTAAAAAATAAATTTTAAAATAAAAAAGGATAGAAAAAGATGACAAATGTATTAGAAGAAAACCCTAAAAGATATAGCTTAGTGGCTACTCCAAAATCTGAGTTGGAAAAAAGAAGACTACTAGAGGTGCTACCTCATAATCTATCTTGTACTTATACAGGTCTTACTAAGTTAATAGCTACTAAGAGTGATGATGGTCAAACTATCTATAGAAGTAAAGAGAGAATAAGATTTATAGAGCAAGAGGATTATAAAGTGAAAATTGAGTGTGAAGAGTATAGTTACTTCTTATCAACTTGTGCTTTTTTAAATAACTTTGATTTTGAATATAGCATAGATAGTGATGATAGCTATCAATTGGAGGTATGTTCCACTATCAATCATGATATTTTAGAGGAGATACTAGAAGATATATCTTATGAGCCTAGATACATTGATGAAGAGTTGCTTCCTAGTCTAAAAGGACAGGGTAGAGAAAACCTAATGTGTATCCAAGTTCTTTAGGAAAGATACAACTTTTTAATTATTAAATAAGAGGTCTATAATAAGAGTTACTTATAACACCATATTATATAATACATAACTATTATAAATAATATTAACTGTATTATATAGTAGATAAATATAGGTAACTAACCTTTTTAATAACAGCTTCTTTAAATGTAATATAAGGAGTCAGTAATGCTACCATACAGTACAACACATATTGATACTCTATCCATACAGATTAATTGCAGTAGAGATAACAATAAACAAAGAGAGATACTACTAGGGATTAAAGAGCATTTGAAAGTGATGTTTAACCCTTACATAGATCCTGTTGAATATAAAGCAGGATTTGATACAAGAATAGAGCATAAAGTATATTGTAACAACAGAACAGTCTTATCTATCCAAACTGGTTTCAGTAATAACAACTACTATGTCAAGATAACCTTTGCTGGTCTTCAAACATACGACTACTTAGTAGACAACACCTCCTATCAATACTTATGGACAATAGCAGCATATATCAACTCTAATCAACTAGGATTAAATATAACAGAACTTGATATTGCTATAGATGTACCTAATGTTTCATTTAATGACTTGATAGCTTTTTGCTCTAGTCATACATCAAGAACAGTTTATCATGGATTAGGAGAGATACAGATATATGATGATGAGACGAGTTATGTAGAAAAGTTTAAAAATAGAATTGCTGCAAGTGTAGCGATTAAGCGAGCATATCTTTATAACTGAGCTTTCGCACCTAATTTTATAGTGTTACATTCGGTAGTAGCGGTATTCTCTCAGCATTTGTCATATCTATTGACATGTATTTTTCAGTNGTGTCAAGTACCATGGAGTATTTTATTACTATGCCCTACTTACAGTTGTTTTAGAAAGCATATCGATTAAAATTAGGTGCGAAAGCTCAGTTTATAATAAAACACATAAAGAACTTGTGATGCACAATAACAACATCGGGTATGACATACAGCGATTTGAAGTAAAGCTACAATCTAAATACTTTCACAAATACGGTTTAGACATTAGCTCTATAGAACACACTATGAGTAAGTATCATCTATTATACTTTGAAAATCTTAGTGATAAGAACAAGATAATAGATAGATATAACAGCTACTCAAAAGTAACACAAAGAGAGATAGGTAGGATGGGCTTAGAAAAGTATAGGTTGTATCCAAATATGGAATATATCAATTATTTTCTTTACTATCTTCAAACAATAACTATGGAGGATTTATATAGCAATTAGAAGCGATATAAGAGCCATAGAGAGTTCTTTTCAGATAAGGAGATAAACACTTACATACACTCACAAAAGTGCTACAAATGTACCGTAGCCACATATAAATTGAATTTAATCTTAATAGGAAAAACAAAGGAGGTAATACCGTATAAAAACAAACATCTGCTACATCAATATCTAGGATTTAAAGATGAGAATAAACATAACACAAGCATTCGTTAAAAGAATAGAATGTGAACAAGGTAAAACTAAACAAGAGTTCTACGACAATGAGATAACAGGCTTTATACTTGAAGTAAGAGCCACAGGAACAAAAAGCTACTTTCTAAAAACCACAATAGATGGTAAACGAAAATCAAACAAGATAGGTGATGCAAAAGTAGTTGATATAAAAACTGCAAGAGTAAAAGCGATCAAGTTAAAAAGAGCCATTGAGGAGGGGAAAGACATAGTTCTAGGTAAGAGTGCCAAATCTGAAAACAAAGCCTCTACACCTACTCTAGGAGAGTTCTATGAAGCATACTATCTGCCACATATTGAAAAACACATAAAGAGCTATGCTACGAACATAAGCGTCTTTAAGAACCATATTCTACCAGAATTTAAAAACACTCCAATGGATAGCATAAAGAAAAAAGATATTATGCAACTTCATTCAGATATGACTATAAAAAAGAAGTTAGCACCAGCTACAGCTAATAAAGTACTGATATTTTTATCAAATGCTTATAATATAGCAAAAGATTTAGAGATAGAGGGTATTGAGGAGAACCTAGCTAGTAAAGTAAAACAGTATGAGCTTAATAACCAAAGACAAAGGTTTTTAACGAAAGAGGAAGCCACAAAACTATTAGAAGCTATAAACTCTACTGAACAAAACATCCACTTAAAATATATCGTACCCATGCTAATACTTACAGGAGCTAGACGAGGAGAGGTTCTTAAAGCTAAACACGATGATTTTAACTTAGAGCAAAACACTTGGACTATACCAATTACAAAAAATGGTAAAAAGAGAATACTACCACTTACTCCACAATTACTAGAACTGTATAAATCAATTCCTAAAAGTAATAGTGAGTATCTGTTTGCTTCATCAGTTACAGGTAAACCTTATGTATCTATATATAACTCTTGGAATAGTGCAAGAGTAAAAGCAGGTTTAGCAGATGTAAGGATGCACGACTTGAGACATTCATTTGCTTCAGCTCTTGTAAATAACGGTAGAAGTCTATACGAGGTACAAACATTATTAGGTCATTCAACATCAACAATGACACAGAGATACGCTCATTTGAGTAATGAAAGCTTAATGAGTGCAGCTTCTTGTGCTGGAAGTTTGGTCGCATAGCTAAATAACTAATGTATCAAAGAGATAGCGGTAATCTCTTTGATAATGATGATTTTAAAATAACATAAAAAGGTAAAATTATGAAAAAAAATAGATATGAGTCTTATAACTCTAATGACTGGCTAAAAGCAAACAATACAAATGTAGCTTTAGCCAAAATAGAAGAAAAAGGTGCTGGACTTGCACTTAGTGAATCTGGTGAACTTCTTTACAGACTATCAAAAGAAGATAGATTTAAACTATCCAAAAACTATAAAGTTCTCTCACAAACTTTTTCTAGTTTTATAGGGGAAGATATTGAGCTATTACCAACTAAAAAGAAAGATTCACAAGATGATGAGGATGAAGTACTACAAGTAAGCTCTCATGAGCTTAAACTTGTTAAAGGTGAGAAGTTTGATCCACAGGCTAATGAGGAGTTTATAGAGGCAGAAAATGGTCTTTATGAACTTAATATCTTTATACCAACTCCATATATGCTTCAAGAGTGCTCTCTTAACTATACAGTACAGGATTTCCCTGCTATATATGCTCTATCATCTCATTTATGTAATTACGACCCAATTAGAGTAGAATGGATGCTTAATCGTGAAGCATATTTTATGCAAGGATTAAAGAAATCAAAAATAGCCCTTGTTTTACGAGGAAGTCAAGGAAGTGGAAAGGGGATCTATTTTAACGAAGTTATAAGTCCAATCTTTGGTTACACAAAAACTATTAATGATAAAAGTCTTAGCACCTCTTATCTAGGTGGAATTGTTGAAAACACACTCTATTTTAATCTTGATGAGATATCTGTTAAAAAGTCTCAAAGTGAAAGTTCAAAGAACTTCCTTAAATCATTTATAACAAATGATACAGTAACAGCTGAGAAGAAGTTTAAAACACTTGATAAAGAGACAAATATTTATGGTCAAGTCTTAATAACTTCAAATGAGCAGTATCCAGTTGAAATAGAGCCAAGTGATAGACGATTTACAGTTTCCAATACAGGTGAAGCATTATCAAAGATTAACTTTTTAGGTTATGGTAGAGCAGAAGAGCTTATAAAGGCTATAAAATCAGAACTACCTGCATTTACTTGTTATTTAAAGCAACGCTATGTAGATGAGCAAAAAGCAAATACTGCTTTATGGACTCCAGAGAAACAAGAGCTTATCTCTATGTATGAACAGCAACAGTATCAAAAACAGATCAAACAAGGTTTAGTTAAGCCAGTTAGACTTACTAAACTACAAAAAAACATTCAAGAGTATGCTAATGCTATTAAATATAACCAAATTTGGCAGTTTGAACCAATACTATTTGATGCACCAGAGTTGTATGAAATTGTAATTAGAGACCTTTATAATAACCTCTTTAAAATTGATAATCTACTTCCAGTATTTAAATTACTCTACGGTACTAATTCAATCAAAACTACCACAGAGCTTTTTAAAGAGCTGCAACAATTTGATATACACCAATTCAACAGAAACTACATAATGCAGTGTAAATATGGTGAAGCAGTGGATGATTATCTTCGTATATATGTGGGTTATTAATAACCATAAAAGAGCCTCCTATTTAGTAGGCTTTTTTGAAAAACATCATCAATGCCAAAGCCACTTATCTATACAAGAATGCGTTATAACGCGTTATGCACAAAATACAAGGAGAGCTTGATGCAAAACAATAGAATAAATCAATGGCTAGAAAATAGCTATAAAGGCTTAGTAAATTCTGAGTTAATTGTTTTCAAAATAGCTCAAAATCACACTAATTATAATCTATTGGATTTAAGAAATATTGCTGATGCTTATTTAAGTAATATAAATGTAGTGATGCTAGATAGTATACAAAGGTGTTACTATTTTAAAAATGCAATTATTGTTACTTCTGCAACAGAGTATAAAACTTTTGAGTATATGAAAAAGATAGTACAAAGAGATGTAATCCTAGTAGAGGATGGTGAGAGTATTAATAAGATGATATACCTACTTAAAAACAAGCAGCTAGATCAAAATAGTGAGATTAAGTACCACTTACTAGAAAAAGTAAAGTTTGAGGATATTGTATATTTGGATACTAATGTAATAAGAGAGTTTGTTATAGCTAGAACACATCTTTTAAAAAAACTTAATATTTACTTTAAAGATTTGGATATAGAATATGTAGATACTTGTTTAAATATCTATAAACATAAAAAAGTTCTTCTAGCAAGATTTGCTCAATCACTCTATAGATTAGCAACACTAGATTTTACATCTACAGATAAATCAGTAGGAGGCACAATACATAAAACTCTAGGGGTTGGAAGTAAAGTATTGAGTATGAAATCTTTAAAAATAATAGTTCCAACAAGTATGAATAAAAATCATAGAGCTTATGATCTAAACGAAAATCAGATTGAAACCAATATAAAAATAGATATTGCTAAAAAGCTGATTTTGCTTAAATGTAAAACTCTTGATATAGAACAAATAGCATCTACTGTAAAGCTTCCAGTTAAAAAAGTTGAAAAGATGTATAGTGAGTTTTTTATTAAATAGGCTAACAAGGGCTGTGCCTTTAATTTAATTGACTAAATATATCTTATAAGATATAATTGAGCTATGGAATGGAAGATAAAACTACTACCGTAATCAAAACAATATTTCTCCTATTGAAAAGTGGCTTGATTCAATTGATAATGAACCAAAAGCTGAGATATTTAAAATATTTCAAATGCTTAGTAAGTATGGGATAGATTTAGGATTGCCATTTGTAAGACCTATTGAAAATAAGATATATGAAGTAAGAGCTAAAGATAAGTCTGGTATATATAGAGTATTATACTTCGCACATACAGATAAAACTTTTATTCTATTACATGGTTTTATAAAAAAAACTCAAAAAACACCTAGAAAAGAGATAGAGATAGCTCTTAAAAGGATGAAGGAAGTAAAAAATGGATGATTTCACAAAACACTTAAACAAATAGCTAAAAGACCCACAGTTTAAAGAGGAGTTTGAACAAAAAGAGTTACGATATAAAATCGTTGATATTTTAGTTGGTATTAGATTACAGTACAAACTAACACAATCAGAGCTAGCAAAAAAGCTTGGAACAACACAAACTGTTATTAGTAGAGTAGAAAATGGCTCAGTAAACATAGGTATAGACTTCTTACAAAAACTAGCTAAAACATTTGATAAAAAAATAGATATAAAAGTAGCATAGATAGGAACTCTCCTGTCTATGCTACACCCCTTTACCCCTAAAATTATAACTCAACACTAAAACCACCCAATAAAGTTCTAAACACCTCATTTTTACACCATATCACCCTAAAACACTCCTAAACAGGAGACTCCAACAATTTATAACAATATATCATTAATGTATAAGCCTAATAAAGCTTTGAAAATTCCACACAATACAAGGAGCAGTTATATGCAAAAAGATGATGTGATGGTTAAGTTTTATACTAAACCTAAAACAATATTTGAGAAGTTACTTTTTCCAATGTCAAATAAAGAAAAACTACTTGAAAGGATGATAACAAGATGAAAGTAAAAGAAGAGCTTAATAAAGAGCAAGATAAAAAGAATGAGTTAGATTGGTCATTTGCTAAGTGGTTAGATTACTTTAGTAAAGAACCAACAGAGGATGAACTGGATGATATGCAAAAACAATCTTATAAAATCTATCCAAGTAACAATACAAACTACCAACCACTAAGAGGTGCATAGATGAATGCAGGAACAATTATAGGACTTTTAATAGCTGTAGGAACAGTTGTAAAAGAAGTATTAGAAGATGAAGAAAAATAGTTTTAGTCTCAGACTTTTAAGCAAATAAAGAAATATACAAAAGGATATACCAATGTCAACAAACATAATACCAAAACTAAAACCACTAAGCCAAGAGGAGCTACAAAGTTATCCAGTACTCTATAATAAAGTAGCACACGAAGATGTGAGCGATAAATATACTCTAATAAGTAGTATAGATATAATCAATGAACTAAGAGAAAAATTCAACTGGTATGTTACCTCTGTACAGGTATCTCAAGTAAAACAAGAGTCAAGAGAAAATAAGCAAGTCCATCTAGTGAGACTAAGACACTTTGACGATTTTTTAGAAGAAAAAGAGTCAGTTCCTGAGCTGATATTCTTCAATAGTTTTGATAGGAGCAAAGCTTTTTCTATCTCAATCGGATTATATCGCTTCTGCTGTTCCAATGGGCTTGTGGATGGAGAAACATTCGATAGTTACAAGCTTAGACACATAGGAGATTTAGAAAATAATCTTGAAGAGATAATAGAAAAAGTAAGCAACTATAAACCAAAGCTAGAACAAAAAGTAAAAGAGTACTCAACTACAATGTTATCACAAGTAGAGATGCAAACATTCGCAAGATTAGCTGCACCACTTAAGTTTGCACCTCATTTAGAAGTTGATACTAAACAGTTACTAGTACCTCAAAGAGAGGAAGATATGAAAGATAGTAGCATCTACACAGTGCTTAACATCATACAAGAAAACCTAATCAGAGCAAACAATGTAACAGGTGTAAATAAAGAAACTGGAAGACGCTTCACCTCGAAAAGTATCTCATCTTTGAAAAAGGATTATGAGATAAATGTAGGTGTATTTAACCTTGCTGATAAGATATATGAGCTAAAAACTCAACAATTAGCAGCATAAAGGATTATTGATGTTAGCTCAAGAAGATAAAATATGGATAAGACCAAGTAG
Organism: Sulfurimonas sp.; assembly: GCA_002899765.1. GTDB lineage: Bacteria > Campylobacterota > Campylobacteria > Campylobacterales > Sulfurimonadaceae > Sulfurimonas. Next base: position 37,068 of record PPDH01000041.1, on the reverse strand, counting down.
CATAAAGACATTTCTAAAAAATCCTTATGAGTGGTATCAAACCCATCTACTCAAACAGTTCACTCCAGCTAGAAGCTACTTAACCTTAGGTAGCTCAGTTCATCATGGACTACATATCGGATATAGTGAGTTTATTAAAGCAGGTGTATTACCAAATATCTCACATATAATAGAAGCTACCAATGAGGAGTTTCTAATACTATCTAAACAAACGGATTGGCAAGAGGATGAAGATGAAAACGAGATAGCACTACTAGCTAATAGATTGGTAGAAGCGTATCACAAAGAGATCATGCCAACCATAGAACCTAAATATACTGAAAAGTATGTAGAGGTAAAGTTTGACTCTAATCCCTACATTGCAGGGGTTAGAGGAACTATAGACCTAGTAACCGAACATAATGAGCTAGTAGATATAAAAACAGCAGGGACACTCTCTAATAACCTACAACTTAAACATGAACTGCAACTCTCGATCTATAGCCTACTTGCTAAGCAAAGTGATATAACCATCTCATCTGCAAAGATACACGAGATAGTAAAACCCACTTCAACACTAGACACAAGAACAAGAGTAGTAGATATTGAACTACAAGAGAAAAAGGCAGATGAACTCTTAGAGATGTTAGCAAGTAGAATTGCTGATTTTTACAGAGCAGTCAATGGTGAGCCTATACTAGACCCTGCAAATCTATTTCATATAGATAATAAAGAGTATCTATACGCTTAAACAAAATAATTAAAACAACACAGGAGATTACAAATGTTATACAACGACAACAACACAAGCGACACACAACAATTAATAAGTGCAGACAACATTGCAGTTACACCACTGAATAACACAGATTTTACTACAGGTGCAATACAAACTAAAAACAGATATGTAACAGCTATGCAAGTGATAAACCCTAGAAGCCTAAATAGAGTAATATCTAAATGTGTAGAGGAAGCTAGTATTGCTGGTGAAGAGTTTATCTATAGCTGGAAACAAGGGGGAACTATCATAGAGGGATTAACAGTAGGAGCTGCATTATCAATAGTTAGAAACTTTGGAAATGCAATGGTAGATGTAGAGGTTCAAGAGAGTGATAAAGCATATATCTTTACAGCATATTTTTGTGACTTAGAGACTGGCTTTAATATATCACGCTCATTTAGACAAAGCAAACAAAGCCCTAAGAACAAATACGGCAAAGAGATCTACGAGGGTGAGAGAGGAGTTGATATAATCTTCCAAATAGGTCAAAGCAAAGCAATTAGAAATGTAGTACTAAATGCAATCCCTAGATGGCTAGCCACTAAAGTACTCCAAGAAGCTAAAAACAACGCTATGGCAAACATAAATAATATGGGAGAGGTAAAAGCAAGAGAGCTGCTACTCAACAAGATAAATAATCTAAAAATAGATATAGCAAAAGTAGAAGCAACTTATGGTAAAGCTAAATCATGGGATAAGATAAAATTAGTACAGCTATCATCTGCACTTAAATCACTTGAAAACGGTTATGAAGATGAAGATACACTATTTCCATATACACCAAATACAAATCACTCTAAAACACAACTCACCCAAAATGAAAAAGAGCAGCTATCAGATATAACACCTACACAAGCAACTAATGATAAACCATCCAATAGAGCAAGGATGTTAAGGATAAATCAAGAGATACTAGAGGTTGCAGAGGGTAACCATAAAGAGGGTGCTGAACTCTTAGCAAAACTCTTTAACCGTAAATTTAAACTAAACACCTCATTTACTTCACAACTAAGTGATATAGAGATAGAACTTATAGATGGGAAGTTTAAAACTTTGGTAGAAGATAAAATAGATACACCAACTGCTGCATAGGAGATACAGATGAGTAAATTAATACCACAAACACTACTAAGTGATATACCAGACCTATATGAAACTGAAAATACATTAGACCCAATCTGTCATGTAAAGCTATTTACACCTGATAGTAATTTTACTTGGTACATCATAGAGTTCTCAAAAGCAGATGTATCAACTTGTTTCGGTTTCGTACAAGGGCTTGATAGTGAATTGGGATACTTCACCTTAGTGGAGTTAGAATCAGTTCACGGTTCTCTTGGTTTGTCAGTTGAGAGAGACTTATCGTTTACACCTACACCATTTTCAAAGATTAAAGGAGAGTAAAGATGTCAGCTCTACATAATAACAAACTCAACACTTTAGCAAGAATCCTTAAAACTAAAAACATAGTAGAGTTCAAACATAAAGAACACTATTACGAAATCTTTTTAAGTGCAGATAGTGGCTATATAGTCAATATCTACTCTAGTGATGCAAGAGATGAAGAGGATGAGCTTATAGAGGCTAATATGATAGATGGAGGAGTATGTGAGGGGAGTGCAAGAGATGCAGTAGCGTTTATGTTATGAAAACTATAGTTAAAACATTAGCTAAAAAGCTAAATAAACATCAAGAGGTGCAATTCAAACACAAGAGACACTTTATCTATATTCAACAACAATCAGATGCAGAGTATAAGGGTGATATTCATTATTCTAAAATAGACTATAAGCCACATAATATATTAAATGGAGCTATCTGCATAACACTAGTGCCAAAGATAGCAAATAGAGCATTTTATCAAGCTATCAGATGAATTGATAAAGAGAGGTTTGTAAATAAAAGCTACAACAGAGTAGGGTGTATAAAGGACTATATTAGAGATGATTATATGTTAAGAAGTTCTCTCCTTTCCCCCAACGGGGCTTGCGCCCCTCCCCCCTATCCTCTTTCAAGAATAGAGTTTGTTGCTGGCTTGTCGGTGCTATCTTTTCTTTCTATCTTTATCTTTTTATGGGTTGTTCTTAGTCTCTCCTAGGATGCTGCCTAGGTCATGTAATAAAACCTAAATGTAATTAGGTTGGGTGGGTTTCTTTTCATTGGGAGTTCTAACAGATCTAATTCTGTCATATAAGAGTTAGTATAAAAAAATAAATAGATTAAGAGGAGCAAGAGATGGAAAATCTCTATATCACTAATGAAGCAAAACATAACTTTAAAGGTTGGACTAAAGAGGGTTTAAAGTTTTTATCAAAAGATATTCAAAATAAGAAGAGTACAGGTGAGCTATATTTCCATCAGATACTACAAAACGCAATAAGAGAGCTAGAGGATGAAAGCTAAACGAATATATACAGAAAACCAAAAATATAAAGAGTTCCACGAGAACTGTGTAGGGATAGATTATGTACAGTGGGATGATGATAGTGATGGTTATATCTATTTCGAGGAACATATATGTGGAAATAGAGCAGAAGTGTTTTATAAGACAATGGATGAGGCAATGGTTGAATATGATGGTGCTGATGAGTTTTATCAAATAGGTAGTTTAAGAGAGTAGTAGCCAAGAGTGGCAAACAAATTATATAAAAAATACAAAGGATAAAACAGATGAAGAGATTAATTACAAGTATAGTAGCAATAACGCTAATAATAGGTTTAAGTGGTTGTACAGATAGTACACCAGAACAATCACCAGTAAGAATTGAAGCAAAGACACTCTCTAGTGATTGGGGTGGATATATGATAAGTGTACCAGTGGTAGAAGTAACTGCAGTTATAGATAAAGTTACAATTGAAAATGTTATAACAAATAATGGTAACTGTAAAATGACAGCACATAGACAAAAAGAGTTTCCAAAAACTTTATCATACGGACAAAAAGCTACTGCTGGATATACAGCTAAGTGTAATTTAGTAAAAGTTGAAGTAATTACGGATAATGGAAATTGGAGTGTCGAGTTTGAGTAGATTGTAATTTACCTTATAAACTTCATCATTTTATAAGGTTTCTCCATTTCAAGGGCTTTAAAGCCTATCAAATTAATCAAGCAAAAATAAAACCCCATAAAACACCCCTTAATAAGGAGATAATATAAGGAAAAGGATATGAAAGCAAAATCTAAAAGAAAAACACCCAAACGGATAAAAGAGTCAGTAACCGAACATGAGTATAAAAAACTGATGAGTGCAGTTAGAGGTGATGAGTCACTTCGTCCTAACACAAGAGATAATCTACTTCGAGCATTTACCATTTTATACTTTACAGGTTTACGACTAAATGAGTTACAAGAGATGAAGCTATCACATATAAAAGAGCTATTAGATACAGGAGAGACAAAGTTACTGCTACCTAAAACTAAATCAGAGAGAAAACTCTTTGCAGGTGATGAGTTTAAAAAGCAGCTAAAGAAATTATTTGTATTTGAAACTGATACAGACCTACAAATCAAAGTTATAGCCAAAGGCAGCAACCACTCTAAGCGAACATGGATACACCCACTCACATTTATAGCACAAGTTAATGATGTTATGAAATCAATACTTGGAGCTGGTTACACTTCACACTCATTCAGACAAGGCTTAATAACTGAAATGGGAGCAAAAGGTATAAATGCAAAAATCATAAGTAAGTTTATAGGTCACAGTGATGTAAAAACTACTATGGGATATATCAAGCCAACAGATGATGATGTAAAAGGAGCTATGATACGATGAAGAGAATAGGATATATACAATCAACATCAAAACTAGAGATAGAGGAACAATCAGAACTTCTTATCTCACATGGCTGCTCTAAAATATATGTAGAGACTTCAAAGGAGCTAAGCTTTAAACTAAAGCGTAAACTTCAAGAAGCTATAGATTCATTATCTAGTGGAGATGCACTAGCAGTTACAATATTATCAATTCTATGTATAAGTGTACAATCACTCTTAGAAGTACTATTTGAACTTAATGATAAAGATGTAACCCTAGAAGTAGTACAACAAAAGTTTATCTCTAAAGATACCCATACCCTAGATGAACTATTACTCTATCTAATTGAGTTTATAGATGATATAAAAGTAGAGAAACAAGTCTATGGTATCTCTAAAGCAAAAGCAAATGGAGTAAGATTAGGCAGACCACCAAAACTAACTCAACAGCAAGTACTAAAAGCAATAGAGTTAAAACACAATCAAACTTCTCAAAATGTAGCTAATAGGTTTGGAGTTGGTAGGTCAACTTTACTTCGGCATATTGCTAAGCAGAAAAAGGCTAGTTAAAGTACCAGAGTAGGGTAGTCCTACTCTGGCACTATTTATTTTTTTACTTCTTCTGGATCTATTTCTAGAAGTTTACACACACGATAGAATATATGTTTAGCAAACTCGTAGAACTCTTGTGCTTGTTCCAATGTAGGTTTTCCATGAGGAAGTAACCCCATATCTCCAGGGTAGCGTGAGTCTATATATAGAGTATTAAGAGAATCAAGAATTAAATCATCATCAATTGTAATATAATCACTTACAAGTCTATTTAGCATTCTAAGATCATGTTTTGAAGGTACTTTAGTGTCGTTGTATTCCAGTATAGCTTTTAAGCATTTTTCAGTAGATTGTTGAGAATGAAACGCTGTTACATGCGTTATAAAGTCATCATCTGAAATTTTATTAAGGGTAACTATATCACTGTAAGAAGATTTAAGCCAGTCAAGAGCTAATGATTTGCTCATAATAAAACTTTTCCCTGTGATAATAACTCTCTAGAGAATGAACTATTAAGTTCTTTAAATTTATCTGCCATACTTTTAGTATGCACTATTAAATCTACAGCAGTTCTATCTCTAATAGCGTCAATTGCATTTGAAATCTTATTTGTTAGTGTCATTCTTTCTTTAAAGTCTTGAGGTATAAATTCATCTTTAGTAACAACATACAAATCAATATCACTATCTTCGTTAGGAGTACCATAAGCATAAGAACCAAACAAGATAACTCTATCAGGATCAAGTGGCTTTAATCGTTCTACTATTTCATCTTTGACTTTTTCAATATCTATAATTGGCATAGCTGATACTCCTTTCTTTAATTGTGATTATTATACCAAAATAAACCTCTAAATCAACTCAAACCACCAAATCTAAACATTATAACTAGCTTAAAATTTAACCTGCTGCCAGCAATATGCCAGCAAAATATTCAGTATAATCTCCCTTAATATAATGCTTCATAAAGTGTCATTCCTTCATTTTTACATTCAATCACTGCCAGCATAGTGCCAGCAAGAAATTTAACACTAAAAAGTCAATTTGTGAAATAAAACTTTCATTTCCCTTATTTAAGGGCTTTATAGAGGGTAAAAAGGTGTAAAATAGGGTGTTTTTAGAGTAGGTGAAACGGGAATGTTGACTACTGCTGCTACAGATAGTTTTATTGGTACAGCTAAGAACGATTCTTTCGTAGGTACACAAGCTACTTATAATACTGGTGACTTAATGATTGATGCTACATCTACTGATAGCGATACATTAACATTGACTACGACATCAAATATTACTGCAACTCCAACAGTTTCTGGTATTGAAAACATTACTATCAATGCTCAAAAAGTTGGTACTTTCTCATTTGCAGGTACAAGTGTAAGCGGTGCTACTACTGTAACTGTTAACAGATTAGACCTTTTAGATGGTGCTATTGACGGCACTGGTGCTGTTTCATTAACTAGTATGAGAGCTACAAATTTTGTTGCTGGTGACCAAGTTTCAGATTTCTCTGTGACTATGGATACTACTTCAAACATTGCTACAGCTGCTACAGTAAATGCTACGGCTGCTACAGGTGATGTTACTGTTGCTAATATTAATTATGCAGGTACAACTATCACTGGTATCAATGATAAAGACTTATCTGTAACTGAAACTGCTGCTGCAACAGGTTCAAAAGCTACTGCTAGTGTATCTGGTGAAGTAAGTGTTACAAATGCTGTTGATGAATTAACATTAGTTGCTACTGCTGCTACAGAATTAACTGTAGATGCAATCGGTGATGAATTGACACTTTCAGGTGATGCTGATATTACATTAAATATGACTGCTGCTACTTTAAATGCTGAAGAATTAGTAAACAGTGCAACTGGCACAGTAACTGTAGTAGTTGGAACTGCTGCTGCTTTAGATTTAACTGATGTAAGTACTGTAAACTCTGTAGTTTTAGATGCTGATTTTAACACATTTGCAATAGTAGTTGCTGATAGCCAATTAATTACTACTAAAACGAACCAAACAAATGTAGATGCTGACAATGTTGTTGGTGAAACAACTGGTTCATTCAAATTTGCTGTACTTGATAATGAAAATGCAACTACTGCAGTTACACTTGGCGGTGTTACTATCGGTGCAAATGATGTATTTGAGTCAGTATATTTAGATGCTACTGCTGATAAATTAAGTATGACTACATTAGATATTTATGATGCTGATTTAGTTGTAACTGGTACTCAAACAATTGATTTAGGTACTGTAACTAATGCAAACTCTATTATCTCTACATCAACTGCTGCTATTACAGTTATATCTGATGGTAATACTGCAGATGAGCAACTTATTGCTTTAGGTGCTGGTAATGATGATGTTGAAGTAGATGACGGTGGTGCAACAGATTTATTTACAGTTGATACAGGTGCTGGTGATGATACATTAACTGTAACAGATGCTGCTGATGAGTCTCAATTCGTGACAGGTGCTGGTGCTGACACAGTAACTCTTGTTACAGCTGGTGAAGTTGTATTAGTAACTGGTACAGGTGATGATGAAGTTACACTAGGAAATACTGCTGCATACAATATCAATTTAGGTGATGGTGCTAACACTCTTAATGCTGCAACTTTTGCTTCAACAGCAACTATAGCTTTAGGAACAGGTGCTAATACACTGACTTCTACAAGTGCTGATTTAACAGGTGCAACAATTACAGGTAATGTTGATACTGTAAATGTAGTAACTAGCTTAGATATTACTTCTGCTCAATTCAATGAGTTTAATGGTTTTGCTCTAAAAGGCACTGGTCTTCTTTTTATTGATGGTTCTGCTGCAACTACAGCCCAAATTATCGATGCTTCTGCAATTACACTTGCTTATGGTGTATCTGCAACTGTTGAAATAGAGGGTTCAAATTTTGGAGATACAATTACTGGTACGATTGGTGCAGATGCAATCACTTTAGGCACTGGAGTTGATACTGTTGTGATAGCTTCAGGTGATTCAGGAATGACTGGTAATGGTACAGATACAACTGAAAATACATTCGATGTTATTACTACTTTTGATGATGCAGAAGATTTCTTATCTTTAGGACTTGCTGGTGATGCAACTGCGACTACAGGTAACTATGTAGAAGTAGCTGCTACTGACTATGCTGATATTGCTGCTATAGTAACTGCTGCAGATGGAGCATTTGCAACGTTATCAGGTACATCTTCTGCTACAACATTGTATGCATTACTAGAAAATGATACTACAGCTGATGCTGATGAAGCAATTGCAACTTATTTAGCAATAGATTCTGATGCTGATGGTACAACTGATATGTTAATTGAGTTGGCAGGATTAACTTTAGCTGATTTTTCAGCTGATAACATCATTGCTTAATCCAAAGCAACCTCTTTCTCGTTCGCACGTTCCCACGTTCTGCGTGGTAATGCGGACAAAAGTTAGTTAAACTAAGCCTCACTTTCTCTTAAGAGTTGGTGGGGCTTTTTTTTTGCTTTTTTTTTCGTCATTGAGATTGCCGCGCTTCGCTCGCAATGACGGGCGAGTAAAAAGATACTAGGCACTCTTTTATGCTTTTTCTTAAACTTTCCTTTAATTAACATAACGCTACTTCTATCAAAATAAAATTCTATTAAATTGATTTCTATTCTTTTTTCTTTTATAAATTACTTTTAGCTATAATATCTACTATGTCAACAGAAGAGGTTCTTAATGCCGACTATCAGCATGTTTTATGGGATAATTATTAGAATGTATTGTTCCCCAAATGAGCATAATCCACCTCATATCCATGTTTACTATAATGAGTATACTGCAATCTTAGATTTAAATAGTTGTGAAGTAAGCGATGGCAAACTACCAAATAAACAAAAAAAGTTAGTTGAGGCTTGGGCAGAATTGCATAAAGATGAATTGATGGCAGATTGGAATTTAGCTCAAAACGGTGAATTGCCATTTTCTATAGAGCCATTAAAATAAGGAGAAATAATGTATTTAGCAATTAAATCAGTAGAACCACAAAAGGACTATAAACTACTTCTAACTTTTGAAAACAGTGAAAAGATAATTTTTGATGTATCTTAGTATCTACATATAGGTAAATTTTCAGAGTTAAAAGACAAATCTATTTTTAACAGTGTAAGGGTAAGTTTTGATTCTATAGAGTGGTCAAACCATTTAGACTTAGATCCAGAAATACTTTATGAAAAATCAATAAGAGTTTAGAAACAGAAAAGGGTGTCAGTCGCCACCTTATGTGACATTGCAAGCAAAGCTTCTCCGTCATTGCGAGCGAAGCGCGGCAATCTAAAGTGACAAGAGAGATTGCTTCGTCGCAGGCTCCTCGCAATGACGAGGTGGGAAATTGTTTCGCTTGCAATGACGAAGTGGGAAATTCCCGCGCTTGTCATTGCGAGGCTTTAGCCGCGGCAATCTACTGTCATTTCAGACTGCCGCGTTGTTTCACTCATTGGCACGTGACACTCACATGTCATAGTAAGCGCACATCGTTATTACGCGCTAAACATCATTTTTGCTAAAACTACTATGAAAAATCCTAAGATTAGAACTACTTTATGAAACTGCTCTTGCATAAACTTTGGTTTTTTTCTACCCGTAAATTTTGTAAAAAGGTTAAATAACACACCCGCTACGATAATAAGTGCCAGCACTATTTTGATAACGAGAAGTTTTTGTATATCTGTCTCAAAAAAACCTGCAGTGGAGTTGATATATCTTGACATCATCATACCGCCTGTTAAAACAATAACAAGAAGTGAAATAGGGAAGATTTTAAAGCTTTTAGAACCTAATGTCTGGTTAATCTTCTCATCTGTCTCTTTGCCAAACTTATTTTTAAGTGATGAAATCATAAATACGTCCGTAAAAACATAACCTAAAAATATGATTGCCAAAAGTAAGTGAATTAGATGTGCGTACGGATAGATTGCTTCCATGGTTGCTCCTATGTAAAATTAGTGGGATTATATCAAATATACCAGTTAAAAAACTTGTATATTGCTTTAAAAGTCTCATCTAAAGGCGCTTTAATAATGAGCGTATCATTCGTATACGGGTGCTTAATTTGAAGAGAGCTTGCATGTAAAAGCATTCTGTGGCAGTTAAACTCTTCTCGTATGAGTTTGTTATGCTCGCCTCTTCCATACTTCGTATCGCCCAAGATATGGTGTGAAATATGTTTCATGTGACGGCGTAGCTGATGTTTTCGTCCGGTTTGGGGCTCAAGACTCACAAGAGAATATCTCGTTTTGTCATACTTTCCTACGGCAAAAGGAATCTCAACCGTTGCAACTCTTCTGTAGTGGGTTGTTGCCTCTTGAGCCTCTTTGTCGTTAGAGCTGTCTTTATCTGCGATTTTATCAAGTTTCACGCTTAAGGCATGCTCGATAACTCCGCTCTCATCAATATAACCGCGGACAACTGCCAGATAACTTTTTTTACTCTCTCTTGAGCGAAACTGCTCACTCATAAGCTTTGCGCTCTCTTTATCAAGTGCAAAAAGCAAAACTCCCGAAGTCGGCTTGTCTAAACGATGAACGGGATAGACAAACTGCCCTATCTGATCTCGAAGAATCTGCACCGCAAACTCTGTCTCATGTCTGTCGATTGGTGAGCGGTGAACCAAAAGACCCGATGGCTTGTTTATCGCCACTAGGTACTCATCTCTGTACAAAATCTCTAACAACAGTGCTTAACCACGCTTTGTAGTTTTTCTTTTTTTTGTAGTTACCGGCTTTTTATAGGTTTCACCTTTTTCGCTCTTTTGGACTTTTTGAGGTTTTTTGTAAGGTTTTTTATCTCTTTTTATCTCTACTTTTTTATGCTCGCTTTTGAGTTTTATCTCATCTTCATCACGTCTGCGAATTGTCGGATCGGGTTCAAAACCCTCCACCGTCTCTTGTGGTATTTTCATACCGATTAGCTTCTCTATGGCTTTCATATCATACTTTTCATAGATATCGATTAGACTTATCGCCATTCCTTCGCGCCCTGCACGACCTGTCCGCCCTACTCTATGTACATAATCTTCAGGAATTGAGGGAAGCTCATAGTTGATAACAAAAGGCAGCTCTTCTATATCTAAACCTCTTGAAGCTATGTCTGTTGCGACTAGAACTTTTATCTTGCCTTCTTTAAAATCGTTTAGAGTTTTTAGGCGGTTTGCCTGTGTTTTATCGCCATGTATTATGCCGCACTTAAGACCGTCTTTTTTAAGCTCGATTACAAGCTCATCCGCGCTTGCTTTTGTTCTCGTAAAGACCAAAACCTGCCTAAAGTTTCTTGAACCGATGACATAGGCTAAAAGCTGGGCTTTTTTATCCGTGTCGACTAAATAAGCAACTTGATTTATGGTATCAACGGTAGAGTTTTTCTTTGAAGCTTCTATAAAAGCTGGTTTTGTAAGAAGAAGTTTTGAGAGTTTTCTTACCTTATCGCTATAGGTAGCTGAAAAAAGAAGCGTTTGATGTCTCTTTGGCAGAAGCGGATGAATCGTCCTTATCTCTTTTACAAAGCCCATATCGAGCATTCTATCTGCTTCATCAATGACAAAAATCTCTACATGTGAGATATCTAGACCTTTTCCTATATGTTCGATTATTCTGCCGGGTGTTGCGATTACGATATCAACTCCCTCTTTTAATAGTCTCTGCTGCAGCTCCAAATCTTTTCCGCCGACTAAAACGGCAATATTCAGCGGCATATTTTTTGCATAATTTTGCAAATCATCATAAATCTGCAGAGACAACTCTCTGGTTGGAGATAAAATAATCCCTCTTACTACTCTGTTTTGGTCTGCAGATGTTTTTCTGAGCCTTTGAAGCATAGGAAGCCCAAATGCTGCAGTTTTTCCCGTTCCCGTCTGAGCGGTTGCAAAAATATCGCTTTTTGCAAGAACCAGAGGAATTGCTCTTGTTTGGATACTTGTAGGTTTTTCATAGCCCAAATCTTCTATGGCGCTAAGGAGCTGCTTTATAACTCCGAGTTTTTCGAATGACATCGCTTACCCACTTTCATATTAATAGTGCAATTTTAACATATTATTAAAAAAATAAGTTTTTTATGGCTATAATCACCCCACATTTCAAAATGGTATAAATTATGATTAGAAAGACGTTTAAAAACTTAAGTGCACATGAAAAGCTAAAGGCATTTACCGATAAATATAAAATACCCATAGAGTATCTCTCTGCAAACAGAAAGATGGTCTCAAGAGCCGTTTTCATAGGACTTTTTATAGCATTTATCCCAATGCCGATGCAGATGCTTGCGGTTGTGGCTTTTATACCTTTTACAAGATTCAACGTCACGATTGCTCTTGCGATGTGCTGGTTGAGCAACCCTTTTACGATGCCTGCAATGTACTATGTGGAGTATCTCACGGGAAGTTTTCTCCTTGGCATGGAGACTACTCCCGTAGAGATGACACTAGAGTGGTTCAGCCAGAACTTAAGTAATATTTTCATCCCGCTTTATGTAGGAACCGCTTTTTACTCTATATCTGTCTCTTCTTTGGCTTACTATCTAGTAAATCATCTATGGAGAAGTTCGGTTAGAAAAGATAAAGATTCACGCAAAAACGGTACATATATAAGAAATATTACAAAAGAGAACGACATGCCTAAGGATGAAGAGCCTAAATCCTAACACTTCTGTTTTTAAAATATACCCACGCGGCAACACATGTTAAACTCATAACCAGACTCATAACCTGCCCTTGTGTTACTGCGCCGCAGCAGACATAACCTATCTGAATATCGGGTGCACGCCAAATCTCCGCGATAGCGCGAAACAATCCGTAACTAAAGCCGTAGACTAAGATAAGCTCCCCGCTATAGCTCTGAAATCTTCTATAAATATAAACGACTGCAAAAACACCGAACCCTTCTAAAACCGCCTCATAAAGCTGTGAAGGATGACGCATAATACCCTCGACCAAAATTCCCCACGGTACGTCGGTCTCGCGCCCGATAAGCTCTTTGTTTAAAAAATTTCCTATACGTCCGAACACAAATGCAAGAGGTACGCTGATTGCAACCAAATCCATTATCTTGCCGATGGCTATTTTATGCTTTTTTGAGTAGAGATATGTTGCCAGTAAAAAACCAAGCACGGCACCGTGGTAACTCATGCCTCTTATACCGACAAATTCGCCCTCGACAAAAGGGTTGAATATCTGCCATGGATGAGAGAGATAAAAGAGCGTTTGCGTATCATAAAAGAGGATATAGCCTAGTCTTGCACCCAAAATAACGCCAATCTCTACATAGATAAAGTAGATATCAATACCTTTTGCGCCAAAATCGATATTATCTTTTTTGATAAAATACTTCCCGATATAAAGAGCACTCAGAAGTGCCAAAACATACATGATTCCATACCAGTGAATAGGCAGAGAAAATATATGAAACGCTACGGGGTCAAACGTCTCATATATATTATTCCAAGCAGACATCTGCACTAGTCTCTTAATGCCTCGGCAACAAGTTCTATAGGATTTTTAAAGATTTGTGGAGCTTCCACATAGTTCATAGAGGCGTTTATCTGCATACGGCATGCGCTGCACTCCGAACTAACCACGTCTGCACCCGTTTTTTTAATCATATCAGCTTTTTGGATTCCGGCTGCTTTTGCAAAGTGATACTTCTCGCTCTGCATCGTCACACCGCCAAATCCGCAACATGTATTCGGGTCGCTCATCTCAACAATGTCATAGTTTTTACTTATAAGAGCCCTAGGTTCCAAGTGAATCCCCTGCATCTTTTTTGCATGAAAGGGGTCATGATAAGTCACAATTTTCTGGTCTTTTTTCTTAGATGCAAGTATCTTGCTAAGCTCGGTATGTTTTTCAAGCCACTCAGTCGCCATAAAGATTTTGTCTCTTAAGGCAACTGCTCTTGCCTTCCACTCAGGCTGGTCGTGGAAGAAGTGCTCGTAGTCTATCTTTAGCATTGCGCTACATGTCGCCTCGGGAACGATTATCGCCTCTACGTCTTTGCTAAAACTCTCAAAATACTCTATATTGAATTTCGCATTATAATCAACCGTGTGAAAATCTCCCGTAAAATAGGCGGGTGCTCCGCAGCACTTTTGGTCTTTTGCTAAAAAAGCATCTATGCCCAAATGCTCCAAAATCTCCAAAAGCGAATTGCCGACGTTTACATAGTTGTAATTGCCCAGGCAGCCAATAAAAATAGCCACTTTTCTCTTGCCGCCGTTGTCTATATTTTCTTTATGCGAGTTTAAAAATGATGTTTTTCTAAGACTCGGAAGAAGTCTGTCAGCTTTTAGCATCGGGAGATTAAAACGAGAACTCATAGAGTCTACATCAGCTTGAATCTTAAATCCACATGTCTGAAATACCCAGCCGAGTTTAAAAGCTATGTCGTTTAACCAACGGTGGCGAAGAAGCAAAAAGAAAGCTTTTTTGTACCATGCTATACCGAATTTTTTGCCTATGTCAGCACGTACCTGCTCTATAACCATGTCGGTAGGAAGTGATTTCGGACACACCTCAACACATGCCGTACATAAAAAACAGCTCTCAAAGATGGCTTTTGCATTTTTATCTAACTCTAAATTGCCTCTTTGGTACGCGCCTAAGAGGTCTAAGAATACCCTTGGAGAGGTAACTTCATCGGCATTTACATTGTGAATCGTACAAACGGGAATACATTTCCCGCACTTTATACACTCATCGGTGGTTGCACCAAAGTTGAAAATTTCCTGCGCAGTTTTGCTCATTATTACACCGTTTTAGAAAATGTTTTAGAACTTGCCGCATGTTTTTTCATGTAGGCATCAAAAGGCATTGCAATATTTCTTATAAGAAGTGTTCCCGTCTCGCTGCACTTTATGAAATCATCGTCTATTGTTAAGAGTTCATCTTCTTCAAAAGGCTTAAGCGCTTCTACGGCATCTGCAAAATACTCTTTAAAATCAATGTTAAATAGTTTTTCAAATCGTTTTATATCAAGCTTGAAGTTACTCATAAGCTCCATGATTACATATTGTCTGATTTGATCATCCTCATTTAAGACAACACCGCGCTCAAAAGGGAGTTTTCCTGCGTCAATTGCTTCTTCATACTCTCTCATGTCTTTAAAGTTTTGCGCGTAATAATCGACTCCTTCGCCGATAGAAGTAAGACCTACTCCTATCAAATCCGCGCCGCCTTTTGTCGTGTATCCTTGAAAGTTTCTATGAAGTTCACCTTTTTTTATCGCTTTAAAAAGCTCATCTTCAGGTTTTGCAAAGTGATCCATACCAATCATTTTGTAGCCGTTTGATGTTAAAAAATCAATAGTATACTGCATGATTTGAAGCTTCTCATCAGGCAGAGGAAGAGTCGTCTCATCGATTTTTCGCATAGTCTTTTTCATCCAAGGAACATGAGCGTAATTAAACACCGCAAATCTGTCGGGATTTAGCGTGATTGAAAGAGAGAGCGTCTCTTTAAAAGTCTCCAAAGATTGAAAAGGAAGTCCGTAAATAATGTCTACATTGACTGATACCATATTGTACTTTCTTGCCAAATCCATTGCTTTTTTTGTAACATCATAAGGCTGAACTCTATGAACTGCCATTTGCACTTTTTCATTAAAATCTTGAATACCGAAGCTTACGCGGTTAAATCCGTTCTCGCTTAAAACCCGCATCTGATCCTCGTCAATATGACGAGGGTCTATCTCACAGCTGACCTCTGCATCTTTTACAAAGTTAGGGAAAAAAGAGCGTATCTCTTTGATAACACCTTCAAGTTCAGATGCGCTAAAAAATGTAGGCGTTCCGCCGCCAAAGTGCATCTGAATCACACTACGAGAGCAGTCTACATGTGAAGAGAGTATCTTTAGCTCTCTTTTGAGATAGTCCATGTAACGCAGCATCTTGTCCTCTTTAGATGTAAAGACGACATTACAGCCGCAAAAATAACAGGCATTTTTACAAAAAGGTAGATGAAAATATAAACTAAGAGGACGAGACGAATCTTGAGATTTTAACTTTTGAATATACTCATCATAACCAAAAGAGTCGCTAAACTCCAATGCCGTAGGATAGCTCGTATAACGAGGTCCCGGTTTTTAGTACTTTGTAAATTTTGCAAAATCTAGCATATCTGTCCTTATATAGCTTGTTTATATTTTATAATTAGGGCGATTATCTCTAAAAAGTGTTGAAATTCTCATTAATTTAATTGAGTGCTTTAATTAACCATAGATTGCCACGGCTGAAGCCTCGCAATGACAAGCGCGGCAATCCAAAAACTTACTTATTCAAATAACTCAATTTTCAAGGCGACCTGCCAGCTTTTGATAAACGTCACAGTTTTCCAAAAGTTCGCTGTGATTCCCGCTTGCAATAATCTTGCCTTTTTGCATAACCAAAATCTTATCTGCATGCTCAATAGTGCTAAGTCGGTGGGCAATCGTTATAGTAATCTTATCTTTTGTGTACTCGTGAAGAGCGTTTTGGATTCTCTTTTCACTCTCATTATCCAAAGCCGAAGTTGCCTCGTCAAAAAGTAGAAGCGAGGCATGTTTGTAGATGGCTCTTGCGATTGCTATGCGCTGTCTCTGTCCGCCTGAGAGGTTTGAGCCGTACTCTTCCATTTTTGTCTCTATCCCCTCTTCTAAAGATGTTACAAAATCATAAGCATCGGCAAGCTTTAAAGCTTCTATGACTCTTTTCTCGTCAATCTCCTGCCCGTAAGCTACGTTAGCGGCAAGAGTGTCTTGGAAGATATAGATTCTCTGCGTTACCAAAGAGATATGATGTTTGAGTGAATCCTGCGTAAACTCTTTTATATTTGTACCGTTTACCAAAACTTCACCGCTGTGCGGGTCATAAAAACGCAAAAGCATATTTATAAATGTACTTTTCCCGCCTCCGCTGTCTCCGACAAGCGCTATATTTTCGCCCTGTTTTATCTCTACGTTTACATCATCAAGCGCGTAAGAGTCATCATACTTTAGTTTAACATGTCTGAATTCTACATGTGTGATGTCATCTTCTAAAACTTTTACTACGTCAAGTATCCCGTTTTCTCTATCAAGAAGCTCAAAAACCCTCTCACTTGCAGCTAGGGCATCTTGAATTTTTGAGTATATTGAGCTGATACGGCGAATCGGCTGAAAAACAAGTCCTACGGCGGTAATGAACGCCGTAAATTCACCCACGCTCATCCTGCCCTCATAAACTTCCCGCCCGCCGACAAAAATAACCGCTGCAAGCCCCAACGCTCCGACAATCTCCATCATGGGAGAGACTATATCCCCGACATAAACAGACTTCATATTTATCTTGAAAAACTGCCAGTTTTGAACACTGAACCTATCCAGCTCAAACCTCTGCGTCGCATTTGCTTTTATGATTTCACTGTTGTTAAAAACCTCGGTAAGTCTTGTTACGACATCGGCATTTTTCTCTTGTGAACGGCGGGAGTATTTTTTGAGTTTTTTGCCGATTAAAAGAATCGGATAAACCACAACAGGTAGTACGACAAGAGAGTAAAAAGCCAGCGTAGGATTTAGATATATGACGTAGCCGATAAGTGCGACAACGGTTAAACTCTCCCGAAAGAGTTCAGGCAGCATGTTAGAGACAAAATATCTTATGCGTTCTATATCGTTTGTAACCCTTGAGATAAGTTCGCCGCTGCGGTTGAGATATAAAAATGACATGTCAAGATTAATGATTTTTTCTAAAAGTATCTCACGAAACCTCGTAACAATATGCTGCCCGATATAATTCATAAAAACCGACTGTATATACCTGCCTGCAGATTTAAAGAAATATATAACTATAAGCCCGATTGGGATATAGTATAACATCTCCTCTTTTTTCTCTATGAACATCTCATCCATAAGAGGCTTCATAATATGTGCCGTCGCCGTCGTGGCACCAACGGTAAAAATAATGCCCACAAGCACTAAAAAATACTCTAATTTGTACTCTTTTATATATGGCATGTAGCGTTTTAAAATTTTTCTCAAATAACTATTCCAAAGCTCTTATTTTGATGAATTTTATCTAATTTTCATAACAATTGATATAAAATTAGAGCTTTATCTAATAGATATCTTTAAATAAACTTTATCTACAAAATAATTAACAACTAATTTTAATCTGTTAGTTACGCTATTATTGCGTAATTTATTGGAGTTATAAAATGATAAAATCAAGAAAGATATCACATTTGTTCAAGTACTTGTTTGGACTTCCAAAGAGCATATATGTAAACTTTCGACTCCTGCCTTTTCATCAAGCTGTAAAGCTGCCTATTATTGTCTCTAGTAAAACTAAAATCATCTCACTGGATGGAAAAGTAAGCCTTGGCAAAGTTAAAACAGGGATTATCCGTATAGGCTTTGGCGGAACAGAGCACATCGACTACTCTTACACAAGAACTATCTTAAAAATCGATGGTGTTGCAGCCTTCAAAGGCAGAGCAAAAATCGGTTTAGGTTCAAAGTTTCTTATAGATAAAGAAGCTTACTTTAGTGCCGGAGAGAGATTTGGCATAACAGGTGATACTATAATTCTGTGTGCTAAAAAAATAACTATTGGCGATAACGCCAGAATATCGTGGCAGAGTATAATCATGGATAGCGATCACCACCCGGTTTTTGATATAAACAATAACATCATAAATACTCCGACTGAAATCACTATCGGAAACAATGTCTGGATAGGAGCTAGATGCTTTATACTAAAAAATACATCTATTGATGACGGATGTATAATTGCGGCAAATACAACGGTTGCAAAAAATTTCAGCGGCGCTTTGCATAGTGTAATCGGTGGAGATAGTGCAAGAGTTTTAAAAACAGATATAAGATGGTATAACTGATGAAAATATGTATAGTAAAGCTATCTGCCATGGGAGATATCATTCACGCTATGGCGGCACTCCAATTTATAAAAAAAGAGCTTCCCTCCTCCCAAATAGACTGGGTAGTCGAGAGCGCGTTTAAAGGCGTGCTGCAAAACAATCCGCATATCGACAACATTTTAGAAGTAAATCTAAAATCTATCAAAAAGAAAAAGAGCGAAATTTTCTCTCAGTACAAAATCATAAAATCTTACTCAAAAAACAACTACGACATCGTCATAGATGCGCAGGGGCTTTTAAAGTCTGCCATAGTTGCTAAAATAATCGGTGCAAAAATCATAGCGGGTTTTGACAAAGAGTCCATTCGCGAGAGTGTTGCTTCGATTTTTTATAACAAAAAAGTAAGTATCGCTTATGATGCAAACACGATTGAGCGAAATGCGACCGTCATCTGCGAACCGCTGGGCATAAGAATAACAAGCGAAAAAATCCTAAACAAAGATAAGTTTCTATTTTCAACCTCACATGTAAATAATCTTCCCGAAGTTTTCAACCTCTTTGTTATAGGCTCAACTTGGGAGAGCAGAAATTACCCAAAAGAGAAGTTTGTAAAAATTGCAGAGGCTCTAGGTATACAAACATTTATAGTCTGGGGAAGTGAGAAAGAGCATCTAAGAGCACTCTGGATGCAGGACAATTCTAAATATCTACATGTACTGCCCCGCGGCTCTTTAGATGAACTAAAATTCGTCATCTCCAAATGCTCGCTTCTTATAGGAAACGATACTGGACCTACCCACATGGCATGGGGGTTAAATATTCCCTCAATCACTATTTTTGGACCTACTCCGATAAACCGTGTATATGTTACGCCGATAAACAAAGTCATAAAATCTTCAAGTGAAATAAACCACTACAAACTCAATAAAAACGACTTCTCTATTTGCGAGATAGAGTCTGAGAGAATAGTAAAAATAGCAAAGGAACTCTTAAATTGAACCTACTTGTACTAACCGTTACAAACGACTCTTTTAACAGCGTGCGCCCTGAACTTGAAATCTATGTATCCCTTGCCAAAGCAGGACATACCGTGACACTAATAAGTGAAAAAGAGAGCCAATATGCACCAAGACTTCAAGAGAGCGGTATTGAAGTAATAGACGCAAAGTATAGAAAAAAAATAGATTTAAAACTAATCTCTTTAATCAAAAAAGTTATAAAAGATAAAAATATAGAGATTGTATATGCGACAAATTCAAGGGCAATATCTAACGCAATTTTTGCCTGCATGGGCAGTGATGTAAAACTGGTAACTTACAGAGGAACTACGGGCGGACTTTACAGACATGACCCAAGCTCTTATCTAAACGCACTAAATCCCAGAGTTGACGGAGTTGTCTGCGTTTCTGAAGCAGTAACGCAACATGTAAAAAAGCAGGTCTTTTCAAGAAATAAAAAAGTTGTGACTATTTACAAAGGACATGACACTTCTTGGTACAATCAAACTCCTGCCGCTTTAGAGGAGTTTAAAACGACAAAAGAGAATTTCAATGTTGCTTTTGTAGCAAACGTAAGACCGCATAAAGGTTTGATTTATGTCGTAAAAGCCGCTCATGAGTTAGCGGATATAAAAGATTTACATATTCTTCTCATAGGCGATAAAATCTCTCAAGAGCCATACCTCTCAGAGATAAAAAAAAGCGGTATGAGTGAGCGGATACATGTAACTGGGCATAGAAAAGACGTGCCTCAAATCATCGCCGCGTGTGACGTTTTGATTCATGCTTCAACCCGCAAAGAGGGGCTGCCTCGCGTTATACTGGAATCCCTTGCAAGCGGTACTACCGTAATTGCATCGGCAAACGAGAGTTCACTTGAAATAATCCAAGACGGAACAAACGGCTTTATAGTTCCCATAAAAGATGCCTCGGCGATAGCAAAGAAGATAAGAGAGTTGCATAATTCAAAAGAGCTTTTAGAGAGAGTAACCTCTCATGCAAAAGATATTATAAATGACAAACTATCTCATAAAACAACTGCCAAAAAATATATAGAGTATTTTGAATCCCTTATTAAAGATGAAAATGAATAAATATATAAACTACTTATTTGTTATTTACGCTTTTTTACTCCCGATTTCAAGAGGCGGAATATCAATATTAACCGCTTTGCTATTTATTTTGTGGTTATTTAGCGATGGTTTTAAAAACAAAATAGAGTTTTTAAAATCAAATAGAGTTATTATCTCTTTAGTGCTCTTTGTCGCCTTTAGTTTGATTTCTTTACTCTGGTCGCAAGAGCCCGTCGGAGGGCTTGATTACATAAGAAAATATTGGTATTTTTTAACCGCAATAGTCATAGCAACTACGGTAGAAAAAAAATATCTAAACTACGGAATTTCTGCATTTTTAACGGGTATGTTTATTAGCGAACTTATCTCATACGGCGTATTTTTTGAACTATGGAGTTTTAAAAATGCAACAGTTGATTTTCCAAATCCTTTTATGAATCATCCGCAATACTCAATGTTTTTGGCTTTTACTTCATTGCTTCTCTTAAGCAGAATATTTTATGAAAAAAGCTTAAATCTAAAAATCGGCTATGCTCTATTTTTTATAACAACCACGGCAAATCTTTTTATGAATGCAGGAAGAACGGGTCAGGCGGCATTTGCAGTCTCTTTGTTTGCAGTAGGATTTTTACATATTAAAAACAAACTTTTAGCTTTTTTTGGGATGCTTACTCTGCTTTTATCAGTATTTTTTATCTCATATATGATTAGCCCAAATTTTAAAGCAAGAGTAGAAGTCGGGTTCTCTGACATCACAAAAATCATATCAAAAGATGATTACTGTTCATCAATAGGACTGAGACTTGCCGTTTGGCAGATAGGCGGCGGGATTTTCTCAGACAATCCTGTTTTAGGCATCGGAGTTACCAATGATATGGAGGCAATGAAAGAGAGTATAACAAAGGAGCATCCAAATATGGAGTGCGCAAAAATAATGCCGAGCTACCATAACTTTTATGTTCAAACGGCTGTTCATCTGGGATTAATCGGTCTTGTTTTATATTTGAGTATTTTTTATAATCTTTTAAAACTCAATATAAAAGATAAATTTTATTTTAACTTGATGATTGTTTTTGTAAGCGTTTACTCTATATCGTCTTTAGTAGAAACTATGTTTCATGAGCAATTCCCGATGGCATTTTTTGCCATCTTTAGCGGAATCTTTATAGCACAAAGCAGGATAGACAATGAAATTTGAATCAATTCACGACAGATATAATGAGCTGCTAAAAGATATAAAAGAGTATTTTTATATCTCGCACAACTCCATACATAAAGCAAGAAACGAAATAAAAACCATAGAGTTTAATTCCGAAAATCTTGTTGTAAAATCATTTAAAATTCCAAATATAATAAACAAAATAGTTTATACCTTTTTTAGAGATTAAAAAGCAAAAAAGTCATACGCAAACAGCATAAAAATAGTCGATTTTGTTCCAAAACCCATAGGTTATATAGAGTTTAAAAAATTTGGGCTGATTAATGAAAGTTACTTTGTAAGTGAGAATTTTGAATATGATTTTACTATACGAGAACCTCTTATAAACAGGAATTTTTTAGAAAAAGAGAGCGTATTTAAAGCTTTTGCAGAGTTTACATTCAAACTGCATGAAGAGGGTATTTTCCATCTTGATTACTCTCCTGGTAATATACTTATAAAAAAAGAGAATGAGAGCTACACTTTTAAAATCGTAGATATTAACAGAATGGAGTTTAAGCCCCTAAGCCTTGATGAGAGGCTAAAGAACTTCTCTAAACTCTGGGCAAAAGATGAAGATTTAGAGACTATTGTAAAAGAGTATGCAAAATTATCAAAATCCGATGAGTCAAGTTGTGTTAAAATAGCGCTAAAGTACTCACAGACTCATAAAGATAGAAAAAATGCAAAAAAAAGATTACGGGGGGAAGCGATAGTTGATTGAAAATATCTCATGCGTAATCATCGTAAAAGACGCGGCTTCTACTATAACACAGACTCTTGAATCTCTTAAATCTTTTAGTGATGTTGTAATTTATGACAACGGTTCAACCGATACAACTTTAGAGATTGCAAAAAAATACCCAAATGTAAATCTTGTTCAGGGAGAGTTCTTTGGTTTTGGAGAGACAAAAAACCTTGCTGCCTCTTTTGCTAAAAATGAGTGTATTTTATCGCTTGATGCGGATGAAGTTCTGTCAGATGAGTTTATAGAAAATCTCTCAAAACTTCAATTGGATGAAAAAAAAGTATATACCATCTTAAGAGAAAACTACTACAAAGATATACATGTAAAACATTGCTGGGGCAACGATATTATAGTACGGCTATATAACATAACAAAAACGGCTTTTACGAATGAAAAAGTACATGAAAAAGTTATCGAAAAAGGTTTTCATGTAGCTCAAATCAACGGGTCGGTTCTACACTTTCCCTACTCTACAATAACAGATTTTATAATCAAGCTTGAGCGCTATTCAACTATATTTGCAAATGATAACAGAGGCAAAAAAAGTTCCTCTCCTGCTAAAGCGTTTTTTAACGCCCTCTTCTCGTTTTTTAAAACCTATTTTTTAAAAAGAGGTTTTTTAGACGGCTATGCAGGACTGGTTATAGCATTTTCCCACATGGCAACTAATTTTTATAAATATATCAAACTTTATGAGCTTAACAAGGAACAAAAATTATGAAAGCTTTTACTTTTTTGCAAAAACTAAGAAACAAATTGAAAATAAAAGGTGAGCTTGATTTAGAGATTTCAAAAAGTGCAAAACTGGTAGGTTGTACTTTAAAAGTAAAAGGTAAAAACAATAAATTATTTATAGGCGAAAACACTGTTTTAAGAAATTCTTTCCTAGAGATAATTGGGGATAATTCTAAAATTTATATTCAAAACAACTGCATGATAGGTGACAATAGTTATTTAAGTGCTAAAGAAGGTGCCGTACTTACTATCAATAAAGGGTGTAAATTAGCAAGAAATATAAAAATAATGACCTCAGACGGACACCCGATATATCAAAACAATGTAAGGATGAACCCCGCAAAAAATATAACTTTACAAAGCTCAATATGGGTGGCTGACAATGTAACCATACTAAAAGGTGTTGAGATTGGCGAAGGGAGTGTTGTCGGTATAAATTCAACTCTAACTAAAAGCATACCTTCAAATTCAATTGCAGCAGGCAATCCTGCAGTAATTGTAAAAAAAGATATTGAATGGACTATGTAGTTCCAAATTCTTCATGTTGACTATATAAATTGTCTTTAACCTCATCAACATTAAACTCTTTCTCAAACTCTATAAAGATATGACTATTTATTAAAAATCTTGGATTTGTAGCAAGTCTAAAGAGTTCAGAATAGACTTCTTTTTTTATATTCATAGGGAAACTTTTATTTCTTTTTAGGTTTCTTCTGTAACTTATCCAATTTGAGAATAAAATAAAAGGATAAAATAAAATAAGCAAAATAATAGCTGTAGTTTTTGGCTTTGTTTTTTCTACATTTTTTATTCTAAAACCTGAGAGTTTTGCCAAAAGTCTTAGTTTATTAATACCTATTAAAAAAATATGTCCGTAATATATCTCTTTTGATATCTCTTGATTAGACATCAAAATATCATCGAGTTCATTTTGCGGCATTGTTTTATTGAAGAGTTCACTCTCGGATAAAAAGTAACTTAATCTACCTACCATATTTGAATTATTCGGTGTTGTAACTATTAAACTCCCGCCTTTTTTTATTATTCTATTAAATTCTTGCAAAGCAGCCAGTTGATTTTCAAAATGCTCTATCCCCTCTTGTGACACTATTGCATCTGCCGATTCATCATCAAGCGGAATACCTTCATTTATATTTGCTCTAGTGCATACAAGACCATCAACATTAAAATATTCGGGGAAAAGATCAAAAGGCAGAGGCTCGGCTCCTATACTCCTGATAATATTTGAAGTCACCCCGTTGCCCGCAGGAAAATCAACTATTTTTTTGCCCTTAAATCTTTTTTCTTCTCTTATAAAAAACTGCTTGACATAATATTTTATACTTTTTGGATTATCTTCATACTTCATTGCAGCCCCGGTTATTATTGGCGTATTGTGTTAGTTAAGATTTTAACATAAGATATATAAAATAGAGGGCATCTATTTTATACTTACAAAATCAATCTCTGATAACTCTCTCTTTAGCTCTTCAAATAATTCTACCCTCTTTTGTTTATCACTAGGTATCATGTAGTGTTTTTGAAGCCTTATATCCCCAATACTTTTCCATCTTTTGGCACTTGCAAAAAGCGAATCTGCAAAAAATGTCATGGTTGGCGTTCCTACAAGCGAAGCTACATGATAAGTTCCCGTGGATGTTGAGATAAAAAGTTTAAAATTACTTACTAATTTTGCAAAGTAAATCAACCCTTCAAGTGAGAGATAAAAAACTGCATTGACATCATAAAGCCTCTTTTGCATCTCTTCATATAGCTCTTTTTCATCAGGTCCGAAGGTTAAAACTACTTGATACTTGTCTTGCTTTATAACTTCACGGATTAAAATCTCATACTCATCAAGATTCCAGTTTGCATCGCTTGAACCGCCGAAACCGACATGAAAAGCAATAACCTCTTTTTCTATGTCGTTGTTTAAACAAAAAACCTGATATATCTTCTTTGCATCGCTAAACTCTAAGAGCGGTTTTTTATACTCTAAACTTATATCGCTAAAAAGCGCCTTTGTAAGCTCTAAGTTGTACTCAAACTCTGCCATTTTCACTTCGCTTCTTCTTTGTACAACCCTGTTTGTATAAAAAATCTGAGCGATTTTAGTCGCAGGTGCTATCCTCTTTGGAATCCTTGCCAAAAACTGCGCAAGAGCTACACGGGTATTTGAAAAAAGAGTGATAGACGCATCAATCTTTGCGTTTTGCAGTTTTTTTGCAAGTTCAAAAACAGTGCCGCCGTTATCGACTATAACCTCGTCTATAAAGCTGCAAGATTCCGCCAAAGCTCTGTTTAGTGGAGCAACACATACGACAACCCTGTTGTTTGGATTATGCTGTTTTAAAACATATATGGCAGGAAGCGCCGTTATAAAATCACCGAGTTTATCGGTGCGAACCACAAGAATATTCATTAATCTTCTCTCACTCTCATAAATGAAGCAAACTTCGGTTTGCCTCCTTTTGTAAAACCGTAATATTTAAAAGTAATCGTAGAGCCTATTTTCGGCGGACTTTTTCTTATCTCATCACTAAAACCGCTTCCTATAAAAAATTCAATACCGTTTTCAAGCTTTACATGTAAGCTTCCCATAAAGCCCTCAAATTTACCTTTTCCCTCTTTATAGCCAATCACTTTTGCTTCCATATCATCTGCTTCCTTTACTTTTAACAGATAATCGCTTCTGCCTTCAAAATACTCTTTTGAAGCATCTTTTAGCATCGCGCCCTCTCCGCCGAGCGATAAAACAGTTTTTTTAAAAGAGTTTAACTCCTCTTTTGAATTACAGACTTTTTGCTCTATTATCTTTACATGTAAGAGATTGTTTTTTTCTACATGTACTCTTACTTTTTCCAGTCGCTGTAAAAAATTACCCTTGGCATGAGGAGCTTAAAAAATCATATATTTTATCTCACTCCATTTTTTAGTCGGAGTTTTATCCATAACTATAGACTGGATATTTTCAAAATCTCCTCTTTTACTCCAAAGTTCTCCGTCAAGCTCAAACGGCGGAAGATTTTTAGTAAAATATTTCGGAGCATTTATAATTTTGTTTTGTCTTGTAAGCAAATTTTTTCCGTTCCAGTAAGCTCTTATGCCGTCAAGTTTCTCAGACATTACCCAACCTTCTATATTTTGAGAGTTGTAACTGTTTGCTTTTTGAAGCGTTAATGCACTCAATGAGAGTGTAAAAAGTAAAAGAGATATTATGATTTTATTTAAATTATGCATGAAGTATTTTATCTTAAAACGGTTATAATTCGCCTTATGAAAGAACCGTACAGATGGGATAGTTATTCCGACCATCCATATCCATTACAAGACAAAGTATATAAAAAAAAGATGAGGAAAAGCCAAATCGGCTCACTTTTAAAAACTTTTCTTATCTCACTTTTTATTCTGCCTCTCTCAATTATCATGACGCCTTTTGTCAAAAGGAAAAAGATAAACTCAAATGATTTTTTCTGCATAGGCATTGATTTTGAGCGCAACCCAAATGAGACTCTTAAGATGATAGAAGAGCTTGGCGTAAATAGAATTCTGCTGCGCATAAAACTTTGGGAAATGGATAAACTACCGCCCTTAAAAGAGTTTATACTCTCATGTAAAGATAGAAAAATAACGCTTAAAATTCTTCAAGACAGAGAACATGTAGAAGATTTATCACTTTTGCAAAAAGATTTAGAGACAATTTTTACCTCACTAAATCAACATGTAGATATTTTTGAAATCGGCTCAACCATAAACAGGGCAAAATGGGGATTTTTCAGCGTTGATGAATACAGCCGTTTTTATCAGGTTGCGTATGATTTAAAAACTTCAAAATTTCCACATGTAAAACTTATAGGGGGCGGAGTTATAGACTTTGAGTATCACTTCACCGCTCATACACTTTTTAATCTTTTTAAATACCGCTATGACGGCGTATCATCGCTTCTCTATGTAGACAGACGCGGAGCTCCTGAAAATATGCAGATGGGATTTACTCTGCAGGATAAAATAGCACTGCTTAGCACTATGGTTTGGCTCAGTCCAAAAAGCACTCATGAGCTTCATATTACATAAACAAACTGGCCTATAAGCGGCACTGCGCCTTATGCTCCGACAAGCGAATATGAGTGTGTAAGCGAAGAGCTTTATGCAGACTACATGTTAAGATACTATCTTCTCTCACTTGCGTCACAGCAGGTCGACTCTGTTTCATGGCATCAGCTGATTGCTCCGGGATACGGACTCATCGATAATAGAGAGGGCATCAAAAAACGCTACGCATATAAGACATACAAATTTATGGTGCAAACTCTAAAAAATGCCCAGTTTTTGCGGCTTGATATAAAACGTGGATACTATATCCTTCAGTTTTTAGTTGAGAACAAGCTTCTTCAAATCCACTGGTCGCAAAAACCCACAATACTAAAAAATGAAGAATTTTTCACAGTCTTCTCTCATGAAGGAGAGAAGATAGAGAATCAAACGCTCAGTATTGGCTCATCTCCGATTTATATTTATATAAAAGACGCGGTATAATTCCACTATGAAAATACTGATAATTTTACCAAACTGGCTGGGCGACGCTGTTATGGCGACTCCCGCTATTGAACTTCTTGGCACTTACTATCCAAGTGCGAGATTTACTTTTGTCGGAAGCCATGTCTCCATTGAAGCGCTAAAATATCACCCTAAGTGCGAAAGAGCGGTAGTGGATGATACAAAAAAAGCAAAAAACAGAATCAAAGCAACATACGAGCTTGCAAAAAAGTTAGGCAGTTTTGACATGGCAATCTCTTTTAGAAATCAAATCCACTCCTCTTTGCTTTTAAAACTAACTGGAAGCTTTTTTTGTGTTGCCAAAAAGTCATGGCACTCTATGTTTTTACTCTCACATACACCGAGCATCAAAACAGATAAACACCTCTCTAAGCAGTATGCCGAACTTGCCATGATAAACACCGACGAATGGAACAAAATAACCCCAAAACTGCACCTTTACATAGAGCCTGAAAAATTTGGAAAACCTACGTTGGGAATTAATGCCGGAGCAACATACGGAAGTGCGAAAAGATGGTATCCCGAGAGATTTGCCCAAGTAGCAGTCGAGTTTAGCGATAGATACGATATAGTGATTTTTGGCGGGCCAAACGAAGTAGAGATGGCAGATGAGATAGAGTCGCACCTTAAATCTTTACATGTAACAAATTACACAAATCTAGCAGGAAAAACAAACATAAAAGAGTTATGTTCGCTTATCGGCGGATGTTCACTGTTTGTTACAAACGACAGCGGACCTATGCATGTAGCGGCAGCTTACGATGTTCCTACGGTCTCAATATTCGGTCCTACAAAACATACGGAAACTTCACAATGGATGAACAAAAAAAGCAGTATCGTAAGACATGACATGGAATGCGCTCCGTGCATGAGAAGAGAATGCCCTCTAGGACATCATGAGTGCATGAAGAGCATTACGGCTGCAGAGGTTATAGAAGCCGTAAAAGAGTTAAATCCTTAGTCTAAAACAGAAATTTCAGACCAAAATACAGCGAGTCGTTATACTCTACGTCACCGCTTTTATAGTTAGTATCCATATGTCTGTATCCAAGCGTTACAAAACCGTTTTGTATCGCCTCTGCCTCTACGTTTAAGCGATACTCTAAAAAGTTATCGGCTTTATCTAAAGAGAGAACCTCCGGAGCCGCATATAAAGAGGCACCGATATAAAACGGCACACTTGAAGTCAGAGGAAGTTTATAGACGGCTTCTACTCCCAGAGGGATTGAGACAAAGTTTTTGGTATGATTCAGCTTAACGCCCAGTCCTAGTCTAAAATCAGCATTTACATTTTTTTGCATCAAAAAATTTATCTCTTGATAATCATCTATAGAATCTGCGTTGCTGTGTCTCTCGTCAGGATTTAAATATTTTGCGCCCAAAAAAATTGTAGCTGGTTCCACACTTTCATTAAACTGACCCATATCTAAGCTAGCTGAGAGCTCTATATCTGAATTATTAATATTAACCTCAGCACTATGCATCGCAAAAACAGATACGGCGCTTAGTGCTGTTAAAGCTGCTTTTTTAAACATCTACTCTCCTTGAATTTTTTTAATTGTCATCGTTGTACTTTTTCCATCTACAAAGTCAACCAGTTTCAATTCCCTAGCAAATTCTGTTCCGACGACATCTTTGCCTTCATAGTCGCCGCCTTTTACAAGCGTGTCGGGCTTAATCATTTTTATAAGCTCATAAGGCGTATCATCTTCAAACGGCACGACAAAATCAACGGCTTCAAGAGCAGCCAGCAGATAAGCTCTATCCTGAGCAATATTGATAGGTCTCGACTCGCCTTTGAGCCTTTTTACCGATGCGTCGGAATTAAGTCCGACTATGAGCACGTCTCCAAAACTCTTTGCCTCTTGAAGATACTTTACATGCCCTACATGCAAGATGTCGAAACAGCCGTTTGTAAAGACGATTTTTTTGCCGTTTTTTCTGTATCTCTCAACAATAGCATTAATATCTTCAAAACTCTTTATATGCGCATCCGAAGTACTTTTATGCAGGCTTGCTTCATACTCCTCAATCTCATCAAGAGTAACCGTAGCAGAACCGATTTTTCCAACCACTACACCTGCCGCAAGATTTGCAAATGCCGCTGCTTCATCAATGCTTTTACCTGCACTAAGTGCAAACGCTATTGATGCTATTACCGTATCTCCTGCTCCCGTTACATCATAAACCTCTTTTGCAACGGTAGGAAATATCTTCATCTCATTATCATAAGTAGCGATTCCGTCTTCTGATAAAGTGATAAGTGAAATTGCCAAATCACACTCTTGTTTTAATTTTAGAAGTGCTTTTTTTAGAGACTCTTTATCTTTTATATCAATGCTTGTAGCAGTTATTGCATCTTTTTTATTTGGCGTTAAAAGATATGCCCCTCTATATTTACTATAATCACTACCTTTTGGGTCGACTAAAACTTTTACACTCTCTTTATTGCAAAGTTTTATTATGCCTTGACACAAATCTTGACTTAAAACACCTTTACCGTAATCGGAAAGCACAACGGCATCATAGTCAGATACAGTCTCTTTTAGCGAGTTTATAATCTCATCTGAAGCGGTTTTTGAAATATCTTCTTTACTCTCTTTGTCATATCTTAGAACTTGTTGCGAACTTGCTATAACGCGGCTTTTCTTAGATGTTTTTCTACCTTGAAGTGTTATTATGTTATTTGTATCAACCCCTATTTTTTTTAACATGTCAACAAGTTCTATGCCGTTGTCATCATCCCCGATAACACTTCCGACACTCACTTTTGCACCGAGAACTTTTAGATTATTTATCACATTACCGGCACCGCCTAGTACCGTCGTTTCTTTAGCGATGTCAACAACTTGAACGGGCGCTTCGGGAGAAATTCTCTCACAACTTCCCCATAAGTAGTGGTCTATCATCAAATCACCGATTACCAAAATATTTGGGGAAAAATTTTTAAGTATTTTCATTATTTTACTTCTTCTTCATAAACTCTTTTTATTTCACCGATATAATCTTTTATACCCTCTTCCATCTCAAATCTCGGCTCATATCCAAGAGCTTCTTTCGTTGAAGCTATATCAGCTTCAGTATGGAATTGATAGCTTCCGATATAAGGGTTTGGTATATACTCACATGTCAAAGAAGTGCCAAGCTCAAGTTGTAAAATATTTACTATATCTTGAAAACTTCTGGCTTTACCCGTTCCTACATTATATATGCCGCTCTCTTTAGGATTCATCGCTTTTATATTTGCTTGAATTATATCCTCGATATATACAAAATCGCGAAGTATTTGATCGCTATGCTCAAAAAGACGGGGATTTTTGCCTGAAAGTATCTGATGTCCAAACTGCAAAATCATAGATGCAGTAGAATTTTTAAAATACTCTCTAGCTCCGTAAACATTGAAATATCTAAGCCCGACAATTGAAATGCTACTCTTTTTCATGTATTGGTGGCTTAAGTTATCCATGCATAATTTTGAAAACCCGTAAACGTTCTGCGGTGCTTCACGTCCGACTATCTGCGGTGATTCTGCATTACCGTAAGTTGCTGCGGACGATGCATAAATCATATTTGCATTATGCTTAATTGCCAACTCAAGCAAACTCTTATATGCGTTAACATTTGTTCTTATCATCAAATCTTGCTCTAGTGCAGTAGTGTCCGAAATAGCCGCTTCATGAAAAATATAGTCAAATTTATAATTTAATTCTAAATTAAGCAATAAATCTTTGTCGTTAATATCTCCGCTTATTATTTCACCCCTAAAACCTATCAGATTTTTAAAATGCCCAAAGCTTTTAAGATTCCCGTTGGATAGCAGTTCCGTGCTCCTAAAGCTGTCTAATATGACAACTTTCGCCTCAGGATGGTTTTCTTGAAAATAAAATGCCAGATTTGAACCTATAAAACCTGCACCGCCTGTTATTAAAATCATTTTATCTTTCAAATTGTTATTTATATATTGCATTTCACCACCATTTTGTCACTATTTTGTCAACATAGTATATTTAATTTAACAAAATATTAACAGATAAATCATTAACATGTATTTAAGAGTAAAGTTACTATAATTTGTGCGAAATAAATTCAAGGAAAAAATTATGAAAAAAATCGTTTTATCAATCGTTGCATTAACTGCAACTACTGCGTTAATGGCTGCTGTAAATAGCGGAGCTTGTACTGGTTGTCATGGTACTGACTGGAGCAAAGCTGCTCTACGTAAATCTAAGAATGTTGCAGAAATGACTCACGCTGATATCGCTGCTTCACTTAAAGGTTACAAAGCTGGAACTTACGGCGGACCAATGAAGGGTCTTATGAAAGGTCAAGTTGCTAAGTATTCTGATGAAGAGCTAGAAGCTTTTGCACAAACTATCGGTAAATAATCTACCCTGAACTGCCTTAAGGGCAGTTCCTATCCTCTTTCACACTTTATTAAAAATTATTCTGGCTTATATTTTTTCTCTAAATCTTTTCTTTTCTTTTCTTGTATCACAGCATCGTTCAATTCATCTTCGCCATCAAATTTAGCAGCATTTAAAAACTTCTCTTCATCATCAAACTGCCCATTTTTAATCGCCCATAAAAATGCAAAAAGAGCAGCTGCTCCCAAAAAAATAGAAACACCGAGCATCATAGCTATTACCCAACTATCCATCTATTACCTCTTCCATTTATAACGTATTCTCATTGAGTTGCCTACAACCAAAAGCGAGCTTAGCGACATAGAAATTGCCGCAAAAAGAGGTATTATATATCCTGCCATGGCAAGAGGAACAGTTAGGGCATTGTAGACCAATGAGATTAAAAGATTTTGCTTAATTAAGCCATATGTAGTACGGCTTATTTTAAATGCTTCATTTAACGACTTAAGTGAATCATCAAGCAATACAACGTCACCTACTTCAACTGCTATATCACTCCCACTTCCCATAGCTATGGCAATATCAGCCGACGCCAATGCTAAAATATCATTCACGCCGTCTCCAACCATAACCACCTTTTTACCACTTTTATGAAGAGTATTTATATATTCTGCTTTATCTTGAGGAGTTTGTTCATAAAAGAATTCTTTTATGCCCACCTCTTTTGCAATGTTTGTGGTAATGTTTTTATGATCTCCGCTTAAAAGTACAACTTCAATTCCGTTTTGCTTCATATTTGCTATAAGCTCTTGTATCCCGTCTTTGATTTTATCTTTTAGTTCATACACCGCTGCAATTTCATTTTCAAGTACAAAATAAAATGCCGTATCATCGGTTGTAAACTTTACATCGAAGTTATGCTCATGAAGAAACTTCAGATTACCTCCCAATAATTCTATATTTTTATACTTTGCTTTTATCCCTTTTGCAGGAATCTGTTTATACTCGTCAAAAACTATCTCTTGTATCTCTTTTGTCTGCTCTTTTATATATTTTGCAATCCCGTTTGCTATGGGATGTTTAGAAGATTTAACTAATGAATAGAGCAATTTTTTATCAAACTCTCTATACAAATGCTCTTTTACAACTTCAGGTTTTCCAACGGTAATAGTTCCTGTTTTATCCAAAACAAGTGTATCTATATTTGCCATAGTCTCAAGACCTGCAGCTTCTTTAAAAAGTATTCCTCTTGAAGCGCTTATGCTGAGTCCGACCAAAGTTGCAACAGGAGTAGCAAGAGCCAGCGCACATGGACATGCTATTATTATGACAGATACAGCTACCATAAAAGAGGTCTCAAAACTATTTGGCCAAAACCACCACCCCAAAAATGTAACTAATGCCAGCAGTAAAATAAGTGATGAAAAGTACTCAGACAACCTATTTGCCATCTGCTGAATTTTTGGTTTTTTATGTATTGCGGATTCTAGCAGTGTTACTATATTTGAGAGTGTTGAGTGTTTGAAGTCTTTTGTTGCTCTAAAGTGTATATCGGCATCTATACTTGTAGTACCGCTTACGACACTCATTCCAACACTTTTATAAACAGGATTGCTCTCTCCACTCAAACTTGACTCATCAAAAGAACCGCTTCCCTTAATGATTTCACCATCAAACAAAATTTTCTCACCCGATGAGACGACAACGCTATCACCGACCTTAACGTCATCTAATTTGCACTGAGTAATTATACCGTCTCTTATAATTTTCACTTCACTGGGAATATTTTTCGTAATAACATCAAGTGCATCGGCTGCATTTTTTTTACTTAAAACTTCTAAAAATTTTCCTATCAAAACAAAAGTAATTATCATGCTTACAGAGTCAAAATAAGCTTCACCATGCTGCATAACTGTTATATATATTGAGTATATATATGTTAACAATGCTCCAGTTGAAACCAGCAAGTCCATATTTACGACTTTCTCTTTTAGCCCATAGTATGCACCTCTAAAAAAGACCCAGCCACTGTAAAAAAGTACAGGCGTAGAGAGAATCCACTCTGCAATATTTAGTATTGTTTTTACATCTTGCGTTATTCCGCTAAAATATCCTGCATACTGCGCAACTGCTATCCACATGATATTCATTGATGCAAATATTGCTACTGCCATTTTAAGATAGTACGATTTTCTCTCTTTGTTGACATGATGCTCTTGTGTCATTGCATCATAAGCAAAAGCATCATAACCTATAGCTCGTATCATGTCTATAATTTTTGAAAGCTTCACGACATCATCTGCCCATACAATCGTTGCTTTGTTATTTGTAAAGTTGATATTGGCTTCTATTACGCCATCCATCTTATTTAGCGCTTTTTCATTTAGCCAAACACAAGCAGAACAGTGAATCCCCTCGATTATCAAAGAGACTTCACAAAAGCCTTTATCATTTATTTTTACAAATTTATCATAAAAAGATTGGCTGTCAAAACTAGAAGAGCCCTCAATCGTTTGAGCCGGCGGAGCTAAAGTAGAACTTTTACTTTTTTAATAAAAACTCTCAAAACCTTTATCTTGCAAAAGATGATAAACTCCTTGACATCCCTTACAGCAGAAATGGAGTTCACCCTCTTTTATCATAACCGATGGGTCAAATTCTAAATGGCAGTGATTACATAAAATATTATTTGACAACTTCAAATTTTCCGAATTTTTTATTTTTTTGGATTTTATCCCATGGCTCTACATGTCCGCTCATGCAAATATAAACTCCATTTTCATTTACAGCTTTCGCAAAACCGATTGCCATTCCCAGGTTGAGACTCGCTTCTATATTGTCTATCTCAAATGGTTTCATCGCACCGACAAAAACAATCTTTCTATCGTCAAATATTTCGGCTAAAAACTCAGCACTCAAATGCATAGTATCCGTTCCATGCACAATAACAAAAGTATCATCTTTAGACTCCATGATAACTCTTACCAGCATTTTTCTATCATCCATCGTCATGTCTTGACTATCTTTATAAATAACACCTGCCAAATCATATTTAGCATCCATGCTTTTTAAAATTTGCTCTATAGCTTCGTTATTATATGGAACTTCAAGCTCTCCGTTTAAGAGATTATATTTTTTATTAAATGTTCCGCCGCTATTTAGTATCAACACTATATATATCCTTTAGTTTTAAAACTATCCTTGTCGCTTTTGACTCTTTATGAGACGCAGTTTCGTCAAAAAGATAGCTCTCTTGTATTCCTGCATGTGTCGCCGCTTCAATATCACGCTCTTTATCGCCGACTAAAATTGAATTTTTCAAATCTAAATCAAACTCTTTTTTAGCCTCTAATATCATACCTGACTTTGGCTTTCTACATTCACATGTACCGGAGATATCAGGATGATGAGGGCAGTGGTAAACTTTTGTTATCGTAATACCCTCTTTTAAAAATTGTTTAATCATCCATAGTGTCAATTTCTCAAAATCTGATTCACGATAATAGCCGCGTGCTATCCCTGACTGGTTTGTAACTACAAAAATAAGATAACCCAAATTTTGATAATGCCTGCATAATTCAAATATGCCATCTATAAATTTAAAATCTTCAATCTTATAAAGGTAGTTCTTTTCAATGTTTATAACACCATCACGATCTAAAAAAAGTGCTCTGTTCATAAATATCAGTTAACACCCTCGCCAAAAATCTCTTTTTCAATAATATCACAAATAATATGCCCTATAAGTATGTGAGATTCTTGTATCCTTGGTGTAGAATCAGATGGTACAACTAAAGCTATATCAGCCATTTTAGCCATCTCTCCGCCGTCTTTACCTACCAAAGCAACAGTTTTTATCCCCTTTTGCTTTGCAACTTCAAATGCATTTATAATATTTTTAGAATTTCCGGAAGTCGATATACCGATAAATATATCACCTTCTTGCCCCATACCCTCAAGTTGACGTGAAAATACTTTGTAATATCCATAGTCATTCCCGATCGCCGTTAAGTTGGATGTATCTGTTGTTAGTGCCAATGAAGGAATTGAAGGTCTGTCGAATCCATATCTGCCAACCAGCTCAGCAGCTATATGTTGCGCATCAGCAGCACTTCCGCCGTTTCCAGCTAATATAGTTTTATTTTTGCCTTTATAAAGCTCTACACATAGTGTACAGACCTCTACAATTTTATTTAATAACTCTTCATTTTGATAAATAGCTTGTTTTGTCTCAAATGATTTTTTTATCTGATCTTTTATATAATTTTTCATATAACATCCTAAATAGTATATAAAATAATACCATATAATAAATTGTTAAAGCTTCAAGAATTGTAATATTTTTTATGATTTTATCGTGAGATTTATAAGATAGAAAAGAAGAAATGATCAACTAGGCAGCGACCTACATTTCCACACCTGAAAGATGCAGTATTATCAGCGATGAGAGGCTTAGCTTCTGGGTTCGGAATGG